>JAWSVG010000009.1:0-38466 GCA_033852035.1 Desulfocapsaceae bacterium | reverse complement strand
GAAGAGCCCGACGAGGAAGAGCGGGAAGATGATACTGTCCCATTAGAAGACGAGATTGAGCAGGAACCATACGGGGTTGAGAAAAAGCAATGCTGGCAGTGTGGCATAGAAGGAAATTCGGATGAATCCTTTATCACCAGTAACGGGCGCCTGTACTGTACGAATTGTGTGCAGCCTGAAAGACCAGATGTTGAAAATGAGATCGAAGAGAAACCTGTCGAGGCTACAAACGAGTTTGAAGACGCTGAAACAGAAGAACCGGCACCCCAAAACGAGACTGAGCCAGAGGAGCCGGCCACAGGCGGTGCCTGGGCAAAATTGAAGAGTTTTTTCAAAAAATAACCACAATGATCAAAAAATCTGACGGCAGCGTTACTCCTCGCTGTTCCCCGTTTACAGTGATAGAGGGTAGAACCAGTACAGCTGCTTGTTCTACCTTGTTCTGTCGTGTAGTTTTCTCTCTTCTCCGTTGCATTTCGATAAATCGTAACCACTCTTTACCTATTCTGGAATGCTCCAGAAACTACTAAGATAATTATTCATCTAGAGGATTGTATGGAAACAGTTGACCCCGCATTGTATTGGTTGATTATTGGAGTGATGCTGTTCTTTCTAGAGATGGCTTTGCCCGGGTTCATCCTTTTCTTTTTTGGTTTGGGAGCGATGATAACCGCTCTTGTCGCCTGGGTTCTGCCAATAGCAATCAGTTGGCAACTGGCTTTATTTATCGTCACGTCCTTATTCTCACTGTTCACTCTGCGGGGGATGATTCAGAAACGTTTTTTTGACTCCGAAACAGAGGAGGACAACGATGACCTGGATGTTGCCACAGCGACTCCGGGAGACAGAGGAGTCGTCTGTATGGGGATTTTCCCACCGGCAGAGGGACGTATCAAATACTCAGGCACCTTCTGGAGAGCTACTGCGGATGAAAAAATTGAAGATGGTGAGATTGTAACCGTAGTTCGTCAGGAAAATCTCGTCATTCATGTAGAAAAAGTCTAACACCTTGGAAAGGAGGATATTATGGAACAGAACCTTATTGCACTTGGCGTTGTCCTGCTGCTTGTTGTTGTTGTCCTGTTTAAAACTGCGGTGGTGGTACCTCAACGTTCTGAATATGTGGTGGAGAGGCTCGGTAAGTATAGAACAACGCTGGTTGCCGGCTTTCACATTCTTATCCCGTTTTTTGATAAGGTGGCCTACAGGCGCGTTTTGAAAGAAGAACCTATTGATATTGCAGCGCAGACCTGCATAACTGCCGACAACGTCACTCTTGAGGTCGACGGTATACTCTATCTACAGGTGATGAATTCGAAGATGTCCGCCTATGGTATTGATAATTATCGTTTTGCAGCGTCTCAGCTTGCACAGACCAGCCTGCGATCGGCCATTGGTAAGATTAGCCTGGATAACACATTTGAGGCTCGTGAAACATTGAATGGCCAGGTTGTACTCGCCCTTGATGAGGCAGCTGCAAACTGGGGTGTAAAAGTGCTTCGCTATGAGATAAAGGATATACAGCCGCCTAGGACAGTACTTGAGGCTATGGAGAAGCAAATGAAGGCGGAGCGGGAAAAACGGGCAGAGATCGCACGGTCAGAAGGTGAAAAGCAGGCCATCCTCAACCGTGCAGAAGGTGATCGAGGTGAGGCTATCTCTCTTTCTGAGGGGGAAAAAATAAAGCGAATTAATGAGGCAGAGGGCCGGGCTATGGAGATTCTCAAGGTCGCAGAAGCAACTGCCGAAGGCATCAGAAAGGTGGCGGAGGTTCTTGCAACGCCGGGTGGCAAGGAGGCGGCCAATCTAGAGGTCGCAAAGAAGTACCTTGGTGAATTTGGCAAACTAGCCAAAGAGAACAATACCATGATTGTCCCTGGAAACCTTACCGATATGAGTTCCATGGTTGCCGCGGCAATGGGTACCTTTAAACATATTAAACAAGATCATGGTGATGCCGCTTCTGCAAAGGAAAGTCCTCGGCAGGTGTGAGTCAGATCTTTTCTAAGAAAGAAGGGATAGAGGGGATAAAAAGACCGTCTCTTTTTTTTATCCATCTCTTAATGACCATCTCGGCCATTCTTGTCTCCACCTCCTTTACGGTTGGGGCCAAGATTACCTCTGGTTTAGATCCCGCGATTCTGACTCTTGTTCGTTTCAGTGTGGCGGCTTGTCTTTTTGGTCCATGGGTGCACTTCAGGTATGGCCTGAACTTCTCACCTTCTCTTCTCTGGCGCAGTGCATTAATCAGTGGCTGTCTTGTTATCTTCTTCTGTTGCATGTTTCTCTCTCTTCGCTATACCAGCGCCCTCAATACCAGTGTTCTTTTTGCGCTTGTCCCATCTATTTCCGGTGCCTATGCTCTCCTTTTGCTCAATGAGCGCCTGAAAAAAGGGCAGCTGCTGGCACTTTTCTGTGGGATGGTCGGAGCTGTCTGGGTCGTCTTCGTCGGAGATATATCTCAATTTCTGGCAATGGAGTGGAATAAAGGTGACCTGATTTTTCTCGGGGGCTGTTTTGCAATGGGGCTCTACACTCCACTTGTCCAGCTTTTGCACCGTGGAGAGTCTATGGCTGTTGTAACTTTCTGGGTACTGGTCACGGGTTGCCTCTGGCTGCTACTCTTTTCCGGGAGTAAACTGCCAACGGTGTCCTGGTCAGAGGTGCCTGGTTATGTCTGGTTCGGAATTGTCTATCTCGCCGTCTTTACTACCATTACGACGTTTTTTCTTACGCAGTATTCAGTTGCCTATCTCGGGCCTACCAGAGTGATGGCCTACTCTTATCTCTACCCTGCTCTGGTTTTGGTGATAGACCTTGTACTCGGGCATGGCTTGCCTCCGGTTCGGGTGATCCCGGGAGTACTGGTTGTTCTTGCTGCGATGTTTGCGTTACAGAACTGACCAGCCCTTATCGTTCTTCATCTGTTTTTTTTCAGAACCAGGCGAAGAAAGAGGTCGCCTCTTCCGAGAGGGCCGGAACGTCCCTTACCGCGAAGACGCAGCTTTTGACCATCTTTGCTTTCCGGAGGTATTGTTACTTTCAGGGTCTGCTCGCCCTGATCTCCGTAGACGATGATCTCAATGGTCTTGCCGTATTTGAGTTCTTTTTTGGTGAGGGGAGTATGGTAGGTTGTATCGAGATCCTTATGGTGCTGTTGCTGGCTGTTTGTCTCGGCTTTTGTGCTGGTGTTTTTTTTGCCCTTGCCCATAAGGGTTCCAACGACATTTCCCGCGGATCTGAAAAAAGAAGATTTTCCTGATAGTTTCCCTGACAGGGTTTTCTTGGCAGCGCCGGTCAGTAATGGAACAGCCATAGAACCCATGAGAAAGATACCTCCAATAAAAGCACCTCCTTTACCGCCGAAAAAACTTTTTCTCACAAACGTGGAGCTGTGACGAAAACCAGATCGCTGGAATTCTCGGAGAAGTCCTGTGAACATTGCCTGAAAACGGGGATCTCGAAACAGATCTTTAAGAATATCTTCCTGACTGTATGAAAAGCCGCCACGGCCATTTTCAAATGGGGCCCCAGTCGCTTTGCAGCTATCGTATTCGCGTTTTTTCACAGGGTCGGTCAACACACCATAGGCTTCTGCTATTTCTTTGAACATGTCCTCAGCGGCAGGGTCGTTGGGGTTGCGGTCCGGGTGGTACTGCATGGCCAGTTTCCTGTATTTCTTGCGGATTTCTTCTTCCGTGCAGTTTTGGCTCACCCCAAGTATTTTGTAATAATCTTTCATTTAGTAGTCGATTCTTCGCGTCTGAAAAGAAAATGTCCGAAGATGGTTATTGTGTACCGCAGGTACGTTGTCTATGATCTGTTCAGCCTAATTGTAAAACTGTTGGCACTAAATAACACCTAAATTTTGCAATTGACTAGTTCATCAGAGATGCGAGGCAGCGAAGCTGAAGACGTATAAATATATTTCAAAGCTTCGGTAACAAGGCAGATTCGGTGGAATTGTCAATCCCGAAGGGGAGGCAAGTAACAGAAAAAATGGTACTCATGAACAAATGAGTTTCTGAAATGATAAATCATTTTTTTCTCTACTTTGCGTCTGTAAAATTTAGGTAACAAATAAATCTGAACTGTATTTTAAAACTGCGTCTTGTTTTCCTTGTAGCCACCGAGTAACCACGCTTATTCTTTCTCCAGAAGGAAAAAATATGAAAAAACTTATTATTGTTATCGTTATTGCCGTAGCGGTTATCAGTTTTTTTATTCTTGATCTTGATCAGTTCCTGACCCTTGAAAGCATAAAGTCAAGTCAATTGGAATTTATGGAACTTCGAGACGGTGCACCGTTTCTGGTGAGCCTGTTGTTTTTTTCTCTCTATGTCATTGTTACAGCATTATCCTTGCCAGGAGCCGTTATTATGACCTTGGCAGGGGGGGGGCTCTTCGGTTTGGTCTGGGGGTTTGTTCTCATCTCTTTTGCCTCGACCATCGGGGCAACACTTGCCTTCCTCGTCGCCCGTTACCTTTTGAGAGACACGGTGCAAAGACGTTTTGGTGAAAGGCTTGAGGCTATAAACAGAGGTGTTGAGAAAGAGGGAGCGCTGTATCTTTTTACCCTGCGACTGGTGCCCATATTTCCTTTTTTTCTGATCAATATACTAATGGGATTGACCCCGATCAAAACTTTCACCTATTACTGGGTGAGCCAGGTGGGGATGCTTGCCGGTACGCTGGTTTATGTTAATGCCGGAACACAGCTTGCTAAGATTGATGGTCTGATCGGGATACTCTCCCCAGGGCTTCTTCTCTCCTTTGCTTTGCTTGGGGTTTTCCCGCTTTTCGCTAAAAAAGTAACGGAATGGTCAAAAAAACGAAAGGTTTACACCCAATGGAAAAAGCCAGCTACCTTTGACAGAAACCTTGTGGTTATAGGCGCTGGTGCTGCAGGTCTTGTCAGTTCCTATATTGCTGCTGCTGTAAAGGCAAAAGTAACTCTAGTTGAAGCTCATAAAATGGGGGGTGACTGTCTTAATTATGGCTGTGTGCCGAGTAAAGCGCTTATAAAAAGTGCAAAACTGGTACATCTGATGAAAACTGGTGCACACTATGGTCTTGAGAATATTAACGCGGATTTCAGTTTCAAAAAGGTCATGGCACGTGTACACAATATCATTGCAACGGTAGAACCTCACGACAGCATTGAACGATATACAGGCCTTGGAGTCGACGTTGAGGAAGGAGTAGCTACGATAGTCGATCCATGGACTGTTGAGGTGAAACTGGCGGCGGGTGGGACCAGACGGCTTACTACCCGGTCAATTATCATTGCTACAGGCGCCGCACCCTTTGTCCCACCTCTGCCAGGCATTGAAAACTCAGGTTACCTGACCAGTGACACCCTTTGGCAGGTTCTTTCTGAACAGGATAATCCACCCGGACGCCTGGTCATTCTCGGTGGAGGTCCCATTGGCTGCGAATTGTCTCAATGTTTTGTCCGTCTCGGCTCAGAGGTCGTTCAGGTGCAAAGGGGTGAGAGACTTATGGCTCGCGAGGATGTGGATGTATCCGCTTTTGCACGGGAGTCTCTTGAAAAAGACGGGGTTCTTGTTCTCACCGACCACAATGCTGTGCGTTGTGAACAGGATGCGATAGGCAAGGCTCTCATCGTTGAGCATAACGGAAAAGAGAAAAGGCTCGACTATGATGTGCTTCTATGTGCCGTCGGCAGGACGGCTCGCCTGACGGGTTATGGATTGGAAAATTTAGGTATTAAGACGGAAAGGACCGTGGTAACAAATGAATATCTGGAAACGCTCTACCCGAACATTTTTGCTGCAGGTGATGTGGCCGGTCCCTATCAATTTACCCACACGGCAGGTCATCAGGCCTGGTACGCGTCGGTTAACGCCCTGTTGGGTGAGTGGAAAAAGTTCAAAGTGGACTATTCGGTTATTCCGTGGACCACTTTTATTGATCCGGAAGTAGCCAGAGTAGGACTCAATGAGCAAGAAGCGAAAGTAAAGGGGGTTGACTACGAGGTAACACGGTTTGGTATTGACGATCTTGATCGTGCGATAGCCGACGGGGCTGCACATGGTTTTATCAAAGTTTTAACGGTTCCAGGCAAGGATAAAATACTTGGGGTTACAATTGTCGGTGAACATGGCGGTGATCTTCTCACCGAGTTTGTGCTGGCCATGAAACATGGCCTGGGGCTGAGTAAAATTCTTGGAACCATTCACACTTATCCCACGCTCTCAGAGGCGAACAAATATGTTGCCGGGGAATGGAAAAAGGCTCATGCACCTGAAAAGATTCTGGGCTGGATGGAGAGATACCACCGCTGGAAGAGAGGGGAGCGCTCTAGAAATTGATTCGAAATCGTGGCGTATTTACCGTTTATCGGTATTAGACAATTATACTTGAAGCAGCAGAAATATCCGGCTAAGGAGAAATATGAATAGTCAAACTGGTTTTCCGGATGTCGATCCGGCTCAGGACGGGTTTCAGTACCTGGAAGATCTTGCCACTGCCTACTGGTACTCGGAGGTTCTCTTCTCCGCGCTGGAGTTACATATTTTCCTGCATCTTGAACAGGGGGGCTGTTCTCTTCCTGTCTTGGCCGAAAAATCTTGTTGCAAAGAAGCTGAGCTGAACCGCCTCCTGAGAAGTCTTGCACGAATAGGCCTTGTTTCATGTTTTGAAGACAACTGGATGAACAGTCTTAGCGTATCCCGTTACCTTATTCCTGGAAAAATAGATTATATGGGGGACTTCTTTCTCTATCGCAAGTATATGCAGTCGAACTGGAATGGGCTTACGAAAAGACTTTTGGTTGACGAACCCGCCGAGAAAGCTGATTTGAGTTACGAGGAAAGAAATCGTCGCTACGTTGGGGCCATGGACACTCTGATGCGCCAGAAGGCGCAAGAAATCGCAGACTGTCTGAAAGACAAAGACATATCGGGACCAGTCCTGGATGTGGGAGGAGGGGCCGGGGGGATAATCAGAACATTCCGTAAAGTGATGCCAGACCTGTCAGGTCTGGTTTTTGATCTCCCTGAAGTAATTGATGCTGCACTCTCCCTCTATCCTGAACCATCTCAATGGCATGGAATTACCATGATCAAAGGCGATTTCAGGAGCCAAAAGTTGAATGGAAAATTCGGCCTGGTTATTCTTTCCAATTTTCTGCATGCTTACGGTGAGGCTGAAGCGAGGGAACTGCTTGAGAAGGCGGCGGCTTTGCTTGATGCGGAGGGCGTTCTGCTCATCCACGATTATTTTCCTGATCGTGGGGGTACCAGGCCTCATAAGGGGGCTCTGTATGATCTTTGTATGATGCTGAACACCTACAATGGCAGCTGCCATGAGTATGGAGATATCCGTAGGTGGCTTCAAGATATTGGTCTGACGAAGATGAGTATAAGAGACCTTACGACAGATACGTCATTCATACTCGCAGGGGGAGGGGCTGAATTACATGCCAAACAGGATCCGTGGTTGGAAATGGCTCTGGCCGAAGGATTTGACAAGGCGAAGATCATCGATCCCAGAGAGGTTGTGACAGGGGCCTGGGTAGGGAAAAAATGCAGATTTGGCTGTGACCGATTTGGCACAAACCTCCAATGCCCTCCTCATGGTATGGATTATTTAGAGACAAGAACGATGTTAGATGATTATAACTGTGCCGTGTTGGTGCAGGGCCAACCGCCGGGAAATGATTTTCATCAGAAGCTTCTTCGTCTTGAAAAAGGAGTTTTTCTTGCGGGCAACCAAAAAGCCTTCGTTTTTGTGGCAGGACCCTGTACGATTTGTCCGGAATGTCCTGAGAGTGGTAAATGTCGACATCATAACCTTGCCAGGCCTTCCATGGAAGGGTCGGGGATCGATGTCTATTCTACTGCCGGAAATGCGGGTTGGTCACTCGCGCCGGTCAAAAAAAAAGGAGGCTATGTTCAATACATAGGCCTATTGCTGGTGTCATGATGAGAAGGAAAATTGTCTTGATTCAACTTCCCACCTCGCATATGGGAGCTGGTGAAAAAGTATATCCGCTTGGTCTGTCCCGGTTGTCGAGTCTCATCGCGAACACTGTTGAAAGTCGTGTTCTCGATATGAACATAGTTTCCGATCCCTGGCCGGAATTGAAGCGTCTTCTGGAAACAGTCCGGCCCGAGATCGTTGCCTTCTCATTTCGAAATCTTGATCCGTTGGCGGGGCACCAGGCATCCTATCTGTCCTCGTTAAAGACTGCCGGGTTACTTGCAAGAACCCTCCTTCCAAAAGCAAGAATCATTGCAGGAGGACCTGCTTTTTCACTTTTTACCAAGCGATTGATGCACGAGGTACCGCAGCTTGATATAGGGCTGAAGGGAGAGGGGGAACTGATTTTTCCTCGTTTACTGGATAACGCTACACCCCTTGAAGAGGTGCCGGGCATCGCCTGGCGAAAAGAGGGGAGAGTCGTCTTGAATGACCCAGGTCCTCAGATAGATATGGATGACTTGCCTCCGCTGGATGATGTCGCCTTTAGGCCTGATGATTATCTTCGTGCCAACAATTATATTGCGGCTATGGGGATAGAAGGCAAGAGGGGCTGTGATCTCTGGTGCGGTTATTGTCTCTATCCCTTTCTGGGGGGGACCTCCATGCGGCTACGCAGCCCCTCGAAAATTGTTGATGAGATGGAATATCTTTTTAAAGAACACAAGGTCAATCTGTTTCATTTTACAGATCCAGTGATCAACCGACCGGAAGCTCATTTTGAGGAGCTTTGCAGGGAGCTTTCAAGAAGAAAACTTGATATGAGTTGGACCGGTTTTTTCAGGGAAGAGAGTGTCACCTTGGAAAATCTAGCCTTGGCAATGGAAACCGGGCTTTGCGGAATTTATTTTTCCGGGGACGCATTGACGGCGCGCGGTCTGAAACTGCTCAATAAAAAAATGACGAAAGAAGATCTACTCAATGGTTCGAGAGTGACAAGTGAACTTGGCTTGCTGACCATGTGTCACTTTTTGGTTAATCTTCCAGGTGAGACTGATCTGGAACGTAAGGAAGCTCTTGATATGCTGGATAGAATTCTTGAAATACACGAACCCGTCGGGAATTTGGGTGCTGTCATCTTTAATCACATCAGGCTGTATCCCGGGGCGCCTCTGACAACACAGCTCATTGCCCGCGGGGAACTGGATGTCGAGACGGATCTGCTCTACCCTGTCTACTATAATCCTTCGCAGCACAACCATGTCCTTCATGATTATGAGGCAAAATGTCACGCAGCCGGTGTCTTCTCCAGGTTGGGGGTATCACAGTGAACGTCATCGTTCTGGATCACCCGAGACTACGTTCCGAGAAAAAATTTAACGAAATTGCTAACACACCGCTCTGCTCCTGTCTTATGGGTGGGTATGCTGCTGCTGCTCTGGAACAAGGCGGTATGGATGTTCGTTTGATCGACGACGCTATTCCCGGGTCGACCTTTCAAGAGTCTGTAAAAAAGATTGTTGCCGGGAAAAGTGATCTGCTTTGCGTAAACGCTGTCTACTTCTGGGAACAGACTGAACGTTTGTTCGAATTTTTTGTCACTCTTAAAGATAACGGCTTTTCCGGACACATTAATCTCTTTGGTTTCCTGCCTTCTCTCGTTTACGTTGATATTTTAAAAGAGGTAACTGCAGTTGATTCCATTGCAGTGGGGGAATTCGAACATAGCCTGGTTGAATTGGCAGTGACCCTTGAAAAAAAGGAGAAGCTTGCCGACATTCCTGGTCTTGCCGTTCGTTTACAAAAAGGAGAGATCTCTTTTCAACCTCGTCCACCTGAGAAAATGCCGAACGTGTTTGCTTTCCCCCAGCGACTTGCTTTAGATTCTACCGTTACCATACAGGCCAGTCGCGGCTGCTATAATCGATGCAGTTTTTGCCTGGTACCGGCCTTCGACGGGCATGGTGGTGGGTGGAGGGGGCGAAGTCCTGAAAACATCTTTTCCGAAATGGAACAATTGGTTGCCCGGGGAGCGTGTGATTTTTATTTTGCTGATCCCAATTTTATCGGACCGGGAAAAAGAGGTAAAGAGCGAACCCTTGCACTTCTCCAATTAATCAGGCCTCTACATATTACATTTGGCATGGAGACCAGGCCAAATGATCTTGACGATGAAATAATGGAGGCTCTCGTTGGAGCCGGAATGACAAGCCTTCTTTTAGGCATTGAAAGCGGGTCTGAGAATATTCTTCGTCTTATAAAAAAGAGTTCAACCGCTGGCACGGCAGAGAGGGCTATCCGACTTTGCAGGAATCACGGCATTGAACCGGAGATCGGTTTCCTTATGTTCGTGTCGGAGGCCACTCTTGGGGATCTACGCTCCAACCTGTTGTTCTTAAAAAATAATTGTCTGCTTGATCGTCTGGACAGGACGGCGAACCTTTTATGTCATAGACAGATAGTTCTGGCCGGCACTTCTGGATATGATTTCTATGAAAAGCAGGACTATTTGGTGAAAAGTGGTGTCTTTGGTTTTGAGGGTGAGGTGCAGTTCAGGGATCCGAAAACACATTGGGTCGCAGAGCTCATGATCTTCGCTTGTTTAACGATATTAAGAAATATGTCAGATACTGACTCCCCGATATTCTGGCAGAAAAACAGCTCCCCTATCTTGCAGGTTGCCAATCAATTCCTTGTTAACCTTTTTATTTCATTACTAGAGGAAGCTGAGCAAAAAACATCACCTCTGGATCTTGCAACTAAAAAGAAAGAGATACTTTCCCAGATCAGTAAAATTCTCTTGGCATCCTAAAAAAACATATCGTTTGTTGTTTTTTACCCATCCATTACCCATTAACCCATGAGTATGGTGTTTTTCCACGCCATATAATACAGTAAATGTATGGCACGCAAAATTGATGTGAAGGGTAATCCCGTGTGAGATGTGGTAATCTGTCTGCAGAAGAGGATTTGTCTCTAGGTAGTGGCTGACCGAAAACCTGCAAATTTTTACGAGTACGAGGCGAACGCAAATTTTAACCACAGGCATATAGTTGATATTCCGAGGATTAAAATTTTCGAACAACGAAGTAATCGGGGAAATTGGCGGTTTTCGTTCGGCCACTAGGTAGCATACACCCCACCTGGAGGCCCCAAATATCTATGTGTCTTTTCAATTTTAATAATAATTCAAATAGTTATCGATTATGCTGCAAATAGACAATTATCTGTATGCTTCGGATCTGGCAGAGGCCTACAGCACACTGCTCTCTGTACCGGGAAGTGCGGTTCTTGGAGGCTGCGGCTACCTGCGCCTGGGTACAAGGAAAATAAGTACCGCAATCGATCTCTCCAGGCTCGACCTCGACTTTATCCGAGAAACTGACCATGTGGTAGAGATTGGTGCAATGACTTCGCTACGAAGTATTGAAACACATCCATCAACCAGCAGCCTATGGTCCGGCGTATTGACGAGTGCTTTGAAAAGTATCGTCGGGGTGCAGCTGAGAGCTTGTGTTACCATCGGTGGTACAGTAGCTGGTCGCTATCCCTTTTCTGACCCCCTGACAGCCCTTATGGCACTTGAGCCAAAGCTTGTGTTTCATCAACATGGAGAGGTTTTGCTGGAGGAATATCTGGAGGGGAAAGGTTTCAAGGATGTCCTGAAAAAGATTATTATCCCCAAAGACGGTCGTTTGGCGGCGTTTAGTAGTGTCCGAAAGGTCAAAAGTGATTACGCCGTCCTTAATGTGGCTGTGGCTAGAAAAAATAGAGGATACCGAGTTGTTGTGGGATGCAGGCCGGGTCGCGCCCTCCATGTTCCTGATGCTGCCTCCTACCTTGATGGGCATGGGTTAGATGCCGAAACGGCAGTTGAAGCTGGTCGGATTGCTGCAGACAATCTGCAATTTGGAGATAATCCTCGCGGGAGCGGAGAATACCGAAAGGCAGTGTGTCCTGTATTGGTCCAAAGAGCACTGGCGGAGGTGATCCATGCATCTTGAAACTGAAGTTAACGGGCGCAAACTCGTACTTGATTTTCCAAGCGGTGAATTCCTGTCTCAGACTCTCCGGCGCTATGGATATGTTAGTGTGAAAGAGGGTTGTGATACAGGCTCTTGTGGCCTGTGTACCGTCTGGATTGACGGCAGGCCAGTTCTTTCCTGCTCAACTCTGTCTGCGAGGGTTGGCGGCAAGGTCATCACCACCATTGAGGGACTTCAGGATGAAGCCGAAGCTTTTGGCGCATTTATGGTGGCAGAAGGAGCAGAGCAGTGTGGATTTTGTTCCCCCGGCTTTACAATGACGGTTCTTGCGATGAAACGAGAACTTGTGGCGCCGACAGAGGCACAGATGAATCACTATCTTGCCGGAAACCTTTGTCGCTGCTCCGGATATAAAGGACAGATGCGGGCCATTAAGAAATTCATGGGGGCAGAGTGATGAAGTTTATTGGTAAAAATATCCCCAAAATTGATGGTATGTCTCTGGTTAAAGGGGCTCCTGTCTACACAAGTGATCTCGATCTGAATAATAATGCGCTGATTGTAAAGATCCTGCGCAGTCCTCATGCTTCGGCGCGCATTCTTTCAATAGACACTTCCGGTGCCGAAGCGATGGCCGGGGTGGAGTGCGTGCTTACCTATAAAAATGTGCCGCAAACCGCTTTCACTCTGGCGGGACAGTCATTTCCTGAACCTTCACCTTATGATCGAAGAATTTTGGAAGACACAGTGCGCTATGTTGGAGACGAGGTGGCAATAGTTGCAGCAGTTGATGAGCTTACAGCCCACCGGGCATGTGGTGCAATAGCAGTTCAATATGAGTTGTTACCGGCTGTGCTCGATCTCGAGACTGCTGTTGATAACTCCAATCTGGTCCATGTCAGTCAGCCCCATACCAACTTTTTTATCGGCTGTGATGCTGCCAGGAATATTGCTGCCAGTCACACAGTTACGGGGGGAGACGTAGAAGCAGAACTGGCAAAATGTGAGGTTATCGTCGAACAGACCTATCGTACCCAGGCGCAGGCTCATGCCATGATGGAAACCTACCGGGCAACAACCTCTTTTGATGTGAACGGTCGCCTGCAGGTTATGACCTCCACCCAAATTCCTTATCACGTGCGTCGGCACCTTTCACACATCCTTGGAATTCCTAAGAGTAAGATTAAGGTCCTCAAACCACGAGTAGGTGGAGGTTTCGGGGGGAAGCAAACGGCCTCAGTAGAGATCTTCCCTGCGATTGTCACCATGAAGACGGGAAAACCCGCTAAAATCGTCTATACCAGGCAGGAAACATTTAGTTGCACCACCAGTCGACACGCTATGACGCTCTCGGTTCGCCTTGGTTCAGATAGACAGGGGAATATTAAAGCCGTGGACATTCACTGTCTCTCCGATACAGGGGCTTACGGCGAACATGCACCCACCGTTTTCTGGGTTGTGGGCCAAAAGACCATGCCCATGTACAGCAAGGCGAAAAGTTACAGGTATCACGGGCATGCGGTCTATACCAATAAAAGTCCTGCCGGAGCCCTGCGGGGGTATGGCGCAACCCAGGGTACTTTTGCCCTGGAGTCTGCAATGAATGAGCTTGCAGAAAAGCTGCAGATGGATCCCGGCGAACTTCGCCTGAAAAACTTGATTGAGGAAGGTGAAGAACATCCGGAACTCTCTGGATCAACGCCCGAGACTCCCGCTATATTGAAAAGCAGCAGTCTGCATAAATGTATTGCAGCTGGCAAGGAACGTATCGGTTGGGTACACAATTATCCCAGACAGCAGGTGAGTACCAACAAAATCCGCGGCTATGGTATGGCAGTCACAATGCAGGGCTCTGGCATCGCCGGCATTGACAGCGGTTCCGTTATCCTAAAGCTCAATGAGGACGGCTTTTTTACCCTTACCCATTCTGCCTCAGATATGGGGCAGGGCTCTGACACCATTCTCTGTCAGATTGCAGCAGAGATACTTGAGGTTGAAATGACAGAAGTCATTGTCTCAAGTTTTGATCTGGACACACTCCCCTATGACCCTGGAGCCTATGCTTCAAGCGGGGCATATGTCACAGGCAATGCGGCACTTGTTGCGGCTGAGAATATGAAGCTGCAGATGTGTTCCACGGCGGCCAGACTACTGGGTGTTGATCCAGTTGAAGTGGAATATGACTCCGGGACATTTGCCACATCCAGTGAAAGATCCATGACTCTGGCCGCGCTCGCCAAGAGTCTCTGCTCCTATGGCGGTAGGGGTCAGTTGGTTGCAAAAGGTACCTTTGGTGGTGATACGTCTCCACCTCCGTTTATTGCCGGTTTCGCAGAGGTTGAGGTTGATTTGGAAACCGGTGTCTGTCGTGTGCTCGATTATGTTGCTGTTGTTGATTGTGGAACTGTGTTGAATAGATCCCTTGCTCGAATTCAGGTTGAAGGCGGTGTGGTGATGGGGATCGGTCTGGCCCTGCATGAAGACGTCCGATATACTGCAAGAGGGAAGCTCGCCAGTGACTCCTTTATGGAATATAAAATCCCCGGACGAGAAGATATCCACGGGCTGCAGGTACTCTTTGAGGAAAGCTATGAACCGACCGGACCTCTCGGGGCAAAATCTGTTGGGGAGGTTGTCTGCAATACACCAGCACCTGCAATTGCTCAGGCAATCTATAACGCTGTCGGCACACATTTTCGTACACTGCCTATTACTGCTGAAAAGGTTCTGTTGAGTCGTTATAAGCACGAAGTCGGCAATTGAAGTGAGTAGGATGAGGATACATTATGGATATTACTATTGTTGAAACACTGGCTGCATGTTTGAATGCCAGTGAACCTGTGGCCTTAGTGACCGTTATTGCTAATACAGGCTCATCTCCTGGAAAAGCCGGGGCGATGATGACAGTTCAAGCAGATAAAACGATTGCTGGTACTGTTGGCGGTGGCAGCCTCGAAAACAGGGCTGTACTTGAAGCTGTAGACTGCATGGTTACAGGGAAAAGTAAAGAAGTACGCTACACACTCGATTCTGGCGGTGACCTTGGTATGATCTGTGGCGGTGAACTGAGAATGTTCATCAAGGTATTTCTGCCGCCACCCCGGCTGATTGTGGTAGGTGCAGGCCACATAGGTTTTGAATTGTATCAGCTTGGCTTACATCAGGGATTTCGGGTGGTGGTTATAGATGACCGGGAAAAACTGCTAACCCAGGAAAGATTTCCTGAAGCAGAGCGAATAGTCACTGAAAACCTGGAACGTACCCTGACAGAGTGTACTCTTGACACCAATTGTTTTGTGACCATCGCCACCAGATCCCATGAGGCTGATCGTCTCGCGCTTGAGTCTGTTGTCAAAAACTCAGAACCATCATACATTGGCATGATCGGTAGCCGGAAGAAAATTCAAAATACCTTTAGCTATTTACTGGAACGGGGAGTTCCGCGTGAAAGAGTGGCTGACATATACGCACCCATGGGGCTCGATATAGCCTCGGTAAAACCCAAAGAGATAGCTCTGTCTATCATGAGTGAGATTTTGCTCGTTAAAAATAGTGGTTCTCTGCAGCATATGCGTGGTGTTAAAGGTTGTGAAATATAAGGATATCGTCATTTTCCACGGCTTTCTCTTTTTTTCTCTTGGATATCATGCTACCTTATCTGTAATTGTGTAGTAATGGGGAGATGTGTCCAAAGGGGGCATTTATCATTAATCAGCATCAAGAGGAGAAATTGTATGAAGACTATGAGTAAACTGGCTGTTTCCATGGTGTCGTGCTTTGTTTTGGCGTTAACTGCTGTTCCTGTATATACCCAGGCGAGTCAGCAGTTCGTAACCATCGGTACCGGTGGCGTTACAGGGGTGTATTACCCCACAGGTGGAGCGATATGCCGACTGGTTAATAAAGGTAAAAAAGAACACGGAATTCGCTGCTCAGTAGAGAGTACAGGTGGATCTGTTTACAACCTCAATGCAATTGCCGGTGGAGAGCTTGATATGGGTGTTGCCCAGTCAGATTGGCAATTCCATGCCTACAACGGAACCAGCAAGTTTAAGGACTCTGGTCCAAATAAAGAATTGAGAGCTGTTTTTTCAGTGCATCCTGAACCATTTAACCTGGTAGCAAGAACTGACTCAGGGATCAAAGAATTTAAAGATCTTAAAGGCAAAAGAGTAAATATTGGTAATCCAGGTTCCGGTCAGCGCGGGACAATGGAAGTAGTAATGGAAAAGTATGGTTGGACTCAAAGTGATTTCAAACTTGCTTCCGAGCTGAAAGCAGCAGAACAATCTGCAGCCCTTTGTGATAACAAAGTTGATGCTATTGTTTATGTTGTTGGTGTGCCAAGTGGTGCTATTAAAGAAGCCACTACAGCCTGTGATTCTATTGTTGTAAATGTAAAAGGCAAAGAAATTGACGAGCTCGTAGCTGCCAATCCTTATTACCGAACTGCGACCATCCCTGGTGGAACCTATCGCGGAACAGATGAAGATGTTCAAACTTTTGGTGTTGGTGCAACGTTCGTATCTTCTACCCAAGTACCGACAGAGGTCATTTATCAGGTCGTAAAAGCTGTCTTCGAAAATTTTGATGACTTCAAAAAACTCCATCCAGCCTTCGCTAACCTGAAGAAAGAAGAGATGATCAAAGACGGTCTTTCTGCTCCTCTGCATGATGGTGCCGCCAAATATTACAAAGAAGCTGGTTTGCTGAAGTAATTTAAAAAACTTTCTCCCTGGTTATACCAGGTGAAAAATGTTTCAAAAGGCCCGGTCGATGCTGATAAGCAGTCGATCGGGCCTTTTTTTACGATAAAGGTTTTGTTTCTCCACCAAACCTGCCTGAATATCCCGTGTATCTCACGTCTTCCCATGAGTTTTTCCCCAGCAGTCTTTTGAAACTGGCCTTGTTGTCCTCCTCAAGTTCGTTATAATCCCTATTGACATAATCGGTCGACCGACCTACTGTGCAGCATTAGTGACCGAATTGCTATTGAGGGAGACTGTTCATTGGAAAGAATGTGTGATGGATGTGACATGACAAAAGCAGAAAATACAAAAGAACTACTTATAACCAGTGCGGGGGAGCTCTTTGCCGAGCATGGTTTTGAGGGGGTGAGCACCAGAATGATTGCCAACAGAGCGGGTGTGAAGCTGAGTGCAGTCCATTATCATTTTGGGAGCAAAGAAAAACTGTATCTGGAAGCATGTCTGGCAGGCGAATCAAGAGGTAAGATGACCACTTTTAAAAATGTGATTGATGAAAATCCAGCTCTTATGAAGAGTCGAGAAGGACAGGCTGAGATCATCAGATCCACTGTCTTTCGAAATTTTCATGATCACTTCCGGCCAGATAGACCTGAATGGGAGACAAAAATATTGTTGCGCGAATTATCCGCGCCAACCAAAGTAATGGAAACTCTGGTTGAACTGATTTTCAAACCGAACAGCGAGAGTGCTGCAGATTTCTATAAAAGGGTTAAAGCTGGGAGCTCAGATGAGGAGGCTGCAGCCTGGTCAGATCTTATGTATGGGCAAATCATGCTCTACTGTACAGCTGGTAAAACCATAGAAATGCTGCGTGGGGTAAATTGTTTGAATACTGAATATTTCTGCATTGCTGCAGCAAAACTTTCGAGAGCAATGATTCTGGAAGCTGGCCTGCCTTTGCCCGCTGATTTGACACAAGACGAAAAAGTATGCTGAAACTGGTGAGGAATATGAAATTCAAAAATCGACTTATTGTTATTACTGCCCTCGTGTGCAGTATTGGCACCGTAATCTGGTATGCCTCCGTCTCCGGAGCGGTAAAGGTGCAGAACGGTGCTGCGGAAGATACTATTGAAGCCCGTCCGGTTCCTACCACTCTGGTGACTACAGCAGGGAAGGAAATAGTACGTTTGTTTCCGGGAACAGTAAAAGCAAGAAACAGCGTAGACCTTGCTTTCTCTGTGGACGGGGTACTGGTTGAGCTCAACGGTCGTGAAGGTAGAATGGTACATGAAGGAGAAGTACTGGCTAGACTTGATGAGCGAGATTTCCGTAATGCCCATAACGCTGCTAAGGCCAGTTTCAGAAAGGCTGATGCGGATTTTAAAAGATCTGATTCCCTGTTCAAACGGGAGGTGATCTCCCAGGCGGAATATGATACTGCGAAGACAACTCGAGACGTCGCTATGTCAGAGTATCGGATCAGTGAAAAAGCACTTGAAGATACTCTTATAAAAGCACCATACGATGGTGTTATTGCCCAGAGATATGTGGAGAATCGCCAGCATGTGAAGAAACAGGTGGCCATCCTGGGGTTGCAGGATATATCGGAAATTGAGGTTGTTATCCAGGTTCCAGAGAGGCTCATGGCCCAGGGTGGTGTAGAAAAATTCAGTGATATTTCTGCTCGGTTTGATGTCGGAGGGCAGAACTGGTTCCAAGGGGATATAAAAGAGTACAGTGTTGAGTCGGACCCAATCACCCGTACCTACGCAGTTGCCATTAAATTTAAAGCACCTGTTGCTCTGAAAGTACTGCCTGGGATGACGGCAACAGTACGTGCAACTTTGGGAAACAGCAGAGAATCTTTCAAAGCACAAAAAGCAGCAGTTGGCCTTATACCTGTTGAATCTGTCTACTCAGGGAGTGACGGCAAAAGTTACATCTGGCTCATTCCTGATTCGGCGGGACATCCCCGGAAGCAGGAGGTACAACTCGGTTCCATGTCTGGTAATAAAATTGAGATTATAGGTGGAATTGAGCCTGGTCGTCGTATCGCTATTGCCGGAATTCATAGTTTGAGCGAGGATATGTTTGTCAGGCCTATGCATGAGGGACAAGAGGGGCTGGACGGATGAATGTAGTCGCCTATTGTCTTCAGAATCGAAGGGTAATGTTGGTACTGATTTTCATGCTGAGTGTTGGCGGTTTCCTTGCTTATGCCGAGCTTGGTCGCCTTGAAGACCCGGAATTTACAATTAAAGAAGCGGTAATTTTTACGCTTTACCCGGGGGCAACAGCAATAGAGGTTGAGCAGGAAATAACGGAACCCCTTGAGACTGCTGTCCAGCAGCTGAAGCAGTTGGAGGAGGTTCGCTCTATTTCTCGTGCGGGTTTGTCAATAATATTTGCTGAAATTCAAGATAGTTACGATAAAGACACACTGCCGCAAGTTTGGGATGAGTTGCGCCGAAAGATTGGTGAAGCGAAGGCTGAACTACCGCCAGGTGCTTCTGACCCAATGGTTAACGATGATTTTGGCGATGTGTACGGAATATTTCTGGCCCTGACTGGTGATGGTTACGGTCAGCGTGAACTGCAGAAAACAGTTGAAGACCTTCGCCGCGAACTCCTGATGTGTGAGGATGTGGGGCGTATTGATTTCTGGGGCTTTCAGCAGGAAGTTGTCTATGTCGAGTTCGATCGTGCCAAGTTGGCACGTCTTGGCCTGCCGCCAAATGCTATCTTTCGAACCATCAGCCAACAAAATTCGGTTACTGAAGCAGGTATGGTTCAGGTCGGCTCGGAGCATGTCAGACTTCGGGTCACCGGAGATTATCATTCTGTTCAGGACCTAGGTGACCAGCTCCTTAACAGCGGCAATGGTGGAGGGATGATCCGACTCAGCGATGTAGCTACAATATCAAAGGGATTTGTTGATCCTCCACAACAATTGCTTCGCCAGAACTCTAACCTGTCCGTTGGGATCGGCATTTCCGTCGTCTCGGGCGGGAATGTTGTGACAATGGGAGAGAGTGTCAGGAATCGACTGGCAGAACTGGAGTCACGTCTTCCTGTGGGAATGCAGCTTCATACAATAGCCTACCAGGCGGAAACTGTTCGTGATGCGGTTAACGGTTTTGTTCTCAATCTCTTCGAAGCGTTGGCCATTGTCGTTTTTCTGCTGGTTATATTTATGGGTTTGCGGGAAGGAGTTGTCATCGGAACTGTTCTTCTGGTAACTATTCTTGCAACTTTTATCTGTATGCAGACGTTCGGTGTCAATCTCCAGAGGATATCTTTAGGGGCATTGATAATCGCCCTTGGTATGCTGGTCGATAATGCCATCGTCGTGACAGAAGGATATATTATCAAAACCCGCAAAGGTGTAGAGCCGAGTACGGCCGCAACTGAGGCGGTTAAAGAAACCCAGTGGCCTCTGCTTGGTGCGACAGTGATTGCGATCCTCGCTTTTGCTGCCATCTCGCTTTCAAAAGATGTGACGGGTGAGTTTCTCGGCAGTTTATTCAAGGTTATTGCCCTGGCCCTCGGTTTGAGTTGGATTCTGGCTATTACCGTTGTGCCGTATCTTTGTGTACAGTTTATTCCTGTGAGAGCGAAAGCCATGGGCACGAGCATGTATGATAACTGGTTCTATCGTGGCTATAGTACATTTCTGCAAAGGTGCATCCGGTTTCGCTGGTTGACGATTGTTGTTGTTTTGGCGATGTTTTTAGGGGCTATATACAGCTTTGGCTTTGTAAAACATAACTTTTTTCCGGGGTCAACAAGACCTCAGTTTATGGTGGATCTGACACACCCGGAAGGTAGTCATATTTCCTATACAGACGGCGAACTTGCACGGGCAGCCGGTTTTATAAGCAGACTCGATGGGGTAACAGACGTAACAACATTTGTCGGGGGAGGTGCTCTTCGTTTTATGCTCACCTATAACCCGGAGATGCCAAACAGTGCTTATGGCCAGCTCCTGGTCACTGTTGATGATTACCGTAAGATAGAGAACCTTTTCCCGCTGGTACGTTCCTACCTCAGGGAGAACCATCCCGATGCCATTAGCAAGGTCGAAATGTTTAAGTTGGGGCCAGGAGGTAAGGCTATTGAGGCTCGCTTTTCTGGTCCTGATACCCATGTTTTACGAAATCTTGGTGAGCAGGCAATGCACCTGATGTGGGAAAACAGCAATACTGACTCGGTCAGCACCGACTGGGGAGAGCGGGTAAAGGTCGCGTCAGTAAATATGGCGGGTACCCGTGCCAGGGAGACCGGGGTCTTCAGACCTGAGATCGCTCGCTCCATTGCCTGGAATTTTTCCGGAAGCGCTGCCGGCCTTTATCGTGAAGGGGAAGATTTACTTCCAATTATCGTCCGGCCACCCGAAAATCAGCGCACTAATATTGCAAACCTGGAAAACATCTTAGTATGGAGTGATGCTGCCGGGACCTCACTTCCTCTCGAACAGGTGACTGACGGTACAACCACACTGTGGGAAGATCCGGTCATCCGTCGTCTCAACCGACAGCGCACCATTACTGTTTCCTGTGTTCAGATTGAGGGAACTGCAGACTCGCTGTTTCGTCAAATGCGTGGTGAGATCGAGGCTATTGAGGTTCCTGCCGGCTACAAACTGGAATGGGGTGGTGAGTTTGAGAATTCAGCTGATGCCAACCGCAAACTGATGGCGAAGGTCCCCCTGGCATTTTCAGTGATGTTTTTCATCTCGGTGATGCTTTTTAATACAATAAGGCATCCGATTATTATTTTTATGGGTCTGCCTATGGCATTGATTGGTGTTGTAGCCGGACTTCTGCTCTTTGATATGCCATTTGGTTTTATGGCATTGCTGGGTTTCCTGAGTCTGTCTGGAATGCTGATGAAAAACGAGATTGTACTGCTGGACCAGATTAACATTGAGCTGGCCCATGGCAAGCCTCCATATCAGGCGGTGATTGACTCATCTGTAAGCCGTGTACGTCCAGTCACAATGGCGGCCTTTACGACAGTTCTTGGTATGATTCCATTGATATGGGATGCTTTTTTTAGTGCTATGGCAGTAACTATAATGGGAGGGCTGACCTTTGCGACTGTGTTGACTCTGATAGTTGTACCGGTCCTTTATTGCACTTTCTGGGGGGTGAAGCAGGATTCCCCGATTGTAACAAACGAAATTGAGATTCCTCTCAACAGAAAATCGATAAGTCGTGCCGTTACCCGAGCTTGATAGATCCTCATAATTAGCAGTTTTTTCTCAGCAAAATGGTTATTGAAGAATAATACGGATGCCATTGGAACATCATCGCAGGATGCAAAACCGGAGCAGAGAGTAGAGACATGGCGTTGTCAACATGTCCATGTTATGCTTAACTCTTCATCATTCGTTGACAGCTTCTGACAGCCACTTCCAGAGTTCGAAAAAGAGGATATTCAGGCAATGCTTTTACAATCAACTTTCAATGGAGGAGATATGGACTGGTATTTTACCACTCATCGAGATGGAGTCGAATCCTCCGAGTCGCAAGATGCAATAAAGATGGTTTTCCTGAAGTACTTCACCACCAGTGGAAATCAAGAAGGCATGGGAGTGTTTTTAAGGCGAGATATAGTAGATCAAACAACCACGTTCTACTTTACTCCAGCCGCCACATCTATCGCTAAAATGTTTAGCGCCTTCAAATGTGAGCAACCAGTACGATTAGGCCTCACACTTTTTGCTGGGCCTGATACGTGTTGGAACTTGCTGGCAGATAAGGATTGAAACCAGAAGAACTCAATTTTTGACAATTCCGAAGAGTTTGGGCAGGTAGCTCTCGGTTTATTGAGCAAAAATCGTATGGAGAGTGCTGAACATATCCTTATCTAATTGTGCCAGGAACTCATCCCATTGCATGCCAAACTTGTAGAATGCCATGGAAGCCAGCTTTTTGGTGATAATTGTGTCCCGGTAGGGTTGCAGCTCTGGAGTACCTAAAAGCTCTACAATAGACTCCATACCAAGTTGTTTCATGAAAATTGTGGGGATGTAATTCTCAAGAACCTGTTCTGTGAGCGGCTTGTCTTCCAGTATTTTCTGAATGTGCTCTGCTAAAAGATCCTGCAGGGAGAAGATCAGCTCGCTTGATTGTTCTGAGAGGTCGAAAAGCGGGGTCTCGGGATGTGCCGAATAGAGATTAAGGAGCATCATCGTCTCTTGCCTGGCATATTGTTCAACAAGGAGCATGACGTCTGTGATGAGTTCCCATCTGGTTGCAGGATCATTGAGCAATTTCTCTTCGTAATCGTCACCGAGCAGAAAGGCTGTGAGTACTTCCGCAATGGCACTACTGAACACTCCGCCTTTGTTTGCAGTGGTATCTTTGATCTGTTTGATAGACGTTTCCATTGCGATATGTCGCCTTGCGCTGTCGTCAAAAAAGACGTTAGCACCTTCCACGATAAACTGAAGCTCTTTAAAATTTGAGATAAAGTGTTTCACGTTGCTCTGGTTAACGGTGTCTTTAAAACCGCCACAGGGGATAAAAGCCTGGATATTTGCTTTCTCTAGATATTTCCTGTTGTTGGGGTCTGAGATGAAGGTTCTGTGGAAGAGGGCACCGTCATCAATGACTGTGCCGTCGGGAAGAGCGACCCCGCTGGATTCCCGGGGAACTCTAAAGCCGTCCTTGCTTAATTTTTCTATTGGATAGTGTAGAGAATTCACTCTTGGAGCCGAGTTACGCATAAAAGAGAGTTTTCGCAACTCTTTGATGTCGAGACCTTCTGGATCAAACAGAATAGAACCTCCGTCGATAACAAGGCAGATCTTGCCCTTGTAGCATTGGATTTCGTTGGCACCTAGGTCACCGTCTGGTCCACCGGTAATCATCAGGTTTAACCGCTCTTCAGGGACATCGTTGTAATCAATCAAGGTTCTGAATGTACTCATGACCGAGGTTGTTGTCATACCGCTGATTGCAATCTTGTCGCCAATTTCTGAGTAAATAGCATCCATATCGCTGGTGACAAGACTCTTTCCGTCGCTGGTGGCGAGTTCAACACCTTGTTCATTACGATTGTAGAGGGCGAACGTTTGGCCAGACTGCAGTAAACCGTAGGTGTCGTGGGGGATACCGAAGCTTTTGCCGGTGGTAAGTGTTCTCCAGTAGAGGTAATTTCTTTCTCTTGCCCGTAAAGAAATGGCGTCCATCATCTGCGCTGTGCCCTCGTCGGGACCGAAAAACACCATTTCCGTTTTTTGGTAATAGTCCACAATCGTCTCGTCCTGCAGCAGGATAAGGTCCATAATACCTTCGGTATAGTCATACAGAGCCTCAAGTCCTTGCTGTGCAAACGACGGGTGGGGAACGACAACGCCTTTTGAGCCGCTCTCGCAGATGTCTTTGTGTTTTATTCTTTGAGCTTTGGGGCCGAGGGCATAGTTAAGCAGCACAGCATTATCGAGTTCAGAGTCATGGTTTGAATGAGAAACACGGATGAGACGCAGTCCTCCACGAGCGATGTCTCCAGCCCTGAGGTGTGTTCCGCAGGAGTAGTGACCGTTTACAAAAAAGATACCGTACACAAATTGGCTAAAGACAAGAGGGTCGAGTATCCGGTTGTCAAATCTGAATGAGAATGATCTTTTCTCTTCACTGAAAAAGTTTGTCTTCAGGGTGCAGGAGACGATCTTGAACATGAATTTGAAAATATCGTACCCGATTGAAAAATCCATAAATCTGCTGCGTATTTTTTTATCGAATGCGAGCCACTCTGAGGCGAGTTCCTCATCGCTCATATGTTTTTTTCTTTCGGGGTCAAAACGCAGGGTAAAGAGTCGATAGAGATTCTGAATAAGGTCAGGGTTATTGTGAACCGTCTGTTCAATCAGTGGTGCGGAGTAGGTTGATTTGTTAGAGTCGTGTATCCTTTTGGCGAAAGAATCCTGGTGGTCTTTATTACCGAGGTTTTGGAGTATTTCCCTGTCTGTTACATTCTCACTCTCTTTGAAAATGAAGAGGTGAGTAAAGTCCACTGCGTTTCCAGCGAACAGCATTTCCTGGTAACTGATAGTTCCGTTGAGAAACAAACTTTTGACGGGATTGAGGGCAAAGGAAAGAAAACTCCTGAAATCACTTACGATAATGTTTTCGTCTCTGCGATTAAGTTCTCCTCGAATGTAGAGGGTACACACAGAGGATGCTGAACTGCTACCCACCAGATATGGTTCAAGGTAGGCCCTGACGAGGACAAAGCCCCGGTCTGCAAGGATTTTTCTAAAAACAGGGATCTGAGGTGATTCAAAGTCACTTTTAAACATGAGCCTCGTTTCCCCGGTCTGTGGTAGATTAAAGACCTGAACCAAAGGTGTGATAGATTCATCGCATTGCTGGAGGAACTTTTCATAGCGTTTTCTGGTGGGTTCGGGGGTGACAGTATAGTCACCTGCAAGGGTAAAAAGGAAGCGCGACCCCTTAAAAGCCTCCTTGGGAAAGTCCTGCACGGTTCCAGGACGAATAATGTAGGTGTAATAGTTGCTTTCCGGGCTGTAGTAATATTCTCTGCGATGACCTGCAAGTAGTTCTTCAAGAATAGTTTCCATACTGTCGCGGGTTTCTTCGGTAGCAATCCTGACCCGCTGGCCAGAGCTGCCGTAACTCAGGTCAAAATCAATATTAGCAACACGGCCGAAAAGGTCGGCCTTACCCTCAACCACCCGTATATTTGAGGCGATAGACTGTAACAGTTGGGCCAGAGCCAGTTTTTGGATGTGATCAAAAAAATATGGGGGAAGGCCAAGGTCTTTCAGCAGAATACCTGCAGCCAGATTGATGCAGTTTGCTGTAAGCAGTCCTTCGGTGGAGAGGTCAATCACAGCCTCGTATAATATTCGCAGATCAAGGCCGGCAGTCTGGGCTTTGCTTATGATGTCTGCGCCTGTTGTCGGTGTTGCAAGTGGGGCGAGTTGGTTTGCAGCGTTACTAGTGAAATCTGTATCCATGGTCTGCGCATCCTCTTCTGGTTGAGATCTTTGTCGCTGGGATCAGTCGATTTGTAAGCAGCAGCTCTAGTTCTACCTGTTCTGGTTAGGTGGGGCAAGAAAAACCGAAACAGCAAAGAGATTGGGTTAGGGAAAACATAGAGAGGAACTACAGGTTGGCAGGATCTGTCTGTTGTTTACGTAAGGAGATGGTGGGTCGTATTTTTGTCAATTGTTGGAGGAGATCATCTGTGAGGCAAAAGAGCTGACCCAGACGACTATGAAATAAATGTTATAATGCTGATAATATAATAATAAAATCTATTTTTACTGAATAAATAGTTGAGCTGATAGAGGGAAGTATTCAACCTTTATTTGTACAGCTCTATTTGATTTGATATTGACTTAAACGTTAAGGTAAGATATACAGAAGAGATACAATTTAGTTGAACGTTGCTACGTTGAGATAGAGTCAGTGTGATTACTTTCTGGGAGAAAGGAACCAAATGAACATATTGTCATATCAGTCAATCCCTGCAGTGCTTAAAGAGAACGCCAGTAGATATAGTAAGAAAACTGCAATCAGCTCAAAGAAAAGAGGTGTCTTTGTCTCTCTTACCTATGAAGAATTTTATGAAAGAGTGCTTAAATGTGCCCGTGGCCTGCGGAAATATGGAATGCAGTCCGGAGATAAAGTAGCGATCTTGTCAGAAAATCGTCTCGGTTGGGCAATATCTGATTTTGCCATCCAGAGTGCTGGTGGTGTGACGGTACCGATTTATGCAACGAACACTGGAAAGCAGGCAGCCTACGTCATTAACCACTGTGAAGCAAAAATTGTTTTCTGTTCTACCAAAGCGCAGTATGAAAAACTCCTGGCAATAAAAGAAGATCTTCCTAACGTAGAACTTATTATTTCCTATGAGCGCTTCATGGGGGAGATGCCATTTCCCGTGTTCACTCAATATCAGCTTTCAGAAGTATCTACACCTATGTCGGATGAAGATCTGGAGCTTATTGAGGGACAGATTGATCTCATTACCCCTGAGGACATTATCACTATAATTTATACCTCAGGTACCACTGGTGTTCCGAAAGGTGTAGTGCTCACCCAGCGGAATCTTATGATTAATACTGCTTATGGAATTGAGCAGCTCGGCATGCCGCAATTGGGGCACACGATGCTCAGCTTTTTACCTCTCAGTCATGTGCTCGAGCGAACGGGGGGGTATTACGCGACACTCCTCAATGGCAATCATATAGCCTTTGCAGAAAATGTAGCTGCGGTTCTTGAGAATATGGAAGAGGTGAAGCCCACGGCAATGGTGAGTGTTCCACGGCTTTTTGAAAAGATATATTCCCGTGTCTATGAAAACGTCCACCTTATGACACCACTTCGCAAAAAACTGTTTCATCACGCATTTGATATCGGGCGCGAATATGTACACAAGAAATATGTCACCAAAGAGCCCCTTGGCAACCTCACTCTTAAGTACAAGTTTTACGATCGACTGGTCTTTAAAAAAATCCGGGATAAGTTTGGTGGGAGGATGAGTCACTTTGTCTGCGGGGGTGCCCCCCTTGATAAAGTAATAAATGAGTTCATGTGGATTATCGGCATACCGGTTTTCAACGGATACGGTTTGACAGAAACCAGCCCTGCAGCGACACTTTCCAGTGCAGGTGAAGTGCGGTTTAGCTCCGTAGGTAAAGCTCTGAAAGAAACAGAGCTGAAACTCAAAGAAGACGGTGAACTCCTGATAAAGGGTCCACAGGTGATGCCGGGATATTATAAAGACGATGAAGCCACGGAAAGAGTCTTTGAAGACGGCTGGTTTGTGACCGGAGATATTGCTGAGATTGACGAAGAAGGATTTGTCTATATTGTGGATCGTAAGAAGGAATTAATTGTTACTGCCGGTGGAAAAAATATTGCCCCTCAGCCCATAGAGAACGAATTAAAACTGGATGGGTTGATTTCTCAGGCGATTGTTTTTGGGGATCGCAAACCGTATCTTGTGGCAATTCTTACGCCGAATATTGAAGCTATCATCAATGTGGCAAGAGGTAAAAAAATACCATACATCGATATTGATGAGCTTGTAACCCGAAAAAGAATCAGAGACCTTTTTGCAAAACGCGTCAATGCGCTGAACAAAAATTACCCTCCATACAAGACCATTAAATATTTTGCCATCGTTCCAAGGGAGTTCACCATTGAAGGTGGCGAATTGACCCCTACTTTGAAGATGAAGAGAAAGGTTATTTACGAAAAGTACAAAGAAATTGTTGATGATATGTATGTAAACAACGCCAACGGGACTGTTGCCCAAAAAGATAAACAATAACGGAGAAAAAAAATGAGGCAGATTAATCGAGTAGCCGTTCTGGGTGCTGGAGTAATGGGAGCAACCATTGCTGCTCACCTGGCCAATGCGGGATTGGAAGTTCTTTTGCTTGACATCGTTCCCAAAGAGTTGGACAAGCAGGAAGAAGCCAAGGGATTAACTTTTGAGAGTCCAGTCGTACGTAATCGTATCGCTACAAACGGTTTGCAGGGCTTGTTGAAGATGAGACCCGCACCTTTTTACCTCAAAGATTATGCAAGTTTAATTGAAGTAGGGAACCTTGAAGACGACCTTGAGAAGTTGAAAAAATGTGACTGGATTGTTGAGGTCGTCATCGAATATATGCCAATTAAACTTGACCTCCTGAAGAAAATTGTACCTCACCTCGCTCCCGGTGCAATACTGACGACAAACACCAGTGGCCTTTCTGTCAATGAAATGGCAGAGGTGCTGCCTCCTGAGGTACAGAAAAACTTTTTGGTTACCCACTTCTTTAATCCACCGCGCTACATGCGCCTTATGGAGCTGGTTCCATGTAAATATACCGATCCTGAAGTAATGAAAGGAATGGCGGATTTCATGAGCAAAAGGCTAGGCAAAGGTATTGTGTATGCTAAAGACACTACCAATTTCGTCGCCAATAGAATCGGTGTCTACGGTATCTACAAGACTATTGAGCATATGATGGCTCTTGACATGACAGTGGAAGAAGTCGATGCCGTTGCGGGGACAGCTACAGGCCGTTCAAAAGGAGCCTGTTTTAGAACTGGTGACCTGGTAGGTATTGATGTTCTGGCACATGTTGGTACCAATAATTATGACCTGGTGCCTGATGACGAAGAACGTGACGTCTTTCAGTTGCCTGATTTTATCAAGAAAATGATCGATAGCGGTCAGCTTGGTAATAAGACCCGCCAGGGATTCTATAAAAAAGACAAGGTCGATGGTAAAAGGGTGATTTTTTACTATGACTACAAGACCGGAGAATACAAGCCGATCGAGAAGCCAAAGTTTGCCTCATTGCAGGCAGTCAAAGGGCTTGATGACGCGAGCAAGAAGTTAAAGATGGTTATCGCTGGCAATGACAATGCCGCAAAATTTGCATGGCTCAGTACCCGTGACTCTCTTATCTACACAGTGAATCGTATTCCAGAAATCGCAGACGATGTCGTTAATGTAGATAACGCGCTCCGCTGGGGGTTTAACTGGGAACTCGGACCATTCGAGATGCTGGACGCAATTGGCGTTGAGGCATTTGTTAAACGTGCAGAAGCTGATGGCGTTGCCGTCCCTGATACGCTGAAAGGGATTGAGTCCTTCTATAGACATAATGACAAGGGCCAGAAGGAGTATTGGGACATTCTGAAAGAAGAATATGCGCTGGTACCAGTGAAAGATGGTCAGATTCAGCTCGATATTCTCAAGAAGTCTGGAAATAATGTCGTTGAGAAGAACGCAGGTTCTTCCGTTGTCGATCTAGGTGACGGTGTCTTCTGTCTTGAGTTCCATTCGAAGATGAACTCCATTGGTGGCGATATACTAGCCATGACCCATAAGGCAATCAAAAGAGCAGAGGAAGAAGGTGTTGGCCTGGTTCTTGGTAATCAGGGCACCAATTTCTCAGTTGGCGCAAACCTGATGCTGGTTGCCATGGCACTTGCCGAGGGAGCATTTGATGAGATTAATATGACCATCAAGGCCTTCCAGAATGCCACAATGGCCCTGAAGTATTCAAAAGTTCCGGTTGTTGCGGCACCTTTTGGTATGACACTTGGTGGCGCTGCTGAGTTCTGTCTGCATTCAGATTCGATAAATGCTCATGCAGAGACCTATATGGGGCTGGTTGAAGTTGGTGTCGGACTGTTGCCTGGTGGTGGTGGAACAAAAGAGATGGCACTGAGGGCAATTGAACTTGCTGCCAAGAATAAGGCAGACGTTCAGCCTTTTATCGCCAAAAACTTCCAGCAGATTGCCATGGCCAACGTCTCTATGGGAGCCTCAGAACTTTTTGGCCTGGACTACATGAGAAATGGTGACTCCATCAGTATGGATATCGACACCTTGATCGGCGATGCCAAGAAGAAAGTTTTGGCTTTGGCAGTTAACTACAGACCAAAGAGCAAGGCAATAAACCTTCCTGCACCTGGTAGAGGTGTTGCGGCAGCGATTAAGAGCATGCTCTGGAACATGCAAGCTGGTAATTTCATTAGTGAGTATGACTATGAGTTGAGTTCTGTTATCGCAGAAATCATGTGTGGTGGTGATGTAGCGCGTAACACCATGCTCACAGAAGAGTATCTGCTAGAGATCGAAAGAGAAGGTTTCATGAAGCTCTGTACCAAGAAAAAGACTGGCGAGCGTATTCAGCATATGTTGAAGACCGGTAAGCCATTACGTAACTAACCAGAAAAGATTGTTGCTGGATTTTTTGTTTATAAGAAAACTACCCATAAGGGAGAAATGATATGAAAAAAGCATATATTCTGGCGAGCTACAGAACCCCAGGCTGCCGGGCAAATAAAGGTAAATTACGAAACATCAGGCCAGATGATCTTGCTGCTATTACGATTAAAGGTCTGCTTGAAAGAACGGATGTAGATCCTGCCACCATTGAAGATGTCTACCTCGGTTGCGCTTTTCCTGAAGGTGAGCAGGGAATGAATATCGGTCGTGTTGCCGCGATGAAAGCAAGGCTGCCCATTGAGGTCGCCGGACAGACCGTCAACCGTTTCTGCTCCTCAGGCCTTCAGACCATCGCCATGGCAGCAGAACGTATTATGGCAGGTTTTTCTGACTGTATTTTGGCAGGTGGTGTTGAGTCTATGTCCACCGTGCCACTTGGTGGTCAGAAATATAGTGCCAATCCTGGTCTTATGGTTGATTGGCCTGAAGCCTTTGCCTCCATGGGTATTACTGCTGAAAATGTTGCAGAGAAGTACGGAATCGACCGTCAGGCAATGGACACCTTTGCTGCAGCCAGCAATCAAAAGGCAGAGGCTGCAATCAAAGAAGGTCGTTTTACCGATGAGATCATCCCCGTAGAGGTTGAAAATACCATTCTGGTGGATGGTAAAATGCAGCGTAATATAGACACTGTAACCGTTGATGACGGTGTTCGTCCCGGAACAACTGTTGATACGCTTGGAAAGCTTCGACCAGTGTTCAAGGCAGGTGGCCCGGTTACAGCAGGAAACTCCTCGCAAATGACTGATGGTGCCGCTGTAACTCTTGTGGTCTCAGAAGACTATCTGAAGAAGATTGCCAAAGACCCAATGGCACGTTTTCTTGCTTTTTCAGCAAATGGTGTTGCTCCTGAATATATGGGAATCGGGCCTCTAGCCGCAATTCCTGCAGCACTCAAGCTTGCTGGTATCAAGCAGGATGATTTGGACCTTATTGAATTAAACGAAGCTTTCGCTGCCCAGGCACTTGCTGTTGTTAAGACCCTCGGTCTCAACCCTGATATTATCAATGTTAATGGTGGCGCAATTGCTCTTGGTCATCCGCTTGGCTGTACCGGAGCAAAACTCACCGCGACCCTCCTTCATGAAATGGGACGAAGGAACTCCAGATATGGGCTGGTGTCCATGTGTATTGGTGGTGGTATGGGCGCTGCCGGTGTTTTCGAAAAATTATAACAGATATTCTTAACATACAAGGTGATTACAATGACTGAAAATATATTACGAGGTGGTGAGTATCTGGTAGCAGAGACACTTTGCGCTGACGTTTTTACTCCTGAAGACTTCTCTGATGAGCACAGGCAGATGGGTGAAACCGTTCAACAGTTTCTTGAGAACGAAATCGAGCCCAATGCAGAAGAGATAGAAAAACAGGTATTTGAACATGTCTACAAAGGTATGGAGCAATGCGGGGAACTCGGTCTTCTGATGATGGAAGCCACTGAAGAGGATGGTGGCCTTGAGCTGGATATGATTTCCTCAATGGTTACCAATGAAGAGATGGCAAAGGCAGGATCGTTTGCTGCCACGTATACGGCTCACACCGGCATCGGAACACTGCCGTTGATCTACTACGGAAATGCCGATCAGAAAGAGCGATATCTCGGTAAACTCATGTCAGGGGAATGGATCGCCGCTTACTGTCTCACTGAGCCAGGTTCAGGTAGTGATGCCCTCGGAGCCCAGGCCTCTGCAGTGCTTTCAGAAGATGGTACACACTACATTCTGAACGGTACCAAGCAGTTTATTACCAACGGTGCTATTTCCGAGCTCTACACAATTTTCGCCAAGATTGATAAAGAGCATTTTACCGGATTTCTGGTGGAAAAAAGCTTTGAAGGCCTGGTGGTTGGTCCCGAGGAAAAGAAACTGGGCATTAAAGGATCTTCCACTACTCAGATCATTCTCGACAACTGTAAAGTTCCAGTTGAGAATTTGCTTGGTGAGAAAGGCAAGGGGCATAAGATTGCCTTCAATGTTCTGAACATCGGTCGTCTAAAGCTTGGCGCAAGTGTTTTGGGCGGGTCTAAAAAGGCTCTCGAGCATGGTATCAAATATGCCAATGAAAGAAAGCAGTTTAACACCCCAATAAGTCAGTTTGGTGCCATCGCCGAGAAAATCACCGATATGACGGCGAAGATATTTGCCTCTGAGTCGGTTGTCTATCGTGCTGCTGGTATTATCGACAATAAACTTGAGTCAATCGAAAAGGGTACAGAGAATTACTACGCTGAGTACCTGAAAGGCATTGAAGAATATGCCGTTGAATGTGCTATTCCCAAGGTGTTCTGCAGTGAGGTCTTGGCCAATGTTGTTGATGAAGTTTTGCAGATCCACGGTGGCTATGGTTTTGTCCAGGATTATCCTGCCGAGAAATTCTATCGTGATGAGCGAATCAATCGTATTTTTGAGGGGACAAATGAGATTAACCGTCTGATCATCCCAGGTATGGTTCTTCGTAAGGCAATGAAAGGTGAACTGCCGGTTCAGGCCGAAGCAATGAAAGCTTTTGAATCGTTGATGACCCCGAGTTTTGAAGAACTGGATGATTCTATTCTGTACGTAAAAGAAAAAGAGCTGGTTAAAAATCTGAAAACTGTATTCCTTCTCCTGGCCGGTGCCGGTGTCCAGAAGTATATGGACAAACTGGTTCATGAACAGGAGATTCTTATTGCCGCGGCAAACCTTGCAATCCAGATTTACGCCCTGGAAAGCACCGTGCTGCGAGCTGAAAAGATTCGCGATGGCTTAAGTGATCGTAAGAAAGAGAACCTGGATGCCATCGTCAAGATATTTGCCTTTGAGTCTTCTGAAGTTGGCGGGACTGCCGCCAGAAAAGGTGCTTTCTTTGTAGAAGAGGGGGATTCTCTGACCATGATCCTCTCCGGCATCAGACGCTTTATAAAATATGACGCCACTGGACTTCTTGAAGCTAAAAAGTCGCTTGCAAAAGCGTCCTGTGAAGACGAAAAATATGTCTTCATCTAAAAACCGGTTACACGGGTTCTTTTGAGAACTCGTGTTGTGCGGCCAGAGCGTATACTGTTGATGGTTTGTGCTCTGGTTGACTTGAATCACACAACAGGCACGTGCAATCTTTGGCTTAGACCGGGCGACCTTGACCCTTGGGCCGGTGTAAAAAAAGAGTCCGTACTGTCCTTATCTGTCAATTATGGTGAAACTGACACGGCATACAATACAGACGCCCTATCTTGTTGGGCCGATTCACTGTTATTCAGGGGTTTTTGATGGTGACCTGGTGTTGTTTGACACCGGGCCGCCAACGGGCGAGGCTCGAAGATATCTTCAGAACCATTTCAATCTAGATGATCTTAAGCACGTTGTTGTTACCCATTGCCATATAGATCATTTTGGTCAGGCCTCATGGCTTGAGCAGAACAGTGACGCTGTTATTTACCTGCCGTTTAGAGATGCCCTCAGGATGAGAGAGCAGGACAAATGGAAGAGGGAGATGCAGAAGCTGTTGATCTATTATGGTTTTGATCTACAGTATCTTGATAACCTGGAAGAATATCTGAACAGAGGAACGCGCTTTTCGCATCCCGAAAAATTCAAAGTAGTTGAAAATGATTTACCCGCAAGGCTGGGTATAAAGGTGCTGGAATGTCCCGGACATTCTCAAAGTGATTTGGTGTATCTATTTGATGATTGGGCTGTGACCGGTGACACTTTGCTCAAAGGAGTTTTCCAATCGCCTCTTCTCGATGTGGATCTTCTGTCAGGCGGCAGGTTTACAAATTATCAGGCCTACTGCTCGTCCATAGTAACCCTGGCCGGGCTGAAGGATAAGAGAATAATGCAGGCACATAGGCAGGACATTAAGAATAGTAACGAGACGATTCTGTTCTATGTCTCCAAGCTTCTGAAAAGAGTAGAGCAACTCCATCCCTATATAGACGAAGAAAACATGATGGAACTGATCGATAAGCTCCTGGGTGGGAGGATGCAGGATGTCATGCACATCTTCTTAAAGTGTTCAGAGATTATCTTTATGAAAGATTTTCTTCATCAGCCTGACCTTCTTCGGCATTCGCTGGTGGAAACTGGTCTGTATCCTCGGGTGACGGAGCTGTTTGAGAAAGCAGTCCTCCGGTAGCTGTTGGAGTTGAAACTGAATCAAGATTACGAAGGGGAACAAAATGGGACATCATCTCGAAGGTAAGAGCAGTATTGTACCGCTTATAGACAGGTTGAATAAATACCCTATTGGGCTTCCCGACACGGAAAAGCTGAGACAAATACTGGCAATTGTCTTCTCTGAGGAAGAGGCCTTTGTTGCCTCCCGGTTCCCATTGGAAGAAGCTACGCTGAAAGAGCTGGTGCGAGCCACCGGCTGGGATGCTGATCGGCTTGAGAGTAAACTCGAAGAAATGGCAAACAAAGGGCTGGTGATGGACACCACCTATGGTGGTAAGACCTTCTATCTTTTGATGCCTGGGCTTATCGGTTTTTTTGAGTTTACTTTTATGAAACAGCGTCAGGATCTCCCTGTGAAAGAGTTGGCGCAGCTCATGGATGAATATCTCTTTGGAGGGACAGATCGTGCAATGGGCAAGGAGTTCTTTGGCAGTAAGACGCCTTTAACCCGTTCCCTGGTGTATGAAGAGCATGTACCTGTAAGCTCCCAGGTTGCAACCTATGAAAGTGCCAGGGAGATAATAAAAAATGCAGCTTACGGCGGAATTGGCATGTGTTATTGCCGTCATAAGAAAGAGCACCTGGATCTGACTTGTGAGAAGAATGCACCGACAACAGAAATATGCATTTCCCTCGGCAGTGCTGCAAAGTTCATGGTTCGCAGGGGATTTGCTGAATATCGCACCACCGAACAGCTATTGGCAATTCTTGGTAAGGCTCGGGACCTTCGACTCACTCACGTCACCGATAATATACGACATAAACCTTCTTTTATCTGTAACTGCTGTTCCTGTTGTTGTGAGTTATTAGGTGGGGTTATTCAGGGCTTTCCAATGGGAATCGCCAAGACAAACTATACACTGCAGGTCAACAGCGAAACCTGTGTTGGTTGTGGTCTCTGTAAAAAGGCGTGTAACGTCGAGGCTCTTGAGTTGATTGATAGGGAAAACGGCAGCAAAAAGCAGTTAATGCAGGTTCTGAGTGACAAGTGTCTGGGGTGCGGGGCCTGTATCAGTGCTTGCCCAACCAGTTCCGCGACTCTTGTGTCGGTAGAACGCCCGGAAATCCCTGAGAAGAAAAAAGATCTCTTTGTCAAAATACTAAAGGAAAAGAAGCGGTTTGCACCGTTTGTGGTGAGTGGCATCAAGAAAAAGATTCGTCGCACCATAGGAATGGGGTAGGTACGAACTGGGGATACCTGCCTTTTATAGCGTCTCGGATTACGCGACAGTCCGAGACGCTATTCTTTATGACTCCACTCTCAGTCTTGCATCAAGAGCAATAACACCTGAACCATCAGCCAGGATCCTCAGTGGGTTGATATCGAGTTCTTTGATCTCGCGGAATCTCCCGAGAACATGCGATACTTTCTCAATTGTATCAATATAGCCGGCAATATCCCCCGCTGCAGCCCCCCTCGTTCCCTGAAGCATGGTATAGGACTGCAGGGCAGCTATTTTTCGAGCTATCTCTTCTTTATTGGAAGGACAAAGAATGGACTGAACATCTTTAAAGACCTCAATGTAAATGCCTCCAAAACCAAAAAAGGCAACGGGTCCAAACGAGTCGTCAAAGTTACCGCCAATGAACATGTCGTAACCGTCAGCTGCCATTGCCATTACACGTACTCCGCTAAAACGAGCTTCAGGCTTGTATACCAGCAGGTTGGAACGGATTGTCTCAAAACCCGTAATGACAGATGAATCATTTTGAATGTTGATAAGAACTCCACCAGCATCAGATTTATGGAGGGCATCGGCTGAGACCACTTTGAGAGCAACCGGGTAGCCTACTTGGTTTGCAGCTGCTTTTGCTTCTTCGGGATTAAGCGCGACTATCGACTTTGCAATAGGGATTCCAGCCAGTTCCAAAAGTTCTAAACTTTCTTCTCCCGCTTCTCCGGCAACAGATGAGAGCCACTTTTTCACGGCGGTAAAATCTATCTCTTCTGGTACGGAAAACTCCATGGGTGGAGCAGATTTCTGGGCATAGTATTCCTGTTGTTTTTTGAGACCGAGAATTGCATCATCCGGGCTGTCAAAGAGAGGAATGCTGAGGTTGCTTTTCATTTTTAAGGTGATGCTCCCTGGCCCGAAAAGGCAGATTGCCAGCGGTTTGTCCGATGATAAAATGGACCCAATAGTTTCCTTGGAGAGGTCGGTGTGGAACATTTTATAGAAAAAGTCTTCTCCTTTGGGCATTTGGGGCCACTGGTTGACAAAAATCGCACCATCAACATCGTCATTGTGCATTACAGCGTGGAAGGTGTGTGCGTACATCGCAGGGTCATAAATATCTCCCATATCGAGAGGATTTGAAAAATTTATGATTCCAGCGTTGGCAAACTTCTCGAGTTTTTTATAAAAGTCTTTTCCCGGATCCGCAAATTGAAAGCCAACCTTCTCAGCAAGATCAGCCATCATTACGGCGATGCCTCCCGCAGGACTCATGAGCATTACCTTGTTTCCCTTCATGGGAGGGAGCTTAAACGTTTTGGCCACCGAAATAAACTCCATGAAGGTGCTGATTCGTATAATGCCAGCCCTTGCAAAGGCCGTATCTATGATGGTGTCATTATTGCTAAGAGCAGCTGTGTGGCTCATGGCTGCCTGATTTCCAGCCTGGGTTCTGCCGGCCTTTAAAACGATAATGGGTTTGTTTATTTTTTCTGCCGCTTTGAGGAAAGCTTCTCCTCGCGGGATTGATTCCAGGTAGAGACAGATTACTTTAGTATCCGGGTCACGACCAAAATACTCGAGGAAATCCACCTCATCGAGATCAAGTTTGTTACCGATACTGGCAAATTTGGCCATGCCGACGTTCTCATCCGTGATGAGGTTCCAGAGCATGAGCCCTACACCACCGCTCTGGGTAATAAACGAGACGTCTCCTTTTGTCGGCATGTAGCTTGGTACAAAGGGTAAACATAGTCCGTTAGCAGTATTGGCAACCGTCAGCCCATTCGGTCCTACAAAATGGATTCCGTACTCCTCAGCTTTTTGCTGCAGTTGCTCCGATAGTTTCTTGCCTTCATCTCCGCTTTCATTGAAGCCGCCAGAGGGGATGGCCATTCTCTTTATGCCGAATTTGCCACAGGCCTCAACAGTCATGGGAGCAAAACGGGCGGGAATAAGCGCCACTGCAAGCTCAGGTATGATAGGCAGGTCTTCTATGGATCGGTACATCTTTATTCCGCCTACTTGCTCATCTTCTGATGAGGGATGCACACCGAAAAGGCGGCCGGTATACCCCCAGCGGATCAAATTCTCGAGTATAAGTTTTGGGATATTATTCGCCTTGTTAGAGAGACCAATTATAACGATAGAATGTGGGTAAAAAATTTTTTCCATTTATTCCTCTTACTTCTCTACTTTGCATATGCAAGGTTTAGTACCTTACTCCGTAAAAGCTGTAACAAAAAACAAGAAAACAGGAATTCAATCCGATATTAGATCGTTATAAGCACCCACAAGGTACTTCTCTACCACTTATCTGTGTTAGGCAATAATAATGATCCCTGCCCAAACTTGTAGAATGGCATGGAGAGTGAGCATAAAACAGACCTTAATCCTTTCCGTAATGCAATTACGAAAAGTTCTCAATTGTAGATTTAATCCCATTTTCGTTACATTTTTGTAAATAAACCGGGTTCGATTGCCCCTTCTTTTACGAGAAGAAGGCGCTCATTCATCTTGCATTTAGTCTCATTTTTTGAAAAGATAAAACTTATATAACTACTGAATTGTGAGACTGCTATCTTTCATGAACTTTTTATTTTACCAATCATCTTTACTAGCTTTCCGGGGGGATTACCTTTTGGGGAAATTTCTTCACGAAACAGATCACTTCTAGTCAGCAATTCTCCTTATGAGGCTATCTGGCTGA
>JAWSVG010000067.1:1984-2149 GCA_033852035.1 Desulfocapsaceae bacterium | reverse complement strand
ACAGCTTTTCCCCTCAACAGCACCACAAGTGTCCTCCTCCCGATTTATTCCAGATTTCCGTGAAGTTCATAAAGAACTGCAATCCAGAAAACACGTAACCCTGAACCTACTGTGGCAGGAATACAAAGAACAACACCCTGATGGCTATCAATACAGCTGGTTTTG
>JAWSVG010000067.1:0-1913 GCA_033852035.1 Desulfocapsaceae bacterium | reverse complement strand
TACACCTATGCAGAAGCAACGTTAAGCCAGAAGATTGAAGATTGGATCGGTTCTCATGTCCGTGCCTTTTCTTATATCGGTGGTGTCCCCGAAGCTGTTGTTCCAGATAATCTTAAGAGTGGTGTCAGTAAAACGTGCCGCTACGAACCCGACATCAATCCTACCTATAACGATTTGGCTCGCCATTATCAGACGGTAATTATACCCGCCCGGGTTCGAAAGCCACGGGATAAGGCAAAGGCAGAAGCCGGTGTTTTGCTGGTGGAACGTTGGATACTTGCAAGACTACGTAAACACACCTTTTTTAGTCTTGCGGATTTGAACCGTGAAATCGGTAAGCTGTTGCAATTGTTAAACAGCCGACCCTTTAAAAAACTCCCCGGCAGCCGGCAAAGTTTGTTTGAAGAAATAGACAAGCCTGCCTTGAAGGCGCTGCCTGCATCCCCCTACGAACTGGCGTATTGGAAAAAAGCCACCGTTCATCTTGATTATCATGTGGAGGTAGATGGGTATTTCTACTCTGTGCCTTACACCCTTGCCAAGAAGAAGCTTGATATTCGTTATACCCAAAATACTGTGGAATGCTTTTACAGCAACAAACGGGTTGCAAGCCATCTCCGCAATGTTCCTCGTGGACGTCATGCAACGATCAAAGAACATATGCCGCTTAGTCACCAGAAATATCTAAAGTGGACGCCGGAGAGGTTCAAACGATGGGCTAGCAAAATAGGCTCCGAGACTGCCACATTGACNNATATTATTAAAAAGGACACATCCACAACAGGCATATCGCACTCTACTGGGGATTCTAAGACTTGGTAAATCCTACGGAGAAAAACGTCTGGAGGCCGCATGTAAGCGTGCTGTGCATATCAACTCACTCTCATATCGAAGCGTAGAATCAATCCTTAAAAGTGGATTGGATCAAAAACCATTACCTGAGGAAAATAATAAAAATGAACCGGTCAAACACAAGAATATCCGTGGTGCTAAATACTACAAACCAACAACCCATTAAAGGAGAATATTATGCTACTCCACCCAACTCTTGAAAAACTGACGACTATGCGCTTCTCCGGAATGGCTGCAGCTTTAGAGGAACAGATGAAGATGGATGGCCTTCAAGATATTGGATTTGAAGAGCGCCTGGGATTATTGCTTGATCACGAACAGGCGGTCCGGGATACACGACGGTTAAAGACTAGGCTGAGCAAGGCTAAACTACGTCAAAACGGTTCTATTGAAGACATTGACTTTCGCCACCCCAGAGGTCTGGATAAATCTCTTGTTCTACGACTCGCTGACTGTCAATGGATTAAAAGTCATAACAACTTGATCATCACTGGTCCAACAGGTGTGGGGAAATCCTTTCTCGCTTGCGCCTTCGCTCAAAAGGCATGCCGTGAAGGGTTTAACACCCTTTACCTGCGGCTGACTAAACTTTTTGAAGACTTGAGTCTGGCGAAGGGTGATGGTCGATACCTGAAACTGCTGAGCTCTTTTGCTAAGGCGGATCTCCTTGTACTTGATGACTATGGCTTGGCCCCATTAACCCAGGAGCAACGTCACGACTTTCTGGAAATACTTGAGGACAGGCACGAACTCAAATCAACACTGGTGACCAGTCAACTACCGATTGAGCACTGGCATGAACAGATAGGCGATCCGACTTTGGCTGATGCCATTTTAGACCGTCTGGTTCACAGTGCTCATAAAATAAAACTCAAAGGAGAATCAATGAGAAAAAAGAAAGCAAACTTGACTTAAATGGTAAGAACAAAGTAAGGACAAAACAACAGCGTCGCTTCGCTCCGACAAACCTGTCCGGAATCACTGGACTGGGTGTCCGCTTTCACGTGGAATCACTGTCCAGTTTCGACTGGAATGACTGTCCGGATTGCGTGGAATACACA
>JAWSVG010000146.1:0-8792 GCA_033852035.1 Desulfocapsaceae bacterium | reverse complement strand
GTCAGAATCCATATCTTCCATTGTTCATCCTTGCATCTATTCATTTACATTTGTAGGTCTGTTCTTACTAAGATAAGAAATACACTGAAAGCAGTTACGGATACTGCATATACCAAGGCCCCACACCTCACCATTGTCAGCATTGGTTAGTTATCGTCCGAACAATCTTCCAAGAAGAGGTTGTCGAGCCGATATGGACTCATTGAACCATTTGCGGTTCGCAGTAATCACCTTTTGCAAAAGCTTTCAATCGAATCCTTCGGATAATGTCATACATCGCATAACAGGACAGATTCGATGTTCTTTTACATCGTATATACGGTGCCATAGCTAACCATAAATATTCTTCAAATGCTTTGTGTTTTCATTACACAGCAATCTCAGTTGTTTTGACTTCCAGCAATGCATTGTGAAACCGCTACTCATCTTCCCAGACATCCCTCACTGCAAGCAAACACTTTAAGATACTAGAATCAAACAACATCCATGCTGAGTATAACGGATTGAGTCTATTCCGGTTCGATCCTTATGGGGGCACGATCCCAGACCGGGACGAGAATCACCACATCATCGCGTAAATCCGGAAGACATGATCCGGCTACCGGAGGTCAGTAAATTAAAAATCCAAAATATATTCAATAAATTCACACTATTACCAGGAATACTACGACACAATATACATCCTTTCAATATTTCCATAAAATCACCACGAACAAAACAAACAGATGGCATGACAATTGCTCCAGCAGGGGAGAATCCAAATCTCGATGTATATCACTTACAAAAGGGAGGAAAAAACGATTACTACTGTACAATTATAAAGAATTACTCACATTAAAGAGAACCAATGGAGGATGGAAGCAGATGGGACTTCAACTGAAAACCGCCGAAAGAAAAGATGGTCACGAACAACCTGGAATCAAATTAGGTTTGTTCACTTTACGATTACCTTTAGTTCATTTTCCAATCGAGACGCCTGAAATCATTCAGGCGCTATTTATGTTTGTCACCGGCTTATCCGCAACCGCGTTTCTTCATGATGTGTTCGGAATGCCCTTTGAAGTAGCGTTGACAATTGTTCTTTTCCACGAGATTACGTACTGTCTCCATCAGTTACTTGGCGATCCGATAATTTCCGGTTGGATTACCCCTGCAATTCCATTAACAATTGCTTACTTAAACAAGTACGCCATTGGCCTTGAACGTCTTGAGGCACTGATTGCATTACAGATCCTTGTAGGAGTACTTTTCCTCATCCTTGGTGCCAGTGGTCTTGCGAAGAAATTAACTGACATACTGCCCAACTCCATCAAGGCGGGTATTATCCTTGGCGCAGCAGTTGCTGCGGTTACCGGGAAATACGGTTTTCTCTCTGCAGCAAAAGGTGGAAAAGGTTTTGCTCTGTTTCCATTCAGTATCACCGCAGGAATGATCGTTGCCTTTTTTCTTTTGTTTTCTGTTGGATTCAAGCAAATGCGAAAAGCTGCTAAACCAGGAAGCTTTATTGCTTTTGTTGCCAAATACGGCATGGTTCCCGGGATTATTGCGGGTATGATCGTTGGTATTTTGACAGGTGAAGTACCGATGCCGACCATTGACAGCTGGGGATTCTTTGTGCCACAATTTGCCACAGTATTTACGACATGGTCCATTTGGGGGGTAGGTATACCATCGATGGATATCTTCATCGCTGCCTTGCCAATGGCAATCGTCGCGTACATCATCGCTTTTGGAGACATTGTTGTTGGAGAAACGCTTCTTAAACGAGCGAACAAAATGAGAAGCGATGAGTTTATTGATATCGATACCAACCGGACCAACATTCTGTGTGGCTTTCGTAACCTCCTTGAAGGCTGTCTGGCACCAACCATTACCCTTGCAGGTCCACTCTGGGCTGCTATGACTGTGGCAGTAACAGAACGATACTGTCAGGGTAAAAAATCAATGAGCACTATTTTCGGAGGCACTGGAACTTTCAATATCATGAAGTTTCTCTGTATCCTCTCCTTGCCTCTCGTTGCAATCTTCAAGCCGGTACTCCCCCTTGCTATTGCCCTTACCCTCATGGTTCAAGCATTCGCCTGTTTTTTCATTGCCATGGAGCTGGTTGAAACTCCTGAAGAACGTGGAGTCGCTGGAATTACCGGAGCGGTCCTCGCAGTTGGAGGGCCAACGTATGGGCTTACTGCCGGAATAATACTTTTCTTCCTCATTCAAAAGATACGCTCGGCAGAAGTGGCAAAAGAAGACGAAGTAGAAGAAGAAGCCAGCCAACTAACCAACCAATGAGGCCTGGAAATCCCCTTATTATATCTCCAGGTTCTTCGATGGCCCAAAGAAACATCTTCAGGCGAGCTGGATAGACTGCTTCATAATGGGGTCAGCTCCATACAAAATAACTGCGCCCGGATAATACCCGGAATAAAACAGCCAAAGGATACGCAACAATGTCAATGAAAGATTTTCAATTTAACATGCCGGCAAAGGTCGTATTTAAATCAGGAGCGGTCAACGATATGGCCTTACTGTTACGAAATGTGGGAGTACAGAAAGTTCTGCTGGTGTCGGATCCTGGCCTGACCAAGGCCGGCTTTGTGACCATCATCGAAAAGGTACTCCAGATCGGAGAAATAGACTATAAAGTTTTTGACGATGTCGAACCAAATCCCAGCGTTGAAACTGTCAATAAAGGTGTTGATATTTATCATTCTTTTCCATTCCAGGGGATTATCGCCTTAGGCGGTGGCAGCCCTATGGACACGGCCAAGGCCATTGCCATAAAATGTACCAATGACGGCAATATTCCAGACTATGAAGGGATCGATACTTTTCGAATGGATCCGCTTCCGGTATTCGCTGTACCCACAACGGTGGGAACCGGCAGTGAGGTGACCCCTTTTGCCGTTATCACCGACCGTGCCAGAAAATACAAACTAACCATCATAAGTCCGAGGATAATCCCTCAAATAGCGGTGCTAGACCCCCAGCTCATTCTTGATTTACCCAAAAATATCGCCGCGTCTACCGGGCTTGATGCGTTGACCCACGCAATTGAATCCTACGTCTCTCTCTTTTCTTCGCCATATTCCGATGCCTTTGCGGAAAAGGCCATTGAAATAATTGGTCGCAATCTCCGACTTTTTGTTGCCAACAGGAAAAACGAGGAAGCTGCCGGAAATATGTTGATAGCAAGTCTTTTTGCAGGTCTTGCCTTTACACACGCAAGACTTGGTAACGCTCATGCAATGGCACACCCTCTCGGAGGGTATTACGACGTACCACACGGCGTGGCAAACGCTATCTTGCTGCCTTACATAATGAACTACAACTGCATGGCTGACCCTGAAAAATTCTCACGTATAGGTCAACTTATGGGGGAAGGCAGCGAACCTGATGATGCAGTTAAAGCTGTAAAAAAACTGAACAGAGATCTCAACATACCAGAGACCTTAACACAGTATGGAGTACAAGAGGAGTCAGTGAAAAGCATGACAAAAGATGCTATGAAAAGTGGAAATGTTCTCGCAAACCCGAGACAAACTGGCCCCTCCGAGATTGAAGAGCTGTATCGTCTAGCACTGTAACCAGCACAGGGGCAAATCAGCCCCTTGCTGGTCAGTTTTAAAATCAGCAATCAAGAGTTAACCAACCACGACGGATAAACAGATGCAGAAAATCACCAGAGTAAACATGTCTGATCTCGCCGTAAAGAGCCTGGAAGCTCCAGAGGACTTCCAGGTACTGGGGGGCAGAGGTCTCACATCTAAAATCATCAGCATGGAGGTACCGCCCAATTGCAACCCTTTGGGTTCCGATGCCAGAATTGTTCTGGCACCCGGCCTGCTCACCGGAACAGTGGCACCATGTTCGGGACGACTCTCCATTGGCGCCAAAAGCCCCCTCACGGGTGGCATCAAGGAGAGCAATGTTGGTGGCGTAGCGGGACAGATAATAGCCAGAGCTGGTATAAAGGCAATAGTTATTGAAGGTCAGCCCAGCGAACAACATTGCTATCTACTGGAATTCAATGGAGAGCAGGTTCGCATATTAGAGGCAGATTCACTCAAAGGTAAGACCAACTACCAGCTTGCAGACATTCTCCATTCCGATTACGGGGCGAAAGTTCCATATATATGTGTGGGGCCAGCCGCCGAGCAGTTGTTTCCCATGGCAACCGTCGCGGTCGCAGACATGGAGGGTCGCCCCACACGTCATGCAGGGAGGGGCGGAATGGGCGCCGTGCTTGCATCGAAAGGTATCAAGGCAATTGTCTTCACCGATAGAAAAAGAGGAAAGCTGAAAACGCCACAAAACGTGGAGGATTACCGCAATGTGGCAAAAGAATTCGCGGTTGATTTAGTAAACACCAAAAAAGCACTGACGCAATTCGGTACTGCCGTGCTAGTGAATGTCATCAACGAACACGGTGCGTTACCGGTCAATAATTTCAGTCAAGGCTCCTTTGCTGGTGTCGAAAACATTTCCGGCGAAGTTCTCACAAGAAACTGCTCTGAGCGGGGAGGAAAAACCGGCCATGGCTGCCATGCAGGCTGTGTCATTAAATGTTCCAATATCTACCATGACGCAAACGGCAATTACCTGACATCCTCTCTTGAATACGAAACCATTGCCCTGTTGGGCCCGAACTGTGGACTACAGGACATGGATCAGATTGCGGAGCTCGACTTTCTCTGCGACAACTACGGGCTGGACACCATGGAAACAGGATCAACCCTCGCCGTGGCAATGGAGGGGGGGCTTCTTGAATTTGGCGATTTCCAGGGAATGAAAAACTTGATAGAAGAGATGGTGAAAGGAACGGTTACCGGAAAACTACTGGGACAGGGTGCCCTCGTTACCGGAAAAACCCTCGGGGTTGAGCGTATTCCAGTGGTAAAAGGTCAGTCCATAGCAGCCTACGACCCCCGAGCCCTCAAAGGCACCGGCACGACGTATGCGACTAGCCCCATGGGAGGGGATCACACTACGGGAAACTGTTTGCCCGGTCGCACCGGTCTTGATGACAAAAAACCGGACGGCCAGGTGCAGGCATCAAAAGATGCCCAGATATTAACAGTTCTCTGTGATAACCTCGGTCTGTGTATTTTTGTCGGACCGGTACAACCCAACCTGGAGTTTTTTAGCCGACTGCTCAACGCCTTTGTCGGAACCGACTTGACTGAAAAGGAGCTAAAAGACATCGGCCTGAACATAATTAAGGAGGAAGTTAGATTTAACGAAAAGGCGGGTATATCAAAACACCAGAATGATTTACCAGAGTTTTTCCGTAAAGAAAAGCTCAACTCGGACCTGGTATTTGATGTCAGCCAGAAGGAGCTTAAAACAATATTCGTGTAACAATCAGTCGGATTACCGCCTTACTGCAATCAGGGTCGATGATCAGCAATCAGCCCTGATTCTTTTGCGTCCCATTGTTTGTTAAAACCGACATTATGCTTTGTAGCCCTTCTGATGACCGAACTCTGGCTTATCTTAAGAGCCTTAGCTACTTTTCTGCTGCTGCCATGTTCCTGAAAAGCGTTTACCAGCACCTGCTTTTCTACTGCGTCGAGAATCTCTTTTAAAGAATCCTTTGTTTGTTGCTCCATGAAACTATTCAAGTCGTCTTCTGGCAAGATGGATTGTGGCAAATCATTCATGGAAATGATGTCTCCTCTTGTCGTCACAACCAGACGCTCGACCAAATTTATGAGTTCTCTGATATTTCCCGGCCATCGATGTCTGGTCAAAATCTCCATAGCCTCTCTGGAAAAACTTTTTTCGTAGTTATACTGTTTATTGAAACGATCAAGATAAAACTGTGCAATGGGGAGTATATCATCCTGTCTTTCCCGCAAGGCTGGTGTCGTAATAGGTACGACATTCAGCCTGTAATACAGATCGTTTCTAAACTCACCCGACTTGAGCAGTTCTTTCAGTTTTTTGCTGGTTGCAGTTATCAGGCGAATATCAACCTTCATCGGCTTGATTCCCCCCACCCTGGTTATCTCACCAAACTGGAGGGCCCGCAGCAGTTTTACCTGCAGTTCGTGGGGCAGATCGCCAATTTCATCAAGAAAAAGAGTGCCATTGTTGGCCAATTCAAACATTCCCGGTTTTCCTCCTCGTTTTGCTCCGGTGAAGGCACCTTCTTCATAACCAAACAGTTCAGACTCAAGAAGCGGCCCTGGAATGGCCCCGCAATTGATTTTAATGAATGAACCGGCTTCCGCCCGATGGCTATGTCGATGGATTATATTGGCAATAATTTCTTTACCAGCCCCGGACTCACCTTTAATGAGTACCGTGGAATCAACTTTAGCCACTCGCAAGGCCAGTTCAATGGTCTCTTCCATTTTTTTGCTTTTAAATATCAGCTGAGTACGAACCCACTGATTTGCTCGCAACTCTTCCAACTCATAAGCGTACTGTGAAGCGAGCATTTTTGTCTCTTTGAGTTGATTCCTGAAACTGTTTAACTCAGTCATATCCCTAACATTGCTGATGACTCGATGCAGTTCACCTTTGTCATTGAATACGGGGGTTCCGGAAACAAGGATCTCTTTTCCTCCCTTAAGCTTCTGGGCGATGGTCATAGGAACTTTAGATTCTTTGATTTTAAAGGTCACAGATTCGTCAAGAAAACCATTTTCAACAATTTCCTTCATGTTCCTTCCAAGCAAATTATCAATCTTAAGCCCGGTTATTCGCTCATAAGCCTGATTTATTCGCAGAGTTTTACCCTCTCCATCCGTTATATAAATCCCGTCATAGGAATTTTCAAAAATGGCTGAATATTCAGCCGCAAGATCTTTCATTGCCTCAAGCTCTGCAGTTATGCTCTCAAGCTGAGAGATATTCTGAAATACAGAAACTGCACCCAGAGGTTCGCTTTTTGAGGTAACAAGGCTCTGCACTGCAAAAAAGCTATTATCGTTGACAGTCACCTTGACCACCTGAGACGTCCTGGTCTTCAATACCTCCCCAAGCTGACTTTCTGGAATGGCTTTGGATATCGGCAAACCCATCAGATTTTTACGCTTCATGCCAAGCATTTCAAGGGCAGCTCCATTCACCTGAACGATAACACTGTCCATATCAATGGCGACAAGACCTACCGCTAGAGAGTTAATGATCAACTGCGCGGCTGTTGTTGCCCTCACCGCTTCTTGTTGTTGAAGAGATATTTTATCTTTATCAATACATCCAACAAACTCACCGATATTACTTAACACGACAAGAAATCGTCCAGAAGCTTCCAATACTGCCTCAACGGACATCGCGTTGAAAGGTATGGCAGGCAGGTCAGAAAGAACGAATGTCTCAACTGGTTTGTCACAGTCTTCGGGGTCGATAAGAGGTACCCAGTTATCGCCTGGAACAAATAACCCGATAAAATTTCTATCCGAAAAAACAGGAGCATACTCTACTCCAGCCTGAGAAAGCTGTTGAGCTGCGGTGATGACAGGGGTTCCTGCTTCAACCCGAATACTGCTCTGATGTTTCAGATCGTCGACCTGCATATCCAAACCTCGAAATTTTTACTCCCGTCTATCGGGGTAACTATGAAATAATCATGATAGCATTGCTGCCCTGCTCGTATTCTACATAAATTTTGTTGGTTAGGTTGTAAAAGACAGGCTCACCCCTGCNNTTGCAGGGGTGAGCCTGTCTTTAAAAAACCACGACAAAAGCAGCCTATATTCAGCAAGATATCAAGTTGTCATCGAAGGCACTATGGTTACCGGAATTTTGCTCCTTTTCAGGATGTGTCGTGTTGTTTTGCCGACAGTTGTGCCGGTAAACACGTTTTTGTGGCTGCCGAGTACAATCAGGTCACACTCGTTTGTCGAAGCATTACCCAGGATGTCCTCAACTATATCACCATAACTGATTATGATTTGCCGAGATTCGAAATCGCCGGTTTTAGAGTCAACCCCTTCCTGTTTACAAAAATCATATATTGCCTGCCGAACTATGACATTTGAAGGAGTTTTTCCAAGAAGGGATTTATGGGCACTCACCTTATGGGAAGTAACTAGATCCTCCCACTCATGGACTCCAACCAGGTGTTTAATCCTTTTATCAACAGAATCAGGTAGTTTTTCAATAACGTACAGTATATAAATTTCAGCACGTATACGAGTTGCCGAAGATAGCGTGAAGTCAAGCGCTTGTTGACAGTTTGCCGACAGATCAGTAGCAAATAGAATCGACTTTATTGGTTTGAGCATGATAAGTACCTTTTTCTATTTAAACGAGCCTTTTGCAAAACTAAAATCTTCTATCAAAATCAGGTAAGCGCAGACCCCGAACCATGTGAAAAATTTACCCGCAGGCATATAAGCAATATCGGAGTATTCCCTGTCTCCGAGGATATAATTTTTGAGCATAATGGTCATGTGACTTCAATACTACAAATTTTTGATTATTCATTAAAATTATGGCCACATAAGCACACGTCTCCGGTTTCTACCAAAGATCACACGGTTAAAGTTACGCGATAGGTGGGGGGCTATATCTTAAAGTCGATATGTATTGTTTGTCTCCGACAATTCATCCTGTATTTATTGTGGAGAATGCATTTTATCAACTTCAGCCTTAAATGACTCGAAATCATAAGCCATACCATTCAGTACTGTACTCCAATGCCTTACATGAGCAGCTGTTGCTACAGCTTCTCGAATTTCAGTTTCAGATGCACCTGCAGCACGGGCATTTTTGTTATGTGCGTAAACGCAATAAACACATGGGATTTGTGCTGATACGCCTAGTGTCCTGTCACATCTCAA
>JAWSVG010000066.1:0-21534 GCA_033852035.1 Desulfocapsaceae bacterium | reverse complement strand
CCTGATATATTGTGGGGATAACACATCGTGGAGCTTATTATGAGCCTTCCTGAGTCAACTGGCAAAGCCGTTGAACTCTGACCACGCCCAAAGGACGTGGTTTTCTCTTACGAAATAAACAGGTGTCCTGCAACTCTGTCGGTAATTTGATGATGAATCGGGCGTAAGCCAAGTTCCGATTTCAGTGAACGAAGAGAAGAGGTCAAGTCTTTCGTTGTTTTAAGCTTGCTGATGTGATAAACAATAAGGCATGGTGAGACCTTTAAGAATAGAATACCCCAACGCTTGGTATCATGTGATGAATCGTGGGCGGAGAGGTGAAAATGTTTTTTCGGATAAAACAGACTTCAAGATATTTTTAGGTGTATTACAAGAGTCTTCCGAACTGTTTAGTTGTCGTGTGGCTGCTTTCTGCCTGATATCTAATCATTATCATATTTTGCTGCAAACGCCGCTGGGCAATCTTTCTCGCGTGATGCGGCATATCAATGGAGTATATACTCAACGGTATAACAGGCGCCACAAAGTGGATGGTCAATTATTTCGGGGTCGCTACAAAAATGTACTTGTTGAGGAAGATAGTCACCTTGTCGAACTTCTACGTTATATTCACAGAAATCCAGTTCGGGCTCGCATTTGTCAATCCGTTAGTGACTATCCCTGGAGCAGTCACCATGTTTATGTGTCAACGACTCAAAAATCGGAATGGTTATATACGGATTTGCTGCTAGGCATGTTTTCAGAAAATTTCGACAAGGCAATCAGTGAATACAGAAAATTTGTTCAGTGTGAAGAATCTGAGGAAATAAAAGATTTTTTCAGTAAGAAAAATCTACCATCTATTTTGGGTACCCATAATTTTATCAAATGGATCAAAGCAAAATATTACCAGAAAAAGAAACATGACGAGGTACCTCAATCGAAAGATCTTGCGCCGACAATTATTGAAATAAAAAAAGCCGTTAGCTGTTGTTACAAGATTGATATGAAAAAATTAGAGAAGGCCAAACGAGGACAGGAGAACGAACCACGCAATGTGGCAATATACCTTTCCAGAAAGCATAGTGGCTTGTCTTTAGAGGAGATCGGCAAAGAATTTGGATGTATAAAATACAGCACCGTGAGTAATGTCGTTAGGAAAATAGACAACCAACTGGCTGAAAGCATTCAGCTCTCCAAGGTGGTTACCTCGGCAAGGCAAAGGTTGTTTTAAAACAACAAAAGATCTGACCCCTCAATTGACCCCTCAAGACCTTTGACCCCTCAACTGACCCTTAAAGACCCCTTAAGACTTAATACGCCTTTTACGAGTTTATCAAATATGAAAAAAATATTGATTTTGATACTTGTATTTATAGGATTTCCTCCTGCTATTGCAGAAGATATCAATAGCATCTCAGTCGCTTGTGAGGAATGGCATAATACGACAAACAGAGATGGAACAGGGGTGTACTGGGAGATCTTGAAAAAAGTCTATGAACCTGTTGGAATAGAGGTAAAAACTCGAATCATGCCCTGGAAACGTGCAAAACATGCCGTCAGAGACAAATGGGTTGATGCATTGGTAGGAGAGTATTATGAAGCTAACAGTTCTGACTTTTTTTACCCCGAATGGCATATTACTGTGGAATACCCCGTTGTTGCTGTGTTTAAAAAAGGTAAAATAAAGAATTGGGACCGTCTAGGTCTCAGATCCTTAGAAGGCAGAAGAACGTTATGGATCAGAGGGTATGATTTTGATACAGTTTTTTTAAAAGGTATAAATGTTATAAAGCACGAAATTATTTTAGATTCACAAGGGCTCCGTCTGCTTGACATCGGCAGAGGTGATGTTTTTTTGGATTATGAAGCACATGTAAGACATGAAGCAACGAAACTTAATATAGACCTGGACAACGACTATGAGGTCAAGATGGCAAAACCTGGTAGCAAGCTTTATGTTGTTTTTTCCAGGACCGAAAAATCTAAAGAACTTATTAGAATATTTGATAGTAGAATGACTCAATTGAGTGAATCAGGAGATATTGAAAAAATCTATGCGAAATGGGGTTTAAGAGCCGAAAAATTTGGCAAAGAGATGTTTGGCAATGACTGATAACACATTTTGTAACGCATCCAAACTAACACCGGTAAACGGTAAGTACCTTGTGGGTGCTTATAACCGTATAATATAAAATAGAATCCGTAATTTCTTGTTTTTTATCACAGCTTTTACGGAGTAAGGTACTAAATTGATAAAAAACAAATTGATAGTTGCCTATTGTCGTGAGACAATGCACCTTATTACCTGAACTGTCTGCCATCAATATCATAGCGACGGATTATTTTTTGCAAGGCTGCTCTGGTGAGGTGTGACAATCGGGCTGCCTGAGAGACATTGCCATTGCATTGTTTGAGTAGCTTGTAGATATATTGCCGTGTAAAGAAATCAAGGCAGCTTTCCTTGGCTTCTTTATAGGGTTCTATCACCACACTTCCTTCTTGAACAGTAGTTGGAGTGGGACTTAACAGTGAGGCCCCCAACATAAGGTGTTTTTTGTCAATAACTGAGCCAGAGCAGAAAAGCACAGCGCGCCGGATAACATTCTGCAGTTCTCTGATGTTACCGGGCCAGCTGTGCTGCAACAGAGGTTCCAAGGCTGTTTCAGAGAACGATTTTTCGCTGCGGTTCAATTCAATCCCGGCCTGTTTGAGAAAGTGGTTGGCGAGCAGGGGGATATCTTCTGCCATTTCAACAAGCGAGGGCATGCGCAGTGTGAGGACCTCAAGGCGGTAAAAAAGATCCTCCCGAAATTTCCCCTCTGTGATTTTACTTTCAAGATCAGCATTTGTTGAGGCGATGATGCGAACATCTATCTTTGTTGACGTCTCTGCTCCCAGTTGCTTGATTTCCTGCTCCTGGAGAACTCGCAGCAGTTTTGTCTGCAGGCTGACAGGAATGTCGCCGATTTCATCGAGACAAATAGTGCCTCCATCTGCCTTGATGAAAAGTCCGGCGTGATCTCTATCTGCCCCGGTAAAGGCGCCTTTGCAATACCCAAAGAGTTCTGACTCCAGCAGATGCTCTGGGATTGCCGGGCAGTTCACCATGATAAAGGGCTTTGCTGAGCGTTTGCTTAAGTGGTGGATAGCCTGGGCGCAGAGTTCTTTACCTGTGCCAGAAGCGCCCCGAATGAGCACAGTATATTCACTGTCTGCGGAGATCTGGATGGTTTCATACAACCGGAGCATGGCTGGACTTTGTCCGATAAAATCGGGCACCGGTCCTCCTGTACATATCCTGCTGCGCAATTTTTTGTTTTCATTGAGGAGCTTACTGCGTTCGAGTCCTTTCAGAAGGATTCTGGTCAGGTTATCGAGTTCCAGGGGTTTGGTCACAAAATCCCATGCTCCACGCCGTATGGCATTTACGGCCAGTTCTATTGTTCCATATCCAGTCATCAGGATGACGGTCTGCTCCGGTTCATCACTGTGGATGCGGTCAAGCACTTCAAGCCCACTCATCTCGCCCATCATAATATCCATCAGAACCAGGGCAATTTCCTGCTGCTCCAGGATATCCAAGGCTTCTTTGCCGCCTGTCGTCGTCAAGACCTCTATACCTGGCAAGCGCTTGGCAAAGCTTCGTTTCAAGCCACTGAGCAGGTCCGGCTCATCGTCGACAAGCAGGATTTTGGTACTAGGAGGGGATTGTTTTTTCATTGATCATGCCCTTTCCAAAGAGGGGAGAGTAACAGTTATTAGTACCTTACTCCGTAAAAGCTGTCATGAAAAACAAGAAATTACGGATTCGATTATATATTATATGGTTATAAGCACCCACAAGGTACTCACTTACCGTTTACCGGTGTTAGAAGTAATCAGGTGAAAAGAGAATAATTCAAGGGGGCCTAAAGAAAATAATTCCCGCTAGAGTCTCGTTTTGGTCCTAACACCTTTAAATGTGGAAAAATCTTTCTGGCAATGTAGAAGGTCAACACTATAACAAAAAAAACGATGAGGATTTTGATGGCATCGGCAATAGTTGCTACACCATTTAACAGGATGCTTTCCAACAGGTCATACAAACACCATAGGCCTATCAATCGATAAATTCCACCATGAAAACGAAAGACAAAGTAAGAAAAAATGAGGGGTAACAACGTTTTAATCAGAATGAAAATGGTCGGCTCGTTCATATCGATTGGTAACTCGGCAACAACGGTTATGGCAGCATAGAGAACAAGAAGAATCATCAGCAGTGCATTGATGGTCAGATATTGTTTCCGAAGTAGTGCTGTGGGGATGCTTGCGATACAATAAGCGTATTTCGCAGCTCCTGAAGGGTTTGATTCAACATGCTTTTGAAAAATTTCCTCTCGACTCGATCCACTTTCCAGCTCTGCAATTATTTCATTGCTGATCTTAAGCAATCCCATAGTTCTTCCTTTAGGTGAAGGTGATAAAAAAATACAACCAACGTGGTTTACTCATGCGTGGTAACCTGACTCTCCTGGGAAAATGGTAGTATAACGGTGAACCGTGCTCCGTGGCCGGGAGTTGACCGCACTCTGATTTCACCATCATGCTCACGAATTATGCCGTAACTGACTGACAGGCCAAGTCCTGTGCCCTGCCCCGGTTCCTTGGTACTGAAAAAAGGGTCGAAAATTTTGTCCAGGACTTCTTTGTTGATGCCCGGACCATCATCTTCAATTTCGATGAGCACCTGGTTGTTTTCTGTTCGGGTGCTGATGGAGATCTTCCCACTGTTGCCAACTGCCTGTACACCATTCATGATCAGATTGACCAGCACCTGCTGGATGCGCCTGCTGTCTACTAGGCAGTGCGGCAAGGTCTTGTCCAGGTTACAGTTCAGGCTAATCTGTTTTTTCTTGAACTGCTGGCCAATCATGGAGAGTACTCCTTCGACGATTTCGTTGACAGATGCAAGTTTCCTTTCTATCCGGGATTCTCTGCCGCGGGAAAAGTCAAGGAGGTCTGCGACTATTCGTTTACAGTTTTCCGTGTGCCGCTCAATGATACTGATATCATGCAGGGTCACTTCATTGTCTTCGCTGTTCTCTTTAATGATATCCGTATGGCAGAGAATCACACCAAGGGGGTTGTTGATTTCGTGGGCCACGCCAGCTGCAAGCTGCCCCACAGCCACAAGTTTTTCCGTCTGCTGAATGCGCTGTTCTGTTTCCTTGATGGTGGTCACATCTTTTGCCATGCAGACAATGGCCTGAATTGAATTATCTCTGTTGAGGATTGGATAGAAAGAGATGTCAAAGATAGAATCGTCCTCTAGTCGTACCTCTTTTGTCTGCTGATTTTTCGCCTGAAGATCAAGCTCCTGTAGTTGGTTGCTGAAGAGACACTGTTGTTGCCCTGAAGAAACAGAATCAATGCTCAATCCAATTACTTCACCTCTGGAGAGCTTGTTTCTCTCAAGAAAGGCCTGATTGGCCATCTGTAATGTGCCGTCAGGGGTAAGCAGGATAAGGGGGTCGCTGATACCATCAAAGACTGACTGGAGCAGCTTGCTGCTCTGACGCAGATCCTGCATGTTTTGCAGGCTTTCTATGGTCAGACCGATCTGCTGACCTATGGAGAGAAGGAGCTCCTGCAGGGCATCGTTTAATATTTCACAGCGGAGTCCGGTGATCAGCATAATACCGGGCAGCCGATTGCGACAATAGAGGGGGATGCTGATATTGAGCATGTCATACTCTTCTGCGGGAGTGGTTTTGATCTGCTTGTGATCAATTTCATCCTGCTCTTCCGGGAGCAGGGGGGCATTTTCCGCACATTGCAAAGTATAGGTCTCCTTTGTACGGTCATGGAGATAGATACCTGCGCCTTTTGCCGGAATGACCTGTAGGACTTCATGGAGAACCTGGTGCAGAATGGTTGGCAGAGTTTCCGTGCTGGTGATGAGACCAGTGAGGGAATTATACAGCATCAACTCAACATTTCTTTTCTTTTCCTGACTTCTGGCCTGGCTTTCCGATTGTTTCAATGCCTCGGTTCGATCCGATACGATGATTTCAAGGTTATCTCTATGCTCAACAAGTCGTGAGCGGCTTTCATACAAATTGTTTACCAGGGTTCTGGCGCTGCGAAAGAGTTCTGCTAGTTCTTCCCGATGGCCCTTCAGTCTTTCAGGTAATTCTGATTTGCCATTGTCATCAAGGGTTGTACGGAATAATGCCAATAGATCCTGTAGGTTGGTGATTATGAGCTGATGAAAGAGAAGCCAGATGCTGGAGTAAAGCAGCACTGCCAGAATCAGAACTGTGCCGAACATTCGAAATGATCGCTGCCATATTTGAGCAAGACTTTCCTCGAGAGGGATGGAAATGGAAAGAATGGCGCCGATTTCATCGACCTCGCGCTGAAAGCCCCGTACTTCTCCATAAGATGTGGTGATGGCAGCTGGGGCATCGTCGGGATCTCCGTGGCATCGCATGCAGGAGGCCTTGAACTCAACAGGGCGATACAAGGTGAAATATCGTTCTGAGTCCAGTCGTTCCACCCCCTGCCACTCCTGCTCTCCAGGATTTTCACGAAAATAATCTATCATCTCCTGTTCCTGTGCATTTGCCTCAAAGCTGGGATTCCTGGCCCCCAGAGCTGTTCGCCGGTACTTGAAATCCGGCAGGCTATCTTTGAAACGATCCATGATAACCCGGGTAATGTAGGAGGTGGACATTGCCTCAATGATAAAATTATCCTCTCCCAGTTCTTCATACATGCGTGGGCGCAACACCTCACGGATGTAACTGCGGGTCGATTCCAGGGAAGCCATGACCAGCTCGGTCTGCCTGAAAGTTTCTTCCTCCAGCAGGTTCTTCTGGAAATGGTAAATGATGGTCGTTGTAAAGAGGCAGAAGCAGAAGAGTATTATACCTAAGCCCACTTGAAATCGCAGTTTTAGGTTGTGTTGATCCTTGTCAGCCAGATCTCGAATAATATCTTTCATTTTGACGCTATGCTCCCTGATCGCAGATCATAAACAGATTAGTGCTTCCGCAAGTATACACGGCTAATATCCATGTGTAAACTGTCGGATGCACCTTTCCGCTTTGTTTGCCAAATCTCGTATCTGTGATTTGAACTTTTATAGTGTGATATTGGTAGGTTACCTGGGTGGATATTTTTTGTTTCAATCAGGAATATAGGTTGCATTGTAATCGAATCATACTCAAAAAATAGTAACTGAGGAGAAGAATGATGCAACGCACCTTTATAACGCCCGTACTTGTTTTACTCGGCATAGTTGGAATCTGTACTCTCATGGCAACAACAAATCTTTTCGATCCGCTTATTCACTTTATTCATACAGGAAACATTACACCTGTGCAGGCCGTAATTTGTCTCCTCTTCACCGTAGGGGGCTTTGCTGCCTATTTGTATCTTTTAAATCTTATCTGCAGTTACTTTGTGCCTCGTATTGAAGCGGAGTCACAAACCAGTAGAGCAAGTAAAGGAGGTTTGACACAGCAATAATGGGAAAGAACAGAAGGATTATTACTCTAAAAAATATAGGAGGATTCGTATGTCGCAAATAAAAGAACAGATGCCGACCCTGATCATGGGCGGCTCTTTACTTATGTATGGACTCATTGCAAACTCAGGCGCCCTGTTGCCTATGGCGAAATATTTGCACACCCATAAAACAATGGATTTACAGGTTACTATGACCTTGGTCGTAGGGATTATCGCAATTTTAGGAGCTCTGATTAATACTGCAAGACAATCTGGCACCACTAAATTCGATACATTTCTTCTACGACCTCTTGGCGGGATTGTATTAATTTTGGTAATGGCCATGGCTATCCGCTGGTATGCAGAGCCATTGATGAAGATTATCAGTCAAGCGTTGCTGCCAACCCTTGGTTTTAAGATTTATAAGGTCTTGAATCTTAATTATGTTGTCCTAGGAATTTTAGCCGGTGTCTTATTGACGAACACCTGGGGGATCCCCAAATTTGCAGGCGAAGGAGTCAAGTGTGCCCGTTTTGTTCTAAAAATGGGAGTTATCATGCTTGGTGCCAGGTATTCATTTGCAGAGCTTGCAAAACTTGGTGTCTATTCTGTTTTTCTCGTTGGTTTCTTCGTGCTTGGTACCGTTTTTCTGGTGCTATGGCTTGGAAATATTTTTAAACAACCAAAGTCCATGACCGGTGTACTTTCTGCGGGAATGGGAGTCTGTGGTGTTTCAGCAACCGTTGCCGTAGCCCCTGTTGTAAAAGCAAAATCTGCTGAAATGGCCTATACCATCGGAACCATTCTCTCCTTTGGTATCATCTGTATGTTTGTCTTCCCAACCATTGGCAAGCTTGCCGGTATGAGTCCCGTGCAGTTTGGTGCGTGGGCAGGAACGGGAATTCTAAACTCTGCACAAGTTGCTGCTGCAGCTCTTGCTTTTAATGCCGTGGATATTGAAACCCTGAAAGTAGCAGAAATTTTTAACATTACCCGTGTTCTCTTTCTGCCCATTATTGTTCTTGTGCTTGCCACATGGTTTGGTAAAGAAACCGGACAGAAGTTAAGTTTCAAAAGTGTTGTAATTGATAAATTCCCAGTATTTATCATCGGTTTTCTGATTCTCTTTTTCATGTCCTCAGTTGGCCTCTTTTCACCACCTAGTCATTATAAAGGAAAATATATAGATGTATCCTATAATGACCGTAGTCAGGTTACTCCTGAAGAGTTGGAAACCTTAAACGTTGCCATGGCAGCAGGCGAATTTTCCGGTTTGACTCCAACACAGCTTGAAGCAGTAACAAATCTTGTTGAGCAGCACCAGATTGCGGGTAACTTTGACGACCGTAACGATAAAAAGCTCTTTGACAAGGTCGGTCGTGACCGTATGACACAGTTGCAGGGAATTCTTGCAGCCGCGAAAGCTAAGCAGATAAAATTGTCTACAGATGTTAAGGGCGCTATTAAACATGCCGTTAAACAGGTGAAAAAGAAATCCAAAACTGTTGTAACACTTACTGACTTTATGATCTGGTTCTTTGCCTTTGGCTTAATTGGCCTTGGTATGCAGATTACCAAGAAATCCATTACTCAGGCTGGTGGATGGCCGATAGTTATGGGTGTTATTGCAGGTATCACCAAGGCAACACTTTCTTTCTTTGTTGTCCTTTGGCTGATCAAGGATGTTGTTTTAAACTAATTTTCAGCGAAGGAGTGTATTATGAGTGATAAAGATAAAAAAGTAGTTATTGAAACTGGTGAGGCCGGTAAGGGAACCACTGAGATTTCAGATGGTGCGAATACCGAAGAACTGGAGGAACGTGCTCTCTCAGTTTTTTCCAGTGATCGTAATGAAGACATAGTTGCTCTTGTATTTTGTCTTATAACCACCTTTCTGGTATTGGTTTTTACCAAGTGGATGGTATAGTTACTGGGTAAGCCGTTGTCGTAAAACAACATGGCCGAGGTCTCTCTCGGAACGGCATAAAGCTCCGTAACGAAACGGATGGAAATGGCCAGGTTATTTCGTAACGGGTCCTAAGTAGAAATAGGTAGCTTAAATCTGCACCATGACCGGTTCATAGTGGTCATGGTGTGTTTTTCCTGGAGAGTGAGTGTCCTCTATGTTTAACAATGTCCTTCTCTGTACCCAAGGTACTGATGGTGCCAAAAAAGCAGAGGCTTTTGTTTTTGAAAAACTGGAAGCTGACCCCAAACTCAATGTCACTGTACTCACAGTGCTTGATGAAGACTGGCGTGAAATGACGGGTGATGACTGGCTTAATTCGAGCAAGACTCACACCACCTTTCTTGACCACGTTGAAAACCAGATGGATGAGGAAATTGCAGAGGAGTGGCAACGGATAAAAACAAGTTATCCTACTGCAGAACAAGCAATTTTTTTGCAGAGAACAGGAAACATAGCGCAAACCATAACAAAAACAGCTCAAGAATTTGGCTGTGATCTGATTATTATCGGTTCATGGAGAAAGAGCAAAAAATTCTCCATACACAGTACCAGAATTGGTTTACGAGCTACAATGAAAAATAAGGATTTACATCCACTCTTACCATGTCCTCTTCTAGTGATTCCATAGATGTGACTGATTCTGTCGTCACAGAAGAAGTTGATCTAGGGCTGCAGGAATTACCTGCAGCCTTTGACCTGCGATCTCTTTTCCCCGGTGACAGGCTTCTGCGATTTCATCCCAACTGGTTCGTCTCTGATTTTCAGCAGAAAGAGGCAGAACCATCTTTTTCAGCAACCATAAAAGATTATGTAACGGAAGAGGAGTTTCTTCTATCCGGGCGTTTTGTTTTCAATAGAACAGATAATGAGCTGTTACTCATTCAATTAACTGCCCCCGCTGATAGAGGCATTTCCTTTCTTCATCGTAACAATAAGTTAAAGGTCCAGATTTCTTCACAAGAGAAAGAGATCGACCCTCATGACCCGCTCCTGCTCTGGATACGAGCAATAAAAGAATATATTCGTATCTACCTGAAGCGCACACCTGTCACTCTGTTTTTTCGCGTATTAATGAATAAGATGGTACTGAAGATGGATCCGTCCCAGCGGAAGATTTGTCTCATGATGGCTAAGATTACTGCTGTGGAACTGTTGGTTATTCTACTGATTGTGATTGCTTATGTCGTCTTTGTCCTATAATGCGTTTCAACAACCCAAGACAGGTGACTCATTAGATATCTTCATTTTGCACTCCAGACTGCATGAAGGAGCTCTGGCTACCCTTTTCCTGGCTGAAGACCGGCTTTCCCGTGCGCAGGTTGTGTTAAAAATTCCCTGCGGTGATATTCTTAATCATCCACTCCTGCTGTACCACTATCAGAACGAAGAGCGGATTAGCCGATTGCTCGACCATCCCGGAATCATACAATTCATCCACAGGCAGAGAAGCCGGCAGTACATCATCATGGAATATGTGTTGGGTAAGGATTTCAGATCCTGGTTCGGCGAAAATCGAAGCCTTGAGTTGGAGACTGCCTTGGTCCTGATGAATCAACTCTGTGAAGTGATGCGTTATCTCCATGGCCAGTCCATTGTTCATCTCGATCTTAAGCCTGAAAATATTATCTACTGCAATGATTCCACTATCAGGGTTATCGATTTTGGACTGGCCAGTTGCCATAATCTCCCAGACCTCCTCCACCTTGACCTGAATATCCCCCTGGGAACGCCCTGGTATATTGCACCGGAACAACTCCTTGGTGAACGAACTGATCTTCGTTGTGATATCTATGCCATGGGTATGCTCCTCTATGAGATGCTCTGCGGACAGTTACCATGGCCGCGTTCCAGTAAGATCCATATTGCCAAACGTCGTCTCCGCCATGAGCCGATTCCGCCCCGTTATCACAACCCAGATATCCCCCCTCAGATTCAGGCCATCATTTTCCGTGCCATTAGTCGCAATGCAAAAGACCGTTATGCAAGTGTGGCTGATTTTCAGCATGATCTTAACCGTTGGCAACAGCTCCCAATCACCGTTACGGGAAGCATCACAAAGCGGCCTCCCCTGTGGAGGAGATTGTTCCCGGGCAAGGCTATAGAGAAGAGCAGAAAACAACAGGAGATAACCAAGATTTCAGGTGCCAGGCCACAGTTTGTCGGTGCTTTTATAGATTCTGCAAAAAGCGACACCATGGTGGCCGAGGTAAAAAAACAGGCCCTAATCCGTTCTGCAAATGTCACACTGCTGCATGTTGTTGAAGAAGAAAGCGATTCTCATGTCAGACGCTACGGCATAGCCCTGGAAGGCGAGAAGCTGATGGCCAGACTGGAAGAGGCTGTACAGCTCTTTCGTCGCTACGGCATTGACCCCACTATTCGTCTGGTTCGGGGAGAGGTTGTTGCAGTGTTGGCCGAGCTCTGCACAGAGCTGGATGCGGAGTTGCTGGTTTTGGGAAGTTCCAGGAAAAAGGAGGGGATCCTCCGAAGTGCTTCGGTGGGGCGCCGTTTAGAGAAAAACTGCCCATGTCCATTGACAGTAGCGGCAACTCAGCAGTTTTCAGCAGCCACTGACCTGTCGGCTCTACAGCCGAACCAGTTGACACCCCAGCAAGTGCTTATCTGTGATATTTATCTGGTAGACCTTTGGTACGAGTACCTCCACTCCCATACGACTTTTATCTATCAGTTACTTCTGCACCCAGAAAGGAATCTTGCCTTTGGTGAAAGACATTGTGTCTTTGGTCATTTCCTCGCTTCTCTTGATACCTCGGGTAACTGGGGAGCAGTAACCTCAGTTCTACGCCCAGTTCACCGGCAGTTTCATCAATTGACCCGTCAGATGAACCAATTGTCCGAGCATGATCACAGCCGCCTCCATGATATGTACATCCAAAAGTCCTTACCGCTTTCCTGTAGGTTGAAAAAAGAGTTGGGCCACGTCTCTCGTCTGCTGCGTGCCCATCTTGACAGGCCGCCGCCTTCGGTACCCTTTTTGGTGGATGAGGTCTGCCCTGTCGGCCAGCCGGATCTGGCCTGTTACGGTCCTTTGTTGGGGGCCTTGAACCTGGATCAGGATCTCTGCGTGTTGGTCCAAAAGAGTATGAGGGCAACACCACCTTCTAACATAGGGAGTGCAGAGTAAGTGCGTTTGATGGTCTTCTCAGATGTCCACGGCAACCTTGAGGCCTTGCAAAGTGTGCTCAGCGATGCTGCTGACAGACAGGTACACCGGAGCATCTGTCTGGGTGACCTGGTGGGCTATGGGCCCTGTCCCAACGAATGTATTGAACTGGTGCGATCTTTGAAAAACTGTCGCTGCCTTGCTGGGAATCACGATGTGGCGGCACTTTGGGAAACCTCTCCCTATGGCATGTCATCTGCTGCCAAAGAGGCGATTCTCTGGACCATGGATCAGTTGAGCAGTAAAAACAAGGAGTATCTTGAAACATTGCCGGATCGGCTTGATCTGGCAGACATGACTTTTGTTCATGCCAATCCTTACAATCCAAGAGGGTGGCGTTATGTGATGGATCGAAAATACGCATTACGCAGTTTTGCCGCCACCAGATGCCGCTTGCTCTTTATTGGTCACAGCCATCGTCCCTTGATGATAACAAAAAAAAATCTGCTGGCGGTTACTCTTCAGGACATCTCCGGACCCATGGAGCTTGAGATGAATGATAGTAAACGGCGTATTGTCAACTGCGGCAGTGTCGGACAGCCAAGAGATGATGACCCGCGTTCCTGCTATCTGATTTATGATAGCCGTACCTGCAAAATGGAGTTTTACCGGGTTTCGTATGACATGGGAAAAACAGCAAAAGCTGTTAGAAATGCTGGGTTGCCATCTGTGCTCAGCAGACGTTTGCTTAAGGGTACTTGATTCGTAACTGCTCACAGGGCATCGCACTTCTCGCTCGCAAATTTGCGGGGCGGCGATCAGGCTGGCTTACGTATGACGTATACGGTGCGCCGGCCAGCTTGCGAAAATATACAACCCCCTGTAAGCAGTTACAAATACGGAGATTTTGCAAAATGAAATCGTTTGCCCCGTGAGTAGTTACCTTGATTTTTCAGGAGAATATTTATGAAAATTAAGAGGCACGGTCAGGTGTCAACTATCAACCTTAAACAGCGATTTTTTCTCTGGTCAGCCATTATTCTCCTGGGCGGCGGACTGCTGTTGTCAGCGCTATCTTTCTGGAATACCCGCAGGCTTCTCATGGCCGATGCCTTGACCAAGTCTGAAGTCCTTCTTCGGGAAGTTGAAGCCATTCGCTCCTATGTAAAAGAGGAACTGCGGCCTAAAATGTACGAACTGCACGGCCAAGATACTTTTATAATCGAGGCGATGTCCAGCACTTACATCAGTACCACCATCATGGCACGATTTGCCAAAACCATGCCCGACTATATCTATCGACGCGCCTCACTTAACCCGCATAATCCGCGTAATCTCGCGGATCCTTTTGAAGAGGAGATGTTTGACTGGTTTGAGGTGGATTCTTCACGGTTATTCTGGCAGGGTATAGTGAAGAAAGGCGGAGATTCTCATTTTGTTTCCATGGTTCCTGACTACTTTACTGCGGACTGTATCCGCTGCCACGGGAAAGCGGAAGAGGCCCCGCAGGAGTTGACGGATCGTTACGGTATGAATGGTGGCTTCAGGTTCCAAACCGGAGATCTGGCCGGGATCAACTCAGTGGCAATCCCGGTCTCTGCTGCACTGCGTGAGGCCTGGCGGGGAAGCCTTCTCCTCTTTGTCATTACTCTTAGTGGAAGCCTTGTTTTATTAGGGCTTTTGAACCTGCTCTTTCAGCGCCTGGTCATTGAGCGGCTCGAGGGAATGCTCTCTATTGTGGCTGAAAAGAAAAAAGAGAGCGTAGTGCCCGGTCTCGGTGATGAACTGGATGTGTTGCAGGCCTCTTTTGGTTCGTTACATAACTATGTGCGGTCAGCTCGCAAGGGTTCTTCTCTTCAGCCTAATTTTATCGGGGAATATGTTGTCAGCAAGCCCATTGCTGCCGGTGCCATGTCTTGGTTATATAACGGGTTTGGTGTAAAACCCGATGACAAGGTGTCTGTTAAAATCGGTTTTGATGAGGTACTGCAAAACCCTTTATACAGGGCCTGTTTTGAAACAGAGCTGCACCTGTTCGAAACCATGTCACACCCCTGCCTGCCTGAAGTCAGGGAGCGGATGGGAGATGTGTTGGTTTTTGCAGAAATCCAGGGCAGAAGCCTCTTTTCATTTCCTGATAAAGGGCCGCTGGACGATCAACAGCTCCTGCCTGTTTTTTCGCAGTTGTGCGACCTGGTAGCATCTTTTCACGGTGCTGGAATTGTTCACCATGATCTCCGACCCCAGGTCCTGATGTTGGATGACAGGCAGCAAGTGCATCTCATCGATATGGGACTGGCAGCAAGTGATCAACAACCGGATCCCATTATGGCAGCCGGTCTTGGCCCTCAGGGTGATCTGCTCTATCTTGCCCCGGAACAGATCCAGGGCAAACGGGGAGATCCACGCAGCGACATCTATGGGCTTGGCATTCTCCTCTATCTGGCAACAACGGGTAACCTGCCTTTTACTGAAAAAAGAAAATCTTCGCAGAGGTGGATGCAACAAAAGGAGCAGGTTGTAAATCCAAGAACGTATCGAGACAGCATCTCTGGCTCTCTGGAACAGGTGATCCTCAAGGCCTTATCATACGATATCAATAAACGATATCAATGGGTGGAGGATCTTTGGGAGGACCTGAATGAGGCTGACAGAAAGTAAAAAAACAGGTCGACTTTTAACTTACCAATTATCTGGCTAACACGTTTCTATTTGAAATTAACCGAATATAGATATCATGGTGCAAGTGATCTACTAGCCCTTTTTAGAGTTTCGCTAGAAGCTTGTCCGAGAATGGCCTTTCGGAGTCTGCGCTTACCTGCCAAAACTCTTCGGAATTGTCAAAAAAAGAATGCTCGCAGATAGCGTAGACTTCGATATCACATATATGGCTGTGCTTATTTTGGGATAATTTTATTATGTGACAATGAACTTGACCGGTTAATGACAATTATCTTGTCCGGTTCGATCCCAAAAAGAACTTTTCACAAAGGAGATTTTTTGGTGTTGGGTATCCCCAGTCGTAAAAATCCATGGAAGATCTATGAGTATTTTCCCCAATTACACTCTTTTCCTGTTGTTAAGGCCACGAATCAGTAGGAAGGTCGTCATGGATACAGCTATCATCACAGCTGCCACAGGTGCAGAATAGGAGAGGCCGTAACTCGTAAATCGGTCGTATATAAGCACCGGTGCAACCATGGGATGATATGCGATGATGACCACGGCCCCGAACTCACCTAACCCCCTACTCCACATCATCAGCATACCGTTGATAACGTCTTTTTTTGCATTGGGCAGTACAACCCGGAAAAAAACTGAGAATCGTCCCGCTCCCAGTGTACGTGCCACATTCTCAAGTTTGGGGTCGACATTTTTAAACCCCTCTTTGGCCCCGTTAATAAGAAACGGTGAGGACAGAAACATCATGGCAATCATAATGCCTGATTCTGTATCGATAAAATGAATTCCCACCCAATCAAAAAAACTTTTCAAACATCCCTGGTTAAAAGCAATTAGTAGTGCTATACCGGCTGCCGTGTGTGGGATCATAACTGGTATATCTATGACGCTTTCTAAGATAGATTTACCGATGAAATTACTTCGGGCAATCAGGTAGGCAAGCGGCAATCCGAAAACGAGGATCAAGCAGGTGCCGAGAAAAGAGACTTTCATGGTGAGTAGGACAGAGCGCATAATCTGCCCATCAAGAAATGCCTCCATCAGCCCCTCCCAACCAACACCGGTGAATAGGCCTAGCAGGGGAATAATAATAAACAACAGAACAAATGTTGAGAGAATGAAAAAAGTGATATTAAACAGATACTTCATCACGAGTCTTCGTTTCTTTGAAATGATTGACAGCAGGACGGGAAAAACTCAGATTAAGTGAAGCACCAACAAAAATCATATTGGGATCATAATTCAGCTTGGTGATTTTTACAGATACAGAGCAGCCTTCCACGTCAAAAACAAGATTAAAGTGATTTCTACCTTCACTTATTTCATGGCATTTACCGCTGATGTTGTATTCCTTTTTTGATTTATTCTTACCAACGTGAATCAATGTAGGATTCAGGGAAAAACAGGTCCCTTTAGAGTTCGATTTTATCAGTCTAGGAGGAAGAATGTTTTTATAGCCAAGAAACATGGCGATAGCTATCGTATCTGGCTTATGGAGGACGTTTTGCGCTGAACCCTGCTGAACCAGTTTGCCATCCATCATTATCCCTATCTTATTTGCCAGGTAGGCGGCTTCTCTAAAATTATGAGTAACATGAACAACGGTGATATTAAAACGGTGATTGAGTCCTTTCAGATTTGCCATGATGCTATCTCTGAAACTTGGATCAATGGCACTAAGAGGTTCATCGAGAAGCAGGATGTCTGGGCGAGAATGGATTGCCCTTGCCAGAGCTACCCGCTGTTTTTCGCCCCCACTTAAATAGTGGATGTTACGATGAAGCAAATTTTTCAATTCGAGAAAATCGATTAATTCATCCCAGTGGGAGTTTTCAGGTTGCTTCTGGTACCGGTCAGAAAAGCGGATATTTTTGATCACTGAGAGATGAGGAAAAAGAGCAAAGTCCTGATAGACAAAACCAATTTTTCGCTTTTCAGTCGGGATATGAGTGACATCCCGACTGTTATAAAAGACTGAACCTGTGTGTTTGTGAAGACCGGCGATGGACTCAAGCAATAAGGTTTTTCCACTGCCTGTTCTCCCAAGAATGATATAATACTCATGGTCATTCACATTAAAAGATACATTTTTCAATGTGAATGACCCTTTCTGCAGTGATATATTGCTTAGTGACAGCATTAATTCAGGATAGCTGAGTCTCCGGTGATAACAGCCGGGGCAATAACTCCTTGACCATTCTTCTGCATGATCTTTTGTCCTTGTTCAGAGAAGATAAATTTCACGAACAAGATAGCACCTTTTTTATTCACAGGTGAACTATCATTTTCAGCCACAGTGATGCCGTATACCATAGGGCCGCCTTTTTTGGTGATCCACTCACCCGGTTTTTTACCATTGATCTTAAATGTTGCTTTTTTATATTGATCTGAATACTTAGCACTTTTCAGTGAAACTTCTTCCGGTAATTCTAGGTAATTGAGGCGGTGCTGTTCAGCAACTGATTTGTAGATGTACAGGTAATCATACACTCCGGCTTCTATGAGTCCGAGAAGATCAGTTTCTTTAGGACGTACAATAACCTTATTTTTATCCTCTTCTCCATTTTGGTATGATTCGCCGTAGCCGAACAGCTTGTCAAATAGGCCGGGGACATTGTAATAGCTCTCAGCGATTTTAGTAACCAGCATGGAACGGTATCCGCACGGGTCCATGTTAGGATCTGAATGACCAACTTTTACGCCTTCTTTCAAAAAAATTTCCGGCCAGTTTTCACTTGTGATTTGATCAGCATATTTTGCTTTGTCGGTAAAAGCTATCGCCATCTCATTAGTGGCAAACTGGGCGTTGAATTTTGCATGGTTTGGTATCATCAGGTTGTCGATTACTTTGTAATCGGCACTGGCCATAACGTCTGCAGGTTTCTTTATGTCGGTGATTTTTCTGGCTGCGGCACGACTGCCGGAGGCTTCTCTTTGAATATCGTATTGCGGGTATTTGGCTTCAAAATCCTGCTCAATTTCCGCAAAGGGAACAGACAGACTGCCAGCGTGGAAGATGATAATCTTTTCTTTGGCAAATGCGGTTGTCGCCATCGTCATTGCTGATATCGTCAGTGCAATTACGGTTTTTCTCATTTCTACTCTCCTTGTGACATGTGTAATTTGAAATAATTATTAGTTATTGGACAGCGATGTATTTCGGTGTACAGAAGACTTCAAAGAATTGATCCGGTTAAATCAAATGGTATGAAGGCTTGCGGCTATCAAACGAACATAGAATACTACCATCATTGATCAGACGCAGTTACATATCCCAGTAAACCAACCAGAAATTACTTTAAATCACAGCTTGTCATTAAAGTAATTGACCTTAAGGAGAGGATGGGGTAAATCACAGCTTGTCAGAATGGGGTCAAGTCTTTCGTTGTTTTGTGCTCGCTGATGTGATAAACAATAAGGCATGGTGAGAGACCTTTAAGAATAGAATCTCACCAGGGGGAAGGGAGCCTTCAGGCTCTCTCAGAATCGGACGTGATAGTTCCCATCACACGGCTCAAGCATTCCAAAGACAGCCCTTATTGAACTGTCCGACTGTAATTCTTCCTATGCCAACCTAGCTCGATATTGCCTTGGTGACAATGCAGGTAATACCTTACTTTCCTAGCAGCTGCTACCTACCTACCTAGAGGACTGGATGAATCAACAATATTGACATAGATGCAACCATAAAACGAGTCGAAAGTTTATCGCGAAAAACAAAGATTTGGCACCAGGCACCAAGTCATTGCTTGAAATCCTGGTTTTGTCATCACGCTCATGGCGAACCACCTTAACCTGAACAGCAAAAATGGCAGTAAACCACCATCGACTAATCCAAACCGTAAAAAAACGAAGAAGCAGTCAAACGGTAAGCAACCAGGTGGGCAACCAGGACACACCAGAACAACACTGCAAAAAGTTGCAACACCTGACAAGGTTAAAGTCATTAAGGTTGATCAAGCCACCCAGCCTCCTGGAAAATACAGGGACGTGGAATGTGAGTCACGACAAGTATTTGATATAGATATCTCAAGAGTTGAGACGGAATACCAGGCGCAAGTTCTACTAAATGAAACCAGTAATGTCCGATGCATTATATGGTTATTACGAATTTCATAAAAATTACCTCGGGACTTAGATCTGTCCACTTGCCCTCTGTGCTACTAGAATCTCACAGATCTCGTTCAGTTTCGTGCAGTAAACATTTCAATAAGTTATCTTTTTGATCGCCCTCTAAATCCCTAAACTCTACTGCGAATTCGTTTTCACTCGTTCTCACAACCTGGGTTTTAATCTTAAATTCATAGGGAAAAATATTTTTATTATTGAAGGCAATTTTTATGGTGACGTTTTCATCAACAGAAGGTGATTTGGAGGCCAAGCCTATCGCACAACCGCTTGTTGAAATGTTAAGGATAGGTCCAGTAAATTTTTTATCCTCTACATAATACTCGACTAGAGGTAGTGCGCTGTCGTGGAAACGGAGTCCTCTTCGTTTCTTTGACGAATCAAGTCGTTTTTCAGCCTCTTCAATGCTTTTGGTATATATAGGCTTATATCCACATATTTGTGAGGATAAATTATTTACCTGCTTGTATAATAGACTATCGTCACTAACAACTCGTACAACCTCACTTACCTCATTTTTAATAAGATAGTTCATCAGCTTTCTATACACTGACATTCCGGTTAGCTGTGCGAAATTACATTCAGAGTAATCTGCAATTACGTTGAAAGAAGGTAGCAGATCAGCAACACAGAAACGAACTTCAGTATAAAGTTTCTCATATTCCTTTTTAGTTATTACACCAGACATTTTGATATATAATCTGTTTTTTGCTAAGTCGGCTTTTACTTTCATTTGATTTGAACCTTGTGTATCTCACCTTTAAAGGTCGCTTCACAGCGGCTTGTGCCTGCTCTGTCCGCAGCAAGGGCTAAAAAATAAATATATATGAGTAAATTTTTCATAAAAGGCACGTCTATTTTAATAAATTAAGGTAGAACGGCCAGTTTCCCGACCGTCCCCTCGGTCGAGTAGCCCGGGGGGATTTCACCCCCAGGCCCTCACAGAATCGTACGTAAAACTCTCGCTTCATACGGCTCTTCATGCCCCCAATACAGCAAGGTTTGCATTGCTAGAAGGTTCCTCCCATTGCTGGTTGACCAATAAGCAAATTCAGGCATGTTACCCCCTTCGCTCCATCTCCATTACAGAGACTTCAAAACTACTACGAGGTAATCCGCCCCTTTGTTCCGCATCAGTACTTTCATCCTTGTGGGACCGCCACTTGGATTTTTCCCTTAGCATCGGAACGACAGGTTCCCATGTTCCATAAAAAAGCCTAAAATACGTTCATGCCACCTCTATGCCGGACACCATCCAAGCAGTAACCAGATTTCCCTTGGACTCATCATGGAGCAGATCTGCAACCCCATTTTTGATGCCACCATGCACGCTTTCGACACGTCATCGATGTTCGCTTACGCTCATCTCCATATCTCATACCTGACAGGATCTTGTCCTGCCTTTTCCGTAACGCTCACCACCTTGACTCTTAATCAACGCAGCTTACGGTGGTTTGACAACTACTTCTGGAAGTCGTCACCGGAGGACCCTCCTCCATCTTTCCTATAGTTGCGAGCAAATCTTCCTGTTCTCATGGCACACCAGATCCCAGCGTGCGGTATTCTCGCACAGGGCTCCTCAGTATTATTCGCTTCGTACAAAAGCATTTCAGCTCCAGTACCCTGTGATCCGAGGTCGGGGAATTGAGAAACTCCGCAAGAGTTCTTCAAAACCTCGCCAGTTAAAGCTTTTCCGCTGACTCCTCCTGTTCAACCATTTATACACTATCTTGCAACTCAGGTTGTGGAAAGAACCGATCTTCTCAAAGTTACCATTGACACCATAATAATTGTAGTGTCCATGTAGTTTTGCCATAAATTGCTCCATAAGTTCGGTGATTCCTGAAACACACCGATTGCTTTTGATCCACGCCTTCATGTTTGACAGTGCCTGCTGGAATTTCTTCCGAGCGGTAACCATTCTTACCAGTGGCTTCTTTTTTCTGCTAATGACCCACCGATATTCAAAGCCAAGAAAATCAAAGCTCGTTACAGGATTGTCTTTACGAGGAAGATCGTCTTTACAGTAAGCAATCTTCGTTTTTACTGGATGGAGCTTTAGACCACATTCCTTGAACCTCGCGTCAAGCTCTTCCTTGAGCGAAAACGCCTCAGTCTCAGTTCGACAGTGCACAACAGTATCATCGGCATATCGGCA
>JAWSVG010000065.1:246-10032 GCA_033852035.1 Desulfocapsaceae bacterium | reverse complement strand
TTGAACACGCTGAATAGTTACAGCAAATCTTAGCTTACCAGTGCTCACCTTAATTATGATGCTAAACTGCCCAACAAACCGGAACTATGCAACACAACTTAAATAATGGAATGAGGTGGTTAAAATGAACGGGGCCACTTCTGTATGCAGAGTAGCGAGCTTAATTGATGATGGATATGGTTGATACAAATCCAGTACAAGTGTCTTTAAATAAATCAACTAAGAAATCGGAAAAACTACAGCTCATTTTTTGTTATCGACCTAAAAGGAACGTATATGTCCCCCGCTTCAAAATGGTACCACCCTGAGATTCTGCTGTTTATCATGGCAGCAGCCATGCCCCTGTCCTTTGGGACATGGCAGGCCCTGCTGAATAATTTCACCATTGAGCGTGCCGCTTTTACTGGGGTAGAGATCGGCATTTTACAGTCCCTGAGAGAAATCCCAGGTTTTTTATCATTTGCCGTGATCTTTGTCCTGGTGCTGATGCGCGAACAGACCCTGGCTTTGGTCTCTTTGCTGCTTCTGGGAATCGGGACGGCAGCCACGGGATATTTTCCTTCCGCCATTGGGCTGTATGCCACCACCGTATTGATGTCCACAGGATTTCACTATTATGAAACCGTGAACCAGTCGTTGCAGCTGCAATGGTTTGACAAAACCACGGCTGCCCATAACATGGGACGCATGGTTGCTATCGGTTCCTTTGCCTCGTTGTTTGCTTATGGCCTGCTCTGGCTGACGCTTGATATCTTTAATGTGAGCATGGAAACGATCTACCTGGTCAGCGGTGTTGCCACCGTTGCCATTGCTGTTTTCTGCTGGCTGGTCTTTCCCCACTTTCCCCAGAAAATCGAGCAGCATAAAAAGATTATCCTGCGCAAACGGTACTGGCTGTTTTATGCGCTTCAGTTCCTGAGTGGTGCCCGTCGTCAGATATTCGTGGTCTTCGCAGGCTTTTTAATGGTGGAAAAATTCGGTTTTGATGCCGCTGCTATTTCCATCATGTTCCTGGTAAACGGCGCCTTGAATATGATCTGTGCCCCACAGATCGGAAAGCTGATCGACAGATGGGGGGAACGCCGGTCACTGACCGTGGAATACATTGGCCTTGTCATTATCTTCCTGGGCTATGCCTTCGTTCAAAATCCCTGGATTGCCGTGGTATTGTATATTTTGGACCACCTTTTTTTTTCCATGGCCATTGCCATGAAGACCTATTTCCAGAAAATTGCCGCCCCCAAGGACATGGCCCCAACTGCCGGTGTGTCCTTTACCATCAATCATATTGCAGCGGTTATCCTGCCTGCGGCATATGGCGGTCTCTGGATTACTTCACCGGCTGCGGTGTTTATCACGGGTGCGGCACTGGCGTTTGTATCACTGGTACTGTCGCGGTTTATCCCGTTGATTCCTGAAGCAGGCAATGAGGTGTGCCGGTGACCTGCGCCATAATTACAGCTTTGGGTTACATATAAGAAGAAAATTCGACAGTTAAACATTCAACAGAAGGTTACCTCCCGGCCTTCATTATCCCCTGGAGTCAGCCCCCAATTACCTCAACCAAAGATATTTTTCCTTCGTTAGCTCTGCCAGTTTATCTCACACTTTCCTGCAGTGTAAGCTACATTGTTTGATACCTTCAAGAGTATGAGCGACTGCTTGTCGTCATCGAGAACCCATCCCTGACTGTACGGAAAGTCAGTAAGCAAAGTAAGTTTATCGAATGTTGCGCTCAAAGGGAAGGCTCTACATCGATTTTTAAATTATCAACGGACCCTATGGGGAATGTATACGATGGGCTCGATTTTTCCTATCGACTGCAATGAATATTTGGGCATCGATTTCAATTCTACCTGAAGAAAGCAGAGTGGAGCTCAATTTTGATTCTTTACAAGAAAACTTCTACAGGTATACATCCTGTTTTTTTGATACAATAGGTCGAACTTAAACATGCTTGCCTTATTCTGCCAGTTGACAGTTTTCTTTGCTGGTTAAAATTTTTTAACTACCAAAATCATTAAGATGTATCCCAAACAGGCCTGGGTAATTCTTTGATTGTTATCATTTTTCCTTTTTTGCATTTAGGACAACAAGTGATATCTATTCCGGTTTGAGGGGCATTACGTAGTTGTGTTTTTTAACAAGGTTGTTATAGATTAATGAGTGATGTTTCCATACTATATTTTTCTACTACATTGATGCTTCCCAATGAAACAAATCGTAATATCGATAGTGTCCATGGTTCTTGTTGTTACAGGGCTTTGCTATGCAGAGCCATATAAAGTAGTTTTTGAAACCATCGATTGTGATGGCAAAAGTGGCTTTCTAACTATCTCCATAGAATCTATTTATAAAATCCAGGATGGCGACTGCAATGACCCAAATAGTCCTGAGCAGAGGCTAAAACAGCTGCTTGTTCACGATGGAAGCGGCAGCTATAGATCCCATTCACTAGGGCAAGATGCCGCTCGTGAAGTTATGGATGAAGTAAAAGCCTACATGACGGCACGTCGCAGCACTCTTGAACGTGCCGACACCATCATTTTAACCGACTAAGCCTGAACATTTGCTGTGATTCAAAAGTTAGATGTAATAAATGGAGTCCGAGCTTGAGGATAATGCACAGTGAGCCCCCTGGATTCCCGGTAACAGGGAAACTGGAAACCCAGAGCAGTCATACTAGGATGCCGTCTTTATTTCATTGCAAACACCGTCATCCCTTTCTTGATTTTTTCGCCGCCTGACATTGGTGAACAGTAGGCAATTTTTTCTTTGACCTGACTTACCTTGATTGTTCCAACTTCAGTCATCTCAGAGTCTAGTACTTCCCCTGTATCTGGGTCGATCAGTTCTTCAACCCCGCCAACCTTGAACTCGACTCCGACGGTGATGCCTTCACGCGATCCGCGGTTGATGATAATCTTGCCTTTTTTTACCAAAACAACCGATCCTTCCCAAGGAATAGAATCCAATTGCTGGATCAGGAACTGGACAGCCTGCCCGACTGCATCCTCAGCAGCCTTCCCCATATTATCTGCCTTCTGTCCCCCACCACCACCGGTAAGTCCACCCAAATCTGAACCATGGTAGCCAATCTTAAATCCTTTTTTCCCTGAGATTCCAACAATATCTTTTGAAGCCTTCACCTGACCAGTTTCTGAGTCAACTAGATAAATAGTTATATTTATCTCAGCTTTACCACCTGAACCACCAATAGAAATTCCAGCAAAATTTAATCCACCACCTCCACTGGCGGTGTCATTCTGCACGTGAGTAACAGAACCACGAACAAGCAATTGGGCAGGAGTCATCCTTCCTATTTTGGCTGATTTTTTCCCAGTTGCAGTTCGACCACTAGCTACAAGGTCTTGCTCTGCCATGGCTGCTTTTCTCATCCCGGAATCGCCTAACACGATGAACCATCCTGACTGCTGTAAAATATTTGTCATGATCGTTTCAAAGCCATCGCCAAGGTTCCATTGGCCATGCCAACCAGATTCGTTCTTGAATTTTGTGACAGTTATTGAGTACCGTAAATTTCCATCAGGAGGGGGAGGAATGGCATTTTCCGCAAGCACATTTTTACTCTGACTTAAAATCAAAACACAGACAAGAATAATTCGGAAAACATGTAAGTTCATAAATTCCTCCAAGAGATAGTTAATAAAAAACAATTGGAATCGGCCACTTCGTAAATGGTTAATTTCAAGGTACATTACCTGGATTGATAAATCAAAGAGTTTACCCTAACGATTTACAGACCAGGAGGTGTAATTGAAAAATCAATATCAACCCTGATCGATATCCTTAACAGGTTTGCCAAGTGATGAATAAATCCTCTTCGAGGTTCCATCCGCGACTAAGATGGCGGTAACAACTCCTACAAATCAATTGCGCCATGAAATGGCTCCTGAAAAGGTAACCAGATCACCGAACAGCAGAGCAATCACTCCCATAGCAGCAAGCTTGCCCCCAACAAGTAAAATATAGGAGCTTATGCCACTCATGACTTTTGCTCCCATTCCAGTCTTTGCCTTGAAGTATTTTGCTTCTTTTTTTCGGTATTTACCAACAACATTAAACAAAACAAGAGTGTTGATACAAACGTGGATATGGTAAACGATTTAATCGTTACCCCAGTCCCAGTATTCATCACAAAAATTTATAACGATGAGATACAGAAAAATTGCATTTTTACAACCAACCAAGAGGCGCTGTTTATTACTTAATAACCTCGATCCATTATTTACTACATCTGATACTTCGTTTGTCATATCATACTCTCGGAGAAATATTTTGCTACTGGCCTGTTACGTTTTCTTTCGCTTACTATTTTCAATCCCACTTGGACAGGTCTATTTCGTTTTCGCTTTTAGCGACAAGACAGGTAACTGTAAGGTCTCCCGTAACATTTGTTATGGTTCTACCCATATCAAGTAACGCATCAATTCCAAATATCATGGCGTAAGCCATTGCTATCTTTGTTCCAGGCTCGACGCTCAATCCTACCGAATTGAGAACCATCATCAGCATTATTGCACCGGCTCCGGGAACACCAGCTGTCCCTATTGAAGCAAGGACTGCAGTTGCAATAATGGTCATCTGCTGATTGAAATCCAGAGGAGAGTCAATTGCAAAACCTACAAAAATAGCGCAAACACCTTGGTAGATTGCTGTTCCGTCCATATTTATAGTTGCGCCAAGGGGGAGGGAAAAAGAGTACACCCCTTTGTCTACTCCCATCTCATTTTCTGCGATATCCATACTAACGGGAAGGGTGCCACTGCTGGATCTGGTGACAAAAGCGGTGAGCATCGCTTCTTTGGCTTTTTTGAAGAATTGCAGTGGGCTCAATTTGGTGAGCAACAACATGCCTCCGTAAACCAAAACAATGTGGAGAAAAAAGGCAAGGTAAACGGCCAGTGTGGTCATTCCCAGGGGCCCAAAAGCTTCTGCCCCCTGGCTACCAAAAACTACGGCAATAAGAGCAAATACCCCAATTGGTGCATACTGAAGAATCCAGTTAACCATCAGGTACATGACTTCGGCAAATCCTTCAAAAAAACCAAAAATCACATGGCCCGCGCTGTTTATTCGCTGATTTTCACTTTGCTTCAGGTAGGCAATCCCTATTCCGAAAAGTAGACAGAAGAAGATGGTTGGCAGAATCTGCCCTGTAGTGATAGCATTAAATGGGTTGACTGGAACCATATTTACGAGGGTATCCAGCAGAGAGGGTGTTTCCATGACAGGCTGGTCCATCGCTGCTGCGGTCGCTGTTTCTTTCAGTTCCATGCCTTTCCCTGGCTTGAAAAGGTTGCCGACAAGTAGTCCGACACCAACCGCAAAAGCAGTGGTTATCATATAGATCCCCAGCGCTTTTACTCCAACACGGCCGAGCTGGGCTGGGTGGATCGAACCGGCCCCTACAATGAGAGTAGAGATAACTACCGGCATAACAATCATTTTCAGCAGTTTTACAAAAATATCACCTATTGGGCTTATAATGGATACTTCCGGGCCAAAGGCTAGACCAACAGCAGCACCTAGGACGAGGCCAGCCAAGATCCGGTAGAGAAGGCTTATCTTGAAATACCAGGATAGAATTTTCATAGCTTCAGAAATGGTGTACGAGTTAGTGGAAGAGCCGAGTGACATGTTATTTCATTTGTAGTATTGATAAGTACGTCCATCAGCGCATATATCACTTAGCCATAAGTCACAGTATTTACATCAATTGCATCGCCTCAACTCACTTAAGAGTGTCCGGCAATCAATAACCTCCTTTTCCAGAATTTTAGAACCGCAGTAGAAATCTTACCACTTCTAATTGCTGTCCACTACTATAGAATCGTGGTTCAAAGTTTCACTCATCTAACCCTAAACGCATTTCTCCAATTATCCGATCAAGTTCACCGGATGCACGCAACTCATCAATGGTATTTTGGGTTTGTTTAATATCCTCGCGTTTATCTGTACCAATAATTAAGGTCACTGGTTCCTCACGAAGGTATGTTTTATCATCAAGATCAAGGTCATTAGCAGTAATTATTGATTTCAAAGTTTCAACATACTCCTGTCCTTTTTCCGAATAACTAACGAGAGTCTCTGCCAAAGCAAGGCCGCTAATTTCCTTCCCCTGTCTCCTCAATGCCACTCTCTTGTCACGGAGATCCTGGTAAGCACTATGAGTATTCAAATTGTTCATGTAACTTCTGACAGGATCAAAGGGCCATTTGTAGGCCGCTACAGAGTCCCCCCCCTTTACTTTCACGGTGCTCCTTCGGTTTCATCCCCTTTCCATTGTATGTCCATTGGCCAAACAGAGCATTTCCTTCAACAGCGAAACGAGAGGTAGCATACCCGCTCTCGTAAGCAGCCTGGCCCAATGCAAGAGAAGGGGGAATGATATCTACACGATCGAGCAGAAGAACTAACTGCATTTTAGTGTCCCCTGTTATCTCTACTCCGTATTCCTTTGCTTTCGATTATAGATAGCTTGAGCTTGCATTGTTTGTATGGAGATTATTTCCTTTTTTGAGCTTCTCACTGATTTTCTCCAACGCTTTTCTATCGTCGAGGATAAGTTCATTTGCATACAAAACCATTGGAGTAATCGTTCTATAAAAAATCTCCTTTTTCACCTCAACTGGAATATCTTCTGACCTATGTTTCCAGTGTTGAGTCGTGGCTATCACTATAATCCGTGGAACATCTAGTTCTTCTCGATGCCCCTTCTCATTCCAATAATTTATGCTTTTAAGATACTCAATTGAATCCTCAACCACTCCGACACGGACATAAATATTATAGGAAGATTCTTGGACTAAGACATGTCTGGGGGGGGCTTAATAACGATAAACAGCCAAGCAACCCTATGATGCCGATGGTGAAATAGGACAAAAATATAGAAGACGGTTGACTAGTGATTTTATAATTTTGCATAGTTTTATGATGCGTTTATAGTGGTAATTGATGAAGTGATTTTCCCTTTCGTCTAGCACACTTATAAGCATAATCAAGGCTTATTCTCAGTTTGCTTCAATATAAGATTTTTTTTACAACCGAAGCCACTGATGACTAAACCAATAATAGCGATCACCTTTGGTGGTTGGAGCAGTACAGTTGTACCGTGATCGCCCCATAGGCAAGTCTTTTTCAGTTTGAATGGTAAATTGCTTTTTGGGCTCCATCCATTTGATTTTCATTCTTTTATTGCCAATGTAGCATGCAAGTTGATCAATATTAGCTGTTGATGGCGATAGAAAAATTGTTAACTGCGGTTGCTTTTCAAATGTAACAGGTTCAACTGGATCTTTTTGTATAACAGGCATAGCGAGTGAGAAAGCCTTTGTACGAAACACTTTCATTTCCGCATACGTCTCCGCAACAGGGAAGCGCGGTAGACAGCGCCTGCCACTAAGGAGGTCTACCCCGCCCGAATGTTGGCCAAAAGCTGTATAGCCCAATTTCTCTATAATCTTCATTAACTCAAAACTATACTCACCGTAAGGATAGGCAAATAAAGCTGGAGCCTGGCCCAGTTCATCCTGTATACGTTTTTGTGCTGCATTGATATCAGCATACATTCTTTCAAGCCAGGCCTGTTGCGATTCCCCAGGTTTCTTCTTCGGCCTGGCTCATTGTTACAAAGATAAGGCCAGAAAGTATGATGACTACATAGTAGTCATGACAATAGTAGTCATGACAATTTTTTGAATTAAAGCCATAGCTTTGTTTAGTATCCCCTTGAGAGGTGAAAAAAAGGAAAATACGGATTCAATTTTATAGCATATCGTTATGAGCACTCATCAGGAGCTTACTTAACGTATACCGGCGTTAGCGACTAATTTAAGTACTGTTGTACCATTACAATGCAAAAACCTTCAGCTCGGAAACTATTCTACTCGCCTCTTTGAAAACCTAATACAGATTAACAAAAAGAATAGCTGTTAGAAATTAAATGATGCAATTTCTACCAAACACCCACACACTCAGGAGGTACACTATGAAAGTTTCTCACGCTGTTGCCTTCCACCTCAGTAGCTATATTGTTAGGAACAAAAAAACAACCTCTTCTATGGTTGACGGTAGGAAAGTAAACCATAGAAAGTATCTTTTAGAGAGAAAAAAGAAGCGAGTTTTTTGACTATTGATGGGTCACTTTACCTGTTGGACTTTGCTATATAGTGCTGCAGTTACTTTTGGATATGTACCGGACCCTCTTGCATTATTCTTTTGTTGAGTTTTGGATAAACAAAATTTGTGAAGCAAATTGACAATATTGTCGGGATAGACTACTTTTTTTACAAAATTGTACGGCTTGTGTAAATCTTACCCCGGCCCTTATAATAGAGTAACACTACGTTTATGCAAGAGTATTATACCGAATTTAATTTAGGTATGTTTCTTGATAATCAATCGAGACAGTTTTTATGGTAACCAGTTTGGATGATTAATAAGAAATAATATTTTTAGGCAAGGCTAAGCGAGAGGAGTAAAAAAACAAATCATGAGTGTACTTAACGTAGAAGAGCTACCCGAGAAACTTGAAACTATTGATTTTCGCAAATTAGCATGGAACACCGAACTCGCTAATAACGTTAATTCTCTAAAAAATCTCAAGCAGTACGTTTCTCTCACAGAAGAGGAAGAATTGTCCTTGCAAGAGGTAGTAGATAATCACCCCATGAATATTCCACGCTACTATCTGAGTCTCATTGACCTCAACGATCCCAATGACCCAATTCGCAAGCTGGCAATTCCCACAGCCGAGGAGATGGTTATTGCCGGTCAAATGGGCGAAACCACTGGAGATCCCTACGGTGACGACAAACACAATAAGGGAAACGGCATTCTCCACAAGTATCCTTACTCAGCTTTGGTTGTGGCCACCGAATACTGTTCAATGTACTGCCGCCACTGCTTCCGCAAGCGCCTGGTGGGGCTTCCCAACGATAAGACCGTTGAGAACTTCCAGAATGCCGCCAAGTACATTTCCGAACATAAGGAGATTACTAATGTGATTATTTCTGGTGGTGACCCCATGATGCTGCCCACCAAGATCATAGCCAAAATGCTCGACTCCTTGAAAGATATCGATCATGTGAACTATGTCCGCATTGGTACGCGCACACCCGTGGTATATCCCACACGTTTTTTGGATGATAAGCTAATCAAAGTATTACACGATTTCAACCAACACAAAACTCTATACATACCGACCCACTTTAACCACGTTAATGAAATTACCGACTTGTCAACAGAGGCTGTGATGCGCATCCGTAATGGTGGTATCACCGTTAACAATCAAGCCGTGTTCCTCAAAGGTGTCAATGACAGCGTCAAGGACCTTGAAAACCTGATGAACGGTCTAATCCGTATAGGAGTGAACCCCTATTACCTGTATCAGTGCATGCCCGTTTCACGTGTGCGCCATCACTTTCAGGTGCCCCTGAAGCGCGGCGTGGACATTGTGTCCGAAGCTAAACGTCATTTAGATGGATACGCCAAGCGCTTTAAGTTCATCATGGGCCATGACATAGGAAAAATCGAAATCTGCGGACGAAAAGATAATATTTTGGTGATGAGCCAAATCCACTCACGGCCAGAGCACCCTGAAGAGGCATCCCGCATCTTGATGGGCCATTTGACTGAGAACGCCGGTTGGTTCGAAGACCTTGAGTTGATTTGATTATAGTGTTTCTTCATCTCATCGAATCAGTACTTTCCATGCACTGGGTTGAATACCGAGCAAATTCAAAAAAGGCTAAGCTGCACCTT
>JAWSVG010000065.1:0-177 GCA_033852035.1 Desulfocapsaceae bacterium | reverse complement strand
CTACCAAACAAGACGTTCTTGAAGAATATCATGTACTGGAAGATTCCCATATCTTTTTTGATGCCAAGGTGTTGCTTGGAACCCCAAACGTTAATCAGACTGAAACACCCGTTCGCATTGTCGGTTACACGATTGAAGGCAACTCGTATTGAGTAGCCACTGATCGCTTTGACATAT
>JAWSVG010000008.1:0-109525 GCA_033852035.1 Desulfocapsaceae bacterium | reverse complement strand
TTACCTCTACGTTTTGCCGCAGCCATACCCTCTTTTGTTCTCTGACTAAGACATTGTCGTTCATATTGGGCAAATGCAGCCATTACCGTATAAACAAGCTGCCCTGCTGGAGTGCCTGTATCAACATTTAATGATAAAATCTGAAATTCTACGCCTCGCTCACGCAATTGTTCTACCTGTTTTAAAGCATCAAGTGTACTGCGAAAGGCGCGATCAAGATCGTGAACGACTAGTGTGTCTCCGGCCTGTAACCTTTTGATCACTTTTTCAAATATAGGGCGTTTTTTATTAATGGCAGAAAGTGTTTCTGTGTGCAGTTCGTCACAAACTGTTTTCAGGCTATCCATTTGTCGTTGGTGGTTTTGATCCTTTGTTGAAACCCGCAAATATCCTATTTTCATGGTATCCCTCTTATGTCCGGTGTGACTAATCGGCGCAAAAGGGAACCCTTTAAATAGAATTCCATTGTTTTTAGTATTACGAACGTAGGTTCACTGTAACTCACCAATATGATTCATCAATCTATTAGAACACATCATTATAGAAAACGCAAAATTTAAGGCGTGAAAGGGTTCCCTTATTGTAGGAGATAAGGGTATGAAAATTAAGGGGTTTGGGATTTTTTTTCTTGCTAGTTCTGTGTGTGTTTTGATGTGCTTCAACAGTCTTACTAGTCAGGCAGCAAATAATTTGAAAAANNCTCTGGGCGTGGTGGGTGATTGAAAAACAAAGATTTGTTGGAATTCCCGAAAAGTGAACGTGATGCTTATTTGACGGGGGCTATACTTTCCACTGCTCACACTCTTTCTATATTTCATAGCAAAGATATGGGGCAGTGTTTTTCTGATTGGTTTTTAGAGAACCCTGATGTGCGTATTTCAGAAATGGAAGGAATATATGCGGAAAAATCCAAATCATGCGCCATCAAGCATTTTACTGGGACTGCCTCAGCTCAAATGCGGCAGGTTAAAACGGAAGTGAGTTCATGATGATTAATGATTACAAAAAGCAAAATCTTGATGACAATAACAATGAAATTGCCGGACGTGACACTGGCCGTATTAAACGGTTTCTGTCAGATGAAGCTCGTGATCACTTAGAGGAAAGAAAAAGTGGTAAGATATCTGAAAAACGAAGTTTGTTAGATATTCTTCTCATGACTGATCCTGTATATGCACAACTTTACAGTGATGTCATGGAGAAGATTGACCAGATTGATCTGGCGGTTAACAAAGCTTTGACCAAAGCAGACCGACGAATTGAACATTTGGAAACAAATCTAATGGATATTCAAGAACGAGCGAACAAGCTGGTTGATGGCACGTTAATATATAAAAGTCTGGTTGGTTCAGTTTTTACAAATGATGGAATTTCGTTATCGCAACAAGAAGTTGATGGTATTAACTGGAGAGAATCTAATCCATCATGGGAGGAGCGGAGTGAAGCTGGTGACGCTCTTGATGCGGCCTATAAGAAAAGGGAAGAAATTGAGGAGTATAGGGAAAACACACTGCAGCACGCAAAAGATAGAATGAATGATGCCGATAATCCGCCTGATAAAGAGGAGTTACAAGACATTCTAGATGATCTTGATGTCTCTCTACCGGATAGTATAGAGAATAATATGAACGTTTCCAAAGATATATCAGTTCAATCAAATTTGATGAATCAATTTCAGGATAAAGCTTCTGGCCAATATGAAACGCAGAATACAGAGTATTCGCAACACCATTCCCAAACAGAAAATATAGAAACCACTCACCATTATTCGGTTATTACACCATAGAAGAAGTTTGCTGTTTGAGTAGCATAGCTTTCCATCCTTTCAGGGTATGAAAAATGCTTTTAGCGCGTGAAAATCAACTACAAACGCCCATTTTCCGTGAAAAAACGTTTCTTTTCGAATTTTGCCCCATGTTCCGTGCATGACTATTTTAATGACCCTTAAGTATCTTAATGACCGTTAAAATAGCCAAAGCTTGATTGGCGTTAGGTTTTCTGTTATCATGGTGGCTAGTAAAATGGTCATAAGGGTGTTTAATGACCACTATAAAAGACATATGAACTGGTCGAAGCTATGATTAAACAAAGAACATATTTAAAATACGCACAAGAAGCCGCACTATTGCTTGGGAAACAGATTAAACTTGGCCGCAAGCAACGGAAATGGTCTGAGAAGAACTTTGCTGAGCGGGTTGGGTTCTCAAGGGCTACACTACAAAAAATCGAACGCGGTGAAATGACTTGCGCCATAGGGCTGGTTTTTGAGGCGGCAACTCTTGTCGGTATCAATCTATTTGAGCAAGACAGATTACCTCTCTCGGTAAGTATTGAGCAAACAGGAGATAAAATAGCTTTACTGCCGAAACGCATTCAACCCCAAACAAAGGTAATAGATGATGACTTCTAAAGAAAGCAAAGAAGCCTTTGTGTGGATATGGTTGCCTGAGCAAACGCAACCTGTTGTAGCCGGAAAGCTCACCGAAGATAACGGTTTTACCCAATTCAACTACGGTAAAAGTTATCTTGAGCGAATAAATGATACTCATCCGGCTATTCCTATTTATGAACCTGAATTGCCTTTACGTTCTGGTCTGTTGCCCCTACTCGATGGGCTATATATACCAAATTCCATTCGAGATGCAGCCCCAGATGCATGGGGGCGCAGGGTAATCATAAACAAAACACTTGGGCGGAAAGGTAAAGATACCGACACAGCGGATTTGAGTGAAATCACTTATCTCCTTGAATCCGGATCTGATCGTATAGGTGCGCTGGATTTTCAAAAATCACCAACTGAATATGTAGCAAGATCAGCTGCCAATGCCGGATTGGAAGAATTGTTGGAGTCTGCTGAGAGGGTCGAGAAAGGTGTTCCTTTAACTACTGAGCTTGATCAGGCCTTATTTCATGGAAGTTCTATCGGTGGTGCTCGTCCAAAAGCTTTGATCGAAGATCAGAGAGCAAAATATATTGCAAAATTCTCCTCTAGCACTGATGTATATAGCGTAATAAAGGCTGAATATATTGCTATGCGATTAGCTGCGCTTGCAGGGCTTAACGTTGCCCCAGTTAAGATGGTTAAGGCGGCGGGTAAAGATGTTCTGTTAATAGAGCGTTTTGATCGTATCCATACAGATAAAGGATGGCTTCGCAAAGCAATGATCTCGGCGTTGACAATGTTTGCTCTAAGCGACATGACGGCTCGTTACGCAAGTTATGAAGATCTAGCGCAAATTATTCGGCAGAGCTTTTCTGATCCAAAAGATACTTTGAGAGAAATGTTTTCGCGCCTTGTGTTTAATATACTTTGCGGGAACACTGATGATCACGCTAGGAACCATGCGGCTTTTTGGGATGGAAAGGAGCTTTCACTAACTCCTGCATATGATATCTGCCCTCAAGGACGAGCTGGAAACGAAGCTTCTCAAGCAATGAAGATATCAGGTGACAATAATCTCAGCAAATTAAAAATCTGCCTTGATGTTGCACATCATTTCATGCTTTCAAAAGAAGAAGCAAAAGCGATTTTTGGTCATATCGAGGCTATTATTCGTGAATACTGGAGTGCAGTTTGCGAAGAAGCACAGATCACCGAAGTGGATCAAAAACTATTCTGGGAACGCCAGTTCCTTAATCCGTTTTCGTTTGAGAACTAGCTGGAAATTCGTTCTTAATCAAATCTGTACAACTCTTCATTTAACCTATCGACCAGCCGGGTACAGCAAAGGAAACCAGCGTTCAACCACATCTATTGGAAAACCAAGACGCACCGCCCCTCTGGGCGTGTCTGAAACTAGCAAGCCTTTCTTGAGCAGCGCATACATAACCTCTCTAGCGGCACGGTCTTTAAAGCCTGTGATTTCCTCGACCTTTCCCCTTTCAAACTCACCTACCAGCAAAGCTTCGCGCATAAGTGAATAACTCCCTTTAGGAATCTGCTTCATTGCAATCATTTCTTCAACATGAATGCGCATACGCTCTGAAAGCGTTTTAAAGTCAAGAAGGTCACTCATATAATCTACCTGGTCGATACAAATATTCAGAAAGAACGTGCAAAAATCAATTAGCGCCTTTTGAGACAATGTGCCGCGCCCATCTAAATCTCCACGCCTAGGCCCATCTGCCGCCTGTAACAACGCTTTATACTTATCTTTTTGCCGCGCCAGCCCCCTTGCTACCGACCATAACTCACTACCAACATCAACATTTTTAAGGGCCGCATAAGATATCAAGCGCACCACCCTGCCATTGCCATCATTAAAAGGGTGTATCCAGACATAACGGTGGTGCGAAGCCGCAATGGAAGTAATACGCTGAAGCTTTGATAGTTTCTTCGAATCATAGGCTTCATTAAAGCGCCTAAGAAAAGCACTCATATGTTCAGGTAATGGTGGAATATGCCGCCCAACCTGAACGGCGCCATTGCGATGCATTCCCGGTACAACCTTTATCTCTTCACCAGTATCAGGATTTTTTACCCATAGAAGCTCTTCGGGCAACCTCTCGCAAAATTCTTGGTGAATCCACTGACCATATTCCGAAGAAATCGGACAAAAATCAGGAACATCTCCTTCATCAATCATTTTTTGAACAGCAATATGCGCAACCGCTTCTTTTTGAAGTGCACGTTTTTCTGGTTCACTAGAATAATTTTCGGCCATCGCGCGATCAATATCCCGTGGATGCGTGTCGTGGCCTTCAATCAAATTTGAATAATAGCAGTTCATGGAGCGAACTAGATCGCCCACAGACAGCGCAACAACAGGATTGAGCATTCCTGCAAAAGCACTCGCTTTGGTGGCCAGATCAAGTGCAAGATCATTAAGCTCACTTTCATTTTCTGGTGGGAGCAATGGCTCCATTAGCCCAACTGTTTCTGTCATAAAATCACCCACTTTTGTGCCACTAATATTGCCACTAACTATCTTTTTATAACACATACTTATAAGCAATTACACAAAATAATTTGCCACTGCAAATGCCACTAACTCTCCAGCAGAAGAGCCAATTTAGTCACAAAGCTAACCTCCTGATGGAAACACATCTATTTCACATAGGATTTTCTACCAACTCAGCCAAAAGATACACTGTTGCTGGAAAGACAATCTCGCGCAATTTATACTCATCATCTATTGAGTCGAGTGAAAGCAGCTTAATGTTAGTTTTTTCAATGATTTCACAAAGAAAATAGACCCTGCTGAATTCGAGGTAAAATGCTTCTTTTTAAAATCCACGCGTTACTTTTGAGCGCTTGGAAAGCAGGTGAAACATCATTGAGCGAAAGATGTTTTCCTCAGTTAAAAATAAAGGATAATTGCCCAGAAAATTGAAATAGAGGTCTTGGTGGGAGGATATTTGCTCAGTTTTGCCATAGATCAAATCGATAAGATCATCAAAAACATCCTCTTCTTGAAAAGATGAATGCAAACCCACGATGAATCTTTCCCAAATACATTGACCAATCCTACTAAAATTACTGTTAAACGATTTTATCGTGATTGGCTTCTTTTTGAACTCAAGCTCTTTTGTCTTGGCTCGGTAATATTCTTTGTCCCTTGAATTATCAAAGTTGAATAGTTCTTGCGAGTTTGAAACGTCATCTCTCTTTTCATAAATCAGATCCAAAAATTCATCGAAAGCCGTTTTTTGGTGTTGGGCAAAATCACTTTTAGGATCTACAAAAGTACTCCATAGATGGTTTCCAATTAGATGTCAAAGATGGGGAACTCTCATTGATAGCAGCTCGTTACAGGCGTGATTATCTAGGGCATAAGGTCGTAATTATCGATCCATGGGATCAAGCATGCTCTCATCTGGGTTTTGTCTCTGCCCGTATCAATGTTCTGGATTGGTTAGATCCTGATAATGATCTTCTTCGTAGAAGATGCAATGCTAATAGCTGGCAGCATAGTTACCAATAGTGGCGGCAAAGACCCTTTCTGGAGTGATGAGGCTAGAACCATGGTGATGGGGCTAATTCTCTATGTTTGCGGCCACGCCTTCGGTGCTTCTGCCGACAGAGAAGAAATCGCGTGACTTAGAGCAAGTGCGCCGATTGCTCAACCTTTCAGGGTATGAGTTTAAAACCATGGTCGGCGGTAAGTTCAAAAATGACGAAAATGATAATCTTGAACTTGTTCATCCGAGGATGGCGCAAAGCAGTAATGAGCATGTACGAGCTGCTGCATCTAGGTTGCTGAACAAAGCAGAAAAAGAGCTATCAGGTGTTATTTCAACCGCGCAACAAAATACGTTCTTTCTTGAAAGCCCAAAAATTCAACGATCTCTAGCTGAATCAGATTTTTCCTTTGAAGAACTAGAACAATGGAAGATCGATATCTTCATAGTCCTGCCAGCGGGGCAGCTATACACCTATAGCCGTTATTTGCGGATGCTGATCAGCATTGCCATAACAACTATCACCCGTTTCAAGAAAAAGCCTGACCCGCCCGTATATTTCTTGATTGAAGAAGCGGCAGCGCTTGGCCGCCTAGAAGTCATAGAAACGGCATTCGGGCTAATGGCCGGATATGGAATGCAACTACATATGATAGTTCAAGATCTAAACCAGCTGGCTTCAATATATGAAAAGCGCTGGCAAACCTTCATTGCTAATAGCGGCGTCATTCAGGTCTTTGGCACTAATGATCTTATGACCGCTGATTATATCTCTCAGCTCTGCGGAGTGACCACGCTTGAATCCTTAAGCGAAAGGTCAGCCGAAATAGGGGCTGGCCTGTTCTCTGACCCTAAATATCTATGTCGTGAGGATAATGTATCGTCCCGCAAGCTAATCATGCCTGATGAAATCATGACCATGCATCCGGCGGCTCAAATCCTGATTTTATCACATGCACATCCCATAACTTGTTTCAAAACTGCCTACTTTGCTGATCGGCGTTACCGCAAGAGAAACGGACAACCACTTTTTGATATCCATCCACACTACTCTGACAAGCCACTGTCTAAGTCTATCAATTTTGTTGCTCTGGGGCAGGATATTGGAGCGGCATTAGAGCAAATCTATATGGGAGGTTAAGCAATGTTTGTTCGTATATGGATAAGTATCTTGCTTTTGCTAACCTTTACTTACGGCTCATGGCAAACAATCACAGACAACGCCTCAAGATCAGGCTGGCAATATTATCTCTATTTACTTTCGCCTTGGCTGTTGCTTTTGGGATCAATCAGGGCGTGGTATCGCTGCTTCACTTGGCGGCGCATGATGGCCAATAAAATCATTGCTCCAGATCTCAGTCGCGGTCAGCATAAGTCATCAAGAACTAAACATCGCTCCAACTTACTAGAACATGCTTCTATTGCCCTCCTCCTGATTTCTATTGCAGCAATTTTAAAGCAATTTGGAATTGATAATGCTGCACGGTATATAGCTGTGGCCATAGGTTCCTATATTGCTCTTAGTGTTGCATACCGGATGGTGGGTTAATATGATCACCTTGCCCTGCACAACAGAAAGTTCATTAAAAACTGAAGTTTTTAGCTATGTGCAGAGCAGCAATTTACCCTTTGTTAAGGGTTCTGGGTCTACTATAGATAGTAAGAGAGCGCTACAGGGCATAGATTGCCCCAGTGCTCTTTTTTATTACAGCACAGAGTTTGTATATGTGCGCAAATCAAAATGCACCCACTGCACATATGCTCTTTTACTACAAACTCAATTGTGCCTATCTATGGCAGCGAGAGCACTCGCTCTGCTCTCGCTGTTTTTCTCTGGGGGGTGCAATGTCCCAGAATCCTAAGAAGAAAAAGTTGATTGAGAATGATGCGCAAACTCAGTTGGAAATTTCCACAAATGTGAGTCATAATAAGACATTATCCAATGAGCGCTTAATTCAACTTGTAAGACTGCTGGCACGACAAGCTGCCGAGCATGATTACGCGCAGGTCAATTCGTCAAATTCGAAATCAAGGTGGTAGACGCCATGAAACAGCGCATTAGCATTTATGCCCGCTATTCAAGTGATCTTCAAAGTGATGCCTCAATTGAAGACCAAATCCGCTTGTGCAGTGAGAAGGCTAAATCAGAAAAATGGAATATTGTTAATTGCTATACTGATGCAGGGATTTCTGGTGCATCACTTATGCGTCCAGGGATTCAATCCCTGCTGAGGGCGGCAATGAATAACGAGTTTGATATAGTTGTAACAGAAGCACTTGATAGGCTCTCGCGTGATCAGCAAGATATTGCTGGCATCTTTAAAAATTTGGAGTTTGCGGGTGTCAAGATCATCACCCTTTCTGAAGGAGAAATCTCATGCCTTCATATCGGCCTCAAAGGAACGATGAACGCTATGTTCCTCAAAGATTTGGCCGACAAGACAAGGCGCGGTTTACGCGGGAGAGTAGAAAAAGGGAAATCCGGTGGCGGTTTAGCTTATGGCTACAAAGTAGTTAAGAAATTCACTCTTGAGGGCGAAGCCATAAGAGGTGATCGAGAAATAGATGAAGTTCAAGCCAAGATCGTTCAGCGTATATTTAGAGAATATGCCCTTGAAAACAAATCTCCTAAAAACATCTCTTCTGATCTAAATGCGGATGGCATTGTTTGTCCTTCAGGTAAGACATGGGGGCAATCTACGATAAATGGAAACAGAAAGCGCGGTACAGGCATTCTGAATAACCACCTATATATCGGCGAGCTTATCTGGAACCGTCAGCGCTTCATCAAAGATCCTACTACAGGTAAGCGTGTACCTAGATTTAACCCAGAGTCTGAATGGATAAGAAAAGATCTACCAGAGCTTAGGATAGTTCCTCAAGATCTGTGGGATGCTGTAAAAGCCAAGCAAAAGAAACTGGATAAACGAAGCGGATATCTTGGCGCAAAAAAACGCCCTCAATATTTGCTTTCTGGTTTGCTGGTTTGTGGTGAATGCGGTGGGGGATATTCAAAAAGAAATGCTGAACGTTATGGCTGCTCAACTTCCAGAAATAAAGGTGAAAGCGTTTGTAAGAACAAGACAACAATTAAATCAAGCGTATTAGAAGAGCTAGTGCTGAAAGCGCTTGAAACAAATCTCATGCAAGATGAGCTGGTTCAGGTGTTCTGCGATGAATATAAAAGCAGGTTAAACCAGCTCCGCTCTTCCCAGAAATCAACTCTGTCAAAACACAAATCTGAGTTAGCAAAACTAGAAAAAGAAAAAGCCAACCTCATTCAGGCAATCAAGAGCGGTGTGCCTGCCGATCTTATCAAAGATGAGCTGGAGCAAACCTCAGCTAAGCAAGAAGAGCTTAAAAGGCTCATTGAAGCACAGAGTCAAAAGACCCGGCCCTTGATACATCCGGCAATGGGGCAGCGCTACAGAAAATCAGTTCATGATTTAAGGCTGTCTTTAAAAGATGGTCAGGGGGCGGAAGCAAAGCAACATGTAAGGGCATTAATAGAAAAAATCGTACTAACCCCAAAGGAAGACCGTAAGGATTTGTCGATTGATCTTTATGGAGACTTAGCAGGAATTCTGAAAATTGCTTCGGAGGATAAAGCTATGAAAAATATGATGCTAGAAACAAGAAAGCTCGAAAAGAAAGTTGTCAATGATAACTGTCTTTTCGAGCCGTCTATTCAAATGGTAGCGGGGAGAGGATTTGANNCCTCTGACCTTCGGGTTATGAGCCCGACGAGCTACCAGACTGCTCCACCCCGCGTTGAGTTCGGCCAATATACACCCGTAGAAAATATTGTCAATGACTATTTGAGGCTATTTTCAATCTTTGTTGCATCACAGGCAAAGCTGGCTATTTTTTTTATCAGTGTTTCGGGTAGACGAGTGAGTTTTCCTTCCCTTGTGGTGGCTGCGTGTATTGTAAAACCTTTAACCAGCAGTTTGCTCCTGTCACTGTCTTCAACTTGTCGTCTAACCTGGTAACTGAATTTGACTTTTAGTTTGCTGACCTCTGTAATGGATGTTTCAATGGTGAGGAGGTCGTCATAGAAAGCGGGGGCCTTGAAGCGCGTCCAGCACTCAACAACAGGCAGGATAAAGCCCAATTTTTCTATTTCGCTATATGAACAAACCCACTCCCGCATAAGTTCTGTTCTGCCGATCTCAAAATAGCGGAGGTAATTCGCATTATAGACGACGGTGGCAGCGTCCGTATCTCCGTAACGCACTCGTACTGGGGTTCTGTGGATGTTATCCTGCATAGTGTATCTTGTATTCAGGTTGTTATTCGAATGGTTTCTCATAATACGAACTACTCAGGGTTTAGAAGCCTGATTTTTACAGTTTTTGCAGCGCAGACGTCAAGGGCATCGATATCTGCTATAGCCTTTGTCACTGCCCCTTCAGTTGCTTGGTGGGTTCGGAAGACGATATAAACTGGCTCGTTTACATCTTGCGTTTGCTGCATCATAGATTGGACTGAAATACCGTGTTTTCCGAATATTCCGGTGATAGTGGAAAGCACTCCTGGTTGATCAAGTGCCGTTATTCTGAAGTAGTAAGGACATACCAACTGTTCCATCGGTGTAATTGTCGGCTTACCTATGTGCTCAGGGAGATAAGAAAGGACCGGCACCCTGTTGGTGCAACCATTAATGACATTCCTCCCAATGTCTATAACGTCAGCGGCTACTGCGCTGCCAGTGGGCATCATACCCGCTCCCTGGCCATAGAGAAGCACGTCACCAACCGTGTCCCCCTGAAACTGGATACCATTGAAAGCACCATTGATGGTTGCCAGCATGTGGTCGTCGGGCACCATGGTCGGATGGACGCGGGCTTCTACGTGTTCACCATGATTTCGACTTATGGCAAGTAGTTTGATGCGGTAGCCAAACCTTCTGGCAAAGTCAATGTCAATAGGTTCGATGCTGGAAATTCCCTCAACGCTGATATCGTCAAGGTGAACATTCAGTCCATAGGCGATGGTCATCAGGATCGCCAGTTTATGGGCGGTATCGATACCTTCAATGTCGTAGGTCGGATCAGCTTCTGCAAAACCGAGATCCTGTGCTTCTTTTAGCACCTCCTGGAAAGGAGTACCGTGGTCGGTCATCTGGCTCAGGATGTAGTTGGCGGTGCCGTTCATGATACCTTTAATGAAATGAATTCTGTTGGCGACCAAACCCTCTTTAAGTGCCTTAATGACAGGAATCCCGCCTCCAACACTCGCCTCGAAACCCACCTCCACATTGTGTTTAGCCGCAGCCTGAAAAATCTCATTGCCATGGACGGAGAGGAGTGCCTTGTTAGCGGTGACAACATGCTTGCCGTTTTCAATGGCTTTCAGCATGAAAGTTTTGGCGGGCTCTATGCCGCCAATGAGTTCGACGACGATATCGATGCTGGGGTCAGTAAAGATTTCATTTGCATCTTTGGTGAGGGTCACGTTACTGAACTCATCGGACAAAGTCTCTATGGCAATATCGGCAACAGTGGCTAGCTCAAAAGTTGTTCCAGTTCTCTGTTGGAGTCTCTCTTTCTGTGCATTGAGGGCTTTTGCAAGGCCTTTTCCAACTGTACCAAAACCGATTAATCCAACACGAATTTTTTTCATAATTTTTTAGAAAATGTTTTGTTAGTAGTGCCGCGTATGCGGAGTTCTAAGCAGATAATGGCTGCTTCACCAGTTTTTTGAGTGCCGCAGAGGTGTTCACGGATCACGATGTTCCAGAAAGTAACCGCTTTCAATATGAAAGTCAAAATCATTGCAGAGAAATTTTTATGGCTCGAATAGGGATTTTGGTCTATAGTATTCTGCTTGTTATGGTGAGGAAGAGAAGCGTACTGCTCCAGATGTTGCAGACATGGGAACCGGGGTAGCCTCCATTAAACTCTTACCTAAATCTTGCATACATAAAGTAGAGAAAAATAGATTTGTCTTTGAAAGACGATATGTTGCACCCATAGTAATCAAATTGAAAGCTCATATTTTTTACGAGCATTATTTTTCTGCTACCTTGCTACCCTTCGGGGTTGAAAATTCCACCGAATTTGCTTTGTTACCGAAGCTTTGAAGTATATCTATACGTCTTCAACTTCGGTGCCTCGCATCTCCGGCGGACTAGTCAATTGCAAAACTTAGGTCTTTTAAGAAAATAGTATTTTTTGAGATAAGTTGTACTAATTTTAAAGTTTAAAAGGAGAGTAATATCATGGGCAAAAACATTTTGGTTTTCGGACCAAACGGAAGTGGTAAAGGAACTCAAGGCGCTATCGTTCAAAAGAAATATGATATTCCCCATATTGAATCCGGTGCTATCTTTAGAGAACATATCGGTGGTGGCACCGAACTTGGTAAGCAGGCTAAAGTATTCATCGAGAAAGGTGACCTGGTACCAGATGATATCACTATTCCAATGATGGTTGCTCGTCTCTTGAAAGACGATTGTAAAGACGGCTGGATACTTGATGGTTTTCCTCGCTCAAAAGATCAGGGTATAACTCTCGCTGAAACTCTTGAGAAAGAAGGTTTGGCTCTTGACTACGTGATTGAGATTGTTCTTGATCGTGAAGTGGCGAAAGAGCGTATTATGGGCCGCCGTCTCTGTGTAAATGACAATAATCATCCAAATCACATTGCTTTTGATGCAATTAAACCAGTTGAAAAAGATGGTAAACTTGTCTGCCGTGTATGTGGTGGTGATCTTAATACCCGCGCCGACGATCAGGATGAAGATGCAATTAGCAAGCGTCATGGCATTTACTATGACGAAACCACTGGTACCATGGCTGCGGTAAACTATTTCAAGAATACTGATGGACCGAAGGTAATTTCAGTTGATGGTTCTTTGTCCATTGGCGAGGTTACCGAAGCTATAATGAGTCAGCTGTAATGACTGATTTGAGGTCAGTACGCTACTGATTTCAACTATTTTACGCACGAAAGGGCCTTCCCATGATTAGGGAAAGCCCTTTTTGTCTTTTGGCATCAATGAAAACTTGCTTTTTCTTGTTTTTTTTAGTGAGAAAGTTCGTTAAGGTGCTTATCCCTTTCAGAAAGGACTACTGATTATAGGTTCTTTTTCCTCGCTAAGGGCTTGATGTACTGTTAACCTGCTTATGTATCGTCTGTGTCGTTGGTGGCTGGTCGAGCTGCAGATATGTGTTTGTTCTGATTATGGAAGATAATATAACGTATACAATGAAAAATACTGGAAAGGTGTACCTTGTTGGAGCTGGTCCCGGTGACCCGAGTCTTATTACTGTACGCGGCAAACGCTTACTCGAACGAGCCGAAGTTGTTGTATATGACTACCTGGCCAGTAAAAAACTACTCAAGCACGCACCTGCCGATGCAGAGTTGATCTATGTTGGAAAGAAGGGAGGGGTGAAACATACCCATTCCCAGGAAGAGATCAATCAGATGCTGGTTGATCACGCTTTGGCTGGCAAGACGGTAGTTCGCCTAAAGGGTGGCGATCCTTTTATTTTCGGTCGGGGCGGTGAAGAGGTGGAAGAGCTCTTTGCAGCTGGAGCTCCCTTTGAAATCGTACCCGGAGTAACGTCTGCCACGGCGGCGGCTACCTATGCCGGTATTCCGATAACCCATAGGGACTATACCGCCTCTGTAGCATTTTTGACGGGGCATGAGGATCCAACTAAAAAGTCTTCAAACATTGACTGGTCTAAACTGGCAACGGGTGCAGGGACGCTTGTCGTCTATATGGGTATTAAAAACCTGCCTATTATTGTTGAAAATCTGGTCAAGCATGGACGTGATCCAAAAACTCCGGTAGCTGTTGTCCGCTGGGCCTCTACCCCGGAGCAACGCTCGGTTGTTGGGACACTCGAGACTATAACTGAAGTCGTTCAGAATGCTGATATCAGACCGCCTTCACTTATAATAATTGGTGAAGTCGTGAAACTCAGGTCTACCATAGACTGGTACGAAAAACGGCCATTATTTGGTAAGAAGTTTATTGTTACCAGGACCAGAGAGCAGGCAAGCGATCTGGTAGCAGGACTTGAAGAATTTGGAGCGAACTGCCTTGAATATTCAACTATCCACATCCAACCCGCTGAGTCTTACGATGTTTTGGATAGTGAGCTGGAAAGACTTAATGAATATCACTGGATTCTTTTTACGTCACTGAATGGTGTGAAGTTCTTTTTTGAATATCTCTATTCAAAAAGTATGGATGCTCGGGATCTGAAAGGGCCGGATATTGCGGTCGTTGGTAAAAGTACAGCTGATCTCCTGTTGCAATACGGGGTTCATGCCGACATGATTCCCAGTACCTTCACGGGGGAAGGTCTGGCTGAAGCGCTGCTTGACCAAGGGGTTGAAGGGCGCAACATCCTCATTCCCAGAGCCTTACAGGCCAGGGAAATCTTGCCGGAAACCTTGAGGGGTGCAGGCGCCCAGGTTACTGTGGCCCCTGTCTATCAAAATTGCCCGGCAGAAGGGGATAAAGAGTCTCTTCGGGCCGAGTTCTCCTCCGGTGAGGTCGAGATGCTGACTTTTACCAGCTCATCAACCGTGAGGAATTTCCTGACTATGATTGATGCGGAAAACCAGGAGGAGCTTCAACGTATACTTTCCGGGGTGAAAATTGCAGCGATTGGTCCAATTACTGCTAAAACTGTCACAGATAACGGCCTGCAGATTGATGTTCAGCCGGAGGAGTACACTATTCCTGCAATGATCGATGCAATAGTAGACTACTATAACGGAGATGGAAAATAAATCTGTCCTCTGTCTCCGGAGCGACAGAGAGGGTGGAGGGAGGCAACCTGGACCAGAAGAGACTGTCGAAGAGAAAAGGGAGGAGCAGAAACCCCTCTTTTGCAGGGCTTGTGGTATGGTTATCACCAGCAGGGATCAGCGGCTTGCCGTAGCTGGGGCTCATTCTCACGCCTTTTTCAATCCAGCAGGCATTGCCTTTGAGATAGGTTGTTTCAAAAGTGCTCCCGGCTGTGTGGTTACCGGGGCTGCAACGGATGAATTTACCTGGTTTGCAGGCTATCTTTGGTGCTTTGCTTCCTGCAGACAGTGTAAGGGCCATCTAGGCTGGTTTTATGAAATGGCCGAACATGTTTTTTGGGGGCTCATCCTCACGAGTCTGTCCGAGTAGCAGTATCTCCCTCGTCGTTTCAAGAAAGAAGTACTACCCAATACAAGACATTGACAAGCTCCTATGAGCTCTTGATAAGATCAAGCAGGTCGTCGGAGCTCATTTTAGCACTAATATCCGTTCCCTCGAGCAGGCTTCCAGCCAAATCCCTTTTTTCCTGGTGCAATTTGACAATTTTTTCCTCGATAGAATTTTTGCACACCAGACGATAGATGGTAACTGGCCGGGTTTGTCCTATCCTGTGTGCACGATCTGAGGCCTGATCCTCGATTGCCGGGTTCCACCAGGGATCCATGTGGATGACGTAATCCGCAGCAGTAAGGTTTAGCCCAAGGCCTCCCGCCTTCAGGCTGATAAGAAACAGGTCGCCTTCGCCTGCCTGGAAGGCATCCACTCGGATTTTTCGTTGTTTAGGGCTGGTTCCTCCGTCGAGGTATTGATAGTGAATACCCATAGAATCCAGGTACTCGCGAATGATTTTTAGATGACCTATGAACTGGCTGAATACGAGCGCTTTGTGCCTGCTGGCCAGCAGTTCTTCAATTACTGAGGCGAAAACTTTCAGCTTTGAGCTCTCAATAGTGCTATTTTCGTCAATGAGCAAAGGGTTGCAGCAGGCCTGACGCAGCTTCATTATCTCGGTAAGGATTTGCAGATGACGTCCTTTCCTTTCTTTAGACCCCTCCAGTATGTCAATGGCGTTTTGTCGTAAAGCCTCATAAAAATACGTCTCATCCGGGGTCATTTCGACATCCAGGGTGACCTCAGTTCTAGAGGGCAGTTCTTCAAGTACGTGGGATTTTATCCTTCTGAGAATGAACGGCCTGATGAGTTTTTTGAGGTTCAGTCTGGCTGCCCTGTCATGATATCGTTCGATTGGAGTTGCAAATCGTTCATTAAAACTGTTCAACGTTCCGAGAAGTCCCGGGTTAATGAAGTGGAAAAGGTTCCACAATTCTCCAAGATGGTTTTCAATGGGAGTACCGGTTGTAATAAGTCGAAATTTTGCCTTGAGAGCCATAGCCGCCTGCGACCTCTTCGTTGCGGCATTTTTAATTGCCTGAGCCTCATCAAGAATAACGGTTTGCCACTGGACTGTTGAGAGAATATCAGATTCTTGCTGCAAGAGAGTATAGGTTGTAATGAGCAGGTCGAATTTTCCGAGCCCTTTGATACACTCTTTACGGTCTTTGCCAGTGAAAAATTTGATGTTAATGGTTGGAGTAAATCGCGTCACCTCAGATTGCCAGTTGGTGGAAACCGAAGTCGGGGCGACGACAAGAGAGGGGCCATCTGTTGCGAACTTTAAGATAATTGCCAGTGACTGAATAGTCTTACCCAGTCCCATATCATCCGCCAGGCAGCCGCCTACACCCCAGTGTGCCAAGCGGGCAAGCCACTCAAAACCCTCCCGCTGATAGACCCGCAGGTCAGCCTGGAGGGTAGATGGCAGCACGGGTGTGTAATCCTGGGCCTCTCTAATTCTTTTGGTTTGTTCCAGCCAGCCGGCATCAGTATCCGCCTTGGCCTGCTGAGCGAGTTTTTCAAGCTGAATGGCTGCAAGCGGATGAATAAGTACACCTTCCTCGTCATCAGCTTGGTGGGCATCCTCGGAAAACAGGTTCATGTCCTCAAGTCGTTTTCTGAACTCCTGAGTAAGGGCTATGAACTGACCGTCAGCGATTTCCACAAAACGGCCTGGAGACTTTTTGATTTTTGTCAGCAATTCCTTAAGTTCAATGACGCGACCCTGATCCAGGGTCAAGTGTCCGCTCATGGTGAACCAGTTCTGGCGGTTGGTGCGTATCTTGAGGTTCAGGTTCTCTAGCGAAGCTTTATGGCTGATGGTGAGTTTCTCACCCTCCGGCCATTCAATAACAACCTTATCCCGGATTGACTGCAACTCCATAAGGGCCTGGAGACAATCATCCGGGTCGTAGAGGTGCCACTCCCTGTCGTTTTCCTGCTCCATGTCGATTGCCAGATCGAGTATAGGGCAAAGCTCTTCAATGTCCTGGGCTTTTTCTTCTTCAAGGGCGAGGTTACGGCGTGTTTGCAGACGTTTTCCTTTTACCTCAGCCATTAAATTTTCAACCCCCTGCCCCGGTTTCAGGTAGTGCCCGCCCTCAACAAAGGGCTTTACAAACATTTCAAGTCGAAACCCGGTGCCGTATGGGATGAGGTGCATGTAAATAGTTGAATCTGCGTCCACAAAGGTGATATTTCTCGATTTGTGACTTGAGCTGTCGGCTGCAATGGCAGAGTGCACCGTCATGAATGACGAGATGTTACCTATTGCAGTCAGGACCTGTTCACTGGCTGATTTCGGTACGGAGATGCCGTCTTTTCCGGTAATCTGGGCAATACGACGGTGATTGTCGTTGATCCTGATGATTTTGACCCGGGTAGGTGTTTCCTTGTGGTAGCTGATATTGTCTGAAGAGATTGGCTGAGCGAAGCAAATGTGCAGATTGTCGCCACGCTCCTCCACCAACAGCTCAGGTTCTCCCGCTACAAATTCCACAGGCGTAAGGGGAGAGTCAGCAAGATAGAGCAGCGGGTGTCCAATCATGGCGAGCAGGGCTTTGTCCATATCGATATGATAGCTGATCCCCTGGGTTTCCGGGTTATGCGTTTTTTTGATCGAACCACAGATTCGTCTATCTTGGGCAGTAAGAAAGGGTAGCTTCCTGGTTTGGAAGAGTCGTGACAGCGAAATAGGTCTCCCTTTGCTCCATTCTTTGTCAGGGCCGAGTTTTTGTTCTTTTGGAGAGATAGTAATTTTGGTTGTTACAAAAGAAATCATCCATACTATGCGGGTGGACTGTTCTGGCTCTCTCGGTTCCTGGGAGGTTGCAAAGATAAGGGCCTGTAGATTTCGTTTCCAGGGTTCTTCCGGTTTTAGTATAGAGAGGATTGGAATTATTCCAGTTTTCTCACGCAGCTCAGATGACTGTTTTTGGTATTCTTCGTCACTGTGGTGAATTGATAAAAGAATTTCAGAGAGGATGAGTGTGAATACATCATAGTTTTTCTGGCTGCCTCTTTTGTAGAAAGCGAGAAGTTGTGACTCAACGGTCGGTTCAATCGCGCTATTTAACCAGTATTGGCAGATGCCTGCAAAAATGACTGTAATAATATTTTGCTTTGGGACATCTGGCAGATGGATCTCCTGGTCTTGTGCTCCTGCATGTATATGAGAGTCTACGACCGCAGCAAGGTAATTATAGGCGTCGTTTTCTTTTGCTCCCTGGAACAATGACAGAGCAACACTTATGCTGTCTGCAATATGAGGGAAGTCCGCTTTTTGGGAGCTCTGCAGGAGCGTGAGGATGTACAGAAGGCCATAGGGACCGAAGAAAGCGACATTCTCATTGTTGCTAAAAGTGCTTAAAAAATTTAAGTCCTTGTTGAAGGCGTCAAGTGCTTCCTGGTAGTTACCCTGGAGGAATAAAAGTGCGCCTTTGGAGCCTGTACCATTGAAAGAGTCAGGATTGGAGTCCACGAGGGAATCAGCATCTTGAAGTTTTCCCTGAAATAATAGTTCGCTGTATAGCAGTCTTTTGAACGGCAGCTGCTCATCTACGGTAAGTTCCGAAAACTCTTCGTCTTTGTGTAAAAACGCGAGTATCTCCGGGAAATCCGAAAGTGTTTCCTGGCCATACTGGAGAACGTTGCTGATCAGGTAAAACTGAAAAGAGGTTGGCAGTGTCCTGAACCACTCGGGATCAAAGGGACTGGTCATAATACGAACGGTCGGAGGCGGCTCAGCAATAAGATCCTTGCACTGACTTTCTATGAACTCTGAGGCGTCGTCGATGAGGTCGAATTGCTGGGTGTACACACCAATCCGCATTTCCCGCATGCCTCGCCAGCATCTGGTAGTCCACTTCCCGTAATAATAGGAGACAGGTGCTTCACTCTGGATCACCTTGGCGTAGGTTTCAAAAGTGCCTTCCTTAACCGACATCTTACTGAGTATTTCGACAACCTCGTCTGCACACTGGCGGTCTTTTGTCATCAGGCCAGCCTTCTCAAACTTAGACAGATAGTGATTAAGGTTGGCAGCAGTAGGTTTGTTGCCTCTTGAGTTTTTTAAATCAAGCTTGCGTAGACAATTGACGATGAGTGTCGCGTGTATAGGTTCATAAACAATAGAAAGAAACTGTATGAGCGATTTTTCAAAGGAAGAGAGCTTTTCGTATTGTTCGAGCAGATCATTTTGGGTTTGCATATTAGTACCTTACTCCGTAAAAGCTGTCACAAAAAACAAGAAAATACGGATTCTATTTAATATCATATAATTATAAGCACTCACAAGGTACTTACTTACCTTTTACCGGTGTTAGGCAATTCGGCTGGGAGAAGACTGTTTAAGGTTATTATGCAATTAATCGCACATGCATGGGAAAAAGTGAGCCTGCCACTATAGCATCCTCTGCCCTCAATGAGAACCAAAAACTCTCATAATTATTATAGTACCTCAATTTTGCAATTGACTCGTTCGCCGGAGATGTGAGGCAACGAAGTTGAAGACGGATAACTACTTCAAAGCTTCGGTAACAAAGCAGATTCGGTGGAATAATCAATCTCGAGGGGTAACAAAAGGTAGGCGAGAAATAACAGAGCAGGAGAGGGGGGCGAGAGGGGCAGCAGCTGCTCATAGAACGCATCCGGAGCAGCTGCAGTCACGAAAATCTATAAATTGTTGTTCTGGGTGATCTCAGCCTTCATTTCCTGGTTACGAAGCCAGGCTGAGAGTACCTGCTGCTTCTTAAATCTCATCAAGTTGGCACGATATGGTGCAAGTTCTTCTCTTTCTTCAGGCACTTCCGGAGCCTGTCTTGCCAGGAGGGTATACACATAAAAATCATCACCAACCTGGCCTGGAGATTCGGGGGCAGGGGTGGAGGAAGATAACAGGAAGGCGTCCGGTAAAAGTGATGCTGGGAAATCTTTATCTTGATTTTGGTTATTTTGAGCGAGTAAGCCGGATGTATGTACTTCATACCCTTGCTCCAGGGCACCACTTTCCAAGCTTTGTTTGTCGCTGATGCCAGCAAGGAGGTCGGTGGCTTCTTTTTTTGCTAGTTCTTTTGATTGTGCTTCTTTGTAATCATTTTCTACAATTGTTTTGATACCGGCCAGCTCTGGTAAGGCGGGTTCCTTGATGTCGTTAGTGAAAATGATGGCATACCCTGATTGGCCTTTGATTAATGAACTGAGTTCGCCCTTATTCAGAGCAAAAACGGCGTTAAGGAAAAGCTGGTCTTTTTGTAGATCTTCAGGCGCGTCATCACGGCTGAAGAAGTCAGTGTCGATGACATCCACATCTGGGTTTTGTTCGGTGTACTTGGCAAGACTGCCTGCGCTGATTATGCCTTCGTAGGCACTGTTTGCCAGTTGGAAGGTGAGGCTCTCAGCTTCTTTTTTCTGTAGTATCAGGGTGATCTCTTCAGTGACGTCATTCATTGGTCTGGTTTGCGCAGGTTTAACCTCTTCAAGGAGAATTATATGGTATCCAAACTGTGTTTTTACCACTGGGCTGATCTGCCCTGGCTGCAAGGCAAGAACGGCTTTGTTAAATTCAGCTACCATGCTTCCTGCGGGGAAGAAACCAAGGTCGCCACCAGACTCCTTGCTCGGTCCTTCTGAAAATTCTTTGGCCAGATCGACAAAGTTTTTCCCTTCCTGAGCCACCTTGAGGATTTCTGCAGCTTTTTCAGCCTTCTCTTTGTGGAGCTCAGTCGAATCTGCGCTGGATGCTGTCAAGAGGATGTGTCGCGCGTGACGCATTTCCGGTTCTTTATAATCGTTGATATTATTCTGGTAATACTCTTCGGTTTGCCTTGAATCAATATGCAGTTTTTGGGCAATTCCAGCATAGGTAAAAGTGATATAGCTTACTTTTGACTCGGGAGCAGTCTTGTAGTTGTCTTTCACAGTCTCAAACCATGTCGTCAGGAGTTCGTCGTTCAGTTCAACCTGATCTGTAAAGTTGGCTGGGGACAGTTTTACATACTGCAGCTCGATCTTTTCATTTACCTGACTATAGGTGTCACGAATTTCAAAGTCAGTGGCGATTGAGGCAAAGCCTCCAATATCACGGGCACCCAGTTCTGAAAGTCTGTCTATGTAAAGTGTCTGTTCGAATTTCGTCGGCGCCATTCTATTGGAAGCGAGTATTGCCTTGTAGCGTTCAATGTTGAATACCCCGTTCTCCTGGAACTGTGTCATGTTTTGGATAACATTCTGAATATCACCTCTACTCACAACGATACCCATCTCATCAGCGCCCTGTCGAAGCAGGGCGGTTTGGATGAGTTGATTAACAACCTGTTGCTTGATGCCAAATGTCTCGGCTAGCCCTTTGGGGACATTACCTCCAAACTGATCACTCAGCCTCTGGTAGGCATTGTCATATGCCTGTTGAAACTGTTGAAAAGAGATCTCTTCCCCGTTGACAACGATGGCAGCTTCACGGTTGTTTAACATATTGGTCCCAACACCCCAGAAGATGAATACGAGGGCGATGACGACCACAATGATTTGTATGAAGGTTGACTGAGCTTTTTTGCGGAGTAATTGCAGCATGGAATTATTCGAAGTGGATGAGGTTAATGGGCGTACGGAAGAAAAGCATCGAGTTCTGTTATGGAAAGCTGGTGCTAAATAACTATTCGAAGCCGATAAATTTGTAACTGTTCGATTTACTCTTTCTTCCTCTCCTGTGCAAGTAAATTTATATTTTCTGAGCAGAGAAAATCAATGAATCAGCCCCTTGCAAAACCTCGGCGATTTGTATTTTGAACAGAAGGGGAATTATTAATCTTAGTATGGATTCTTTCAAAAATGTAACTGCATTTTTTATATTTAACAGCAGAAATCCATACAGGTAAAACTATTCTTCATGTTTCTGTTCTTGTTTTAATGGACATATGCCAAAAAACGAGTAATTTTGTTGCCTCAGAAAATAGAAGGTTGCGATTTATACAAGGCGGGTGTAGGTATACAGCCTTATGAAGAGCTGAATCTGGTATCGGCATTGTTTTTAGCGACAATGTTAATTTGATTATTAATTGTTATCTATCTGAAATGTAGGATTATTTTGTTTGTGTAAGGGTTTCTTTGTGGTGAATAAATGATGCGTCATTCACTTGACAAATTGTCTATCCTATAGTAAAAGGCCCTAATTAGTTTTACTGATCAGAAAAATATATAACGGCGAAAGCTAAAAAAAATATTCTACGGAGGTTTAGAATGCCAACATTAGAACACAACGGAAGTAGCTTTGAAGTAGATGAGGACGGATTCCTTCTTAAAGGTGATGATTTCAACACCGATTGGGTTGATTATGTAAAAGGTGTAGAGGGTATCTCTGAGATGACCGACGAACATCAGAAAGTCATTGACGCACTTCAAGAGTACTACAAGAAGAACGGAATCGCTCCTATGGTTCGTATCCTTTCCAAGACCACTGGTTTTCCACTGAAGAGAATCTACGAACTGTTCCCATCTGGACCAGGAAAGGGAGCTTGTAAAATGGCTGGACTTCCTAAGCCTACAGGTTGTGTATAAGTAATACACCACCGTTAGCGGATGCATGAAGGGGGCTCTGTCTTTATAGACAGTGCCCCTTTTTTTATTCTCAAGCTGCAGGCCCACTGCTGATTCTACCTTAGTTTTCTTTGAGTAGTCGGTTTAGTCTCTTGCTGCTATTATTTTCGATCCTCTCTCTGTATTCCTGTTTAGATATTTGAGCCCCCCGCAGTCCCCCGTGAAGATTTATCTCTGTCAGCCAGCACGTGCCGCTCGGAGTAATCATCAGGTCGAGGTGGGCCCAGGTGAAGCCGGCTCTGCGCATTATTTTCTTGCAGAAAAACAGTTGGTTCTCCGATAGGGTGTAAGGTAGGGTCGTTCCGCCACAGTGTAAATTATTTCTGAAGTTGTGGGGGTTGGTGCGTTGGTACGCCTCGTGATAGTCATCGTCAAGAATGACTACTCGAACATCACTATAATATTCTATGAACGGCTGGATCACAAACGGAAAACTCAGTGCTCCACCGCAGGCTTGATTATAAACATCTTCGATGGACCTGAAGAGCTGGATGCCGAGACCTGCATTTTTTCGATCATGCTTGTAGATGACCTTGGTGAACAGTTGTTTCTGGTAGAGAGTGCACGCATCAAGCAATGCGTGCTGATCATAGATGGGCATAGTACCTGGCAGCAGAAACTCGTGTAATATGGCTGCCTGGAAAACTTTTGATCTGCTGGCGAGTTGCGCAGTGGCAGACGGAATGAAGCGTACACCTCTCTCGATAAGATCCGTGAGGAGATGCTCCTCACCGGGTTTGAGGCGAACGGTACCGAGAATAATATCGTTTCTTTGGAGTTTCTGGTAGGAGCGGAAAAGGGTTGTGTTGTCACAGATTACTGTGGGGGGGGCGCTCAAAAGATCATCTCCGAAAACCGTTGATGAAATGAGGTGAGGTCTTCTTCGCACTCTCCACAAAAAAACTTCACATCACCAAGGGATTGTGAAGTTTTTTCTTCCAGGGTGAAGCTGCCGTCCTCATTCTGGATGTAGTGAGTTGTGGTAATAACATCATCGGTTATCTCGAAGAAGCTTGCGCTGTTTCCACAGTGGGGACATCTCAGCAGATTGGCAACTTTAGGCTGGGAGTAGGACATAGAGGGTAGAGGAATTTGTAAGCCCTTTTAAAAGCCTATTTTGAAGTCTTAGCTGCCGAGATTGGCGTTGGTTTCTTCTCATCCGCTATTGTGACATCTTGGGCCGCAGCTTTTATTTCACCCTGTATGGCAGCACCGGGCTCAACAGTTAAACTGTTGGCCTCAAGCTTGCCTTGTATCGAACAGTTTTTCCTGGCTGTGATTATGTTGGCCTTGACGTTGCCCTCAAGGCTTCCGTAGCAGTTGAAGGAAGATGCAGCAATATCCCCGATTACCCTGCCGGTATCGCTGAGAACCAGGTGTTCCCCGTTTATGTTCCCATGTATTGTTCCGTCAATTCTGGCCTTGCCTTTGAAAGAAATCTCACCGGTTATTGTCATACTGTTATCAATTATTGAGGAGATTGCTTCGTTATCAATTTTCTGCATTTCCTCTTCTGCATTTTTCGCACTGTCCGACTTACCAAACATGGCCATTGTTATTTTTTCTCCGGCGAAGATTGGGTGAGATTGGGTAACTTGGATACTTTTATGAGATTATATGGATTAACAGGTTTGTTCTTCAGCAGGACTTCGTAATGAAGGTGGGGCCCTGTGGAGCGGCCTGTGTTACCGACCAGTCCGACGAGTTGTCCTCGTTCAATGTGGTCACCCTTGCGGACCTTGTATTTCTGCATATGTGCAAAGATGGTTTTGTAACCATTACCGTGGTTGATTCGGACATAGTTACCATATCCGCCATTCCTGAATGCCTTTTCCACAACACCATCGGCTGTAGCGTATATTTTCTGGCCCCTTTTTCCGCGTATATCGAGGCCGGTGTGAAAACCTCTTTTCCCATTTACCGGGTCTTTTCGTTTGCCAAATAGGGAGGTGATTACGCCATTAATGGGTTTTCCCAATGGGATACTGCTGATACTCTTGATGAGGGTGTCGGTCTTGAACAGGAGAGAGTCTCTGTCTGTTTCTGGACCTACAATGAACGGGCCACCGCTGTTTTTCGAACTTTCTTTTATCTTCGGAAGTTTTATACCAATACTACCGAAAATCTTTTCAATGATCTCATTTCGTTCATTCAGTTCACCAACAGCGTTTGCAAGAAGTTCTTCTTTTTCTGCCTTGAATTTTGCGGCCATTTCCTTATTGGCTTTGGTAAGTTTGGCAATTGTTGTTTCCATCTCATGTTGCCTTTGTTTAAGGTCCGTAGAGTTGTTTGCCACAGATTCTACGCGGCTCTCAAACTTTTCCTGTAAGGTGAGGAGTTTGTTTGAAAGTTTATGGTTCTGAGTGAAGAGAGAGATTGAAAAACCACTGGTGAAAAACAAGAAAAGAATACCGACAAGCGAGAGAGTAGCAATAGTGCGAAGTTTTTTTCTTGAGTAAAGTAGATTGAAAACTTTTCCCCTGTCACCTGCGATGATGATATGGAGTGGGTCGTTCATAGTAGTATCCCAAAAGAGTTGTTAATAAACGCAACAAAAAGTAAGATGGCTTCTGTTTGTAGAATGGCTCAATATAGAAAAAAATAAATGTACACTTTATACTAAGGTGTCGTTAATTAATCAATAATAAAAGCACTCTGCTCACGTGGCAGTTTGTGCTGAAGGCATTGTATCTGCAATGTTTTTCTTTACCAATACCGCAGGGTCAGGGGGGGCGTCCTCGTCTGATTGTCGTGTTGGTGTTCTGTTTATCGGTTGCTCATGTCAAATTTAATTACCTGTAAGTCTCTGTCTAAGTCCTTTGGTGCGACGTCTCTCTTTTCCAATATTAATCTGGTTGTCAGCAGGGGTGAAAAAATAGGTGTTATCGGCCCTAATGGTTCTGGTAAGTCAACTCTGCTGAAGATTATCTGCGACCTGGAAGAGCTCGATTCGGGCCAGGTTGTTCGGCAAAAATATGTCCGAATGAGTTATCTTGCTCAGGACGATGTTTTTGACGATGAGAGATCCATCGAAGATACTTTGCTCTCAGCCATGGCTGACGAAGACCTGGAAGAAATAGAGAAATACAACCGGGTTCATTCCCTGCTCAGTCTTGCTGAATTTCCTGATACCTGTGGGTCGGTGAAGAACTTGTCCGGCGGTTGGCGTAAACGTCTATCGATCTGCCGTGCGATGCTCTCCGCTCCTGATGTGTTGGTGATGGATGAGCCGACGAACCATCTTGATATCGAAGGAATACTATGGCTTGAGAAATTACTTCAAGGTGGCAGGGGGCCATCCGCCTATCTGCTGGTAAGTCATGATCGACATTTTCTTGAAAACTGCACCAACAGAATTATTGAGCTCTCCGCTGTTTATCCTGAAGGAACGTTGCAGGTCCAGGGAGCGTATTCGAAGTTTCTCGAAGTGCGTAGTGATTTTTTAGCCGGACAGCTTGAGGAGGAAGAGCGTCTGGCGAACAAAGCCCGTAGGGAAGTGGAATGGTTGAGACGAGGGCCAAAGGCCAGGACCACAAAGGCCAAGTATCGAATAGATGAGGCTCATAAGCTTACGGGTGATCTTGCTGAGGTGAAGGCGAGAAACAGGGCTATTTCCAATGTCCAGATAGATTTTGAGGCCACTGGGCGGAAAACGAAGAAACTGCTTGAGGCGATTGGTATCTCAAAAGGATATGACGAACATCTGTTGTTCTCTGACCTCGATGTTATTCTTGCTCCGGGGAGCAGGCTTGGTTTACTTGGCCGGAATGGTTGCGGCAAATCGACACTCATGAAAATTCTGGCCAGTGCAGAGGATGGGGCATTGGAAAAACCCGATGCCGGGACTATTAAAACAGCGGACAAGGTGCAGATTGTCAGATTTGACCAGAACCGGGAAACTATAGATCCTGAAAAAACGTTACGACGTGCCCTCGCACCTGATGGGGATTCTGTGGTTTACAATGGCAGGTCACTGCACGTGGTTTCCTGGGCCAAGAAATTTCTGTTTCACCCTGACCAACTCGAGACCCCGGTGGGTAATCTTTCAGGTGGAGAGCAGGCACGTATTCTGATAGCCGGCCTGATGCGGCAGCCTGCTGACATCTTATTGCTTGATGAGCCTACCAATGACCTTGATATTGCATCTCTAGATGTACTGGAGGCCAGTTTACTTGAGTTTCCCGGTGCGTTGGTCCTAGTGACTCATGACAGGTTTTTGCTGGATAGGGTGTGCCATAGGCTTCTGGGCTTTGGTGGTAAAGATGGTGTTATGTACTATGCTGATTATGGGCAATGGCTCAATGATCTGCCGGCCCAGATAAAGGCAGAAGAAGGTAAAAAGCTACTCTCCGGGAAGAAGAAAAAAAACGTCGAGCCCAAAAATACAAAAGGCCGCTTATCTTATATGAATCAGCGGGAGTATGATCAGATCGAAGAGAATATTAGTGCAGCGGAAACCCAGGTGGGAGAGTTGCAGGCAAGGATGGAGTTGCCAGAGGTTGTCGCTGACTCTGCAGTGCTTGCCGACTGCTGGAAAGAACTGGAGGAGGCCCAGGTTGAAGTAGAGCGCCTCTATAGTCGCTGGGACGAGCTTGAGGAAAAGAAGGAGCGATCTTGAGGTGAAAGTCGCAGTCCTTGCGGATATCCATGGTAATCTTGAGGCTCTTCAGGCGGTTGTGGCTGATTTGAGACGACAGGGGGCAGAGCGGGTTATCAGCCTTGGTGACAATATCGGCTACGGTCCGGATCCGGAAAAGGTCGTTCAGCTTTTGCAGCAGGTGGGTTGTCGCTCTGTACTTGGCAATCATGAATTTGCCCTGATGGACAAGCGTGGGAGGCGATGGCTTAATTTTCAGGCTGCGGAAAACAATATCGAAACAGAAAATCTCTTATCAGCCGAGAGCAGAAGGTATTGCTGTCACTTGCCTTCTTTTCTGGAGTCTGACAATGCATGTTTTGTCCATGGCTTTCCTCCCGCCTCTGTTTTTCGCTATCTCCACAGGCAGTCTGACGAAAAAATTGTGGCTCTTTTTGCAAGCAGCACTTGCTCTATCTACTTTGTCGGGCATACCCATAAACTCCAGATTGTTATCGTTGACTCCACGGGAGTTCGCCGGAGACCTCTGGTCCAGGAAAAAATTCGTCTTCTGGAAGATGAAAAATATATCATGAGTGCAGGAAGTGTAGGGCAAACGCGAGATATCGACTACAGGGCCAAGTACCTTATGTGGGATAACCAAAGAAGCGAGTTGGAGGCCCGTTTTGTTCACTATGACAATGAGCTGACAAGGGAAAAAATAGGCCAACGAGGGTTTCCGGAGGCGTATGCACTTCGGTTACGCAAAATATGAAAAGAATCGGAAGATATGAGGTTATCGGTCGTCTGGGACGAGGAGGTATGAGTACGGTGTACAAGGCCAGATCTCCTGTGACCGGACGTCTTGTGGCTTTGAAGGCCCTGCATCCCAGAAATGATATCATTGCAGATATTGTGGGTGAAGATCGGCTCAGGGATATGTTTGTTGAAGAAGCCAGGATCATGGGAGAAATCTCCCATGATCATGTGGCAAAGGTTATCGATTGTGATCATCATGAGGGGCAGCCGTTTATTGTCCTGGAGTACTTTTCCCATTCTCTAGGCGGTTTCATTGGAGAATCTTACCGGGTTGAAGCCCCGTCCAGGGTCATTAGCGTGGCGAAAACGAAGTCCTATCTTCTGCAGACTCTGGAGGGGTTATCGCGACTGCATTTTGCAGGCATCGTACATCGTGATATAAAACCTTTCAATTTGATGATTACCAGTGATGACAGGATAAAAATCATCGATTTCGGTTTATCCAGGGTACGCGGTGAAGAGAAGATGGCCATTCCCGGGATGCAGGTCGGCTCTCCATATTATGCTGCTCCTGAGCAAGAGAAGAATCCTGGAAGTGCTGACGAACGAGCTGATCTCTTTAGCCTAGGTGTAATGGGTTACCGCATGTTGACCGGCCTTCTTGTTGATTACAGGCAGAAGGAGGTTATGCTCCCAAGTGTTTTAAACCCATATGTCGGTCAAGGCTGGGATGAATGTATTATGAAGTCAATACACACTGATCCCGACAGTCGTTACGATAGTGCTCAGAATATGAGCCTGGCCGTCGAGGGGCTGGGCGCAAGCAGTTCGAACAGTTTGGACGGGTACTACCTTGGCAACGGTGACCGCTGGCAACGGCATGTTTTGGGCGGTCGTGACCCTATGCGAAGTGAGCCTTCCCGGGTTATGTTGAAGGATATACGTACATTGCTGAGACTGGATGGGCTGTTTAGGCCCATGGATTATATGCGTCAGAATTATGAGACAAAGGGAGCGTTGGTTGCGTATGAGAAGAACAGCGGCCTCTGCTGGCAAAGGCGAGGTACTGGTTTTACTCTTAACTGGCGGCAGGCTAAAGAGTATGTGACCCAGCTCAACGACACAAAATGGCAGGGACAAAGCAGTTGGCGACTCCCCACCATGGAGGAGTTTTGCAGGGTGCTCAGGCCGCCCTTGCGAGGCGGTTTGAGTTCTTCCTGGCCACTCTTTGGTGAGCAGGTTCACTGGCTATGGACCAGTGATCATTGCAATAAAAAACAAGCGTGGGTTGTTGATGTTGTGGAAAGCTATTTTGATCGACTTGACAAGGACGGAGTAGCCTCTGTTTGTGCTGTTCGTTCTGCTGACTAGGTGCTTGTCCGAGCGTGCCTCTCATTCATTATTGAAGAAAGTTGTCGTCTTTTCAATAAAGGTATCGACGTCTTTACGGCTGATATCAAGGTGTGTTACCAGCCGAGTGGTTTTTCCGCCACTTATCAGGATGTCATTTTTTTTGAGAAATTTTGCAAATTTCAGTGCAGTTCGCTCTTTAGTTGAAAAAAACACCATATTTGTCTGAGCTTCATTTTTTTCTACCTGTATTGCAGGAATCTTTGATAATTCCCCTGCGAGGATGGCTGCGTGTTCGTGATCTAGTGCAAGGCGCTTAATATTGTTTTCAAGAGCGTAGAGCCCTGCCGCTGCTAAAATTCCGGCCTGGCGCATGCCACCGCCTGTCATTTTTCGCCACCTTCGAGCATCTTTGATAAAGTCCCTGGTCCCACAGAGCAGTGAGCCCACAGGGGCGCCAAGTCCTTTGGATAAACAGATTGAGACTGAGTCGAAGTGTTGGGTGATCTGCTGGACATTAATTCCCTGTTTGACCATGGCGTGAAAGAGCCTGGCTCCGTCGAGGTGGAGGCTTAATTTCTTTTCTTTCGTAAACTGTTCTGCCTGTTGCAGATATTCGAGGGGTAGCACTTTGCCGTTTTGGGTATTCTCGAGACAGAGTAGTCTGGTCCTGGCAAAGTGAATATCATCAGGTTTTATTTTTTCATCCACTTTTGACAAATCAAGTGTAGAGTCTGGCTCAAACTCGATGGGCTGGGGTTGTATGCTGCCGAGAACAGCTGCGCCGCCGCCTTCGTACTTGTAAGTGTGAGCTAACTGACCAACTATATATTCATCGCCTCGACCACAGTGAGACATTATGCTGATCAGGTTGGCCTGTGTGCCACTCGATGTGAAAATCGCAGCCTCAAAACCGAGCATCTCAGCTGCCTGGGCCTCCAGTCTGTTGACTGTAGGGTCGTCACCATAGACATCGTCCCCGACTTCTGCTTGGGCCATGACACTTCGCATTGCTTTCGTTGGCTTTGTTACGGTGTCACTTCGCAGGTCAATTGTCTTCATAATCCCTTTTCCTTGGTTGTGGCAAAAAGTAGTGAAATCTCCTATGTTGTAGTCTCTATTATCTACAAAAAACTGAATTAAAATGCGATAGGAAAAGGTATGGCTTTTACAGAGGGGCAGTTGGCAATTTTAAAAGAGGCGGATTTTGTTTTTCGTTACACCTCAGAGGTCGAACTGTGTGATATTGCTGATGGTAAAAAACATGTGTCGGAGTTGGATGAAGAATCTCTGCTGGAACTACTACAGGCACTAAACTTGCTGTATCGTGGCGGTGAACCGCTTGTCGATGACGTGTCGTATGATGTTAAATACCTCGCAGAGTTAGAGTCGAGAGACCCGAAACACTGGTTTTTGAATACTGTTGAGCCCGAACCTGCAATTGCTACAAAAACGGTTGAGCTTCCCGTTCGAATGCTCTCAACAGAGAAGGCCTATGATTTTGAAGCTGTTGCACGCTGGGCCAAAAGGATTGAGAAGGCAGCCGTTGAGTGCGGAGTTGATTTTACAACGCTCTCTTTCAGGGCCACCCCAAAGCTTGATGGCTATGCCGCCTATGATGATGGATCATTTCTGTATACGAGAGGTGACGGGCGACGAGGAACAGATATCACCCGGGCCTTTGATCGCGGCCTGCAGGTAGTAAACGGTGAGGGTCGGGGGTTGGGGCCAGGGGAAATCGTTGTCAGTAGAAGCTATTTTATGGAATACCTTTCTGATTACTTTGATAATTCCAGGAATTTTCAGGCCAGTCTCATAAAAGAAAAGGAACTTGAGCCGCCGGCAGCGGAAGCAGTGCGGCGAGGAGAAGCGGTTTTTTACCCATTCAGTTGTCTGCCGGACTGGAAAGGAAGCTGGGCAGAGCTCTCCACAAGCTTTGGTTCCATCGTAGATGAGCTGTGGAATACTGTCGATTATGATATCGATGGTATCGTTATTGAGATAGGAGATGATGAGGTAAAGGCGCATATGGGGGCGACGAGGCACCACCACAGGTGGCAGATTGCCTACAAAAAAAACACTGACACTGCCGAAGTGAGAGTATTGGGGGTGATTGCCCAGACGTCGAGATCCGGTCGGGTTAACCCTGTTGCTGAAATCGAACCGACGCGTCTAAGCGGTGCGCTTATCAGAAGGGCAACGGGGCACCATTATGCAATGGTGAAAGATGCAGGGATTGGTCCTGGAGCATTGATCCGACTTTCCCGAAGCGGTGAAGTCATACCGAAGATTGAGGAGGTATTAGAAGCTGTCGCCCCCCAGCTGCCGGACCTGTGTCCCAGCTGCGATACCCGTCTTATCTGGGAAAATGACTATCTGGTCTGTATTAACAGCATGCTTTGTCCGGCTCAGATTACCCACACCATTGGCCATTTCTTTAAAACCCTTGGGAACATTGACGGCTTTGGTCCGGCTTCGATTAGGAAAATATTTGATAGTGGTGTTGGAACACTCCCTGAAATTTATGCCCTGGAAAAAGCTGATTTTGTTGATATGGGATTTGGTCCGAAGCAGGCTGAAAATATGGTTGCACAACTGAAGCGAAGCATCAAAGAGGCTATTGAAGATTGGCGCTTTTTAGCAGCTTTCGGTATTTACAGGATGGGAATGGGCAACTGTGAAAAGCTCCTGGAGGTCTACCCCCTTGGGCAGATTATAAAGCTCGAAAGAGAGCAAATTACGGCCATCAAAGGTTTCAGCGAGAAAATTGCAGACGCAATGCTTTCAGGGTTGCATTCGATCGGTGCGCTTTTTAGTACCATGCACAAGTTGGAGTTTAATTTAACACGCACGGTGCAGCTTGTTGATGGCGGTGTAGCTCTTCCTCTGTCAGGAAAGGTCGTTGTTTTTACCGGTACGATGCTGGGGGGGGGCAGAGATGAAATGAAAAAGCAGGCTAAGACTCTGGGTGCTACAGTGGGGAACTCGATAACCGGTAAAACGGATATGTTGGTTTGTGGGAATAAAGTTGGTACAGCAAAACTGAAAAAAGCCGAAAGTAGAGGGGTTCAAATACTTTCGGAGGCAGAATACAGGGCTATGCTGGAGTAATTCAGCCTCTTTTTGTGTCAGCTTCTTCTGGGGTTTACTTGGGTGGCTCCATTAAGATGCCTGCCTTGGCGATATTTTCATGCTGGAGCTCATCGATCATGATGAGGATCGCCTCTGGAGGCTTATTGGCGACTTCAGAAATAACGTCTGTAACTCCCTTGCTGATCTTCTGTTTCTGTTCTTTGCTGAGTGTTCCGGCCACCCGGATGTTGACGTAAGGCATATGTTACTCCCTGGTAAATATTAATCTTTTCAGCAGACCATAAATGAGCCCGTTGATTTTCAACAGATTTATTTGTGACCCTGGATACAGACCCTACCCCATTTGTGATTGAGATAAAAGAAATACTTTCCTAACAGTAGAGTGGTTGTATTTGTCTTCAGGCTCTGATATACATAGTCAGAATTTGCAATGAATGTTGTATGGCTATATAATGTGATATTGAAATAGAAATCGTTTCCGGTTTTCAAATGTACACTCTGTTCATGGGGAACGTGGGGTAGCCGTGGCTTCCTGGTGACAATTTTAACCGGAAGAATATCTGAGGTAAAATACGTATGCATATACTAGTAACAGGAGGGGCTGGTTACATAGGAAGTCACACCTGCCTTGAACTCCTTGATAAGGGTCATAGTGTAACTGTTGTTGATAACCTGTCGAATTCCAGCAGGGAATCTTTAAAGCGTGTGGAAGAATTGACCGGAAAAAAACTCAACTTTTATGAAGTCGATCTGCTTGATAGAGCAGAGTTGAGAGGGGTGTTTGATAAGTGCACTGAAACTGTTGACGCAGTCATTCACTTTGCCGGGAAAAAGGCTGTCGGCGAGTCTGTTGAGAAGCCGCTGTTATATTACCATAATAATATAAGTGGGACCCTGGTGCTCTGTGAGGTCATGGCAGAGGTCGGTGTAAAAAATATTATTTTCAGCTCGTCTGCGACGGTATATGGTGACCCGGCAACTGTCCCCATAACCGAGGACTTTCCTTTGTCGTGCACTAACCCGTACGGTCGTACCAAGCTCATGGTGGAAGAGATCCTGCGAGACCTCCACATTGCTGATCAAAAATGGAACGTGTGTCTGCTTCGTTACTTCAATCCGGTTGGTGCCCATAAAAGCGGAAGGATTGGAGAAGATCCCAACGGTATCCCCAATAACCTTGTTCCGTATATCGCTCAGGTTGCGGTGGGCAAGCTCGCCTCCTTATCCGTTTTCGGTAATGACTATCCCACGGTGGATGGTACCGGAGTTCGCGATTATATCCATGTAGTTGATCTTGCCCGAGGTCACGTTGATGCTCTTGAAAAACTGGCAACATCTCCAGGTGTCGTGGTGTACAATTTGGGAACTGGCTCTGGTTGTAGTGTTTTGGAAATGATCAAGGCATTTGCCGATGTAAGTGGCAGAGCCGTTTCGTATAAAATAGTCGATCGACGGCCTGGTGATATTGCTATCTGTTTTGCTGACCCTGTAAAGGCATATAACGAATTGGGTTGGAAGGCAGAGCATGGTCTGAGAGAAATGTGCGAAGATACCTGGCGCTGGCAGTTGCAAAACCCAGATGGATATTAGTGCCTTATTAATCAGTTTCTTGTTTTTTAAAGAAACTGATTTGGTTAAAGGCACTTATTTACCGTTTACCGGTGTTAGTCAGCATTGCTTCCAACCTCTTCATTGTTAACTCTATTGTAATCTTGCAGGACACGCACCATCATTTTCCACCTTTGGTTTGGAGCAAGAGGACTCGGCTTCTTCATTGGTGGGCTTTGTCTGACATCTCCCCTTCGCTATAGAACTGTATGGAAAAATGTAGTACTTTTGGCACCTTTGGACTTTTGTCCTATCAAAAAATGATCCCCTCTTCCTGTGGCATTAAAATGTACCCTTATCGGATACCTTGTTGGGTAATTATCTGATTTGTTATAGGTTTTTACTCGCTTTTTTGATGTGCGTGTTATGCCTACTCCTGCCTTAACGTCCTATCTTGGTGCGAGTTTTACAGAAAACAGCCTTGCCTTTCTCTTACTGAACTGGTAGTTACTCTTGTTCAAACTCTACAGGAGGCACTGTTTGCACAATGCAACCAAGCAAGTATTCAACAATGATTTTTGGGTGTGGTAATATCATCATGGGCGATGACGGTTATGGTCCCGCTGTTGTAGATGAACTTAATGGCAATTATGATATCCCGAATGATGTCCAGGCGGTAGATGCCGGCACATGTGTGCGTGAGTATCTGTTTGATTATCTCCTTACCGACGAAGGCAGGCCTGAGAAGATAATTATCCTCGATGCGGTCGACTTTCCAGACCGTAAGGCTGGTGAGGTCTTTCAGATCTTACCAGATGAGATTCCTGCCAAAAAAATTCACGATTTTTCCCTTCATCAATTTCCCACAGTTAACCTTCTTCAGGAATTAGAACAGAACACTGGGATCAAAGTTCTGATTCTCGCTGCTCAGATTGAGCACATTCCTGATGAAATAGCACCAGGTCTTTCTACAGCCATGTCAAGAGCTGTCGCGGAAGCTACCGAGAAAATTTTGCAAATTCTTTCTATTAAAGCTCAATGAGGTGACCTTTTATGATGTATGAATTTAAAGTCAGCGAAATTGCAGAAGAATTTGGAGTTCATCGAAACACAATAAGGAACTGGATTAACGCCGGTACCCTTCCTGCGACGGAAGGACCAGGGCGTAAGTATCTTATGAAATTCCATGATTACCAGAAACTCTGTGAAAAATTCGGGCGTGAACCACATGTTCATCCCAGCAATCATGTTTACCCCCAGGTGCTTGGTGTCCTTGAGGAAACAGACAAAGAACCACTGCTGATTGATGGTATAAAAAGTGAGATAGCAGTGGACGCGTCCATGGCTGATGGCTGTCTGACTTGCGGTACTTGCGCCAGTGCTTGCCCTATTTCCGGGGTGGATGGTTTGGATCCTCGTAAGATAGTACGTATGGCAGTACTAGGGATGGATAAAGAGCTGGTTGAGTCAACTTGGCCCTGGAAATGCACAATGTGTGCAAAGTGTGAAGAGGCATGTCCTGCTAATATCTCCATCATCGGCCTCATGCGGAAGATCCGTGGAGCAAGGAAACGAGATGAGGTTCCAGGACCTATCCACAAGGGTGTTGTCATGTGCCTTGAGCGCGGCAATAACCTTGGGATCCCAAAAGATGATTTCGTCTTTCTCTGTGAAGATCTTGGAGAAGAACTTGCGGAGGATTCATGTCCAGGTTTCAAGACGCCCCTCGATGTGCACGGTGCAAGGGTCCTGGTTACTGTCAATTCCAAGGAACCGTTCGGTGAGCCGGATGACATGAAATGGTGGTGGAAAATTTTCTACGCCGCCGGGGAGTCGTGGACGATCTCCACGGAAAACTGGGAAGGCGTTAACTGGGGACTGTTTTCCGGTGACGATGATTCAATGAAGACTGTTGTCGGTAGGATTGTCGACAACATGCGGAGGCTGAACTGTAAGGTTCTCCTCCTTCCCGAGTGAGGTCATGCCTACTTTGCAACCCGGTCAGGGTTGAACAGATGGTTCCCTGAAGCACTCAAAGAATTTAAAATTGTGACTGTTTTTGATCTTCTGCTTGAATATATAGAGCTGGGTAAAATCCAGTTGGATAAATCGATCCATTCAATGCCCATTGCCTACCATGATCCATGCAACTATGGTCGTAAGTCTCTCAAGGCCTTTGGACAGGCTTATTTTGAAGAGGGACGTGCAGTGACCAAGGCATGCAGTGACGACGTTCGAGAGTTGAACCCCAATCGTAATGGCGCGTACTGTTGTGGTGCCGGTGGTGGTGCCTGGGCATTGCCGTATTCTGCTGAGCGTGTTTTTTATGGACGTACAAAAGCCCGTCAGATTACCGAATCAGGGGCAGAGCTTGTTGTGGCACCATGCCATAACTGCCGGGATCAGATAATGAAGTCCCTCAATAAAGAGTATGATCTCGGAATTGAGGTCAAATACATCTGGGAACTTGTTGCTGATGCTCTGATTATGCCCGATAAGCAGTAAAGCAGTGGCAAAGGTGAACTGTCTCTGCATAGAGTTGCTGGCGCAGAGATGCAAATGAAAACGAGATATTCTACAGGTTGGTGTTGTTAGAATATTGATACAACCGAGAGGAGACACCTGTCATGCTGGACACAAAGAAAGTTGGGTCGGTAATGATTGTGGGAGGTGGAGTCACAGGGATGCAAGCTGCCCTGGATCTCGCTGATTCCGGGTACTATGTTTACCTGGTAGAAAAGTCAGGTGCTATTGGCGGTGCCATGGCACAGCTGGACAAAACATTCCCCACCAATGATTGCTCGATGTGAATCATCGCGCCCAAATTGGTAGAGTGCGGTCGGCACTTGAATATAAATTTGATGACCCTCAGCGAGGTTGCCAAGATTGACGGCAAGGCTGGGGATTTTAATGTAACTATAAAGGAATCTCCACGTTATGTGGACCAGGAAAAATGTATTGCCTGTGGAGCGTGTACGGATAAATGTCCCAAGAAAGTTGATAGTGAATATGATGCAGCAACAGGCAAACGCAAAGCTATTTATGTAAAATACGCCCAGGCTGTGCCGTTGAAGTACCAGATCGATCCTGCCTCCTGTATCAGGCTTAAAAAGCCGGGTGCCTGTGGTTTTTGTGAGAAGGTATGTGATGCCGGGGCGATCAATTTTGATGACACTGAAAAAGTACACCAGATCAATGTAGGGGCGGTCATTTTGTCTCCAGGATTTGAGGCGTACGATCCTACTGAAGCCGGTGTCTGGGGGTATGGCGTTCAACCCAACGTTATTACCTCAATGCAGCTTGAAAGATACCTCTCCGCATCAGGGCCAAGCGAGGGCCATCTTGTTCGTCCTTCAGACGGAAAGAAAATTAACAAGGTTGCTTTCCTGCAGTGTATTGGTTCAAGAGATGAAAATCTCAGCGGCAATGGTTATTGCTCCTCTGTCTGTTGCATGTACGCGATCAAAGAGGCGGTCATCGCCAAGGACCATGTTCCGGGCCTTGAAACAACCATCTTTTACATGGATATGCGGACCCATGGTAAGGATTTTGATCAGTATCTGGAAAAAGCGAAGACTGATTCTGGTGTGCGTTTTGTACGCTGTCGCGTGAATGGTGTTGAGTCTGATGGTGGCGATCGTAATGATCTGAGATTGCGTTATGTCAACGATGAAGGTCGTCAAATTGAAGAGTTTTTTGACCTGGTTGTTCTTTCTGTCGGTCTGCAGACACCAAAGCATGTGCTGGAGCTCGCGCATAATGCCGATATCAGGCTGACTGGTGATAACTTCGTTGCTACCTCTGACTTTGCACCAGTGCAGACATCCCGCGAAGGTATTTATTCCTGTGGTGTTATCTCCGGGCCAAAGGATATCCCTCAAGCCGTTGTTGAAGGGTCAGCCGCTGCTGCGGCGGTTGCAGACCTGCTTGCACCTTCAAGGTTTGAATTGACGACTGATCCTACCTTCCCAGATGAAAAGGATGTCTCTCAAGAAGATCCACGCGTAGGTGTCTTTGTCTGTCATTGTGGTTCCAATATCGCAGGGGTAGTGGATGTTGCAGCTGTTGAGGAATATGCTGCGACCCTGCCGGATGTTGTCTACGTGGAGCGTAATCTGTTCTCCTGTTCGCAGGACACCCAGGAAATGATAGCCAAACGGATAGAAGAGCAAAAACTCAACCGAATCGTAATTGCCGCCTGTACCCCCCGTACGCACGAACCCCTCTTCCGCGAGACGCTTAAGGCCGCTGGTTTGAATGAGTATCTTGTTGAGATGGCTAACATCCGGAACCACAATTCCTGGGTCCATACAGACAATCCTGAAATGGCGACAGCCAAGGCCAAAGATCTGGTTCGTATGGCTGCTGCCAAGGTTGTTCTTGGAGATTCTCTGAAACCTATCTCTGTGCCGATTACTCAGAAAGGTCTGGTTATCGGTGGTGGTGTCTCAGGTATGACTGCGGCTCTCAACCTTGCAGAACAAGGCTTTGAGGTGCATCTGGTTGAAAGAACCAATACTCTTGGGGGGAATGCCCTTCATATCAAGCATACCTGGTCGGGTGAGCATGTGCCCAGTCAGGTGGCTAAACTAGTCGATAAGATGATCTGGAACGATAAGATTATCATCCACAAGGAGTTTAATGTCACTGCGGTTGAGGGCTTTGTCGGTAACTTTAAGTCGACTATAACTGGAAAAGACGGTACCAAAAAAGTTATCGAGCATGGTGCCGGTATTGTGGCCACAGGCGGTGATGCCTTTATGCCAAAAGAGTATGGTTTCGATAAAATTACCAGAGTTGTAACCGCGTCTCAGTTTGATAAGCTTTCCGAGTTGAATGAAATGCATGTCAAACAGGCCAAAACAATTGTCTTTATCCAATGTGTCGGTTCCAGGGAAGAAGGCAGTATGTACTGTTCGAAGGTCTGCTGTACCCACTCTGTGCAGTCGGCAATTAACCTGAAGAAAGGTAATTCTGAGAGGAAGGTTTATATCCTCTATCGTGATATGCGGACCTATGGAGAGCGTGAGGCCCTTTACAAAGAGGCCAGGAATGTTGGCGTAATCTTCATTAACTATGAACTGCACGGCAAACCAAAGGTTACTGAAAACGGCAAGGTTGTTGATGTCGAAGTGTGGGATCACGTCCTTCACAGGCCTTTGAAAATCGAAGCGGATATAGTGGTTCTGGCAACGGCCATACGACCCAAAGAAGATGCTGCTGATCTTGGCAAGCTTTACAAGGTGCCGGTTGATAGCGATGGTTTCTTCCAGGAGGCACATGCCAAACTCAGGCCGGTCGATTTTTCAACTGATGGTATGTTTGTCGCGGGACTTGCACATTATCCAAAACCGGTAGAAGAGTCAATTGCCCAGTCTCTGGCCGCTGCTGCAAGGGCTGCAACATTGCTCTCTAAAACAGAGGTTTCCCTTGATGCTATCAAGGCAACTGTCGACGAAGAATTCTGTGATGGTTGTGCTCTTTGTGTCGATGTCTGTCCATACAACGCGATTACCTTGGTTGAAAGGCCAGCTGTTGATGGAGTTGATGCTGGTAAAATTATCAGGGTCAACAAAGCACAGTGTAAGGGCTGCGGCTTGTGTCAAGGCACCTGCCCAAAGCGCGGTGTGCATGTTGCCGGCTTTACCATGAAGCAGATTAGTGCGCAGATTCAAGCAGCTCTGGCTGTCTGATATTCGTCTAGAGCAAAGATAGTTGGTAATGTCTAAGAATATAAATATTTGGAAGACTGCAGATGAGGGTCTTCCAGTAAGGAGTAGATCACATGAGTTTTGAGCCTAAGATTGTTGCATTTTGTTGCAACTGGTGCTCCTACGCCGCAGCTGATCTCGCGGGTACTGGTAGGATGCAGTATCCACATAATGTGCGGATAATCCGGGTAATGTGCTCGGGTATGGTGCATCCGGAATTTATAATGGATGCCTTGTCTCAAGGGGCGGACGGGGTCATGGTACTTGGCTGACACCTCGGTGAATGTCATTACCTGGATGGTAATTATATAGCAATGACCCGTTCCGACATGGTTGTAGAGTTGTTGGAAGATTTTGGATACGATGCCGAACGTTTTAAGCTGACCTGGGTATCCTCTGCGGAGCCGGATAAATTTGTGGCAGCAGTAAAAGAGATGACAGCGCAGATTAAAAAAGTTGGTCCCATAAACAGTCAGGATGCCCACGCGGCATAAAAGGAGGCAGCAATGGGTGTAACTACTGCTATGGAATGGCTGGGATCGTGTTCTGGCTGTGAGATAGCTATCCTGAATATTGGTGAAGATCTTGTTCCAATTATTACTGAGGCTCTGGACATTGTCCACGCTCCGGTGCTGATGGATCATAAATATTTCGGTCAGTGTGGCGAGGGTGTCACACTAACAATTCCTGAAGCTGTAGTGGGAATTGTGACCGGTGGTGTAAGCAATCATGAGCACCTCGAAGTTCTCGAAGAGATGCGCGAAAAGTGTACTGTGTTGATTGCGCTTGGTACCTGTGCGACCCATGGCGGCATCCCCGCTTTGATGAACGGTCAAGACTTTCAAGGAAGTATGGAGGGAATTTTCAGTACTGAGACAACTGATCCTGGTGCAGAGTTTCCAAACGTTGAAGTTCCTGCTCTACTTGATCGGGTATATGCTTGTGACGAGAAAGTTAAAATTGACATGCAGCTACCAGGTTGTCCGCCGAATCCTGCCCTTATCGCCGAGGTTATTATCTCTCTGGTGGAAGGAAGGGACCCGGTATTGCCAGGGAAAAGTGTTTGTGACACCTGCCCAACCAAGCGTGAAGGGAAAGGCGAAGTTGATAAACTGAAGCGTTTTATCACAAATGCCAAGTTTAAGCCAGGTACACCGATTGATGAAATGCGCTGTCTGCTTGAACAAGGTTATCTGTGCCTGGGGCCTGTTACTGTTGCTGGTTGTAGCAAGGGTGGTGCTCCAAGCTGTATTAGTGTGAGAGTTCCCTGTCGCGGCTGTTTTGGGCCAGTGAGGAAAGACGGTAATCAACTGCTTGATATGATGAACGCTCTAGCAAGTAACGGTATTGATTATAAATCCGTTATTGATCGCCGTTCGATTCTGAGATTTTCAGGAGCTCACGGTAAACTTCGGCCGGTAAAAAAACGGGTCGTAGAGGAGGAATAAGATGGGAAAGGTTTTAAATATAGCACCGGTTACCCGCATTGAAGGGCATGCCAAAATCGCCATTCATCTTGGTGACGATGGCAATGTGGAGGACGCGTTTCTCCACATTCAGTCGCTTCGCGGTTTTGAAAAATTTATCGAAGGGAGACCTGCTGAAGAGGTCCCTCGTATCGTTAACCGTATCTGCGGAATCTGCCCATGGATGCATCATCTCGCCTCGAATAAGGCGGTTGATGGAGCTTTTGGTGTAACTCCTACAGAGACTGGCCACAAGCTTCGTGAAATGTGCCAGGTTATGGCTCACATTAACGACAAAATCCTGCATTTCTTCTTTCTTGCAGCACCGGATTTCGTTTTGGGACCAGATTCCGATTATTCTGTTCGTAACGTTATCGGCTTGGTTAAGGCAGCTCCAGAGCTTGCCGGTCAGGTGGTGAAGATGCGCCAGCTTGGTCAGATGATGCTCGACAAATTCGCTGGCAAAGCGATTCATCCGATTGCAGGAGTTGTTGGTGGTTTTGCAAAACCAATGGTCGAAGCAGAAAGGCAGGAACTGCTAGAGGGTACCCGTACTTTGCTCGACTTTTCCACCTATGCGCTCGATTTTGCGATTGAAAATGTATTTTCAAAATACATGGATATTATCAGTGATCTTGGTGTGATTACTACTGGTTTCTTAGGTACAGTTGACCGTGCAGATGGATCTCTCAGACTCTACGACGGACAGCAGCGCCTGATGAAGGCTGATGGAACCTATGTGGACTTTGAAGGCGATGACTACGCAAACTACCTTGGTGAGCATGTAGAGCCTTGGGGCTATTCAAAAATGCCGTATGCCAAGTCCTGGGAAGAAGGTTTTGACATGAGTCTTGACGCTCCAAAGGGTATCTACCGTTCCAATACCCTGGCCCGCATCAATGTGTGTGACAAGATTTCTACTCCCAAGGCCCAGGCGGCGTTAGAAGCCTTCAGGAGCTCTTTTGGTCGTCCGGCTCAGCAGACTCTGCTCTATCACTATGCACGTTTGATCGAGATGGTGTACGCCTGTGAAAGGACCATTGAGCTGCTAGAGTGGGAAGGAATAACTGATCCTCGTGTGAGGGCTAAGGTTGAACCAAAGGCCGGTCGTGGTGTAGGTGTGGTAGAAGCTCCTAGAGGCACTCTGATCCACGATTATACAACCGATGAGAACGGCTGTATCACAAAAGCTAACCTTATTGTTGGTACCACTCACAATATTGCTCCTATGAACATGAGTGTGAAGCAGGCTGCGACGACTCTTATTAAAGATGGTGTCTATAATGAGGGGTTGTTGAACCAGGTGGAGATGGCGGTCAGAGCCTATGACCCCTGAATGTCTTGTGCAACCCACCGCCTGGATGGCGGCATACCAGTAGCTGTGAGCATAGTTGATACCAAAGGTGAGGAGATTGACCGGATTGTCAACTAAACTTATGGAGGAGTGAGAGGCAGCTGGTGAGATGAAGAATCTGAGCTGCCTCTGTTGTTTTTTTTGGTCGATAATGTAGTATGAATTTTGCAAATTATTTTGTTTCTTTTCAAAAGGTACAAAGTATATCTGTAGGAGGTTTATATGGTAAAAACTAAAAGAACACAGGTAAGAGCAGAGAACCCTAGCGGGGCATGCGGCCAGCTCAATCACATGACGGTTGATGAACTGAAAGCCCGTGCGGTTGGTGATGAGTTTGACGGTACTTGTCCTGCCTGTGGACAGTTTCATCTGACCCGTGAAGAAATTGACAAACTCGAAATCGGCAAGGTTGTAGATTCGCAAGACTACAAAATGTTAAAGAGTGAAGCTGAGGCTGATGTCTAAGTCTGTGATCATTGCAGTTGAAGTTGCAGTTTTTGCTGGAAAGTGACTCTTTCTTTTTCCAAATGGTTTATTTTGGATCCAGGTGAACCGTACTCTTTCACCTGGTCAAAAGGTACGTTGAATGGAATCCGTAAAAGTGGCTGATGATGTACGTCGGGAAGTAGCCTTGCTAGAGGAGATTCATGGTTCTGTTGACAGGTCTATGCGCCTTATGGTCGCATGCGGAACACAGAATCGCGTAATCCTCAAACATGGTATCCGTGAGAAATTGCCGGAAAATCTCCACCTGGTTGCAGGACCTGGCTGTAGTGTTTGTGTTATGCCAGCCAGCCATATCGATGCCTTTGTAAAGGTAGGGATGCAGTCCAATGTGATAACAGCCGCCTGTGAAGATTTAATTGGTGTCAAGGGAAGCAAAGAGTCCCTCGGATCGATTTGGAAAAAGGGTGCAAGAGTCGAAGTCATTTCTTCACCCATGGATGCCTTGGACATAGCCAACAGGGAGCCGGATCACACAGTAGTTTACCCTGCTGTCGGTTTTGAAGCAACAGCTCCAAGTGTTGCTGAGACGATTCTTGATGCGGCAAGCCTCGGCGTTGAGAATTTTTGCGTTATTCCTTCCATACGACTTCTCCCCCCCACCATAGATCTTTTGATGCTGGATCCTGAATTACATATTCAGGGTCTACTCTGTTCTGATCACATTAACACTATCTCCGACACAGAGGCCTATACATCCCTTGCCGATAAACATAATCTGTCTTGTTATATAGCCGGATTTGAGCTAGCCGATATCCTTGAGGGTATTTTGAGCCTGGTGCAGCAGATTCGAGATGGCGTTTCTTATTTTGATGATACAGCCGCTTTTATATACTCATCTGCAGATAATAAAAAGGCCAGGAAACTGGTCTCAGAAGTTTTCTTTGCAGTGGATACCGACTGGCGCGGTCTTGGTACGATTGAGCAGAGTGGTTTTGTCATCCGTGATGAACTCGCGCTGTATGATGCCACCAAGAGGTTCAATGTCAGATTTAAAGAAGGTCATGAGTCGTGCATGTGTCATTGCAATGCCATCATTTCCGGCCGGAGCCTGCCACCGGACTGTCCTGCATTCGGAATGGTATGTACACCAGCTGCTCCCATAGGTCCATGTATGATTTCCGACGAAGGTATCTGTCACTCCTACTTTAAATATAGCTTTGAACCGGATCTGTACGCACCATAATACCGGGTGCTGCCATGTTCTGTTCTTTTTTCCTGCGGTGTTTGCTCTGTGCATGAATTTTCTTTAGCCCAAGGGCTTCATAACCAACTTATTGATCTGGCCCAAAAGCATAGTGCATTGAAAATTCTCAAGGCAATTGTTTTGGTTGGTGATAATGCCGGGATCGTCGTGGAATCCTTTGTCTTTGGCTTTAATATTCTTGCAGAACAGCATGATGCTACTTTGGGGATGCAGCTGATTATTGAAAGTGGTTCCGCGGATGATCTTATGCTGATGCGTGTTGAGTTTGAATAGCTGCAGTACGTTTTCAATATTCTTAAAAGGGGTTGCAATCAGAGGATTGCAACCCCTTTTTACGTTGTGAGTCACATGTTTCCACCTCTTTTCCGTAGTTTTTTTGTCAAGGCTGTTTTATTGTCATAGTCTCAGACTCGCGGTCACTCACTAACACCGGTAAACGGTAAGTACCTTGTGAGTGCTTATAACCATATAATATAAAATCGAATCCGTATTTTCTTGTTTTTTATGACAGCTTTTGCGGAGTAATGTGCTTAATTTATTCATGTAAACAAGAGGTGCAACCTCGCAATCGAATGAATTTTTACGCTATTAAGAGGAAACAATGTGAAGAGAGTAGATTCGGATATACAGGAGTATAAAGGTTTTGAACAGGGGCCAATCAGGCCTCCAAGTGAGGCATCTAGCCTGCTGATCAGGATAACTCGTAACTGCCCCTGGAACCGCTGCACTTTCTGTCCTGTTTATAAAGGAAGTGACTTCTCACTTAGACCTGTTGGGCATGTCTTGAAAGATATCGACCACATTCATCGTTATGTCGGCTTGATCAGGGATAGCTCTGATAGGAAAAAGAGATTGCTCAGTGAGGATATCTCAGCAATAGCCGCTGGGGATGAAGACGGGGACAGCATAGCTCTTAATGCGGCTCTGCACTGGAGCCGTTCGGGAATGCGGTCAATTTTTCTTCAGGATGCCAACAGCCTCATCATGAAGCCGGAGCAGTTGGTAGAAATTCTGCGTCACCTGATCACCTGTTTTCCTTGGGTTGAACGGATCACCTCCTACGCACGATCCCGCACTATCGCCAGGATCAGTGATGAAAACCTTGCACTCATGAGAGAGTCCGGCTTGTCTCGAATCCACATCGGTATGGAGTCAGGATCTGACAATGTTCTTTCTCTGGTAAAAAAAGGAGTGGATAAAAAGACCCATATTGTAGCTGGCAGGAAGGTTAAAAATGCCGGGATGGAGCTCTCTGAGTATCTCATGCCTGGACTGGGGGGGAGGAACTTGTCCCGTGAACATGCACTGGAAAGTGCTGACGCTCTCAACCAGATTAATCCGGACTTTATTCGGCTACGCTCACTTGCCATTCCCAATCATGTTGAGTTATACCAGGAGTACTGTTCAGGATCTTTTCAAAAAATAGGTGATATTGAGGTCGCCCGGGAACTCCTCCTTTTCCTTGAATCTTTAGAAGGTATAACCAGCACAATAAAAAGTGACCATATTCTTAACCTCTTTGAAGATCTTGAGGGTACCTACCCTCAGGATAAAATGAAGATGGTGTCTCTTCTTCACCGCTTTTTTGAGCTGAGTGAGAATGACCAGATGATCTACGTTGTTGGTCGCAGAATGGGGCTCTTTAGAGGACTTGAAGATCTTGGGGATCAGCAGAAAAAGCATCATGTGGAAACTTGTTGTGCCCGGTCCGGGATAACCCCTGGAAACCTCAATGATGCCACTGATGAACTGATGAAAAGATTTATCTGATGCTGTGTCGGCATATGAATTTTCAAAACAGGAATTATTACTAAGATGAATGAAGACTTGTGCTCAAAGATGTGTTTCATTTGTTTATCTGAGAATGCAATAGGCTGTAATTACATTACTGTATACGCTCGGTCGAGTTGGTAGGATCTGAGCTGAGTGTAAAGGGGACAATAATATGGGTTTGTATGATCCGGAATTAATAAAAGATAACTGCGGTTTTGGGCTGATGGCTCAAATGAAAGGAGAGCCCAGCCATAAATTGGTGCGCACAGCTATCTCGTCCCTTGCCCGTATGACTCACCGGGGTGGTATCGCGGCTGATGGTAAGACCGGCGATGGTTGTGGCCTGTTATTACAAAAACCCGATGGGTTCTTCAGAGCCATTGCAAAGGAAGAAGGCTGGAGTCTTGGCCGCAGGTACGGTGTCGGGATGATCTTCCTGAACCGGGATACTGTCAAAGCAGAGAGAGCCAGGTCGATAATTAACCAGGAACTCAAGAAAGAGAGTCTTACGGTTGTTGGCTGGCGGAACGTACCTGTTGATAAGACAGTCCTCGGTGAATTAGCAGAAGAGAGTTTGCCGACCATTGTTCAGGTTATCTTTGATGGGCCTTTTGGTTGGGGGGCCAAGGACCTCGAGCGTCGCCTCTATATGGTCAGAAGGCGAATTGAGAAAAGAGTGACTGATGACCCGGATTTTTACATTGCCAGCCTCTCAAATCTTGTGATTGTTTATAAAGGGCTGTGTCGTCCGGTTGACCTTCCCCATTTCTACACAGATCTTGCTGATTACAGGATGCAGTCTGCCATCTGTCTTTTTCATCAGCGTTTTTCTACGAATACCTTGCCTAAGTGGCATCTGGCGCAGCCTTTTAGATATCTTGCCCATAACGGTGAGATAAACACCATTAACGGCAACAGGCAGTGGGCAAAATCCCGTTCATATAAGTTTAAATCACCCCTTCTCCCTGATATGAGCGAGGTGGTACCTTTTGTCAATACCAGCGGTTCGGACTCTTCTTCTTTAGATAACATGCTGGAGCTTTTCCTTGCCGGGGGAATGGATTTGTTCAGAGCCTTCAGGCTCCTAATTCCACCGGCCTGGCAAAACCATCCCAACATGGATGAAGATCTGCGAGCTTTCTATGACTTTAACTCCATGCATATGGAACCGTGGGATGGTCCGGCGGGTATCGTTATGAGCGATGGGCGTTTTGTGGCATGCGGTCTTGATCGAAATGGTTTGCGGCCGGCAAGGTATATAGTGACCAAGGATAATCTGATAACCCTGGCTTCGGAGGTGGGGATCTGGGATTATGAACCCGATGAAGTTGTTGAGAAAGGTCGGGTCGGTCCGGGGGAACTGCTGGTGGTGGATACTCTTTCTGGGAAGCGGTGGACCACCTGGGATATCGATCAGGAATTGAAGTCGAGACATCCCTATAAACAATGGATGGAAAAATGTTGCCGAAAGCTCAAGCCCTTTGACCTGAATAGTCCTCATGATTATGGCTGCAGATTCATAGGTGATGATAAGCTGCTTATTTATCAGAAAGTCTTTGGTTACACCAACGAAGAGCTTGAACAGGTGGTTAAGGTATTGGCTGAAAGTGGCCAGGAGCCAATTGCATCAATGGGCGATGACGCTCCAATGGCCGTTTTATCGACGAAAGAAAGAAGTGTGTACGATTATTTTCGTCAGATGTTCGCTCAGGTGACCAATCCGCCTATTGACCCTCTTCGTGAAAAGCACGTGATGTCTCTTGCGACCTGTGTTGGGCGAGAACAGAATGTTTTTGACGAGGTTCAGGGTCACGCATATCGGGTTATTTTTCAGTCACCCGTTCTTGTATACAGTGATTTTCAGCAACTGAGGCAACTGGATCAGGCGCACTATAAACATGTGATTCTTGATCTCAACTTTCCAAAAGAATTAGGGCTTCAGCCGGCAATTGAGGCTTTGTGCAGGCTGGCCTTTGAAGGGGTCGGTGAAGGAGCTGTTCTTCTGATTCTCTCTGACCGTAATATTGCGCCAGAAACACTGAGTATTCCTGCGGCTATGGCCGTAGGTGCAGTACAGCAATGTCTGGTTGAAAATAATGTACGATGTGACAGTAATATCATTGTTGAAACTGCCAGTGTGAAAGACTCTCATCATTTTGCTGTACTCTTCGGTCTGGGGGCAACGGCGGTCTATCCGTATCTGGTATATGAATCCCTTGCCCAGTTGGTAGAAGAAGGGTCTCTTCATGTTGGACTTGGCGAGGCTATTTCCAACTACCGGAAAGGTATCGATAAGGGATTATTGAAGATTCTCTCTAAAATGGGTATTGCCACTATTGCCTCCTACAGGTGCTCGCAACTGTTTGAAGCGGTTGGAATCTCAAAAGAAGTAACTGAACTCTGTTTTAATGGCATTGTCAGTCGTATTGAAGGCGCAGGTTTTGATGATTTTCAGCGGGATCTTGAGAAGATGAATTCTTATGGTTGGAGGCGGCAGCATAAGCCCCTCGTTCGCGGTGGTTTGTTTAAATATATCCACGGTGGGGAGTACCATGCTTATAACCCGGATGTGGTACAGTCGCTGCAAAAGGCGGTGCGCAGCGGGAAGTTCGAGGATTACCAGTCCTACTCCAATTATGTAAACAGTCGACCTGTGGCCTGCTTAAGGGATCTTTTACGATTGAAAAAGAAAGATGAGTCAATCCCTTTGGATGGAGTAGAGCCAGCAGAGCACTTCTTCAAGCGATTTGATTCTGCGGCGATGTCAATTGGTGCCCTGAGCCAGGAAGCCCACGAGTCTCTCGCCATTGGCATGAACAGGCTTGGTGGTTATTCCAATAGCGGAGAGGGGGGTGAAGACCCAAAACGTTTCAATACGGAGCGGGTTTCAAAGATTAAACAGGTTGCTTCAGGACGGTTTGGAGTTACTCCCCATTACCTGATGAACGCAGAGGTTATACAGATCAAGGTGGCTCAGGGGGCAAAGCCTGGAGAGGGTGGACAATTGCCAGGGCATAAGGTTACAGCCCAGATCGCTGCCCTCAGGCACTCAGTGCCGGGAGTAACCCTTATTTCCCCACCACCTCATCATGATATCTACTCTATCGAAGATTTGGCGCAGTTGATCTTTGACCTCAAACAGGTCAATCCCAAAGCACAGATTAGTGTCAAGCTGGTTTCTGAGCCTGGGGTGGGGACTATCGCCACCGGGGTTGTCAAGGCCTATGCCGACATGATTACTATCTCCGGTTACGACGGTGGCACCGGGGCCAGTCCTCTTACCTCTGTCAAGTATGCAGGCAGCCCCTGGGAGCTCGGCCTGGCCGAAACGCAGCAGGCTCTGGTGGCAAATAACCTGCGCCATAAGATACGGTTGCAAGTGGATGGAGGATTAAAGACAGGCCTTGATATAATTAAAGCTGCCATCCTCGGAGCTGAAAGTTTTGGTTTTGGTACAGGCCCACTGATCTCCCTTGGTTGTAAGTTTCTACGAATTTGTCATTTGAACAATTGCGCCACTGGGGTCGCTACTCAGGATGAGACACTGAGAAGAGAGTATTTTTCAGGAGTGCCGGATATGGTGATGAACTATTTCAGGTTTATGGTTCATGAAACGAGAATGGGGATGGCCGAGCTCGGCGTGAAAAAGCTCACAGACCTTATTGGTCGCACAGACCTTCTTGAGGCGATAGAGGGCATCACCGCTAAACAACAGAAACTCGATCTGGCATCTCTTCTTGAGACGGTAAAGCCACAAGCGAAAGGCGGCCTCTTTTTCAGAGAGGCTAATACACCTGATGATCCCGGCAAACTGAACCTTGAACTCCTCAATCGGTTTACTGAAGCTGCTGAATCCTCTACAGGGGGGGGAGGATCTTTTACCATCTCAAATACCGACAGGTCGGTGGGGGCACTCCTTTCGGGGAAAATAGCTTCAATCCATGGCAATAAAGGTATGAAGAGGAGTCCCATCAATGTTGTTTTCAATGGGACAGCCGGCCAGAGCTTTGGTGCCTGGAATGCCGGAGGCCTCAATATGGTCCTCACCGGTGATGCCAACGACTATGTAGGAAAAGGGATGGCCGGGGGCAAACTGGTAATTCGCCCTCCACATGGTGTAGCGTATAAGAGTCACGAGGCGGTTATTATCGGTAATACCTGTCTTTATGGCGCGACGGGTGGCCATCTTTATGCAGCCGGACGGGCGGGTGAGCGCTTCTGCGTCAGGAACTCGGGGGCCAAGGTTGTCGTTGAAGGTATTGGCGATAATGGCTGTGAGTATATGACCGGCGGGATTGTGACAATTCTGGGCGATACGGGTGTAAATTTCGGTGCCGGGATGACCGGGGGCTTTGCTTATATTCTCGATGAGTCTGGTTCTTTTGAGTCAAGAGTCAATACAGAGTTGATTGAGGTTCTGAATCTTGAGAACAGAGCCGTCTTGCAGGAACACTTGCGGGGAATCATTAGTGGCCACTATCAGGAAACAGGCAGCACGAGAGCGGAACGGATCTTAACAGGCTTTGAGGAACAATATGCCGGGCTGTTTAAACTGGTTAAGCCAAAGACATCTGATGTTGAAACCCTCTTGGGACATCGGGGTACTTCCCCTAAAGAGACCCTGAAGGTAGTGTATTAAGGAGTTGTATATGAACCAGAATCTTTTCCAGTTTATCGAGGTTGAAAGGGTTGATCCCCACAAAAGAGGGATTGGGCGCCGACGTCACGAATTCGTAGAGATCTATCACCCTTTTCAGAAAGCCCAGGTCCAGATGCAGGCGGATCGCTGCCTGGACTGCGGTAACCCATATTGTGAATGGAAATGCCCCGTTCATAACTATATCCCGGACTGGCTGCAGCTTGCAAATGAGGGTCGTATAGTGGAGGCGGCAGAGCTCTGCCATCAGACCAATAGTCTGCCCGAAATTTGTGGCCGGGTCTGCCCCCAGGACAGGTTATGCGAAGGCGCCTGTACTCTGAATAATGACTTTGGTGCGGTAACCATTGGTAATATCGAAAAGTATATCGTGGATACTGCCTTTCAGATGGGCTGGCGTCCTGATTTGTCAAAGGTCGTTAAAACTGATAAACGGGTGGCTGTCATAGGCGCTGGACCTGCCGGCCTCGGTTGTGCTGATGTCCTTATTCGAAACGGCGTGACGCCAGTGGTCTTTGATATACACCCTGAAATAGGCGGCCTGCTCACCTTTGGTATTCCAGCCTTTAAACTTGATAAACGGGTTATGGAATTACGCCGAGAAATTTTCACCGAGATGGGTGTGGAGTTTCAGCTTGGAGTAGAGATTGGTGTTGATCTTCCCTTTGAGGGACTTTTAACTGACTACGATGCAGTTTTTGTAGGCACGGGAACCTATACTTCCATGAGGGCAGGTCTTGAAAATGAAGATGCAGAGGGTGTCTATGATGCCCTTGATTATCTTATTGGTAATACGGATAAACTGCTTGGCGGTAAGCGGGATCGCTATCCTTATGTGAACCTGGAAGGAAAAAGGGTGGTGGTTCTTGGTGGCGGTGACACGGCAATGGACTGTCTGCGAACGGCAGTTCGGCAGGGAGCACGAGATGTTGTCTGCGCCTATCGCCGGGACCGGGAAAACATGCCGGGCTCAGTGGGAGAAGTTGCCAACGCAGAGGATGAAGGCGTTCGCTTTCTCTGGAACCTTCAGCCCCTTGGTATCGTAAAAGCTGAAGATGGCAAAGTGACGGGGTTGCAAGTCATAACCACCAGACTTGGAGACCCGGATGAGCGAAACAGGAGACGGCCTGATCCTGTTGCCGGGACGGAAACTGTCCTTGATACCGACAGCGTCATTATGGCTTTCGGCTTTAAACCAAGTCCTCCGGAGTGGCTTGCGGACAATAACGTTTCTGTAAATGACTGGCAGCTCATTAACGCTCCCGCCACAGGCGATTTTCCCTATCAGACGACGAACCCGAAGGTTTTCGCCGGGGGAGACGCAGTTCGAGGTTCTGATTTGGTTGTTACTGCAATTGCTGAAGGAAGGATGGCAGCTGAGTCTATTTTAGAGCAGCTGGAGGTGTGATAAATGAAAAAGGATTTCAAACTTAAAAACGAGAAAGGGTCTTTCTGAAATGGGGAGAAGGATGAGTTTCTGTGAGACTCATCCCTCTACGGTCACAACCGGCTCAAGAAAACCAATCAATAATCCAGGTCAATAATGCAGATCAGCGTAGCCCACCCAGCCGTCAGCCTCTACAAGGGCATGATCAAATCCTGAAATAGTAAAAGAAAGAACCACCTCGTCATTGTCCGATTTAAAGCACAGGGATCTCTTTTCCATATCGGTTGTCAGCATAGTCTCTTTGCCAGCAAAGGTGTTGAACAGGTTTTGAATATCACTCCCAGGCAGCTCAACAGCCATCATCCCGCAGTTGAACATATTCTGTTTGAAGATTCTGGCAAAGCTCTCCGCAATAACGATGTTGATGTCGTTTACTTCAAAGGCCCAAGGAGCATGTTCTCTGGAGGAGCCGCAGCCAAAATTGGCTCTAGTTACCACTACTGTACTGGCATTAACATCCTTTGCAGGGTCAAAGTCAGGCAAAGAGAGGTCTTCGAGGAGGTTGGGCTTTAACGCTTCCTTTGTTATCTCAGTGAGGTATCTTGCGGGGATGATTTCATCAGTGTTGATATCCTCCCGATCAAGAAACAATACTCTTCCGTTGAAATCTTTCATTATTTGCCCCCTTCTGCATACAGAGAAGAATTTGTGATGTAACCGGTCAGTGCGGAAGCCGCAGCGGATGCCGGGCTCATGAGATGTACCATGCCGCCTTTCCCCATCCTGCCGTTAAAATTGCGGTTGGTGGTGGAAGCGCAAACTTCACCCTCGGCAAGTACCCCGTTGCTCATTCCTAGACAGGCACCGCAGGTAGGGTTGGTCACGCAGAATCCTGCATCCATGAAAATTTTAATGATCCCCTCTTCGAGGGCCTTGCTATAAATAGCTGGAGACGCAGGTGATACTACTCCACGTACCCCCGCTTTAATTTCTTTTCCGTCGAGAATTTTTGCGGCAACCCGCAGGTCTTCAATTCTCCCATTTGTGCACGATCCAATATAAACCTGGTCTATTTTTTCGCCGGTCATCTCGGCTACCGGACGAACCTGGTCGGGCTTGTAGCCGAAGGTGGACATTGGCTTAATGGTCGCTGCATCAATAGACAGTGTCTCTGTATAGGTGGCGTCGGAGTCGGCTGTGAATTCATTATATTTTTTTAGAGCCTCTTCTTTGGACGCGAATTCGTCCTGGATGAACTCCCAGAGGTAGTCGACAGTCGTTATGTCAGGGGCGCATATTCCACATGTCCCGCCCGCCTCAACGGCCATGTTGCAGAGTGTCATACGGGATTCCATAGACATTGCTTCTATGACGCTACCGGTGAATTCGATCACCTTGTTTGTAGCACCGTTGACACCGAGTTTTCCAATAAGTGCAAGAATCACGTCTTTGGCAAAGACTCCAGCCGGCAGTGCTCCCTGGATCTCGATTTTGATAGATTCGGGATAGTGGAAGGCGCAAACACCTTTAAGGATACCAACTTCAAGATCTGTGGTTCCAACTCCAGCCGCAAAAGCACCAAATGCGCCATGCGTACAGGTATGGGAGTCACCCATGATCACGGTGTAGCCTGGGCGTACGAAACCTTTTTCAGGGAAAATGGCATGGCAAACACCGTTCTTCCCAATATCAAAAAAGTCTTTTATGTTATTTCGTTGAGCCCAGTCCCGTAAAATCTTGCCCTGCATGGCGGTCTTGGAGTCTTTTGCAGGTGTGACATGATCGATGACTGCCTTGATCTTGGTAGAGTCAAACACCCTGTCCATTCCTCTGGCAACCAGATCATTGATTGCCACGGGAGTTGTGATTTCATGACAGAAAACTGAATCGAGCCGGATGACATGGATGTCACCAAAGGGGTTATCCACGCGGTGAGAATCGAATATCTTCTCCGCAATCGTTTTACCCATTGTTTCCTCCTAAATAATTATTGTATAACCTTAATTTTGCAATTGACCAGTCCGCCGGAGATGCGAGGCAACGAAGTTGAAGACGGATAACTACTTCAAAGCTTCGTTAACAAAGCAATTTCGGTGGAATTGTCAATCCCGAAGGGTAGCAAGGTAGTAGAAAAATAATGCTCATAAAAAATATGATTTTCTAAATTAATTAATATGGGTGCAACATATTGTCTTGCAAAGACAAATCTATTTTTCTCTACTTTGCGTATGCAAGATTTAGGTATAAAGTTAATTTCTTTCATTGCTTAGAGCAACAACGCTGGAGATGGAGAGTTTTCACTGTAACATCAGCTTTGAAACAGTTTCCTGGGAGGAGTCACAACCCATATTGCCTGCAATACTTCTTTGCCGTTGTTTCGAAACTGGTGTGGGATATCAGAAGGGAATGAAATCGTATCTCCTTCACCCAGGTCATAACGCTCCTGGCCATATACCAGCTGAGCCTGTCCTGATAAAATGATCCCAAACTCCCTGCCCGCATGACCATATTCCTGGTCACCGGTCTTCCCGTCTGGCTCAATTTCCAGCAGGAATGACTCGATTGCCGGATCTTTTGAAAGCTCATCGTTAATGGAGAGTTGTTGAATCGTCACCTTATTGCGGCTAATGCTCTCCCTTGCAGAAGCCTTGAGAATTGAGACTCTCCGCTTTTGCCGGTAATCATTAAAGAGGTACTCGTAGTCAATTTCGAGGATATCAGCCACCGTGAGCAGGACGTCCGTTGATGGGGAAACCTTGTTTCTTTCTATTTGAGAAACGAGACTCTCGCTGACTCCGGCCCTCTCAGCGACGTCTTTTAAGGTCAAACCCTTTTTTTCCCGAACCGACCTGAGTTTATCGCCAAACTTATATTTCATTTTTTTCTTTAACAATACTAATCCTCCTGAAGTATATATAAAGTCAGGGGGATGTTCCTGTCAAGTATTTTCGATAAATGTTCATAATAGTCGTGGAGGTTATCGATAAATAACAGAGCAAAGAGGATATAAGGCGAGGGGCTATGTCAAAGGAGAGACTGCTGAAAGCTCAGATCTCAGTGGAGGAAGGGAGGTGACATGTATTTTCACGCAGCATTTTTGTGAAATATTCGACGGAAACAGGCTTGCTGAAGTAGTATCCCTGGTAGGCAACACAGCCTCTATTTTCAAGGTACTCAAGCTCCAGGATGGTCTCAACGCCTTCAGCTATCACCTCCAATCCGAGGCTATGGGCCATCATTATTATGGTATCTACAAGCACTATGTCATGATTTGCATCTTTTATGTCATTTACAAAAGATCGATCAATTTTGAGAGTAGTAAGCGGGAGTTTTTTTAGATAGCTGAGAGATGAGTATCCAGTGCCGAAATCGTCAACAGAGAATTTAATATCCATCTCACGGAGGGTCATGATTTTTCTGATGATATCCTCACCTGTTGAGATCAGACTGCCTTCGGTGAGTTCTATCCCAACATGGATCGGGGATGCACCGGTTTCTTTCAGGAGGCCTACAATCAGTTGAATAAAATCTGGTGCAGTAAATTCCTTCGGACTTACATTGAGAGAAATAACCTGGTCTTTTTTGAGCAGGTCGTTCTGAGACCATTGCTGTATCTGCTGGCACACGGAGCGCATTACCCATTTTCCGAGATCTATCATGATCCCGGTCTCTTCAGCTATTGTCAGAAAATCTGCTGGGGAGACGATTCCTCTGGTCGGGTGATCCCAGCGTATTAAGGCCTCAGCACCCAGGATAAGACCTGACTTGTCGACTTGAGGTTGGTAAAAAATAACAAATTCGTCGTTGGCCAGGGCCGTCCTGATCTCTGTAGAGAGTTGCAGTCTTTTGTCGGCTGCGGCCTGCATACTAGGGAGAAAGAAGCGGACTTCATTTCGCCCAGCCTCTTTAGCCTTGTACATTGCAGTGTCAGCCTGTTTCAAAATGTCATCGACCCCTGCCTCAGGTTTTGGAAAGAGAGATATGCCGACACTGAGGGTGATGTGTAACTCCTGGTTTTCGATTCTGCAGGGCTTGGATATAAGGCTGCAGAGTTTTTCAGCTGCTTTTCCTGCTTTATCCACCGCAGCTTTGCTGGTTTTTCCAAGTTCCGTGAGGATGATAGTGAATTCATCTCCCCCCATTCTGGCAACGCTGTCTTCCTTTCGAGTTGATTCTGAGATTCGTTTTGCTACTTGCTTGAGGAGTTCATCTCCAGCGGAGTGACCTAATGAATCATTTACTGTCTTAAAGTTATCGAGATCGATAAATAAAAGGGCACCATATTGACCGTGCCGATTGGAGCGGGAGAGTTCGACACGTAAACGACTGCGTATGAGCCTTCTGTTAGGTAGTCCGGTGAGGATATCATAGGTAGCATGGTAGCGGATCTGCTGTTTGGAGAGGTGTTTTTCGGTAAAGTCCTCAACTATGCCGACACCACCGAGGATCTCCCTGTCTGGACCTCGTTCCGCTTTGAGAAAAGCCCTGATGGGAAGGGTCTTCGAGTTCAAGACTGAGGTGTAATCCCCTTCAAAATATCCGCTTCCTTTTGTGAGTGATTCCTGAACTGCACTGAGTATACCCCGTTCTTTCACTGTCTCAAAAATGTTCATGCCTATCAGGGATTTTTTTGTAGAATTAAGCATTGTTATGAATGCCACATTACAGTCTAAAATTCGACTCTTAGTATCGTACTGAAAAATGCCTAAGGGGGCGGTCTTGAAAATATGTCGATACCGTTCTTCATTTGCCTTAAGGATCCTTTCCCGTTCAATGCTTTGTATACGTAGGTCAATATTGTGAATAACATTGATGTTGAGTCTCCTTGCGCCAAAGAGGGTTACAACCCAGAAACCCAGAATAAGAGTTCCAATGACCAGTGACTGGTTGGTGTTCATGGCGAACATTTTTAAGACCAGAGGCAGGAGAGTCAAAGATACAAAAATAGAAACGGCATGAAAACTGGAACAGAGAGAGGTTATACCCCCAGTAGCGAGTCCTGTGATAATTAAAAAAAAGACGGTTTGTCCGGTGGGATTGTTTTCTGGATATAAAAAGAAGGGAGCCGTACCGTAAAGAAGAGAAATGCAGTAGATACCAGTCAGGAAGCAGGTGTTCCAGCGATGTATGTGTGTGGTGGGAGATTTTTTTTTGTTATAAGCTATGAGAAGTAGGAGTCTGGCTGCTGAAATACTAATAAAAATAGAGAACCAGACAATGAGAACGCCCTGATCCATAACGGTCCATCGCGTCCACCAGAACAAAAGACCAACTGCAACAGACACAAGTATCGCTACCAGCGAGTTTGCGTACAGCATGCGAACTTGCTCAGCAAATATGGTATCGTTTTTCTGATTCAAAATCGTCGCCTGATTAATAGAATTGATGAACCACGATCTCTGGCACCTCTAAGACTCTATAGTATCTGTCTGAAAATGTAAAATATTTAGTACTTTACTCCGTAAAAGCTGTCACTCAGTTCAGTACTCCCTCGGAGTCTATCGCTTATCTGAGGGTATAAAAAACAAAAGGTACGGATTCGTTTTTATACTATATGGTGATAAGCCTTCACAAGGTACTTACTTACCGTTTACCGGTGTTAGAATTATTTCACTTTAAAAATTAGCGGGATGGAGTTGCTGTTACCCCGTGTGCAAAACCTGTATCCAGGCAGCAGTATGGGAGGCAGGCTCTTTGTATCAGAGCCTTGCTGATCATAATCTTTTTACAGTCTTACAGTGGTGTCGTTTATGTAAGACCTGATACCGTGGGTGATTTCCTGTGTGAGCATTCTTACAAAGGTATCGTCAGTGAGGTTTTTAGCATCCTGTTGGTTGCTGATGAAAGCGAGTTCGATGAGGATTGCTGGCATCTGGGCCCCGATCAGCACGTAAAATGGAGCCTGTTTAACCCCGAGGTTTTTTACGTCTGAATAGCCTCTTTTGTCCGCCTCAGAGAGAATAGAAGTGTGGACAGTTTGAGCGAGTCTGGAAGACTCATTGATCTTCGAGTTTTTCATGATGTCAGAGAGTATATCCTGCAGATCACTCATTTGGTGGGTGGAGGTGGCATTCTCCCTGGCAGCAACTCTCATTGCTTCTGCGTTGGTGCTGAGATTTAAATAATAGGTCTCAAGGCCGCGGACCTTTTCTGACGGGTGTGCGTTGATATGGAGTGAGACAAACAAGTCTGCCTCCTGTGTGTTTGCAATAGCCGTTCTCTCTTCAAGAGGAATAAAGGTGTCGTCATCGCGGGTAAGAATGACTTCGCAGCCAATATCTTTTTGCAGAACGATAGCGAGCTCTTTGGCAATTCGCAGGACAATATCTTTTTCTTTCAGGCCGAACGCCATCGCTCCTGGATCTTTTCCACCGTGCCCTGGGTCAATAACTATCTTTTGAACTCCAAGTCCCAGCTGTTGAGCAAGTGAAAGAGGTTGGTTGCCGGGGACATCCGCCCCCGGGGGGGCGATTTTTTTTGTGGTACTGGAAGCTGCAACCTTTTTGTTATCTCTTAGAATTGGGACTATGGCAGGAGTAGTTGGCGTTCTTTTTTTGCTTGTGCTGCTCTGGAGAGTTTTTCGCTTTGTGGCAAATGTTGTGATCGTACCGGGCTTTGGGTTCCCCCGTACGTCTATTACGACTCTGAACGGATCAGGCAGGCTGAATATTTTGTAGCTGTCTATCGACTCTATATCGAGCACGACCCTGACTGTATCAGTAGTGAATTGTCCTGTGCGGATCCTTCTCAGTAGCCCGTCTTCGATAGGAATAGGCGCGCGATACTGGGGCTCAATATAGCTTTTCTTGAAGTCTATATAGAGTCGTCTGGGACTATTGCCAGTTTTTTCAAGAAGCATCTCTTTGTAATTGACTGGACCTGACGCTACAATAACCACTCGGGTATAGTTGTCTGACGACCAGTATTTAACAGGAAGAACGTAGTGCAGATTACTCTCCTGGGCAGAGGATACCATGCTTTGCGGAAGGGGAATTGCGTGGTCTTTTGAGAGTATCTTCATCAGGTTTTCAGCAGCCGGGCGCATATCTCCGTTGGGATATTTTGAGATCGTTTCGTTGAGAAAATCAGCAGCTTTTTTAGGGTCGTTTTTTTTCTCATAAAAAATTTGGCCCAGGGTGAAGTAGCAATCATCGGCAAGACGGTGCTGGGGGAACAGTCTTGCACAATCCTTGTAATACGAGATCGACTCTTCCAGGTCTATACCTTTTTTGAATCTATCGTACATCTCAGCGTATACACGGCCGAGCATAAAGAGGCAGGCGGGAGCTTGGTCTGAGGTGGGGCTGGCGAGATAAATCCGTCGAAAGTTCCGGGTTCCTTTAAGCCAGTTTGATCTGGATGCAGAAAGGGCTGCGTTTGTTTGCAGCTGGTTATAGTAGAATTTTGCCTCGTCGTACCTTTTTGAGACAGGTACCTTTTGTTCCTCCGTCAGATCTGCACCTAGAAGAGAGAATGGGCAGAGAAAAAGATAGAGAAGAAGTACTGCTATAAAACCAGAGAGTCCACGTACCATTATTTAAAACCTATCGCTCCCTGATAAAAAGAAAAATCCAATAATGTTTGCATAAAAACTATGAATGGTAATCTCGTACAAATCCAAAATTCTCTACGTCTCCAATAGTTCTATTGGAGACGTGTACCTGCGAAACGAAAATAAGAAGATTTCGAATGCAAAGTATACTTGAGACTAGCAAGATTTAGGTATTATTTGAAAGCAGTGTATTATACAAGAAAGAATGTGCCATGGCAAAATTATTTGTCCTGGTGGAGCTTTGCCAGTTCAACTTCTTACCTGGGGCGTTTTACAGCCTTACCTCCTGCACGCCCGACAACTTATGAATTCGTCAGCATATCTTTTAGAGCATAGAGAGCAGTGAGTGCATCAATAGGGGCACATTCATCGAGATTAATGGTGGCAAGGTAGTCTCGTAGTTGGTCTGTTGGCGGAGCGAATAAGGAGAGCTGACCAGGATGTTTGCGTACCTTTCCGGCTCTTTTTTTCTTGGCTGGCACCTCAGTGGTTCGAAGAGATCCGCTGTGTTCAATATCCTTTAAAATTTCCTCGGCCCTTTTGACAACGTGATCCGGTACACCTGCCAGGGCCGCTACCTGAATACCGTAGCTCCTGCTGGTACCCCCTTTAACAAGTTTGTGGAGAAAGATGATGTTCCCTTGCCATTCTCGCACTGCAATAGAAAAATTCTGTACACGTTCGTGGGTAGAGGCCAGTTCGGTGAGTTCGTGGTAGTGAGTAGCGAAGAGTGTTTTGACACCTCTGTCATTCTTCTGCACCAGGTCTTCAGCAACAGCCCAGGCAATAGATAAACCATCGAAGGTCGAAGTGCCCCGGCCAATCTCATCCAAAATAACCAGACTTTTTTCTGTGGCATTGTTCAGTATGTTCGCGGTCTCACTCATCTCGACCATGAACGTTGACTGTCCCCTGCGAAGATCATCCATAGCGCCGACTCTGGTGAAAATTCGATCGACAACTCCAATCCTGGCATGCTCCGCGGGAACGTAGCAACCCATTTGTGCCATAAGGACAATGAGGGCCGTTTGCCTGAGTACAGTGGATTTACCCGCCATATTAGGGCCAGTTATAATCAGCACTTCATCATTGCTTTGGTCGAGGTGGACATCGTTTGGTACAAATTTCCCGCTGGGAAGACTTCGCTCGATAACCGGGTGTCGGCCTTCTTTGATAGAAATTTCTTCACCGTCATGTATCTCTGGTCTACGGTAGTTATATTTATGGGCAATTTCTGCGCTGGCAGAGAGAAAATCTACCTGAGCCAGAAGGTGAGCCGTGTGAAGTATACGGCTGCTACTGTCGGCAAGCCGAGTACGGATTTCTGTGAATAATTGATATTCGAGGTCAACACGCTTATCTTCAGCACCGAGTACTTTTGTTTCAAAATCTTTTAATTCAGGGGTGATGAACCGTTCTGCGTTGACAAGGGTTTGCTTACGAATATAGTGATCGGGCACTTTGTCTGCCTGGATTTTGCTCACCTCTATAAAATAGCCGAAAACTTTATTGAAACCAATTTTCAGCTTTGCAATACCGGTTGACTCTCTCTCCTTGGCTTCAAGGTCGAGAATAAGCTGCTTCCCGTCCCGTAAGAGGTGTAGCAATTCATCAAGTTCACTGTTATAGCCTTTTTTGATGAGGTTGCCTTCACGGGTGCCAACCGGGGCCTCATGGCTAATCGAACTTTCCAGCAGTGCACACAGATCACTGAGGGTGTCAAGTTGCTCTGTAATATCTATAAGCTTGATCGTGTTGCAGTCTGTCAGGAGATTGTGGATGTCCGGCAAATTGCCAAGGGAACTTTTCATGGCCAGCATGTCTCTGCCATTACCTGACCCCAGTATCATGCGACTGTTCAAACGTTCAAGATCATAGACACGTTCCAGTAATGCTCTCAATTCCTTTCGGAGAGGGCTGTTTTTAAAAAAGTAGGTTACTGCATCGAGCCTGTTATTTATGCGACGAGGCTCCTGCAGAGGAGAAAGCAGGTTCTGTTTCAATAATCTTGCGCCCATTGGGGTGCAGGTGAAATCCAGCACTGAGAGAAGAGAGCCCTGTTTACCAGCTCCAATAAGGGTCTGGGTGAGTTCAAGATTACGTCTTGAAGAGTCATCGATCTGAAGAATTGCTTCTGTATCGATAGGGGTAAGTTTTTCGATATGGTCGATTGCCGTTTTCTGGGTATCTTGAATATATTCAAGAAGTGCGGCCGCAGCGCTAATACCAGTTGAAAAGCTTGTACAGCCAAAGCCATCCAGGGTCACAACACCAAAATGATCATGGAGGAGTCGTGCTGCATCATCCTGATGGTAAACATGGCTGTCGCGCTCAGTGACGCAGACATCAGGTAGAAGAGCTGTCGCCGTCTGGATGAGTTGGTAGATGTGCTTGCCGCTGTTTCTTGGTACCAGTAGTTCTGACGGAGTAAAACGGGTGAGTTGGTCCAGGACAGCTTCAGCTGTTTCGCCAGGGTCAAGAAACTCGCCCACGAGAAATTCACCGGTACTTACATCAAGAAAACTGACACCAAAGAGTCGGTTGTTTCCGACGTCTTTTGCAGTAAGGGAGCCGATGTAATTGTTGCTTTTATCATCGAGCAGCAGCTCATCAGTAATAACTCCGGGGCTGACTACCCGCACGACTTCCCTTTTCACAATGCCTTTTGCGACAGCCGGGTCTTCAACCTGTTCGCAAATAGCCACACGTTTACCGGCTTTTATGAGTTTGCCTAGATATCCTTGCAATGCATGATAGGGAATTCCACACATAGGGACCTGAACTGCGTCGGTTTTCTTGTTTCGTGAGGTGAGGGTTATACCCAATATCTTGGAGGCAATAACGGCGTCTTCAAAGAACATTTCATAGAAATCGCCCATTCGGTAGAAGAGGAATGTATCTTGATGCTGCTCTTTAATTTCAAGGTACTGCAGCAGCATTGGAGTCAGTTTGGTCATTTTTGTCATGATATCGCAGATAATTAAAGTTCTAAAAAATCAGGCAAGAGCTTATCAAAAGTCATGTCTATATGCTCAGGGATAGTGCGCACATCGGCAAGAACAGATATGAAATTGTGATCCCCATGCCAGCGCGGTACGATGTGAAAGTGGAGGTGATCAGCAATTCCAGCGCCAGCCTCTGAACCGATATTGCAACCTATGTTGAATCCATTTGGGTTGAGATGTTTTTTTAGAATCGTCGTCGCCTCTTTAATCATAGCCATCAGGGTCAGGTTCTCTGCAGTTGATAGTTCTGTAATGCAGCGTATATGCCTTGCAGGGGCTACAAGCAGGTGGCCATTCGTGTAAGGAAAACGATTCAGCAATACAACGATTTCCTCGTTTCTAAAGAGAAGGAGCTCGTCTTTGCTTGACCGACCTTTTCCTGCCGGTTCAAAGAGACATCCGACAACTTTTGGTGCGTTACCCTGTACGTGTTCGATTCGCCAGGGGGTCCATAGTGTTTTCATTATCACCTAACCCCGATAAACGGGAAATAAGTTGGGATAAGTACCTTTACAAAATTATTTCGAAGTCTACGCTTATCTCTGCCATAAAAACATAGAAAATTATTTATAAGGTACTAAATTTTGCAATTGACTAGTCCGCCGGAGATGCGAGGCAACGAAGTTGAAGACGTGCTAATATACATCCGAGCTTCGTTAACAAAGCAGATTCGTTGGAATTGTCAATCCCGAGGGTAGCAAGGTAGCAGAAAAATAATGTTCATAAAAAATATGCGTTTCTAAGTTGATTAGTATGGGTGCAACATATCGTCTTGCAAAGACAAATCTGTTTTTCTCTACTTTGCGTATGCAAGATTTAGGTATCAGAAGGAGAGAGTATGTATTGCGCCGCTGAGGCCGTTGTTATCAATGTGTAGGATGGCATATGTACCGGCAGCACCGTATCTCCCAGTGCCCTGAAAGCTTCCTGGGTTTATGAAGAGTGTTTTGCTAATGGTGTGGCAGACAGGAGCATGGGTGTGTCCGTAAATGATGCAGCTGACGTCTGGAAACATTTCAAAAACACGATCTTCAATATTCAAACGGTTCCCTGCACCATGGCTGATGCCGATAGAATATCCTTCTATGATGACACGTTTTTCTTTCGGAAGGCTTTGTTGAGTACTGTTATTGCACATATTTCCTGAGACTGCATGGACCTCTTTGCCCTTGAAGGCAGAGAGTATAGAGACGTCTGTAAGGTCGCCTGCGTGAATGATGACCTCACAGTTGGAAAAAGCGCGCCTGCAGTTACGATGAAACGTGTCATCTACTGAGATAATATGAGTATCAGAAAGAATACCGATGGTTTTCATGTGCAGCCTCTTGTCCTTTGCTCACCTCTTTCATGCAATCACCCGTTTGAGGTCATAAAGAGAATATCAAGATATCGGGCTTTGTCAAAGGTGAAATATTTCATGGTTACTGGAGCGGTTGCCCACTAAACAGTTGCGAAATACAATAAAAGATAGGTATAATACATGGTTCTAGATTGTTCAAATATACTCTGCAAACTTGTTCACCAACGACACGGTGTTCATTCTTATAAAATGGAGAAGTTTCATGCTCAGCGCCTCTGATTTACGAAAAGGTTTAAAAGTACAGATTGACGGCAATCCCTATGTTGTCATCGATTTTCAATTTTCAAAACCGGGAAAGGGGCAAGCACTCTACCGGTGTAAAATGAGAAATATGATCTCCGGCAACCAGCTTGTGCAAACCTATCGTTCTAATGTTAAATTTGAGAAACCTGAGCTCGAAGAAAAGAACATGCAGTTTTTGTACAGCCAGGGAGATGAATATCATTTCATGGATAACGAGAACTATGAGCAGTTGTTCATTACTCAGGAGCAGCTTGGCGATAATATCAGTTTTCTCGTTGATAATATGAATGTTGATGTGCTGTTTTTCGACAACAGACCCATAGATGTCAGCTTGCCGATTTTTGTAAATCTCGAGGTGACACAGGCAGACCCCTGGGCCAAGGGTGATACTTCAGGCAATGACACGAAGCCGGTTACCGTTGAGACAGGTTATGAGCTTCAGGTGCCTCCTTTTGTTGAAGAGGGCGATAAAATCCAGATTGATACTCGAACCGGAGAATATGTGACCCGGGTCAAAGAGTAAGACAATGCTCGACAATAATGGGCTGCAGATGCGTGCAGCCTTTTTTCGTTTTATCAGAGCCTATTTCTTCGACTCAGGCTTTCTTGAAGTGATTACTCCTCTTCGCCAACCCGTATACATCCCGGAAAGTAACATCATCCCGCTTCAATCTGAAGACCAATTCCTGCAAACTTCCCCGGAACTTTGCATGAAACGTCTGCTGGCTAGTGGCTGCGAAAAAATATACCAGATATGTCACTGTTTCAGAAAAGATGAATGCGGTCAGCTCCACCTTGAAGAATTTCAGATGCTTGAGTGGTATCGAAAGGATAGTGACTATTCAGCCTTGATGATTGATTGTGAAAATCTGCTTCGCCGCCTGGCGATGGAACTCGATACCCTGCAGGTTTCCTCTTCTGAGCAGAACCGTATCGAATTCTTCCAGGGGGTCGAGTTGTATGCTCCATGGCAAAGAATGACGGTTAAAGATGCCTTCCTGCAATATAGCCCAACTACAGTGGAGAAGGCGCTTGGGGAAAATCTCTTTGATGAAGTTCTTGTGGAATACATAGAACCGCACCTTGGGTATGGCTCGCCTCTTTTTCTCTATGATTACCCTGCTGAATGTGCTTCTCTTGCAAAGAAAAAAAATGATGATGAGACAGTTGCAGAACGGTTCGAGTTGTATATCAAAGGGGTGGAGGTGGCAAATGGATTTTCCGAACTGACGGATGCAGCAGAACAGCGACAGAGGTTTATCCTTGAAATTGCCTCAATAAAGGCCAATATAAAGGGTGAGGTCAATATGCCCGAGAGGTTTTTACGTGACCTGGAGCTGTTAGAATCAGCTGCTGGAATAGCTTTGGGTCTTGATCGGCTTTTTATGCTTGCTATGAATTATACGTCCGTTTCTGCAGGGGTGAGTTTTGCTCCAGGTGATTTCCTATGATGCATGACTTAGGGCCCATAAGACTACTTCCATCGCTTCTTTTTCTGCCGCAGGCGAAAGTGGTTATGCGAAGAACTCTTTTGGAACGTCTCTTCTAGGATTTTGCGCTGCTTCTTCCTCTCTGCACTGTTGCGGGGGACAGGGATAGGTTTATTTGAACCTGGACTGAGTCCTGTTACAAACATTGCCGTTGAAAGGGTTCCAGGAGACGGAGTGAAATCCTGGAATTTACGTACCTTAAGGCCCTGTTTCTGCAAAGAAACAGTCATGTCTTTAACATGCCCAACCGTCGATCCTGGGTGGGAGGTAATTATGTATGGGGTTAGCTCTACATTTTTCTTCCGTCTTTGGCCAATTGCCCTACATTTTTTAATAAACCTTTGTAAAAGTTCATGGGGTTCTTTGTGCATGAGGCACAGTACGTCGTCTTCTGTATGTTCCGGTGCTATTTTTAATGACCCCGGAGTGTGGTCGCTAATTATCTTCTCGAGAAGTTTGGGGGTTTTTAAAAGCAGTTCCATCCTCAAACCCGAAGAGATAAAAAGATGGGACACCCCTTTAATACCAGAAACATCTTTTAACAGTTTCAGGAAGATGTCTTCATCTATCTGAAGGTTCGGGCAGAGTTTTGGGTACAAACAGTCGTGCTTTTTACAAGAACCGATGGCGCATTTAGTGCCAAAGAGATTGGCAGTCGGGCCCCCTAAGTCACTAATGGTTCCGGAGAAGGTGTCCATTCGACTGATGTCTTCACACTCCTGATAAACCGATTGCGGAGTTCTTGATACAATCGTTGGTCCCTGGTGCCTGGTTATTGCGCAGAAAGAGCAGTTGCCGGAACACCCGCGAACTATGGTGACTGAATCTTTGATCATCCTGAATGCAGGAATATCAAGGTGCTTTGGATGCGGCCGTCTGGTGTAGGGTAATTGGTAGAGGGCGTCAAGTTCTTCGGGTGGCAATGGTTTGGAAGCTGGGTGCTGAACGACCCAGTGTGTCTGCTGTCGCTGAAATACAATTCGCCTGGAGTATGCCCGTGCGTGTCGGTCTATATCAATTTCCGCTTCGAGAAAATATTGTTTATCTGCAGTGATTTCTTTAAAAGAGGGAAGAATGAGAAACTGCCGAGATTTGTTTATCCTTGTGTCAATCTCAGGATAGAGCTCCTGTAGTTCTCGGTCTGTGAGTCGTTCACAGGTCCCTGTGATGTCGTGGAGACCTGTCAGTTCATGGCAGCGCTTGGCTACGGTAAGGATTGCCTTTTCTCCCATACCGTAAACAATCAGGTCCGCCTTGGCATCGGTCAGAAAAGAGGACCGCAGTTTGTCCTGTTTGTAGTCATAATGGACAAACCTTCTCAGAGAGGCTTCAATTCCTCCGAGTACGATGGGCACACCCTTGAAGGCGGACTTCGCCAGGCTGGTATAGATAAGAGATGCCCGGTCAGGTCGTCTGCGCTCTGTCTTCACCTGATTGTCACTTCTCCAGGGATTGCCTCTATCGGAATAGCTGTCAGTGTCTCGAACCTTACCGTTCCCAGTATAGTTTGCTACGATGGAATCAAGGTTGCCTGCAGTGATGCCGCAAAAGAGTTGTGGTGAGGGGAATGACGTAAAGTCGTCAGCCGTATCATATCTGGGCTGGGAAAGAATGGCGACTTTGTAACCGGCTTTTTCAAGGAGCCTGCCGATAACTGCGACGCCGAAGGAAGGGTGGTCAATATATGCATCTCCTGTTACCAGGAGAATATCCAGAGACGACCAGCCCCTCAGTTTGCACTCCTTCCAGCTTACTGGCAGGGGGAGGGGGTTGCTGAGGGGATTAGCCATGTTAGTCTAGGAGGTTTTCCGAGAATGGTCTTTCATCCAAACTCTTTGTTTTTTTAAAAAATAATGCTCCCAATATTATTTATATGGCGTGCTTATTTTTTTGAAAATGCCTTGATTTTAATCAGATAAGCGGAGACTTCGAAAGCCCTATTCTCGGACAGCCTCCTGATATTACATTAACTTGGAGTTGATGAAAAGATGCGCGATGATAGACGCGGCATAACCAAGAGCGATAACTGGAGTCCATTTCAGGTGAGCGTTAAAGGTGTAGGTGCCCCGTGCCGCACCCATAAGTGCAACACCTGCCGCAGAGCCAATGGAGAGAAGGCTGCCGCCAACTCCCGCTGTAAGTGTAACAAGTAACCACTGGCCATGTGACATATCGGGCTGCATGGTCAGAACAGCGAACATGACAGGAATGTTATCGACAATTGCCGAGAGGAGACCAACTATGACGTTGGCAAATGTGGGGCCGAGATCATGGTAGAGAAAACCGGAAATGTAGGCGAGGTAGCCGAATTGTGAAAGGCCGCCAACACAGAGAATGACACCATAGAAAAAGAGCAGGGTGTCCCATTCCGCCCGAGCGACCTTTTTGAAAAGATCAAACGGGTCAGGTTTACTGTGATAAGTCTGGTGCGAGAGTGGATTGTCATCAATGTCGTAATTTCTGTGTTCCTTCTTCTTTAAATAATAGGAGAAAAAACCAAGGTAACCTAAACCGAGCATCATTCCGGTTGCCGGCGGCAGACTTAAGAAGTTATGGAAGGAGACGGCAGTACTGATAGTTAAGAGAAAAAGCCCCATGATCCTTTTCGCTCCCATCTTCATCACATAGTGGTCCTTACTGGGTTGAGGGACCTTCTTGCTGATGGCAAAGTTCATAATAGCCGCGGGGATCAACCAGTTGATCGCTGAAGGGATAAAAATTGCGAAAAATTCATGGAACTGGACTATGCCTTTTTGCCACACCATCAAGGTGGTGATATCACCAAAAGGTGAAAAGGCGCCTCCTGCGTTGGCCGCAATGACAATGTTGATGCAGGCAACAGCAATAAATTTTTTGTCTGTCCCGCCGACAGCCATGGCAACGGCGCCCATGAGCAGTGCTGTTGTGAGGTTGTCTGCAATTGGTGATATAAAAAAAGCGAGGATACCCGTCACCCAGAAAATAGTTCTCAGCGAAAAGCCTCTGCTCACAAGCCAGGAACGTAAGGCCTGGAAGACATTTCTCTCATCCATCGCATTGATGTAGGTCATTGCTACAAGGAGAAAAAGGAAAAGCTCGGCGTATTCTAGAAGATTATGGCGAATTGCCTCTTCTGCCGCATGGGGGTGTCCCATCGATTTAAAAGTGATTGCCACCATAACCCAGATAAGACCGGCGGCCAGAAGAACAGGTTTGGATTTTCGTAAGTGTAGTTGCTCTTCGACGATAACGAGCGAGTAGGCAGCAATAAAGAGAAGAAGAGAGAGAATACCGAAGAAAGACCCCGTAAGGGTTGTTGTATCGAGAGCGGTGCCTGAACTCCCAGAACTGCTAGCAAAAGCGAGAGTGGAAGATGCAAGTAATATACAGAGAAATAAAAAGAAATTTTTCATCGAACCATTCCCATTGAATTGACTGTTAGATTGATTGATTGAGCAGAGCGAGTATACCAATACAATAGAATCATGGCAAGCTGTGTCATGATTCTAAATCTAACACCGCTAAACATTAAGTACCTTGTGAGTGCTTATAACCATATAATATAAAATCGAATCCGTATTTTCTTGTCTTTTGTTACAGCTTTTACGAAGTAAGGTACTAAAACAAAGGTCTATTTTGCAGGTAGCAAAGATGTATGCACCCATAAGCTGATAAGAACGGTCTTCGCCTGCGCGTGCGTGATCTCTGATCTATTGTAGAAAAGAGAACTTCTTATTTTGGTGCTCTTTTCAGTCTTGAGGACGAAGGCTGAAACGCAATAAAATATAGCCCAAAATTCCTGAGGCCAAAGAGCCAATGATTACTCCCAGCCGTTCATTAAAAATCTGATTAGCATTTGCTGCATCGAAGGCAAGAGAACCTATAAAAAGGCTCATCGTAAAACCGACACCGCATAGAGCGGCAGTTCCAAGTAGGGAACTCCAGGTCATATTGGCGGGGAGCTTCGTCAGTCTAAGATTTATACCTAGCCAGCAAAGGCCGAAAACCCCAATCAATTTGCCGAAGAAGAGGCCAAGAGCGATGCCAAGTGGAACACTATGCAGTAATTCTTCAGCTCCTACCCCTGCGAGGCTGATACCCGCGTTCGCAAAAGCAAAAATAGGTAGAACGAAAAAGGCAACAAGTGTGTGTAAATCATGTTCTATGCTTTTCAGGGGAGAGTAGTCAGGGTCACTTTTGGATGTTATGGGGATAAACATAGCAAGGATAACACCGGATAGTGTCGCATGAACGCCTGACTTAAGCGTTGCAACCCACATTATAACACCGATGACGATATAAACGCTTTTTGAATCTACATGGCGAAAATTTAATAGTGCAAGAACTGGAATGCAGCAAGCGACAACAACCAGTGCTGTTACCGAGATGTCTGCCGTATAGAAGATGGCTATAATTACAATCGCCCCGATGTCGTCAAAGATTGCAAGCGACGTAAGGAAAATTTTGATGGAGATGGGGACTCTGGAGCCGAGCAAGGAGAGGATACCAAGGGCAAAGGCAATATCAGTTGCGGCTGGAATTGCCCATCCTCTAAGGGCTGTCGGGTCATCTATATTAAAATATACGTAAATGAGTGCAGGGACAACCATACCACCTATTGCACCCAGGCCTGGCAAAATTATATTTTTTTTATTAGAGAGTTCTCCTTCAATGAGTTCTCTTTTAAGTTCCAAACCGACATGGAAGAAGAAGATGGCCATCAAGCCGTCATTAATCCAAAGTAATAGTGGTTTGGCAATTTCCAAGGCCCCAATGCGAATCTCTACTGGGGTGGAAATGAGGAGGGAGTAATAGCTCTGGAGTGGAGAGTTGGCAGCGAGCAGAGCGATGACTGCGGCCAGCATAAGAATAATGCCGCTAGCGGATTCAAGTCTAAGAAACTCTGAAAAAAAAGATGATTTACTAGACTTCATAGGTCTCTCTCAGGGTTTGACCCTCAATGGGTCGGGGTGTTTTTTTGTGAAAAACATCTCTACCAAATGCACGACCCTGTTTCAGGGGAGCAAACAGGGTCGCAAGTGGAAGAATGTGTTTGATTAGGCAGTTTGTCAAGCCTTGCTTGTCTCGCTGTCAGCAGGGATGTATTTTGTCAGTGGACATCCGCTGCATCCTGCAGCGGGAAGATCCGTCCCTTTATGCACCCGGTCAATAATCTCAGCTACTGCTGATTTACTGTCTGCAAACATATAATCTTTGCCGATCTCATGGATGAGGCCTGTACGTTCCATTACAGCGAGGACTTGTCCTTTGATACCACACATTGCAAAACCGAGCTTTGCGCTTCGCACGCGCTTACAAAGTAGTTCAAGGGCCTCTTCACCGGATGCATCCATATCATTGATGCCTCGTGCATCCAAAAGGATGTAGCGAAGATCCGGTTGTTCGGTCCTGAATTTTGCTACCTGTTCGTCGAGGTAGCTGGCATTGGCGAAAAAGAGAGCGCCATCAAACCGTACCACAGAGATGTGACGACAACCCTTTAAACGGAAATGCTCAGCACTCTGCAGTACATTCTCTTCATTCATGGAGAGGCTGGCAACTACTGGTCGCATAGATTTATAGAGGAATACAACCATGGAGAGAGCAACACCCACCATAATACCCTTATCGAGGTGTGGTGCAAAATAGAGGGTGACAAGAAAACTGAGAATAGCAATTGCACCATCGTACCATTGTGCTTTCCAGGAATGGACAAAACCTTTCACATTCACCAGACCGATAACAGCCATCATGATAACCGCAGCGAGTACTGCTTGTGGTAGATGATAGAGCAGCGGAGTAAAGAACAGCAGGGTGATGACCACCATTATGGAAGTGACAACGGATGAAATACCGGAAACTGCACCAGCCTGAAGGTTAACAGCTGAGCGGGAAAAAGAGCCAGAAACAGCGTAACTTGATCCGATTGAACCAATCATGTTAGCAAGACCCTGACCAATAAGCTCCTGATTTGGGTCAAGTTTCTGGCCGGTTTTTGCAGCCATTGCCTTGGCTATGGCAATGGCTTCCATGAAGCCAAGAAGCGAAATAATGACGGCGGTTGGTAAGAGTTTGAGGAATGACTTGACATCAAGCTCGGGGACAGTGAACTGCGGGAGTCCTTCTGGGATTTTGCCAACGACTGCACCACCACCCATAACAAGTAGGCTGCTGGGGTCGAGGAGTTTGTTGCCCACCTTGAGACGCCATGTCTTTCCATCGGTGCTCACACCCTGAGGGATGTTCTCTTTTGGGAAAAAGGTGTAGGTCTCATTCTCTTTAACCGCCTCAAATTTCATCAGTCTCAGTTCGGAACGAAGGAGATGACTTTTGTGTTTCGCCTCGTCAATCTCAATGTTAAGAACTTCAACTCTGCTTTCAAGATCGACCAGCTTCTTCGTCTTACCGTGCCCACCCTTGGCATGTTTCAGCTCTTCGTCAACGTTAAGCCCAATGCCGGCTCTTTCTGTGCCAAGGGATTCTATGCTGGCAACCGACAGGTTAAATTGATTGATTTTGGCAGAAAACCCTGCTGACTGGATTGCAGTTACATCAACTTTGGCGTCATTATTAAAACTGGTAAAATAGGAAATAAGGGTGGTAATAGCGACGGCTATTAAAACATTTGGGATTCGCGGGTTAATTTTCTTGAGAACCACCATGATGGTGACGGCGCTGAGACCGTACAGCAGGGTTGGTAAATGGGTGTAGTCGGCTGCAGCCTGGCCGACCCTGACCATTGTTTCATAATGATGAGAGGCTTTATCGACATAGACTCCAAAAAATTTGGCAAATTGAGATGAAGCAATAATGATTGCGGCTGCGTTGGTAAAGCCATTTATCACTGGGTGAGAGAGAAAGTTGACCACAAGGCCAAGTTTTAACACGCCAAGGGAAAACTGAAAAATACCGACTGTCAGAGCCAATACAATAGAGTAAGCTATAAACTGTGTTGATCCGGCGGTTGCCAGGGGCTCAAGAGACGCTGCTGACATAAGTGAAACTACAGCGACGGGGCCTGTTGCCAGCTGACGGCTCGAACCAAAAAGCGCGGCAACCATAGGTGGCAGAAAAGCGGCGTACAGCCCGTAATAGGGGGGGAGGCCTGCAAGCTGAGCATAAGCCATTGACTGGGGAATGAGTACAAGTGCTACAGTGATTCCGGCCAGGAGGTCAACTTTGAACTTGCCAGTATCGTAATCTTGAAACCACGTTAGAAATGGAAGGATCTTAAAAATCATTTTGTTCACCTTGTAGAATCCTCGGCTGTTTACGAGAGATGTTGATCAATAAAACGGTAAAACCATGTTTTTTTGAAGAGACAGGTCTTTGAGTCAGGTTCTAGTCTGCAGCCCACAGTCAAAAAAGTGGTTGTGCAAATAGAGTGTGTTAGCACTCAACAGATGAAGTGGTACGCCTTTGTCCGGCAAAATTACAATTCTGGCCATTAAAAAACTCCTTTTTAAAATAGTAATAATATCAGAATAGTAAGGATTTTTTTCCGTACTATATATTTACAATTTGGGGTAAAAAGGTGTGAGTAATCAACCTTTTCAGATCAGATAATCAACGCGCTCTTACGAAGAAAGTCAAGAAAAAATGTTTGTCTCACCTGGCGAAGTCAGGGAAATTGCAATATTGTAAAAAATATGGTTATGAAAAGGGAACGTTGTTCGCGAGTATTCGCTTTAATTTAAAACATATCTCTGTTTCATCAAAAAGGGAGGTGGGAGGAATAATGGGTGAGATAGCTAATTGTCGTATATTGCTGGCTGACGATCACGTACTTATTCGTCACGGCATTAAAAATATCATTAAAAGAAATGAAAAGTTTCAGATTACAGGCGAAGTCAGCAACGGTGGAGAACTGCTGGCATTTCTTGAGAATGAAACTGTGGATATGATTATTTTGGATATATCAATGCCAGGGGTAGGCGGCATGGAGGCTGTCGGGCTTGTTAAAGCCAAGTACCCCAGGATAAAAGTACTGATGTTGACGATGCATAAGAATAAGCAATATTTCTATAATGCCATGGCCGCCGGTGCCGATGGTTATCTCATGAAAGATGACTCTGAAACAGAACTTCTTGTAGCAATAGAGAAAGTTCTTTCGGGAAAGAACTATATTTCTCCTTTCATGGCAGAAGATTTTGCAAATGATGTGATCAATATGTATCGCAACGAAAAGAAAAGCCCTTTGCAGGAGATGACAAAGAGAGAAAAGGAGATTCTGCAACTAGTGGTTGGCGGATACACCAGTAAAAAGATAGCAGCTCACCTCGACCTTAGCCAGCGTACTGTTGATCATCATCGGTCAAATTTATTGCGAAAATTTAACAAGAAGAACAGTGTCGATTTAGTTAATTTTGCAGTGCGTAACGGGTTTGTGACAAGCGAATAAACTCTCTATAAGAAAGTCACAGTCCGCAATTATATTTCAAACAGTTGTTTTCTTTCTTGCCGATTTGTCTGTGAAAACAGTGTTCTATGTAGATTTTTAGGTAAAAATACCCTCCCTGTATACGTATATCCTACGATTGATTTTTTTGCCAGAGTGGCTAAAAATACACCGCTTATTTGAAATTATTCCCCAATAATTCAGTTTGAAAAGGGTGCGGTGATATGAATAAAGGTGAGCTTGTGGCGACTATAGCAGAGGTCGGAGCGATGACCAAAGTGCAGGCAGAATTAGCGTTGAATACTGTGTTGGCAAATATGGCTGGGGCAATGGAGAAAGGTGAGCGAGTGACATTGTCCGGGTTCGGCTCTTTCAGAGTGATGGAGCGGGCAGAGCAGAGAGGCAGGAACCCTCAGACAGGTGAGCGGATAACGATTCCTGCCCACAATGTTGTCAAGTTTAAGCCCGGGAAGAACCTCAGCAGTAAGATGCGGAATCAAGACAGTTAAAGCCATTGCGTTCCCTCCTCCCGATCTTCATGCGAATTCAGGGTTCATCTTCTGGGAGGTTGAAAAAGAGTTCCGGCTTATAACTGTTTACAGGGGGGGATTCTTGGTTAATCTGGTTTTCCAGATGAGCAGCCCGGCCAGGACCATAGAACCACTGAGGAGTTGCCCCATGGTGAAAAGGTTCAGGATATACCCTATGTGCTGGTCCGGTTCCCGGAAGGTTTCGACGATTATTCTCAGACAGCCATAGCCAATAAGAAAAAGCGCAACGATACTGCCATGTGGCCATCCCTTTTGGCTTCTCCACGGTTTATTCCGAACTGACCATAACAGGGTAAAAAGAACGACTCCCTCAAGAAGTGCCTCATAGAGTTGCGAGGGGTGACGGGGGAAAGCTCCCCCACCAGGGAAGACCATTCCCCAAGGCAGGTCGGTTTTCCGGCCGAAGAGTTCTCCGTTGATGAAGTTGCCGATCCTCCCTAAGCCAAGTCCTATCGGGATCGTGGCAACATAGATATCCGCTACTTTCCAGAAATGTAGTTTATTCTTCCAGCAGAAAAAGCCCCCCGTTACCAACACGAGCAGGCAGGCTCCATGAAACGACATGCCCCCGGTCCATACCGCTGGTATTTCCAACGGATGAGCTGCATAGTAAGTAAAATTATAGAAAAAGACATAGCCCAGTCTTCCGCCAAGCACCACGCTGAGAATGAGAAGGAGGTTAAGGTTTTCATAGTGCTCAGCGAGGGGTGTGTAAGAATGTTCTTTGATCTGCTTTTTTACAAGAGTGTAGCATGCCATAAATCCGATAGCGTACATCAGTCCGTACCACCTGAAATGCAAAGGGCCAAGGCTGACAATAATCGGATCGATATTGGGAAAAGTGAGAGGTGACATAATTGAAACCTGGAAAGGCTATTGTTTTTTATATTTTTTGAGATGGACCTGGAGCACGGAAATCGCAGCAGGGGTTATACCTGATATCCTGGAGGCTTGCCCCAAAGAAACTGGTTGGATTTTCGTCAGTTTTTCCACAACTTCATTGGAAAGACCAGAGAGTGCCGTGTAGTCGATCTCTTTTGGCAAAAGCATTTTTTCCATCTTTTTAAAGCGTGCCACCTGTTCATTCTGGCGGTCGATGTATCCTTTGAATTTTACTTGCAATTCTATTTCGTCCTTAACAGGTGACCCATTAAGTGAGCGTATTGCTGCAAGTTCCTCGTCTGGAAGGGGGAGTTTGGTGAACGAATCTATGCTCAGTTCCGGACGGCGCAGTAAGTCTGCCAGAGAACATCGTTGTTTAATCGGGGCGCTGTTAAACTGCTGAAGCGCTACACTTATGGAAGAGTTCTGTTTGATGATGACAGACTCAAGTGTCCCGATGCCTTCTTCTATTGCCGCTTCTTTTTCTGTAAATCTTAGGTGTTCGTCCTTTTTGACCAGGCCTATGTCGTACCCTATCTGCGCCAGTCGGCTGTCGGCATTGTCTTCACGTAAAAGGAGTCGATACTCAGCCCTTGAGGTGAAGAGCCTGTAGGGTTCCTTGGTGCCGCAGGTGACCAGATCGTCGATGAGTACGCCGATATATGCCTGGGATCGATCAAGTATTAATGGAGGCTGGTTACTGCAGTAGCGGCCGCTGTTTATACCGGCCATAAGTCCCTGGGCAGCCGCTTCTTCGTAGCCTGATGTGCCATTTATCTGTCCCGCCATAAAGAGACCCGCTACCTGTTTTGTTTCAAGCGAAGGATGGAGGCCCAGGGGGTCGATGTAGTCGTATTCTATAGCGTACCCCGGGCGTATTATTACTGCTTTTTCCAGTCCTTCAATGCTGTTGATCATGGCGGTCTGGGTGACAAGAGGTAGGCTTGTTGGTAGTCCATTTGGATACACCTCAACAGTGTCCAGACCTTCAGGTTCTATAAAGATCTGGTGCCGGTCTTTTTCAGGAAACCGCATGATTTTATCTTCAATAGAAGGGCAGTATCTGGCACCAATCCCTTTTATAACCCCGGTAAACATAGGCGATTTGTCAATACCGGATCTGATTATTTCATGTGTTCTTTCATTGGTATAGGTGATGTGGCAGGGAAGCTGTGGGAGGGTGTAGCCACCTTTGGAGGAGTAGGAAAAGTGGCCTGGAGGCTGGTCGCTGTGCTGGGCTTCCAGCTGCGAGTAATCAATGGTGTTGGCATCAATGCGTGGTACGGTACCTGTCTTCATCCGTCCTACGGCGAAACCATTTTCAAGAAACCATGTGGCGAGGCCTCTTGAAGGAGCGTCGCCTAATCTACCGGCGGCAAAATTTTTCAGTCCTATATGAACCAGCCCGTTCAAAAAGGTACCTGTTGCCACAATGACAGCTTTGACGGGTATTTTCTCGTCAAGGGAGGTTCGAAGGCCGCAGATCCTGTCGTTTTCTACCATGAGACCATCTACAACAGTCTGTTTAACAGTAAGGTTTTTTTGACCTTCGATTATAGATTTCATTCGCAACCGGTAGAGCAGGCGGTCTGCCTGGGCTCTTGAAGAGCGAACTGCAGGTCCTTTACTGGTGTTGAGTATGCGGAACTGAATGGAAGTTGCGTCGATATTTTTCGCCATCTCTCCCCCCAGGGCATCAATTTCTCGAACGAGATGGCCTTTAGCAAGCCCACCTATCGCAGGGTTGCAGGACATCGCTCCAATTGTGTCAGCGTTTATTACGGTGAGTAGCGTTTTGTATCCCATTCTGGCGGCAGCGAGTGCGGCTTCGCAACCTGCATGGCCCGCACCGATTACGGCAATATCAAATTCTTTTGTTGTCATGTTCTCGTTTAAATGCCCCTCTGTAAAAAATACAAAGGTGCAGTCTTGAATGATTGGTTTATGGTTTATCAAGCAGAATGTTTTTTCTGCCACCATATGAGTGCCCATCTGGGCGGGGCCTCCCTTCGAACAGTGAGCCCCGTGCGGTCTGAGTGTACTGTTCTGCTTTGTATGTACGCTGTGAGCTTTCTGGTTTCATCGGCTGTGATCTGGTGAAACATCCAGCGATAGGACTCTACGGCCTTGTCTATTGACGGGTAGGTGGTATCTCTTTCTAGTTCCAATATGTTAACATTGGGGGAAATACCCATCGAGTAGAGAGTGTTGATGGTATATATATAGTCAGGACCTGTGTTGGTTGGGCGGCCCAGGGCTTTAAAAGCGGCAGGTTCAAAAGGTGTAGGGCCGATTCTGTCGCTTATGAAAACAAATTGATTTGCGTAGTCATTTATTTTCGTCAGGGCCGCTCTCAAGTCCCTGACTCCCATAGATCTGGAAGCAATTGCAATGTCGTGTGGCTGAATATCCTTTTCGCTCCAGTTGTCTTCCCAGGCACATTGGACCGTTTTGATATTTGCAATGTGCTGTTCGTTGCAGTACTCGTCGATGATATGCAGCATTTCCACCGAGTAGTCAAGCGCTGTGACTTTTTTTACTTTTGAAGCAATCGGTAGAGAGAGTGTGCCGGGACCTGAACCAATATCGATTACAGACATCTCAGGGTTAAGAGGGAGGTGGGAGAGAAAAAGATCTATATACCTGGAGTCCTTGACTCGATTCGAAAAGGATCGTGCCTTTTTGTCCCAGTCTTCAGGCCCTTTGCTTTTCCACCCTTTTTTGTTGAGAGCATTTTGGCGCAGAGTCGCCCAATCGATGTCCTGGTATGTTTGCAGTATGGAATGAGGCATATTTTTTTAAGAAAGTACCTTAGAGGGGGTTGGTTGTGGCGAAAATGAGCTGTAAATGATAGCACAGGCTCTATTGTTCTGCAATATATCGCAGCATGGGAGGAACAAAAATAATTGACACAGAGTACTATTTGTGGTTAATGTTTTCGTTTTGTTATTTTAAAACTCGTAGTCAAAAATGATCTTGACTACGGGATGGATCAGATTCGGGGAAGGACGGAAAACAGACATTGATTGGAATGCTCTCCGAGTCTCTGAAGCTAAAACAGCAGCATGGGTTACCGTGCATTTTTTACAATGAGGGTATAGAAAATGAGCAAGCGAACTTTTCAACCAAGTAACATCAAGCGCAAACGTACTCACGGATTTCGCGAAAGAATGAGTACTCGTGCAGGCCAGGCAGTGATCAGAGCACGAAGGGCCAAAGGTCGGAAGAGACTTACCGCGTAGCCATTGGTACAGCAAGGACTTTCTAAATCCTCCCTGGTCCGGAAGAAATGGGAGTTTGAGGAAGTATATAGCAATGGGAAGCGTTTGCACGGTGAAGGCTTTACACTGATTTGCCTGCCGAATATATCGAGTGCCAGCAGGATAGGAATAAGTGTTCATCGGAAAATCCGTGGTGCGGTGAAGAGAAATCGCATCAAACGAATCATAAGAGAATCGTTTCGATTGACGCAAAAACAATATCCTGAATCCGCGGATATTGTTTTTGCTGTTCGACCGGATTTCCCCTATTTCCACCCTGGGGATATCAGCGCGGCAGTCAAACCGCTTGCTCTCAAGTTCAGGCATTTTCAAAAAGCATGAAATGGTGATAAGCAAAATCCCTAAAGGAATTGTTGTCGGGGTCGTGAGAGTATATCAATACGTTATCTCCCCCCTCCTTCCGCCAAGTTGCCGCTTCGTTCCCACTTGTTCTACCTATACAATTCAAGCAATTGAAAAATATGGAGTCCTACGGGGTGGGGTCCTTGGGCTCTGGCGCATTCTTCGTTGTCATCCTTTTTCTCGAGGCGGGTATGATCCAGTGCAGTAAACTGGGCATCCGCCATTTATTTTTTTAGAATCGGCACAGAATTCTCGTGTTGAAATATTTTACGGAAAGTTCATGGATACTTACAGAGCCTTTTTGGCAATTATCATCTCTTTTGTAATACTCGTTGGCTATCAATACTTTTTTGTAGGTTTTGACCAGCCAGTGGCAACGGATGGAGCGGTCGAGCAGACCACCGCAAACAATGGGCAGGACTCCGCTCAGACGACTGTTGCTCCGCAATCAGGAGAAATGACACCTGCCGTACAGGCACCGGTTGCCCTCGCTCCTGTATATGATAGAGAACCAAGAGAGATAAAGGTCGAAACCGATTTGTACACTGCAATGTTTTCTGAAGCTGGAGGCATCGTTACGAGTTTCCAGCTGAAGAACCATAAAGAGACAAACGACGCAGACTCACTGGGCATGGAACTGGTTAAAACCACTGCCGGTCAGGGTTTTCCGCTTGAGTTTTCTTGGGGGAGTGCCGTTGGTCCTCAAGTACTTTACGACAGTAGTTCACAAAATATCACGTTGTCGGCAGCAAACAATGCAGCAACGCTTACAATGACAGCTCAGGCTGGTAACGGTCTTGTGTTGGAACGTACCTACAGGTTTGATAATACCACTTACCTTATCGATATGTCGGTTAAGGTGAAAAACAGTTCTCAGGCAATCTTGCAGGGGATACCCCAACTGGGGCTGGTTAACACGCCTTTTGATGGGGTTTCGAGCCCGGCCAACAGGTTTCTTTTCAGCGGTCCTGCAATGTTTATGAATGGAGAACTGACTGAAGTAAAAGCAGATGATTTTAAAGATGGACCTAAAAAGCTGCAGGGTGCAATTGATTGGGTTGGCTATGAAGGAAACTACTTTCTTTGTGCCTTAGTCCCTCTTGGTATGGATGGTGCCTCTTTCAGTATGGAAGGTAATGAAGTCTTGACCAGAATGAGCCTTGGTGGCGAGCTTGATACCTTGCAGCCGGGCACTGAAAAAGAGTATTCATACCATATTTTCTACGGTCCCAAGAAACTAAAAATGTTGCAGGAAATTGGTTACAACCTCGACAGGTCCGTTAACTTCGGCTGGTTCGATGTTATTGCCAAGCCAACCCTTTGGCTGTTGAACTTTTTTTACGATTTTGCCCATAACTATGGTATCGCAATTATCCTTGTAACTGTTCTTTTTAAAGCAGTCTTCTGGCCGATTACTCAGAAAGGTCTGAAGTCGATGAAGAACATGCAAAAACTGCAACCTAAGATGGTAAAGATCAAGGAGAAGTATAAAGACGACCCAACCAAGATGAATCAGGAAGTTATGAGTCTGTATAAGACCTACAAGGTGAACCCGCTTGGCGGCTGCCTGCCCATGGTAATGCAGATTCCTGTTTTCTTTGCGCTCTATAAGGTGCTGCTTCAGAGTATTGAACTTCGTCATGCCCCTTTTCTGCTATGGATCACGGATCTTTCCGCACCGGACAGATTGTGGCTTGGTTTTGACTTGCCCTATCTCGGGGGGCTTCCGGTTTTGACTCTATTAATGGGTGCGTCAATGTTTTTGCAGCAGAAACTCTCTCCAACTACTGCTGATCCGACCCAGGCAAAGATAATGATGTTTCTGCCGGTTGTATTTACATTTATGTTTCTCAATTTTGCTTCAGGCCTTGTCTTGTACTGGTTCATTAACAACCTGCTCTCGATACTACAGCAGGTGCTTATTAACCGTGATTCCAAGAAGCCGACAACAACTTGACGTTCATTGCCCGAACCATTCTCACCTGAGACCGAGGCGTTGATATGGAGACCAAAAAACTCTCTGTCCAGAGTGGAAACCTGCTGTCATTTTTTTATCGAGCCAGATTGCTTGAGAAGACAACAAAAGCATGAAAGGGATCGCGGGTCGAGTTTTTACGGTGTCAGAAAGTTGAAGTAGTTGAGATATTCTTGAGGAAGGAAATTCAATGTCTTTAGACAAAAAAGATTTTTTCGGTAAAGAAGTAACAAACGCTATTAGAGAAGCCTGTGAGACATTCAAAGTTGCCCAGGAACTGCTTGATATTGAGGTAATTGAAACTGGATCTACTGGAATATTTGGTTTAATACGAAAAAAAGCACACATCCGAGTGCAGTTGAAGCCTGAAACTGATGGAAAAGAGAGCGGATTCGGTCTTGAGGATATTTTTAAGACAGGTGGAGATGCAGGAAAGAAGGCTGCAGGGGGTGATTCAACTCCTGAACCTGTGAAGGCACCGACAAAGCCGACTGAAAAAACGGATGCTCAGGAAATACCTCAGGAAAAAGTTGAAACGAATGTGGTAGAGCCTGCTCAGAAAGAGGCTGGTGCTCCCAAGGTCGAGGCGAGCCGCGAAAGCCTGGATATTGTTCAGGCCGAGCTACTGCAAATTGTCGAATTGATGGGATTTCCTTCTACTGTTGAACTTGAGGCAAAGGGGGTGTCCGTTACCTGCACCCTGAGGGGAGAGTTCGAAGAGAGCCTGATAGGGCAAGAAGGGAAGACCCTGGACAGTCTGCAGTATATTTTACGCAAGGTGGTAGCACGAAAAGTTCCGGAACGGTTGCGGGTTTCCATTAATGTTGGTGATTTCAGAGAAAAACGCATAGAAGAACTTAAAGTGCGCGCGGTTGAACTCGCAGCGCAGGTAAAAGATGATGGTAAAACGCAGGTTATTCCTGCCCTCAATCCGTCCGAGCGACGAGTAATACACATGATCCTTCAGGAGGACAAAGAAATCCGCAGCAGGTCGATAGGTGACGGCCTGTTTAAAAAAATCCTTATTTACAAACCTGGCAAAGGCAATCGACCCGGTGGCCGTAAGCGCTCACAGTCCAGGGGGCGACAGGGGAAATCTGGACAGAACCAAAAACCGAAAAACGAATCCTGATCCCGAAAGAAAGTAACAGGTATGTAGCCTATGTGTCACAATTAAATAATGTAGTACCTCAATTTTGCAATTGACTAGTCCGCCGGAGATGCGAGTCAGCGAAACTGAAGGCGTATAAATATACTTCAAAGATTCGGTAACAAAGCAGATTTGGTGGAATTGTCAATCCCGAAGGATAGCAAGTAATAGAAAAAATGGTGTTCATGAATAAGGGAGTTTCTGGAAAGATTATGATGGATGCAACGTCTTGTCTTGAAATGACAAGTCATTTTTTCTCTGCTTTGCGTCTGCAATATTGTGGTCGTATCAATAGGTTGGATGATGCAGCTGGCGCAAGATGAAACCATTGTGGCCATTTCAACGCCACCAGGTGCGGGTGGTATCGGAATTATCCGGGTGAGTGGCAGGCAGTCACTTCCTCTTCTCCAACATCTTTTTATTCCCAATGCTCCGGGTTGCGCCTACAGGAGCCACCGGCTTTATTATGGGCACATTAAACATCCGCAGAGTAAAAAAATAGTAGATGAAGTTCTGGCTGTTTATATGGCTGCACCTCGTACTTACACTCGCGAGGATGTAGTCGAAATCCATTGTCACGGTAGTTTCTTGGTGCTGCAAAACGTTCTAGAGCTGCTACTCGAGCATGGTACCAGGCTCGCCGAACCTGGTGAGTTCACCAAGAGAGCTTTTTTAAATGGTCGGATTGACCTTACTCAGGCGGAAGCTGTCATTGACGTTCTTGCTGCGAAAACAAGAAAGGGTGTTGATATTGCTCAGGAACAATTATCTGGTGCTTTATACAACAGGATAGATCCTATTCGTCAAAGTCTTGTGCACATGCGGGCTTTTATTGAAGTCGCCATCGATTTTCCTGACGAAGATATAGAGATACTCGATCACAGTAAACTCATTGTTGATCATCAGCGTGAGGTGGTAACGCCACTTGGCCGATTGTTGAAGAACTCTGAAAGTGGAAGGCTTTACCGGGAGGGAATCTCTCTGGTTATAGCGGGGCTGCCAAATGTCGGTAAATCCAGCCTTCTGAATACGATTTTGCAGGAAGATCGAGCTCTTGTTACCTCCGTTGCAGGTACGACCAGAGATTCCATTGAAGAGGTCGTGGATATACACGGTCTGCCTGTGCGAATAATAGACACAGCAGGAATTCGTGAGCACGCAGATGAGGTTGAAGAGCTTGGAATAAAAAGAGCCAAAGAGCTCATCAATAAAGCTGATCTCGTCCTCTTTATGATTGATGCATCGAGAGATGTAACAGATGAAGACTCTAAGCTGTATGAGAGTGTGAAACATAAACCTGTTGTAGCGGTCCTCAATAAAACTGACATCGCGATGAAACCAACATTCGATTTCTCTGCTTTTGGTGAAGTTGCGTCATGGGTTGAAATATCCGCCAAAGATCAAACCGGGGTCGCTGAACTTAAACAGGCTATTTTTGATAGTGCGACCGGCTCCAGTGAACAGTGGGAAGAAGGTGGCTGTGCCCCAAACTTCCGTCACAAGCAGGCTCTTGCTTTAGCGTACGAGGCAAGTAACCGTGTGCTCTCTTCTCTAGAAAAGGGGTTCACCAATGACCTCATTGCGGTAGACCTTCAAGAGTGTTTGGAGCAACTTTCTGGAATAGTAGGTGAAACCACTACGGAGGATATTCTGGATGTTATTTTTGAACAGTTTTGCCTGGGTAAATAATGGGAGGCTGCTGACGGCAGTCCCATTTTCAAGTAACTTGCAGTTGTTCTCTCTTTCCCGCGAGTATGTATGTTGAAACCGCTTGAAGACCTGGTTAGTCGGCTTCTGCTTGGGCTTCCGGGCCGTAGCGTTGAGATCCTACCTTTAGAGAAATCTATCAGACGAGTGGCAGCCGTTGGCTTAGTGGCAGCCATTGACCAACCTTCTTATAACGAGTCACTGCGTGATGGCTTTGCGCTTCATCGGGATTATGCACTTGCTCCAGACGGCCGTGCTGTTTTTGAAATCCGTGGTGAGATTGCAGCGGGCCATATGCAGGAGGGTGAACTGGTTAGCCAGCAGGCATTCAGGGTTATGACAGGTGCTCAAGTGCCAGGAAACTGTAGTAGCGTCATCCCTAAAGAAGTCACGTGCACTGTTGATGGTCAGCTTGTTATTCCCGGGGCGGCTTTGCAGGACAGCCGATCTTTCATAAAGAAAAAAGGCGAAGATATCACAACCGGTGAGTCTATAGCCCAGGCAGGAACCGTTCTTTGTCCCGCTCTTCTTGCCTCTCTTGCTGCGGTGGCGGTTGACCAGGTGCGCGTGTTTGAACAGCCGTTGTGTGGGTTCTTTACTACAGGTAAAGAACTGGTAAGCAAGGCAGTGGACCTTGGCAAGGGTAAAAAAGTCTCTTCAAATCAATATCTACTGCCAGGCCTGCTCACAATGTATGGTGCGCACTGCTGCGGTCTTGGTATCGCTGGTGATGATTGTTTGCAACTGGAGAGCATGCTTCTGTCTGCAGTCTCTAAGAACTTTGATGTATTGGTAAGTACTGGCGGCACAGGGCCAGGAAAATTTGATCTTATTGAAAGAACTTTTCTTAAGCTGGGGGGCGAGGTCTATTCAACGAGGCTGGGCATGCTACCCGGGAAATCAGTTGTTGTTGGCAGAATGAACAACACGATATTTTGCGGATTACCAGGGCCGCCTTCTGCTGTGGAGGTAATTCTCCATGAGTTTGTCGGACCGCTTTTGTTGAAACTGCAAGGTGTGGGAGGGCAGTGGCCACGACCGGTACAAGCATATCTGGAACAGGATTTTGAACTGAGGGTGCGAGATGTCGTACAGGTTAAGAGTGGTGTGTACCAGATCAGGAAGGGTATGTGCTGGGTGAGACGAGCTGCTGCTGGGGAACCATCGACGTGCAATGTAATCGTACCTCAAAAGATGCAGCGAATTAAAGCCGGCACACTTGTCGATGTGCATATGAAAGTTTCACCTTTTTCCCTATAACCCAAATATAAGTAAGCAATCGCCTTAGTTCTGACATTGAGGGCAATAGTAGGTGGCGCGTCCTCCCAACTGTATTTTGTGTATCTCTGTTCCGCATATTGAACAGTTTTCTCCCTGTTTGCCATAGACTTTGAATTGTATCTGGAAATACCCCTTTTTCTGGCCGGCGTTGACGAAGTCACTGATAGTTGAGCCGCCGCACTCAATTGCGTGGTAGAGAACGTTTTGAATTTCACGTGTCAATCGTTTCCACTCTGTTAAGTGAAGAGTCTGCACCTTTTTTGTTGGGAGAATACCAGCCTTGAAGAGGCTTTCGCTCGCGTAAATATTACCGATTCCAGCGACAACCTGGCTGTTCATAATAAATACTTTGACAGAAACCTGTTTGTTTCTTGCCCTATGTTGCAGGTATAGTGGAGTAAACTCGTCACCAAATGGTTCGGGCCCGGTTGTTCTGAAAACTGTAGACTCAATAGTGGCAGTATCTTGTTCCGGGATGACATACATGGAGCCAAAACGGCGAACGTCATGGAAACGAAGCTGACTGCCATTGTCCAGGGTAAACTGGACATGATCGTGTTTTGCCAGCTTTGTTATTGTTGAAAAAAATCCAAGATTACCCGTCATGCCGAGGTGAATAATCAGCATGACTCCGGTGTCAAAACTGATTTGAATATACTTTGCTCGTCGACTGACATCAACTATTGTGCGGCCAGGCAGTTTCTGCTGCAGGGCTGATACGGGTACTGGCAAACGAAGATTTTTGCCACTATGATGGACTGCTGTAATGTGATGGCCAATGAGGTGGGGGCGGATACCACGGCAGATAACTTCGACCTCTGGCAGTTCAGGCATTCTGGCTGTTTCCTTTTATGCTAAGAGCAATGGCATAACCGTTAAAAAGAGTTGCTGCTACGTGGAAAAGACGGTGAGCAGAAGGACCTTTCCTTATTTGCATGACTAAATAGAACCTGGTGTTGTCCGTTGATGTGTCATTAAATGCCTTGAGGTCAATATTTAGAAATCCCGGCATTGTATTGTGAATGGTGTTTTTTTGTACAGCCTCTTTAGCTGCCCATATAATTGCCAGGCGAGCCAGCTGTTTTTGATCGGGAAGCTTGAGGTGCAGCAACCTGTCCTCTTCTGGTGTACAATATTTTTCCCATACCCGCAGCAAGGTATCTGATGGGTACTGAATGTCAATGCCGCAGTGTTGGCGCGAGACGGCTGCCACTGCATAATTTTGACTGTGGCTGATTGAAACTTTCAGTCCGGGGAAGAGGCGGTTGTGTTTATGGCTGATCGTCGGCCTGCCGTTTACTCCAGGCAAAACAGCAATACGTTCAGGCTCGAATTTGGTAATGATTTGCCTGATAGAGGCATGGTAATTCTGGACAGCCAGTTTTGCACATACCCTGCCTGTGAGGTATTCGGTTCGCCGTTTTTCAAGTGTATAACCATTGAATGTTTCTCTTTCTACAGGGTGCAGGAAGGAAAGACTTTCTCTTGTCTTGTGATTATCTGAAAGGCAGGCGTCTTTGGAGAAAGTTCTCAGTAGAACGGGTTTGCAGTAGTGAGGAGAGAAAATCTTTTCTGCAATCTGGTCAAACACTGTCGGTAACAAGTTCTGATATTCATGCATGAAGAGTATGGTAAGTATTGAAGGGAGGAGTCGCCAGGGATTGAGGGGAGATCATCTCGTTTGGGGTTTCAGTTTCTTCTCATTGTCAGTATCTGCAGAGTAGAAAAAGCTTGCAGTTTCAACAGTTCCTGCTAGTAATTCCTTCAGGTGGTCATTGCAGGTAACAGCTTGACATGTAACACCGGTAAACTTCCTATTTAGTACACCCCTTGTATGGTGTATTAAAACAGCTCAGAGGGATTGTATGGGACTATTTTTCGCTTTAACGGCGTATGACTTGGTGATACTTGGCCTGTTTGTACTCCTTGTCGGGCGTGGAATCTGGTTGGGCTTGCTCAGGCAGGTTACCGGCTTTCTTGCCCTGTATCTCGGCTATTTCGCAGCCAGTCACTATAATGACAGAATCTTTCATCTTTTACGAGACATATCCGATAACCCGAAAGTCATCTTTCTCACCAGTTATGTGATCATCTTTGTTGCAACCTATATTGTGGTGATGCTGCTGGGAAAAGCGCTTGGCTATGTCATTCAGCTGACTATCACTGGTTGGTTTGATCGTCTGCTTGGAGGGGTGGTCGGTTTTGCCAAGGCTGCAATTCTGGCAGTTCTGCTTCATATGATTTTGGGCACGATTCTCGCGCCTGAAAACCAAATGCTCCGTACCTGCCGGACCTGTGATGTTTTGAACAGCGCGGCTGATGTTACCAGGAGCCTGATAACCAACGAAGAGGTGAGAAAATCCCTTCTGCAACAGGAGCCGGCTATAGCCATTGATGCTGTGAAAGAGTATCTGACACCAGTCCCCCAATGATGCTGGTTTTTTTTGGCACCTAAATTTTGCAATTGACTAATCTGCCGGAGATGCGAGGCAACGAAGTTGAAGACGTATAAATATACTTCAAAGCTTCGGTAACAAAGCAGGTTCGGTGGAATTGTCAATCCCGAAGGGTAGCAAGGTAGCAGAAAAATAGTGATCATAAAAATATGAGCTTCTAAATTGATTAGTATGGGTGCAACATATCGTCTTGCAAAGACAAATCTATTTTTCTCTACTTTGCGTATGCAAGATTTAGGTGGGACACTATTCTTTTGAAGGAGTTTGTTGTATTAAACCATTTTCTTCGGATATAATAGCGTATGGCTCTTATTGTAAACGACTTTGAAGAGGCCGCTGATTGTGAAAAAAAACTTGCGGTAGAAAGGGAGCTTGCAATGCTCAATACGGAACCTGACAATGAAAAAAAAGAAAAGCGCCTGGTAGATCGCAAGTATATCGTTTTCTACCTGCGCGTTTTCGATGGAATGAGCCGTAAGGTCCTCGGGCACTTGGTTGACATTTCTCAACAAGGGATCATGATGATAAGTGACAACCCCATTGAGGTGAATGAGACCTTGCGTCTCAGGATGAGTTTGCCGGCTCAGCTAAAGGATGCCAGTGAGGTCCTGTTTGCAGCGACAAGTCGCTGGTGCAAACAGGATGAAAACCCGGATTTCTACCTGACAGGTTTTTTTCTGCATGACATTGAGGCTGAAACCGAAAATGTGATCAGGCGCCTGATCGATGATTTTGGTTATGTTGATTAACTCTAGACTGTGGTGTCATCCTGCCGATGTATTACTCCTTTACTTCTGCGAGGAGTTGTTCCCTGTTTTGAGCAACAAAAGCGTCAATGTCTTCCTGCCAGCTTCTAAAAGTTGATATCCCAACTTCTTTCAAGATCTTGTTTTCTAATATGGAATTGGCTGGTCTGTGAGCAGGAGTTGGGTATTCTTCTGTGGTGCAGGGGCTCATTGTGTAGGGTACCTGCATTGCATCCAGGAAATAACGAGCGGCACCGTACCAACTGGAATAGCCTTCGGAGGTTGCATGCATGATGCCAGTCAGTTCTGATGCCAGGAGTGTACTTATCTGCTGGGCCAGGGTGTAAGACCATGTGAGGGAGCCGTGCTGATCATTGACTACCTGTAACTCCCGGTCAGGGGTCGTGACGGCAAGTTTTAACATTGTTTTGAGAAAATTCCTGCCTGTGCTAGAGTAGAGCCAGGCTGTACGGAGAATGGCATGATTAGCCACATGCTGAATAACAGCTTCCTCGCCTGCCAGTTTACTCTTCCCGTACTGGGAAAGTGGATTGGGCAGGTCTGTTTCAATATAAGGTTCCGGAGCAGGTTTGTTACCGTCAAAGACATAATCAGTAGAAATGTGTATAAGCCTGGCGTTCAGTCTGGCTGCTGCCTGAGCAATGTTTTTCGGTCCCTCTGCGTTTACTTTCCAGGAGAGCTGAAGCTCTGATTCACAAGCGTCTACAGCGGTATAGGCGGCGCAGTTGATAATTACATCTGGCTGCATAGATGTCAGGTATTCATCGACATTGTCTTGGTTGCCGATATCGATGTGCGGGACGTCACAACCAACCGCGTCGTGATTTTTCGAGAGGACTTTACAGCAATCCGAACCCAGCTGGCCGCTTGACCCAATGATTACGATTTTCATTTTATCCTTTATTGTCTCTGGTTTACTTCATCTTTTCTTCAGCAACCAGGGCAGCGATATACTGTCCATACTGATTTTTTAGCATATCTGTTGCGAGACGAGCCATCTCGTCAAGTTCGATATAGCCAAGCTCATAGGCAATTTCTTCGATGCAGGCAATTTTCAGACCTTGTCTTTCCTGGACCGCCTGGACATAGCTCGATGCCTGCTGCAGTGATTCATGAGTTCCTGTGTCAAGCCAGCAGAATCCTCTGCCGAGTGGTTCAACTTTGAGGTTACCGCGCCTGAGGTATTCATTATTAATGTCAGTGATTTCCAATTCTCCCCGGGGGGATGGCTGAACCTGTTCGGCAATTGATATCACATCGTTGTCGTAGAAATAAAGGCCCGGAACTGCATATTTTGATTTGGGTTTTGTAGGTTTTTCTTCAATGCCGATCACCTGGTTACTGCCGTCGAACTCCACAACTCCATATCTCTCAGGGTCCCTTACCAGGTAGCCAAAGATGAGGCCGCCATGTTTGAGAGTGGCACTTTCTTGGATTATTTTAGAAAAGCCAGGGCCAAAGAAAATATTGTCGCCAAGTATTAGAGCAACAGAGTCACTGCCAATAAATGATTTCCCTATCAAAAAAGCCTGTGCCAGCCCTTCTGGTCGCGGCTGGACCGCGTACTCAATGGAAATTCCGAGGTGGGAGCCGTCCCCAAAAAGTTCACGAAACCCGGGCAGGTCGTGGGGGGTGGAGATAATCAGAATCTCTCTGATTCCAGCCAGCATGAGCACTGATAGGGGATAGTAGATCATCGGCTTGTCGTAAACCGGAATCATCTGTTTACTGATGACCTTGGTTAAGGGGTAAAGTCGTGTGCCGGAGCCTCCGGCGAGTATAATACCTTTCATAATGTGTCTGTGAGATGGTGTCTAGGAGGTTGTCTGAGAATGGTCTTTCACCCAAACTCTTCGTTATTTCCAAAAAATAATGCGCGCAGATAACGTAGACTTCGATATTATCTATATGGCTGTGCTTATTTTTTTGAAAATGCCTTGATTGTGACCGAAATCCCTATTCTCGGACAAGCTCCTCGTTAAGTGGTGGAAGCGTCTGCTTGGTTCTTGATGTATCGACGATTATCCTTTACAATCTTCCTTGGAAAAGAGGTTTAATCAACCAAATATAACGAAGCTCAACGAAAAAGGAAATAGAAAATGGACTTGTCCGCCCCATCCTGTTTTAAAGCATACGATATCAGAGGGAGGGTTCCTGATGAATTGAACCCTGAGGTTGCTGAAAAAATAGGTCGCAGCTTTGCTGCAGTCTATACATTGAAAAAGGTTGTTGTGGGGCGAGATATCAGGCTCAGCAGTGATGCTCTGATTGCAGCTCTTACCAAAGGACTTCGGGACATGGGAGTGGATGTTCTGGACCTGGGGCTCTGTGGTACAGAAGAGATCTATCATGCGGTATTCAGTATGGAAAAGGATGGGATTGATGGTGGCGTCATTGTCACAGCCAGCCATAACCCAGCCGATTATAACGGGATGAAGTTTGTGGTGAAGGGCGCTCGACCAGTAACAGGTGAGTCCGGTTTGAAACAAATGGGCGGGATGATCGTTTCAGATACTATTCCAGACATAGCCAACCAGCCTGGTAATTTTTCTCAGCTTGAAAATAAAGATAATTATGTTGAACACCTGTTGGGCTATGTCGATCGCCAGGCCCTGAAACCGCTAAAGATAGTTGTTAATAGCGGCAATGGCTGTGCCGGGGCAGTTATAGACAAGCTTGAGGCCCTTCTCCCTTTCGAGTTTATCAAGGTCTACCATGAGCCGGATGGAACCTTTCCCCATGGGGTACCGAATCCGCTGCTGCCTGAAAAGAGGGCAGAGACAGCGAGTAAGGTTCGTGAGCATGGTGCCGATATGGGAATCGCCTGGGATGGTGACTTTGACCGTTGTTTTTTCTGGGATGAACAGGGCGAATTCATAGAAGGGTACTATATTGTAGGTCTGCTCGCCACTGAGATGCTGAAAAAAGAAGTGGGGGCAAAAATTCTTTATGATCCCCGGTTGACCTGGAGTACAGAGGAACTGGTTGCAAGGGCCGGAGGGATGCCGATCATGACCAGGACGGGCCACGCATTTATTAAAGAGCGTATGCGTCAGGAAGACGCCCTCTATGGTGGAGAGATGTCCGCCCACCACTATTTCAGGGATTTTGGTTATTGTGACTCTGGTATGATTCCCTGGCTTTTGATTGCCGCACAGCTTTCTCAAAGTGATGGAAAACTCTCTCAGTTCGTCGAGGCCAGGGTGAGAAAATTCCCTGTTTCTGGTGAGATTAACAGTACGGTAGTTGATCCTGATGCGGTGATCGCTGTCATCGAGAAAGAGTACGAAGATGGACAAAAAGATTATACCGACGGGTTGAGTATCACCTATCCCGACTATCGTTTTAATATTAGGAAATCTAACACAGAACCACTGCTCCGTTTAAATGTTGAAAGTCGTGGGGATGTGGTTTTGCTGGAAAAAAAGACACAGGAGTTGCTGGCCTTTATTAGGTAATTTTTGTAATAACCTTAATTAAAAAAAGAGGCATAACGTGGGGAAAATACAACCAATCATTCTTGCAGGTGGCACGGGGTCCAGGCTTTGGCCGCTATCTCGGGAGCTTTATCCCAAGCAGTTGCTGGAGCTTACCGCTGACACCTCCCTTTTACAAACAACTATTTTACGAGTAAACCGTCTGCCTGAGGTATTACCACCTGTTATTATAGTGGGTGAAAATCACCGTTTTATTACCTTGAGTCAGATAGAGGAGCTTGAGAATAATGGCGACTTTACCATAATACTTGAGCCAATGGGTCGCAATACGGCCCCGGCTGTTTGCGCAGCAGCTGAATATTGTAAAGATTACGACGAAGACCTTACTCTACTGGTATTGCCGGCCGATCACGTGGTTTTAGATGAGGATCGTTTTGTTGAAGTTGTTGAAGAGGCATCGGAACTTGCAGCCGGAGGTGCGGTAGTAACCTTTGGTATTAAGCCGATTGCGCCGGAAACAGGCTATGGATATATAGAGAAGGGTGAAGGACATACGGTTGCTTCTTTTAAGGAAAAGCCAGATCTTCAACTCGCAAATCAGTACCTTGAACGAGGCAACTATTTCTGGAACAGCGGTATGTTTGCCTTCTCGATCAAGACCGTAATTGAGGAGATGTCTCTGTTTGCCCCGGAGATGTTGGGTTGTATGAGAGAAGCGGTTCAGGAAGGCAGTGCTGATGGGCATTTTTATCGCCTCGATAAAACAGCCATGGCCCGGTGTGAAAGTGACTCCATTGACTACGCCTTGATGGAAAAAACAACCAAAGCTGCTGTAGTGATAGCCGATATGGGCTGGAGTGATATTGGTTCATGGAAGGCTTTGTGGGAAGTTCTCGAAAAAGATGAAGAAGGGAATGTTGTCAAAGGTGACGTTTTGCTTGAAGACAGCAAGAACTGTCTGGTTCGATCCGAAAATACCCTTGTCGCAGCAATTGGCCTTGAAGACACTATGGTCGTCGAAACAGCAGACGCCGTCCTTGTTGCGCCTCTCTCAAGGTCGCAGGATGTGAAAACCGTGGTGAAGAGATTGAAAAAAGATGCACGCAAAGAATTCAATCTGCACACTACTGTTTATCGTCCATGGGGAAGTTACACCGTATTGGAAGAGCACCCCCGTTTCCAGATCAAGAGGATTACAGTCAGTCCCGGTGCCAAGCTGTCTCTTCAGATGCACCATCACCGTCACGAACATTGGGTTGTTGTTAGCGGCACAGCTCTTGTGGTTAACGGTGACCAGGAGATCCTCCTGCATGAGAACCAGTCAACCTATATCCCCGCTGGTACTCAGCATAGGCTAGGGAACCCTGGTGTTATTGCTCTGGAGCTCATCGAGGTCCAGAATGGCAGTTACCTGGGAGAAGATGATATCGTCAGGTTTGAAGACGTTTACGGCAGAGAAGACGACGACTGATTAGCAGACTCATCAGTGAGTCTGTTGAATTACTAGGTTTTTTGTTCGAGATTAAGGCATTCGGAAAAAACAACCACAGGCGTATAATCGATATTTCGAGGATTTTTTTCGAATAACGCCGAGATCGGGCAAAAAACAGTAAATCAACGGGCTCACCAATGTCCGGCCACTTTGTGACAAGGTAGGCTGGACGTAGTCGTTGCAACTATTGTCGGCGCTTTTGGGTATCCTTTTGAGTGCGAAAGGCATCGACATATTTTGATAGTACACGCCTCCCGTTCGGGTTTACTTTAAGGAAAGTGACGCCTGAGACGAAGCGGTCGTCGGAGGGCTGGGCGTGAGTTGTCTTGCCCTCCAGGTCTACAAGGTCGTCCTCAATTCCAAGAGTTATCAGAAGACGGGTGTTCGCCTCAATAGGATAGACAGTTTCCAGTTTTATCCCGTCCACACTGACATCAATGGTTCTTCCCATTGAGTATTGACCAGTGTTGCCTTGTTCGTCTATGATGATATAGTCGAGCAGGTGTAAGGCATCATGTCGAATGAATTTTCTCTGTTCTTTTGTTTTCATATAGTATCTTGCGGTATCTTTTTTAGGCTTTTTATCGTTGCCAGGGAAGAGCTGGTGGATTGCTTCTTTTTCTGTGGCCACTATTCCTCTTTCTGTTATCAGTGCTGTAACTAGTCTGGCCGGGGTGATATCAAAGGCGTAGTTGGCTGCTTTTGTTCCTTCGGCTGTCAAGGTGACTGTTGTAATGTTACCATCTGGGTCCTTACCGGCAATGGAGGTTATTTCATTTCCCGACCGTTGTTCTATGGGAATGTCCTGGCCCCTGTCGAGCTCCCAGTCGAAAGTTGAAGACGGGAGAGCAACATAAAAAGGGATATTGTTATCCTTGGCTGCAAGAGCCTTGAGGTAGGTCCCGATTTTGTTCGCGACATCTCCGGTATGCGTTACCCGGTCTGTGCCGACTATTACCAGGTCAACCATACCGGTCTGCATAAGGTGGCCGCCTGTGTTGTCTGCAATCAAAGTATTTTTTACCCCTTCCTGTTGCAGCTCCCAGGCGGTCAGTTTGGCACCCTGGTTCCATGGTCTCGTCTCGTCTACCCAGATGTGTATATCTATACCTGCATCACGAGCAGCGTAGATGGGGGCAGTAGCACTCCCGTGGTCGACAAAGGCGAGCCAGCCCGCATTGCAGTGAGTCAGAATATTAACCGGCGCTCCATTCTTAGCCAGACTGATTTCCCTGATCAGCTCCAGGCCATACACCCCTAAGTCTTTACAGGCTCTGGCGTCTTCATCTGCAATATTACAGGCTGTGGTAAATGCGGTTTGTATTTTACTGTCTTGGCCGTCTGTTGCCGCTACAGCCATGAGCACTCGCTGTACGGCCCAGTCAAGATTCCTTGCTGTTGGCCTGCTTGCACTGAGTTTTGCTCCTGCTTTTCGCATAAACTCATCAAAAGTGTCAGCGGGTGCCTGGAGTGCCGCCAGATACATGCCAAAGCCAGCGGTGGCCCCTATGAGGCCAGCCCCTCTGACATACATATCTTTAATGGCAGTGACTGTTTCGTTAACTGTTGTAAGTGTTTCGATTACAAAAAGGTGTGGGAGGTGGCGCTGGTCTATGATGCAAATCTTTTTATCGTCAGCTGGGTCTGGCCAGATAGTACGGTAGTGTTGGTCGTTGATTCTCATTTAGTACCTTACTCCGTAAAAGCTGTAACAAAAAACAAGAAAATACGGATTCGATTTTATATTAAGTGGTTATAAGCACTCCAAGGTACTTACTTACCGTTTACCGGGGTTATGGTGTTCGCGGTAGTGGGTTCAGTTGCTGCCAACTCGTAACATTTGCTGCCCGGAACGAAATCAACGCCTCTGTATCCTGGAAGGCAAGTATTCAGGCATTGCTAAAGGCGTATCAATAAAACTAATATTACTGCAATTAGTATATCGAGGACAGGGCAGAATGCAAACTTTTATGTTGCGAAATGGCTGATTTGCTCAAGTTGTAATATCGGACAAATGTACGCATATGAACAAAAATGTAAGAAAAGTGATAAGTATTACAATAATGTTGGTTTGCTACAATGGGAAGAGGCGAGGTTTTGTGTGAAAAAGTTTGTAAAAAAAGGAAGTTGAGTATGTCTTTCGTCTTGTGGCATAATAGTTGTATTTCAGGGTGCTCAGAAAATCAATCACACATCGACTTTTACAAATTTGTCAATATTTTGAAAGAACATTACTTTTCTGTTCTCAATTAGTTATTGGGTGAGAGCTGGAATAATTGTCACTATAGGGAGGAGCATGATGAATAAAGCAGATACCGCATTTATCTTGGCGGCTGCTGGTTTGGTGTTGTTGATGACACCTGGGTTGGCACTCTTTTACGGAGGGATGGTCAGGAGAAAAAATGTGCTTGGCACGATCATGCAGAGTTTGATTATGATTTCGCTCGTTTCTATCGAGTGGGTCTATATCGGTTACTCCATGTCGTTTGGTCCGGATATAGGAGGCTTTGTTGGTGACCTTTCCTGGTTTGCCTTAAATAGTGTAACGACTGCACCAAGCCCTGACTATGCTACAACCATTCCGCAAACGGTTTTTATGATTTACCAGTGCATGTTTGCCATTATAACACCTGCGCTCATTACAGGTGCCTTTGCAGAACGGGTTCGTTTTGTGCCGTTCCTGGTGTTTTCTCTCTCCTGGACAATTCTTGTTTACAATCCTGTCTGCCACTGGATTTGGGGGAAGGGTGGCTGGCTTGGTGCTATCGGGGTTCTCGATTTTGCTGGGGGGCTGGTTGTTCATGCAACTTGTGGTGCTGCAGCTCTTGCAGGTGTTCTTGTTCTTGGTCCTCGACGAGGGTTCGGTCGGACGAGTTTTATGCCGCATAATTTGCCAATGACAATGCTTGGGACAGGGTTACTCTGGTTTGGCTGGTTCGGCTTTAATGGCGGCTCTGCTCTAGCGGCTGACGAAGTAGCGGCGACAGCATTTGTGGCTACACATCTTGGTGCTATGGCAGGGATGTTGATGTGGGTGGTGATGGAGTGGATTACAAGAGGGCAGGCGACCACGCTCGGTGCTGCTTCTGGCGCAATTGCGGGGCTTGCCACCATTACTCCTACAGCCGGTTTCGTTGGCCCTAATTCCGCTATTGTTGTCGGATGCCTGGGTGGTATTCTTTGCTTTCTCGTGGTGAGTTCCAAGTCCAGGTTCGGTCTTGACGATTCTTTGGATGTTGTTGGGATTCATGGCGTTGGTGGTATTCTCGGTACTCTGTGTCTCGGTCTCTTCGCCTCAACTGCGGTGAACTCCGGTGGGGCCGATGGCCTCTTGTTTGGAGGTGGCGTGGCACAGCTCGGAAAGCAGGCAATTGGTGTTGTTGCCGTTTCTGTTTATACCTTTATTGTCAGCTGGGTTCTGTTTAAAGTAATCCATGGAGTCATGGGTATGCGCTTGCAGGAAGAAGATGAAGTACAGGGGATGGACTCCACAGAGCATTCAGAAACCGCGTATAATAACTGAGCCTGAATTGGTGAGGCCCTTTCCTGGCTGCTTGAGCCTTGATGGAAAAGTTTTTATGACAGGGTTAGTCGATATGTTATTATACCAAAATCTTGCATGCGTAAAGTAGAGAAAAATAGATTTGTCTTTGTAAGACGATATGTTGCAGCCATGCGAATCAATTGCAAGATTTAGGTTATAGCTTTTTTACTGGTCGCTCTGGAAAGGGCACTCGGCCCATAGCTCAATGATGCTAGAGGAGAAGGTAGATGAAGAAAGTTGAAGCCATTGTGAAACCATTTAAACTTGATGATGTGAAAGATGCTTTGAACACCATTGGTATAACAGGGATGACTATATCTGAAGTGAAAGGTTATGGTCGCCAGAAAGGTCACACCGAAATCTACCGGGGTGCTGAGTATGTGATAGATTTCATTCCTAAGATTAAGATCGAGATTGTTGTTTCTGCAGATCAGGTTGATCAGGTTGTTGATACGGTACGTTCAGCTGCAAATACCGGCAAGATTGGAGACGGGAAGATATTTGTTTTGCCTGTGGAGCGAGTTATACGCGTGAGGACTGGAGAAGAAGATCGAGATGCGGTGTGATGGATGATTTCCGAATTTCGTTCAGAGAGAAAGAAGCTTGAAGATCTCGTAAAAAAAGGGGTGGCTGATGATGCCCTGCTCCATGGCTACTCCCGCATTGTGGACGGTTTTATCCGCACATGTTTTGGCAAGGCCGAGATAGATTTGTACCGGGAGAATGTTGCTCTTGTGGCCCTGGGCGGCTATGGCCGAAAAGAGTTCTTTCCTTTTTCAGATATCGATCTGATGATACTCTATCGCCCGGCCATAAAAAAACATATTAGTGTTGTTGCCGACGCGATCCTCTATCCTCTTTGGGATACGGGACTTGAAGTGGGGCATGGTGTCAGGACTGTGTCCGAATCTATAAAGCACGCCAGGGAAGAGTATTTTTTCCTGGTTGCACTTCTTGATGCTCGACTTGTCTGCGGCTCATCTGCTCTCTTTGATGAACTGGTCTTCACCTATCGAAAAAAGTTTATTGATGGCCACCGGGAGTCTTTTGTCAAGAAAATGAAAGAACATCGCGAGAGCCGACGGGAACGTTTTGGTAGTCACAGTTATCTCCTTGAGCCCCATATCAAAGAAGGCCGTGGTGGTATGCGCGATATCCAGGCGATGATGTGGACCGCCAGTGTCGTTTTCGGACTTAAAAGTTTGGATGATATTCATGCCGCAGGCCTATTGGTCGAAAGTGAGGTTCATGACTTTCTAGAGGGCCGAGCCATGGTAAACCGGTTGAGGAGTCAGTTGCATTTACTTGGAGGACGCAAGAGCGACCAGCTCTATTTTGAACACCAGGCTGATCTGGCAGAACTGTTCGGTTACAAATCTGATGATGGACTCCGCGGGGTCGAACGCTTTATGCGTGATGTCTACGGCGCACTACGGGCCGTGAGTGTTATCACTGACCTCTTCTTCGACCATGTTGATGAAGTATTGGGGCTTGCTGCCAAAAGGCAGGTGATTGCCGATAAGGTGATCGAGAAGGGTATAGAGATCAAAAACGGCCGTGTGCACCTTACGGTTGGGCGATCGCAGCTTCTGGCGAAGCCGTTGATGTTGATCCGAGTCTTTCTGGCCATGTCCCGAACGGGCTTGCCGATGCACCATCGTACCCGTAAGCTTGTGTCGAGTTCCCTTGATTTGATTACCGATAAGATGCGAACTTCCCCCAGAACTTCGAAAACGTTCTTTGTACTTCTAATTGAGGCAAAAGATCTTTTCGCTGTGCTGGAGACTATGATGGAGACGGGAGTTCTTGCTGCTTATGTACCTGAGTTTTCAAGGATTGATACCTTGGCACAGCATGATTTGTACCATATCTATACAGTCGATCGGCATTCTCTTCAGGCAGTGGAAGAACTGCACCAACTCGTGAAAGAATGGGAGAATGTGGCGCACAATGTAAAATGGATTAATGTTCTTTACCTGGCGGCCTTATTGCATGATATCGGTAAAGGTTCGGGGAGGGATCACTCACTGGAGGGGGAAGGGGTCGCAGTGCAGATAGGCAGACGTTTTGGCTTTTCCCAGGAGGAGTGTGATTGTCTAGGGTTCCTTGTCAGGTATCACTTGTTTATGCCGGAAAGTGCTTTGCGTCGTGATCTCAATGATGCCAACTTTATTAAAAAATGTGCAGACACTATCGGTGATGTAGAGAGGCTTTCTATGCTTTATTTGCTCTCCGCGGCCGACTCTAAAGCGACTGGGCCATCCGCATGGAGTGACTGGAAAGCCACCCTGATGGAGGAAATGTATCTTAAAATAATTCCCTACCTCGACCACGGACGGCATGGGGTACTTGATACTGCAGCCCATGAAGAGCAGGGTGTCGAGTGGCTCCGGGAGCAGATTCGCGTTCAACTCGAGGGAGAGCGTGATCTTAAGATTGATCCAGAGACCCTTGACGGAGATTATGTTCTGTCTTTTTCACCTCAGGATATTTCCTCACATATAGTAACCCAGCGGAATAAGTATACACGTATTCGTCAAAAATCACTCATCGTGGCTAGTGAGAGTGAAGAGTGCTGGTCTTTGCTGATCATGACTGTAGACAGGCCTGGCCTGCTTGCAAAAATATGTGGAGTAATGGCCCTTAACAGCCTCACTGTGATAAAGGCACAGATATTTACCTGGCCTGACGGGACCGTAGTTGATGTCATAGATGTACGTCCCATTGACGGTCTGAGCTTTGCTGAAAAAGACTGGAGGGAATTGAACGAGCAGCTTGATTTGGCCATCGCCCATCGGATGGGGCTGAGCCACCGTCTGTATCGCAAGCTGTCTTCAGGTTATGGTCGGAAAACGCTGATGGTTGGTGATGTGGCTCCGAAGGTTGTTATTGACAATGAAAGCTCAGAAAGTTTTTCTGTTATTGAAACCCATGCCGAAGATCTTCCCGGTCAACTCTATTACATTACCCAGGCTATGGCGGATTTTGGGCTCAATATCCATAAAGCTTATATTGCAACAGAGGTTGAGAAGTTGATTGATGCCTTTTATGTCCTGGATTCGAACGGTCAGAAGCTGGTGGCTGAGGAGTTTAGAAGTGAAGTGACACAAGGCGTGCTTCATTCGTTGGCTTGTTCTGGTAGGTAAGCAGGTTAAAAAAGAAAAAATCAAAATTTTGGAGGCAGTTAGCGCTGGTTTGAGGTATAAAAATGACAAAGATGTAATAAGTATTCATTTGTTTGTTGCATATATCGTCAGAAATGTTAATTTGTCCTCGATTGGTTTTGAAACGTACAAGTCGACAACGGAAACACGAACAACAAAATAAATTATTACCGAATAGAAAGGAGATTGTTGAAATGACCAGAGAAGAAATAATGCAAATCATTGAGGACGAAAATATTCAATTCTTTCGCCTACAGTTTGTTGATATATTTGGTTTTATGAAGAATGTTGCACTCCCTAAAAGTCAGATTGAGAAGGCTTTGGATGGGGACATTATGTTTGATGGCTCTTCCATTGACGGTTTTGTTCGTATCAATGAATCAGATATGTATTTGAAGCCGGATTATAACACTTTTACTGTGCTTCCTTGGAGAAACAAGGACGGAATTGCTGCCGCTCGTATTATTTGCGATGTGCACAAATCTGATGGTAGTCCATTCGAGGGCTGTCCACGTGTAAATCTGAAGCGTGTACTTGCTGAAGCAAAAGATCTTGGTTACACCATGAACGTGGGAACGGAGGCAGAGTTCTTCCTGTTTGAAAGGGATGCAAATGGTTGTGCTACCACCGTAACCAATGATGTCGCTGGTTATTTTTCGCTCGACCCTGAAGATACAGGTAACGATTGTCGTCGTGAGATCATTGAGACTCTTGAAAAAATGGGTTTTGAAATCGAGGCTTCTCATCATGAGGTTGCTGAAGGTCAACATGAGATCAATTTCAAGTATGCTGATGCCCTTACAGCTGCGGACAATACGGTTACCTTTAAGTGGGTTGTTAAATCTATTGCTGCAAAGTACAACCTGCATGCGACCTTTATGCCAAAGCCTATTTTTGGTATCAACGGCTCAGGTATGCACACAAATCAATCCCTGTTTAATCTTGATGGCACTAATGCCTTCGTAGATGAGTCAGACTCGCTGCAGTTGTCCAAGGTTGCCTACTCCTACATTGCTGGTGCATTGAAAAATGCGCGCGCTTTCGCTGCAGTTACTAATCCGTTGGTCAATTCTTACAAACGTCTGGTTCCAGGCTATGAAGCACCTGTGTACTGTGCATGGTCAGCCTCCAATCGTTCGGCTCTGATTCGTATCCCCGCTGCTCGCGGACTTTCAACCAGAACTGAAATTCGTTGCCCGGATCCAACCTGTAACCCATATCTTGCATTGGCAATGATGTTGAACTCCGGTCTCGACGGAGTTAAAAATGACTTGACTCCACCAGAAGAAGTTAAAAAAGATATCTTCAAGATGACCCCGGCTCAAATGGAAGCAGAAGGTATTGCAGTCATGCCTGCTAGTCTTATAGAGGCTGTGGGTGAGCTGAAAGTAAGTGCTCTTGCCAAGGATACCCTGGGCGAGCATATCTTTGAAAAATATATTCAAGCTAAAGAAAAAGAATGGGATAGCTTCAGAACAGCTGTTACCGAGTGGGAACTTGAAGCGTACCTGAGCATCTATTGATTCATTCACCCTTCTGCCAAAGGTGAATCAGCCCGTATTCCTCGCAAGAGGGGTACGGGTTTTTTGTTGTCTTTCAGGTTTGATAGAAGGGGAGGGTCTCATTCAATTAAAATTGATTTTAATGCTGTACTATCAAACTTGATAATTCTGCTGTTTACAGGTAAAGAGTTGGGATGATGAGTGCCGGAAAACAAAAAACAGAAATCAGTATTGCAAAACTCCTGCCTGCTCTGGTTCGAGATAGAGGCTGGGATAAACAACTGGACCTCTATTCAATTTTTGATAAATGGAATGAGATCATCGAAGATGATGTCAGTCTCTATGCAAAACCATTGAAGATTGATCGCGGCGTGCTCTGGTTGGAAGTTGAAAATTCGTCCTGGTTGCAACAGTTGCAGTATGAAAAATTAGGCGTTCTTGAAGCATTGAACGGATTTTTAAAATTAAGCCAGCTCAAAGATATTAAAATGGTTCTGCCTAAAGGACGTGAGAAAAAGCCGGAGGAAAAAAAATCTGAAGAGGTCCATTTTGTTCGGCCGGAAGAAGAAAAAATATCTGCCTTTAGACGACAGATTCATGGAATAGAAGATGAGCAGTGCAGAGAAGCTCTTATGCAGTTCTGGTACCTTTCCCAGGCATGTAGAAGAAAAATGGAATAGTTTCCTGGTAGCACCTTTATGGGCGTTTTGTATTTGGTTGCTTGTCAGGTGTTTTCTTATGATTTAATCGTGTGCTGAGCAAGAGAATGCTACATAAAAATATAGTAAGTGCTATTGGCAATACCCCCACCGTTAAGATTAATCGTCTGTTTCAAAGTGACTCTGTAGAGATATACGGGAAAATTGAATCGAGCAATCCTGGCGGATCAGTAAAGGAGCGTGTTGCTCTTTCCATGATTGAAGCCGGTGAAGCAAGTCGTGAACTTACTAAAGACAAGATCGTTCTTGAGGCTACAAGTGGCAATACCGGTATTGGTCTCGCGATGGTGTGTGCCGCAAGAGGATATCGCTGTGTGCTGGTGATGCCAGAGTCTGCCAGTATTGAACGCCGCAAGATTATGCAGGCATATGGGGCCGAGATCCTGTTAACTCCGGCAAACAGGTCAACAGATGGTGCCATTGAAAAATCATACGCTATGGCGAGAGAATTTCCTGAACGATATTTCCTCACCGATCAGTTCAACAATGAGGCAAACTGGGGTGCACATTATAATCATACCGCTCCAGAGATCTGGAGTCAGACAGAAGGTAGGGTTACCCATGTCGTCGCCACTCTGGGTACATCGGGCACAATAATGGGATTGTGTGCCTGGTTTCATGAACATCATCCTCATGTAAAAGTGATCGCTGTTGAGCCTCACCTAGGGCACAAAATACAGGGACTGAAAAACATGAAGGAGTCTTATAAACCGGGTATCTTCGATAAATCAGTTCCCGATGAGATCGTCCGGGTTGAAGATGAGGATGCATTCAATATGGCGAGACAGCTTGCCAGCAAGGAAGGTTTGCTGGTCGGGATGAGTAGTGGTGGTGCTATGGCTGCCGCTCTTGAATATGCAAAAGGGGTTGAAAATGGCCTGGTTTTAGTACTGCTTCCCGACGGAGGTGAGAGATACCTGAGCACGCCCCTTTTTACGCCGCCTAAAAAGGCTGATGGTAAGAAAAAACAGCTTCATTTTTTCAATACACTGTCGAAGAAAAAAGAAGAATTTATCCCTCAGCAGGAAGAGCATGTTACCTTTTACTCGTGTGGACCGACAGCCTACGAAGCGGCAAATCTTTCTCTGTGCCGCAGGTTCATAGTTTCAGACCTCATTACCCGCGCAATTGAGAGTAAAGGTTTTCAGGTCGATGCCTACATGAACTTCACCGATATAGATGACAACACAATCGCTGGAGCAGAGATATCCGGTAAACCGCTTAAGGAATATACTGAGGAGTATATAGCCGGGTTTATGAAAGACATGGATGCCCTTGGGGTTAAACGTGCCAAAGGGTATCCCAAAGCTTCAGAAAATGTCGATTCCATGATTGAGATTGCCCATGAGCTGCTGCATAAAGGCTACGCCTATGAGAAGCATGGCTCCATCTACTTTGATATCTCAAAGTTCAAAAAATACGGACGGCTTTCTGGTATTGATCTGAGTAAAATACAGCTAGGTAAAACCGTTGATCTTGATAACTACGAAAAAGACAATCCAAGAGATTTTACGCTGCTCAAACGCTCGACTCTGGCGGAGTTGAAAAAAGGAATTTTTTTTGAAACAGATTGGGGCAATGTGCGACCGAGCTGGCATGTGGAGTGCTCGGCCATGGCCACCAGAAACCTGGGGCCTACTATGGACGTGCACACCTCAAGCAGGAACTTGATTTTTCCTCATCATGAAAATGAGATAGCTATAGCTGAGGCACTTACAGGCAAACCGCTGGCAAACTACTGGCTGCATTCTGAGCTGGTGTTGACGGACGGGAAAAATATGTCCAGCGACGCTGGCAATAATGTGACATTGCAAGAGCTTCTTGAGCGCGGATATACGGGACGTGAGATACGGTTTATGCTTTTATCGGTTCATTATCGTAAACCGCTTAATTTCTCTTATAAAAGACTGGATAATGTTCGCACTGCCCTCAGGCGTCTTGATGAGTTTACTTGTAAACTCAATTGTCTGCCGTCGGGTAAGCCGCACCCAGAGGTGGCTGCCTTTGTTTCCACCATGGAAGAACAATTCCAGATGGCTATAGATGATGACCTGAATGTATCTAAAGGAATGGGGGCAATTTACAATTTTATCAGAAAAGTATATCCCATTTTGCAGGTCAATCACCTTGATAAAGATCAAAAAAAATACATACTGGAAAGTCTTGAAAAACTGAACAAGGTTTTGAATGTCTTCAGGCTCAACGGATGTCCGCTTGCACCAGATGTGGACACCCTCATTCAAAAGCGAGAACAGGCCAGGGTAGAAAAAGACTGGCAGGCCGCTGATGAAGCAAGAGATGAATTGGCTCGTAAAGGAATTGTCGTCATCGATACTGTGAACGGTCCCGTATGGAAAAGAGCACGTGATCTGGAGTAGGACGTAAAATTGAAGTTGCTTTTTGGTAAACTTTGGTTATTATATCGTCGCTGATATGCTATACTGTATCAGCCAGCAAAATAATTATGCGCTCTTAGCTCAGCTGGATAGAGCATCGGCCTTCTAAGCCGAGGGTNNTCGAATCCTGCAGGGCGTACCATATATATCAAGCACTTATCGAGTTTTCGGTAGGTGTTTTTTTTCGTTTTAATGTAGTAGTGCTTACACTATGTAAGCATAATTGACAAATGACAAGCCAGTGTAGCCGCGCGCGAGGTATGAAACCTTTGTGCGTAAGGTTTGAAACCTAGTTTTTATCAATTTCTAGGCCCTTTAATGTCTTAAAAGGCCTCCTCGGTTTTCTGTTTTAAATAGCCATTAATTGAAGTTTGAAGTGAGCAGTTCTGTGCGTGTCTTTGCCCTTGAATTTGCTTTGGTGCTCATGGAATATTTAAGGTGGGTTTCTCCAATGTTAAATTGCCTGAAGATGGATCGAATTTCGGGGGTGTCATTGATGGTCATCAGAAACTTACCTTTGATGGTCTTGAGTAAGTCAGAAAGGTCTAGAAAATCCTGTTTTTCAAAGTCGTGTTTATATCCTGGGATCTTCCAGTATGGTGGATCGAGAAAAAAGAAAGAATGTGGTCTGTCGTACTTTGGTATTAGCCGACGAAAATCGAGGCATTCTATTTGTACATGAATGAATCGATGCCAAGCATTGTCGATAGTGGATTCGATAGTAAGAAGATTTAGCCTTTGCTTGCTGGTTGTCGTTGTCCCAAACGTTTGACCAGTTATATGCCCACCAAAAGCAGATTCTTGAAGATAGAGATATCTTGCCGCCCTTTGGATATCGGTGAGTGTGTCCGGGTTTACCGCCTGCTCTCGCTGAAATTCGGATCTTGAAACAAGAGAAAACTTGAATTGTCTATAGAGTTCTTCGGGGTGATATTTAACCGCTCTATATAATGTGACCAGGTCTTTATTCAGGTCGTTGATCACCTCAGATGTTGAAGGTTCTTTTCCAAAGAAAACCGAAGCTCCACCTGCAAAAACCTCAACGTAGCAGGTATGCTCAGTATTAGATGTCAATTACATTGCTGTTTTACGACAATTACACGATTCAAATTTCTGTTTTCTAAACAATAACATTTTTTCTTCTAAAAAACCTTATATCACCCAGTTAAAGAAGATTTTTTTAGAAGAGAAAATGTGACTTACGATACACTGAGAATTGTCGTGAGGGTACTTTATAATTGTCATCTAACAGCTCAGCCAATCCATCCAAATGGATGCCCTGGAATTTTTCCACTCCGCCTGAAAATCCGTAGTTCTCCCAATAAGTCCCACCCTCATCGATCCAGCCTAGCATGGGGAAATTTGTTTTTAACTTATAAACGTGTCATGGCAGTATAGACGCTGGCTAAAATAATAATTATCGCATCCAGCATTTGCTGTAGTCTCTCAGTTAAAGCCCGCCCCAAGCGCCATACCAACCTTCATAAGCTTCTTGCTATCATACAATCCGAATCTACTGTAACTATTCCGTTCGTATCATGGAAACCACCTACGTGGTTCCAATCCTAACCGGACAATTTACTTGTGCCTCACAAGTAAACGAGTGGTAATTTGACTCCCATCAACTATTTCGGTACAATATCTAAACTCGTATTTTCGGGCACTTGAAAAGTCAGATTGACGTGTAGTACAAATAACAAATTTGGAGATAGTATGAGTATTAAAATAAAAATTACCTTCGTCTCTTTTGTTGGCCTGTTGCTTCTAGGCCTGGTCTCTCTCTATCTCTCCTGGTCGTCTTTACAAAAACGAGGTGAAGCTGAGATGGTATCTGTTCGTGCCACCTTGATGTCCGAAAAGAAAGAAAAGCTCAAGGATCTTGTCGAAAGTACACAGGCAATTCTCCAGTCACATTACGAATATGCACATAATCCTCAAAAAATAGCTGCTGCTTATCAGCCACAGTTGCAGGCAATCGTCGATGTCACGGTAGCGGCTATCGAAGCGATCAATAAAGAATCAGGTTTAAGCATAGAGGAGAAGAAAGAAAGGGCAGCTGCGTTGGTTGGGGCGATGCGATACAATGGGTCTGATTATCTCTGGATCAATGATATGGATGTACAGATGATTATGCATCCCATAAAACCAGCGTTAAATGGTAAAGATCTTTCAGGATTTGCAGATCCATCAGGAAAAAAACTCTTTGTTGAATTTGTAAAGGTTTGCAGAGATAAAGGTGCAGGTACAGTGGAGTACCTCTGGCCTAAACCCGGCGCAGAACAACCGGTTGCAAAACTCAGCTATGTCAAACTCTTTGAGCCTTGGGGCTGGGTTATTGGAACTGGTGTTTATCTCGAAGCTGCAGAAGAGCGGTTCATGAGTGATGCAAAGGCGGCAATTGGTCAGCTTCGTTATGGCCCGGAAGGGGCCGAGTACTTCTGGATAAACGACCTCGATCCCGCGATGATAATGCACCCGGTCAAGCCAGCTCTAGACGGGAAAAACCTTGCCGGTATCAAAGACCCAAGCGGGAAAACACTGTTTTTAGAGATGGTTGAAAAGGCTAAAAATGAACAGGGTGCTGGTTTTGTCGACTACCTCTGGCCCAAACCGGGTTTTGATGAGCCAGTAGCCAAACTCAGCTTCGTCAAACTATTCGAACCATGGGGATGGGTTGTAGGTACAGGCATTTATCTCGATGATGTCGAGGCTGCAGTAGCTGCACGTCAGAATGAGATTACCTCGGCAATAGCCAGTCAGCGCAATCGACTGATCATTACTTTGGGATTGCTGCTCGTTGCTGTTTGCGGGATAGTTGCTTTCGTTTCCTGGCAGATCACTCGCTCAATCAGTAATACCAGTGCTATGCTCGAAGATGTTGCTCAGGGCGAGGGAGATCTTACACGGCGCCTGGAGGTTAACAGTAAAGACGAGATCGGGCAAATGGCGGGCTGGTTCAACCAGTTCATCGCAAAACTTCATGATATTGTCAGAAACATAGCCGAATATTTCGAAACGGTCAGTGCCTCTGCCAACCAGTTACTCCTCATTTCTAACCAGATGGATGAAGGACTCAGGGAATTGTGTGGTCAATCTGCCACAGTTGCACGATCTGCAGATGAGATGAGCAGCAATATGAACTCGGTTGCAGCTGCAAGTGAACAGGCTGCGACTAACGTCAGTATTGTCGCCAAATCGATGGACGGTATGAACAAAAGCGTTGCAGAGATCGATGAAAGTGCAGGCAAGGCCCAGGCGATTACTACCCGGGCGGTGGAGGAGACCAATAATGCATCAGTTAAGGTCAAAGAACTTGGATCGGTAGCCGCAGAGATTGGCAAAGTCACCCAGGTTATTACCGACATCAGCGATCAGACCAATTTGCTGGCACTCAACGCCACCATAGAAGCGGCACGAGCAGGCGATGCAGGCAAAGGGTTTGCTGTGGTTGCCAATGAAATCAAGGAACTTGCTAGGCAGACTGCGGACGCCACCAAGGGGATCACGGAGCAAATTGACAGTATCCAGAAATCGACGTCAGAGACTGTTACCGACATCGGCAAGATTGCCGATGTCATCACCGAAGTAGATGAAATTGTCTCGACAATCTCAATTTCAGTGGAACAGCAGGCTGGAGCTACTGCCGAAATCACCGAAAATATTTCACAGGCTTCAGTGGGGATCGCCGAGGTTAACGAGAACGTTTCTCAGAGTAGCACGTTTGCCGCTGAGATCGCTTCAGATATCGGAGAGGTTAACAGGATTGCCGATACTATCAGCGAATCAAGTAGCCAGGTCAGCGGTAACGCGAAAGATCTAAGCAAATTGGCTGCTGATCTGCAGGTGATGATAGGGGAATTCAAGGTTGATAGATCGAGTTCACCGGCTACTGAATTCCAGTCAGGCGAAAACGTTGAGCTAATCGCGTGGAACGACAGTATCAAAGTGAATATCTCAGAGATCGATCGACAGCACCATAGACTGGTCGACCTCATCAATAAGCTACACAACGCGATGCGGAATAGGGTTGGAAAAACTGTGTTACAGCAAATTTTAAAAGAACTGCTTGACTATACCCGTCAGCACTTTGCCGATGAGGAGAAAATGATGTCTGCTGCCGGCTATGATAAACTAACCGAGCACCAGAAGCTCCATAAGAAACTGGTTAGTCAGGTACAAGATTTCAAACAACAATTCGAATCTGGTTCAGCTACAGTAAGTTTGGAATTGATGACTTTCCTCTCCGACTGGCTAGTCAACCATATAAAAGGGATCGACCGCCAATATGTACCTTCAGTCAAGGCCCACAGGGGAGAATAAAGCCAAAAAACCTATAGGAGTGGTTCACCAGACGTAAACAAATTACTTAACTTAGTTGGACCACTTCTCAACCCCTAAACGTATGTTTATTAAGAAAAGAAAGATCTGCCGGCAAAAATATCAGACCTCTTTATCTAATTGAGAAAAAGAGATCGCGTCTTTGCTTGGCTCATTTCAAGTGTGACTCCAGTGTGTTTTTGTGGGTTTTGAATTTCTCAGCGGTGAGAGGTGCGTTTTGGCAGTATTAATAGTTTCTACAAAGCTGCAACTAACCTTATTCCTGTGAGGGTAAAACTGAAAATACTGATGAAATAGCTTAGGAATGGAGCAACTGAAAGGTAGAGATTACCAAAGAGAGGGTAATTCCAGCAACTTGTCATTGAAGTTAATATGGTAGTGTAATTTTAGGGTGTGAATATTGAGAACCTGAAGTTTCCCGAAAATGTTTCATGCCGCCATCCCCAATAACGTGGTTACAAACGAA
>JAWSVG010000145.1:0-6012 GCA_033852035.1 Desulfocapsaceae bacterium | reverse complement strand
GAATCTGTTGGCGAGGCAGCCCACGATGTCCATCAAAACGCCATATACAAACTTTACTGATTCTCACTGTCGGCTGAATAATTAGAAAATACAAGCCTCCTTAGGAGATGCATTGTCTCAAATTATATCTACCTCATTAGGAGGCTTCTGTGTGTCTAACAATCATGGCTGGACCGGATGCCTTAGCCACAACGAGCGATGAAAATTCCAATTGCAGGTTCCATACCCTCAGAGCAGATCTTTTAGTGGCCGAACGAAAATCGCCAATTTCCCCGATTACTTCGTTGTTCAAAAATTTTAATCCTCGGAGGTAAGCGTAGACTCCGATATCAATTATATGCCTGTGGTTAAAATTTTCGTTCGCCTCGTACTCGTAAAAATTTGCAGGTTTTCGGTCAGCCACTATTTAGCCAAAATCACGAAGAAGGTGTATCTCATCCACAGATGAGATGAACTCAGTGGCAGCAAGATACTGCAACAGTGAGTTTTTGCAGAACCGCAAATTGAAATTATTTATGATACAGTTGCCACCAAAGTACTTTCAAACCTCAGCATGATACGTTTATCCAACGAAAGTGGTGTAAAAGGTCTCGCTTTGAACAATGTTAAAACAGGTGAAGAGAGCACCTTTGAAACCGATGGCGTCTTTATCTTTGTCGGTTTTACCCCAAATAGCACCTCAGTCCCTAAAGGAGTGAAGCTTAACAGTAGTGGTTACGTTATAACAGATGAAAAATGCTCAACCAGCCGTCTAGGCATTTTCGCAATAGGTGATCTTTGTCAGAAATATGCAAATCAGATAGTGTTGGCAGCAGCTGACGGTGGTACAGCATCGCTTGCGGCAGCTCATTATGTGGAAAGCAGAAAGGAGAAATAGCTGTTTTCCAGAAGAAGCTGACACATTCAGCGTCTAAAAGACTGACATGACCGAAAATCAAGTTTCGGCTGATCTTGGGTCATGTCAGATGTCAGAAAAACAGATTGAAAGCTACAGTTATTTCTCACTTACCATTTCAGAAAGAACAATATCAATAGGTTCAGCAAAAATATCTTCTGCTTTCTTTGCTAATGCCTGAAAATGAGGGGTTCTCATGTGAGATTCTAAATGTTCTTTACTGCTCCAAATCTCACAGAATACAAAAACAGACGGATTGTCGACAGCCTGATGCAAATCATAGCTGACACATCCCTCTTCCAAACGTGTAGGTGGGATTAATGCCAAAAGTTCTTTTTTTACGTTTTCTTCCGTTCCCTGTTTTGCTTTACATTTTGCAAAAACTGTCACTTGCTTTTCCATGTTTGCCTCGTTGTTATTTTTATGCGATACTTAGCTGCAATTTCTTGCGGCCCGCGGGAAAAAGTACGGTAGTTTGTGATTTTTTCTGAATTACGGTTCTTTACTTTGATTAAAATTTCAATATAAAGGATACAAAATGTCCTAGGGATCAATATTAGATCCAATTTTGTGTAAGCTTTATGTGACCTTCCAATTCGAGCTAGACTCTTTTTATAAGCATCGCCATGCCCATCCCACCACCAATACACATACTTATGAGTCCGTTTTCATATCCCTTTTTATCCATTTGATACATACCTGTTACCATTTGGCGGGCCCCAGTACAGCCAACCGGATGTCCCATAGAAATCCCGCTGCCCAACTGGTTGGGCATTTCAATGTCAATATTCAACTCCAGCATGCATCCAATTGCCTGAGCCGCAAAGGCCTCGTTAAGTTCTATCATATCTAAATCATTTACATCCATTTTTGCCTTATCAAGTACCTTCCGAATCGCCGGTACAGGACCAAGACCCATGTAAGCCGGATCAAGGCCGCCAGATGCAAAGTCCTGTATAGAAACAATAGGATCAAGGCCAAGTTCCCGGGCCTTATCTTCACTCATTAGTAAAACGGCTGCTGCACCATCATTGATTCCAGAAGCGTTTCCAGCAGTTACAGTTCCTGCTGAGTCAAAAACCGGTTTCAAGCGTGCCATCTTCTCCATATTCGTGTGTATGGGTCTCTCGTCGGTTTCAAATAAAATTTCTTCACGCTTAACCCTTGTTTTTACTGGCACAATTTCAGGAATGAATATACCTTCTGTAATACCTCTGAAGGCTCGAGAGTGACTGAGTACGCTTAGTTTGTCTTGATCTTCACGGCTAATGGCGTAAAGTTTTGCGATATTTTCTGCGGTCATGCCCATATGGTAACCATAGAAAATTTCGTAAAGGGCATCGAAAACCATTAGATCAGTGACATTTCCGTTACCAGACATTTCCATTCGATAACCCCAACGTCCTTTAGGTAACGCAAAAGGCGCCAGGCTCATGTTTTCTTGACCTCCTGCCAATATCACCTCCGCTTGGCCTGTCATGATAGCTTGAGCACCCAAAGCGATGGCTTTCAGCCCTGAACCACATATCTTGTTTACTGTAACTGCAGAAGTTTCTTTCGGTATTCCAGCTTTGATCATGGCTTGTCGGGCCGGATTTTGTCCCTGGCCAGCCTGCAGGACGTTACCCATTATCACTTCATCAACAGTTATTGGAATGTTCTCCTTCCTCCAGAAATTGTTTTTTCTCTCCAGCTCCAGAAGGCCTTGGTCTTTCAGTTTGTTAGGACATGCTTTTAACATTTCATTATTGATGGTAGGCCTCAAGCCCACCTTTGTCAAAGTTTCACGAAGGACAGTTGCGCCGAGGTCTGTTGCAGGTATATCCTTTAATGATCCACCAAATACCCCAATTGCGGTTCTACTACCACTAACTATGACGGCTTTGTTCATGCGTATTTTTCACTCCTGTATTTCAGTTTAGATTGCTCGATTTCCACCTATCCTCAATGCATTTTAGATTTTTTACGAGCATGTAAAAGAAAAAAGTTGTGCACTTCTTGATATAAGATTGCTTTGCAGGGAGACGATTCAAAAATCGTTTGAATTTTTAGGGGAAAGAGATGTTCTCTGGTGTTTGGAACTTGAGTTTGGCTAAAAGAACACTATCGAGAAGAATCAATAGATGGATTTTATCAACTTTAGACCAAGTAGTAGCGAGAAGTTCCCTACTACTTGGTTGGTCTCTGTTTCAGGCAGAGGTTTTGGTTAGCTTCTGATGCATAACCTAAAAAACGTTAATTCAAATTATCAGCCAGCAGTAAGAGCGTTATCGACTGCAAAAGTGGTTCCTGTAACATACGATGACTCGTCACTGGCCAAGAAAAGTGCAGCATTGGCAACCTCTTCGATTTTGCCAAGACGACCCTGCATCATACCTAGGAAGGAGTCAACATCCATACCGGCATCTCGATATCTACCGAGAGCGCGATTACCCATTGTAGTATCAATAAAAGCAGGACAAATGCAGTTTACACGAATGTTTTCGTCTCGTAGCTCTTTAGCCATGGATTTTGTCAATCCGACCACGGCGTGTTTCGATGTACAGTATCCAGTCAACCAGGGAATACCTACTAAGCCTGCAACAGATGCAAGATTAACAATGCTGCCTCCATTGCCTTGTTTACGCATCTGGGTAACCGCATGTTTTGAGATGGTAAACAAAGACATTACATTGATATTCAACATTTTGAGCATGTCTTCTTCCGTTTGATCACAGACTTTTTTGACAATCTCCATACCGGCGCTGTTTACCACGATATCTAAAGTGCCGAGAGTTTCGATCGCAAATTTTATTAATTTTTCTTGATCCTCCTGCTTTGACATATCACCTTGGAGAAAGGTAGCTGTTCCTCCTGCTTTGTTGATCTCGTCAGCAGCAGCTTGACCAGTCTCAGGGTTGAGGTCATTGATCACAACTTTTGCACCTTCCTTAGAAAACAACTTGGCACATCCATATCCTATGCCAGTGCCAGCACCAGTAATTAAAACACCTTTTTCTTTCAAACGCATAACAAAATCTCCATTTAGATTATTTAAGTAACTTTCTGAGGAAAATTTTCCATTCCAACGGCATATCTACTCTGTTAGGGTGTTGGGCGCCATCGCTCTCTTGGCTTCCCCCTGTACAACAGCCAATGCCTTTTCCTGGTTCACGGTTCCCCCACCTCTTAGCTTAACTGAGTGTCAAATCATGCCAGTTGCCTATGAGACGACTTGTCATAACTTCATCGAGAAAGAAAGCAAGTTGAATAACATGCAGATGCTGTATGCAGGATTGGAAGTTTCCTGACTACACTCTTTTCTTATTCTATTTTTATCGATTATTTTAGGAACAGATTAAGAAACTATCTTCTCGATTTTAAAAATATCATATTTACCTTTTTAGATGTCCAGACTAGCCTTATATTGGGTGTGACAACATTCTTAAAATGGCAACAATAAGTCAAACGTGACACGCAATTACAGGGTTTCTTCTCCGTCATAGACGTTACATATACAACAGAGGAAACTAACTTTTTCATTTCCAATGTTAACGATACTATGAGGTTCCATACTTGGAATGTAGACAGCGTGGCCCGCTTCACATTTCTTACTACCTGTCACTTCTTCAGTTTCCTTGTCGTAAGAGAAACATTCAACCTTTCCCTCAAGGAAGTACATTGTTTGAACATAAAAGTGACTGTGAACCGGAATTTTTCCATCTGGCTCAACGGTAAAAAGTCTAAGCCCATATTCTGGAATGCCATTTCCATCATCGCCATATTTGGAAAGCCAACTTATGCTGGTTCCGTGCACTTTGTGCATCGTTCCTTTGTAAGGAAATTCTTCAATTTTTACCAACTCGGTTTTGTTTGCTTCAAGTACTTCCACAACAGACTCCTTTTCAGAGGATGACGGGATCCCTCTTTTTCTCAGCGTAACGAAATACGCTGTATTGGAATATATGGTGCAAATTTCAGTTTAGAGGTAGCTGTCTTTGCTACTACTAAACTGAACTATTACTCTTTTGAGTTCCGTGGATGTCAGTCTTTAACTCCGAATTTTTCACCGGATACGGTACGACCTTGTCTTTCCCGTAAAATAATTTCTGCCGCCAGTTCAGCACCTCTTTGAACTACACGGCAGGCATGAGTCGACCAGGTATCGAAAAGTGTTCCTTTTTGGGCCATTTCTTGAACTTTAGGATCATTGACATCGAAGGCTAAACCAAAGTTTTTTTCTTGAATTTCCCGACAAATAGTCGTCCCTAGCTCTTCTTTAAACCTGTCACAGTATTCGGAAGCAAGAGCCATACAAGCTTGGAAATTACTTGGACCGCCCTCTCTTGGACCACCTGGTTCATAAAAGTCTTTTCGCCCAAACTCCATTCCAATTGCATACAATCCTCCTATTAGAGCACCACAAGGGCCGTCAAGTTTGGCGGCAATACCAACGCACAAGGCGGTCATACCTGGCAGGACCTGCCAAGGGTCAGTGACGCCACCTGGTTTTAAGTGGGTTATCAGTGCGTTCAAGCTCGTTTGGGAACAACCTCTATATTTAGTCTGAAATTCACGTGCATCCCTACTTACTCTTCTAAGCAACTCTTCATCTTGGGTTTCATCACGATACTTTTTCAGAAGAGCTCCCTCATTTTCGTCATAAAATCCCTTCTCAAGCTCGTCTATGATTCCGGGGTTCGTTTTTTGATAATCCGGATCGATACAGGAGGCTTCCATATACTTTACACGCGTATCTACTTTTTGATTCATTTTAGGTTTTCCTCTTAAAATTAATGGATTCTTGCCATGCGAATTCTGTCGCATGACTGTTAAAAATGATTTCGACACTAACTACTTCTAAACTCCTGAAACAGGCTAACCAGCTATCTGGGGGGATGAAGATGGCAAGCCAGGGAAATCGATAAAACAACAAACCGACTCCATCTCAGTTTGGGTTTATAAAAGCAATGGACATGCCACCATTAATTCTAAATAATGTAACCATGTAATATCATGCTGTTACGTGTTGGTGCAGATTGGGCTGTGGATTTTTTATGCCCTTGAACCTGACCGGGATCAGTCAATGATCGACTGAATATAGTCAGCGGAAGAGTTTGGACTGCGATGCACGTCTA
>JAWSVG010000064.1:0-63494 GCA_033852035.1 Desulfocapsaceae bacterium | reverse complement strand
AAATTATTGGAGCCCAGTACCCCCTTGAGAGGAACTGCAAAAACATAAATACAATCTAGCTGTTTTTTAGCTGGATTATTTTCGTTTGTATGTGGTAACTTAGGCATTACTTGAATTTGGTAAGAACATCTGATTGAGTTTTTTCAGAACCAACGACCCTTGCTTTGATTAATTTTTTGTGAAAATACATCATATATCTGGAGCAGAAAAAGAAACCAATTGCGCCGATGAAAAAAAATGTGGATGAACAACAGCAACTAGAAACCGCAAATGAACCAAACGACAATTCAAATACTGTCCATACTAAGGTTAAATTCGAAGTGTTTGGTGAAGAAATGCTTGAAAAGAGTGTCAAATCTAGTGGCAACAGCGGAAGAATTTATCTTCCGCCTGATTGGATTGGGCATCGAGTTAAAATCATTAGAATAGATTAATATGACAGAGAATAATTTGGAACTATCAGAAAATGATCTGGCCATTAGAAACTGGAGACCTGAGGACGCCGCTGGAATCTGTGAGATTTACAGTCTTATAACTAATAAGGCTGTAGATGCCGATTTTAGCCGAATGGTTCTGGAAAGAGCACGCGATACAAGCAACGGGGCCCATTTCGTTGCCGAACTGGACAAGAAAATTGTCGGTTTTTTGATTTCCTACATCCTGCCGTTTGGTTTTGGAGCAGAAGACTGTGCTTACATCGCAACAATGGGAGTTCATCCCAAATATATGGATCAAGGCATCGGGGCTGGAATGACCGAAGAGGTTTTTATGTTTTATAAGGCCAAGGGAATCTCCAACGTCTATACCTCTGTTCCCTGGGACTCGACGGACTTATTGTCATTTTGTAAATGTATGGGATTCGAACGAAGCAATTACATGAACCTGCATGTGAAGTTTGATGTACTTGAATAACCTACACTCTCTGTTGAACAATAGTTCCCGCCCCAAATGGATTTCGATCAAACTCTTGGTTCTGATAAACAGGTAATTCCAGAAGCCAGTGCCTACTGCGATAATAACTATCTGCCTGTGGTTACTTAATAGATTGATTTCGAGTAACATGTCAAAAGGCTTAAGGAGAGAACATCAGGTAGATGATGAATTTCTCCCTACGGTCCTTATCTACCAACTTTCACATTAATAGTACAACGTTAGTTAAAGAGGTTTCCACTTGTCTGGTTTTACCCGACCTTATAAAATCCGGTTTGAAGATTGTGATCCGGCCGGCATTGTTTTTTATCCCCGATACATCTTGATGCTTCATCGTTTTTTTGAAGATTGGTTCGAGGCTGGCCTGGGTTATTCGCTCGGCACAATGAATGTAAGCCGAAAGATCGGTTTCCCAGTCGTGAATCTGCAGGTTCGTTTCCAAAAGGCCAGCCGTTTGGAGGAAATATTGGATTGGTCGCTCGCAGTAAGTGGAATAAGTGGTAAAACTCTGACTCTAACTATTAACGCTCAATGCAAAGGCGAAAAACGCCTCTCAATTAAAATCATCATCGTCGCGGTCAACCTTGCAGTGGACAGCATAGTTTCCCGAGAAATTCCAGCTGATATACGAGATCAAATGAGCAAGTTTTTAATCGAAGAAAACACTCTCTAATATTTACCTATGTCAACTAATCTACATAGATTATTGGATCTGTCCTGGGTTGAACTTGAGGCTCTAGACAAAAAGCAATCGATCGTCCTGTTACCCTTGAGTCCCATTGAGGAGCACGGCCCTCACTTGCCGCTTGGTACTGATGTCTTTGCGGCACAGGATATAGCGGAAACCGCAGCCGAGTATCTCTGCAAAGATAATCAGTTGCTGCAAGTGGTCTTATCACCCCCCATTCCCCTGGGTTGCTCCGCTGTTACAGCAGATTTCCCTGGCACCATTTCCCTCAAGGGCACCACACTCTTTCAGCTTCTTGTCGATTTTTGCTCCAGCCTGGCAAAAAGTGGATTCAAATATATCATCATCGTCAATCACCACCTTGATTCGGTTCACCTTAAGGCTATTCTTGAGGCAATTAAAACCGTTGAAAAAGAATTTAAAGTAAAAATTCTTGAGACTGCAGGGCGCACCCTCTATTCAGGAATGGTAACAGATGAAATAATCAAATGTCGGGAACTCGGACTTTCAACAAGAACAGAGATACACGCCGATGTACGCGAAACCTCATTCATTAAATACAAGTATCCCCACTTACTAAAGCAATCACCAGAGCAACTACCACCAGTACTCATCAACGTAGGGAAAGAAATTAAAAAGGAGTACAAAAGCTTTAAGGCCATGGGTGCTGAACAAGGGTACATAGGTAGCCCTGGCATGGCATCGGAAAATCTTGGAAAGATTCACTTGGAAGAACAAGCTCAAATCATTGCCGACATGGTAATAAAACTAATAAACGAGCAAGCTCTACCAGAAATAAATCCCATTATTATTGACTACTTAAATACAAAAGTCAGTTTATAGCAAGTAACACATCGTTATTATTTCTCCACCACAGATTACAGCCCTCTCGAATATTCCGACCTGAGCCGCTTTGGGTTCTGCATGGCGTCTCTTATCGAGCCAAGCATCTGTTCTTTATCTACAGGCAGATTACCTCTCACCGAGAGGTAATTGGAGGCGTGGTTGGCTCGAAAAACCACTGACTTCGAAACATCAATATTTGAAATCAACAGTTGTAACTCTGTTAGAAAATCAATAGGGTCGCTTACTAATTCGAATCTGTTCTCCTTTACCATATTATCGAGTACCGTACCGGGTACTACCATAAGAGTCAGTGCCGCCAAATAGGAAGGGTTCATGGCCGTGACGGCCCTGCCTGTGTTGACGGCGTGCTGCTCGTACAGCTTTTTCCCGCCCAGGCCCAGAATGACCGATACTGAAGTACGTATCCCCGCCTTATTAGCCTTGAGCACTGCCTGTATCTGGTTTTCTACCGTAGTCCCCTTATTCATAAGGTTAAGGACCTGCTGATCACCACTTTCGAGCCCAACAAAGACGAGATTAAGACCAGCCTGGCGAAGTTCCATCAGTTCGCTTATATCTTTTCTTAAAATATCTTCGCTGCATGCGTAGCAAGAAACCTGCTTGAGTTGAGGGAAAACTTCGTAGCATTTCCGTACTATTTTTAGTAGTTCAACGCTCCTTATGGTCATAGCATTCGAATCAAGCAGGAATATCTTTTCAACTCTGGCACCATATAGCTTTCTGCCACGGATAATGTCCTCCAGAATTTCTTCCGTAGGCCTGATAGTAAACTTTTTTTGCGGAACCGTCTGATTAAAAATATTCGAATTACAGAAGTGGCATCTTCCAGCCGCCGCTGCTGAACAACCCACGGATGCTTGTATCAATAAAGAAGCATACTCACTAGGTGGACGATACACTGGCTCTGCATAGTACATTTCTGTCTGTTTCACGCTACACTCCATACAAAAATATTGTTATCCTTCCATGTAGTTAAAGAACCCTATCATTTAATACAATAAAGAAAACGGCTTTTATGGAAGAACAAGTGCCATCTACAAACAACGCTGATCCAGCATACTTACAGCTCTTTTAGAGAAACAGGGCAAGAAGAGGATCGATAAAAGCTGGACCAGAGTTGTTATCCCTGAAACTAGACTACATATTTACCTGCAGCGGATATCGATCCGGCGATCTTACTTCTGATCGTAATGATATCGATTGGAACGTATTGTGTGAGCTTATCCAGATTCTCTTGAATTTCTACAAGCGCACTTCCTGAAGCTACATTAGCAGCAATCTCATTTGCAGAGAGTACAAGCTTTTCCACACTAGTATAAATAAAAGCGCTCGCCATATTCTTTGTAAGCTGGAGATTTTGTCTATTATTCTCAGCAGCTTTCTTGGCTCGCAGCCAGCAACTCTCCATTACATAGGCATAGATCGCTATGTCAGCAAGACGTCCAAGAATTTCCTGTTGTTTCATCAAGTCGCCGCCAAATTTCTCATAGGTAAGCCCCATTGAATAGAGAAAAACATCTTTTGCAGCCTGAACAAGATCACCGGGATTTTCCCGGACCGGGACAGTGCCGCCGGCTTTTTTCAACAAAGAATTAACACTCTCCAGCAGCGGAAAAGCGCCTTTCTGAGCACGACGAAGGAGGGTGGTCGGAATGAGGTTTCTGTTAATTTCATTGGTGCCCTCAAAAATTCTTCTGATGCGGGCATCCCTGTACAATCTCTCTATCGGATATTCAGCTATGAACCCATATCCGCCATGGATCTGCACCCCTTCGTCGACGACAAATGCTTCGACTTCACTGGCAAATACTTTTTCAAGCGAACACTCCAGAGCATATTCCTCGATTCCTTTTGCCGTTACCTGTCCGCCATCGTCCCCGCTGCGATCCAGACTGTGCATCATGTTATTTAACAGGCCGCCAGTGCGATATACTGCGCTTTCAGCGGCGTAGATGCGGATGGCCATTTCCGCCAGTTTTTCTTTGATGAGACCAAACTCGGAGATGGGTACCTTGAACTGTTTTCGCTCATTGGCATAGCTTGTCGCTTGATCGAGAGCATATTTTGCAGCACCAACTGCGTTAGCTGCCACTTTATGCCTGCCTATATTGAGGATATTAAAGGCTACGACATGTCCTTTACCAGGCTCAAAGAGCAGGTTTTCAACAGGCACCAATACGTTGTCAAAATAAACACTCCGAGTTGACGACCCTTTGAGACCCATTTTTTTCTCTTCCGCCCCAGTGGTCAGACCCCCGGAATGGCCATCAACGATAAAGGCGCTGAATTTCTCACCATCAATTTTCGCATAGACTATAAAAATATCCGCCATCCCCGCGTTGGAAATGAAGGTTTTACTCCCATTAAGGACATAATGTGTGCCCTCATCATTTATCACAGCCTTGGTTTTTGCTGACAGAGCATCAGAGCCGGATCCTGGTTCGGTCAAGGCATAGGCCGACACTTTATCTGCTGTTACAATTGAAGGCAGGTATGCTGCTTTTTGTTGTTCGTTGCCAAAATAGACTATCGGTAGATTGCCTATTCCGGTATGGCCTCCATGGGCAATCGCGAAGGATCCCGTAGCACCCAACTTTTCGGCGATTATGGTCGAACAGATTTCGTCCGTTTCAGTACCGTCATATTTTTCTGGAATATCTGAACCGAGAAAGCCATATTCTCCAGCCTCAACCAACAGTTGTCTCATCAAACCTTCTTTCTTGTCGTCAATATCCTCCATTACAGGAAAAACCTTTTCATCAAGAAAAGAGACCAGACTATCAGCGACCATGCGGTGTTCATCGTCGAAATCTTCTGGAGTGAATATACTTTTATAATCGGTGGCTTCCATCAGGTAGCTTCCGCCTTTAGGTAGATCTGACATAACTACTCCTATTTTTTGTAGCTTTCTTTAAGCTGAAGGGCTCATTGCCATATCAGCAGAAGCTTCAGCTGCTTCTCTTTTTCGTTTTATGAGCATCCCGGCAACAATAGCCACCCCTATAGCGACAAAACTGAGAACACTCGCTATGAAGAATGCCTGCGAGTAACTGCCACTGCTAACCTTGATACCTGCAGCCAGACGGGGACCAATAAAAGCACCAATGCCAAAGGGAAGAAACATCACTCCGAAATTTACGGCTAAATACTTTGCTCCAAAAGCATCTGCAGTTAAAGATGCCAGCATTCCCATAAAACCGCCGAAGCACATACCGACCAACAATATAGGGACAACCACCGCATAGGAGGTGGAGGCTAGCCAGAACATCGCTGCGCCTAAAATAATATAAATAATAATGAGAGATGGCATACGGCCGATGAGATCGGAAATAAGGCCCCATCCGAACCTGCCACCTGAGTTACAAAGAGCGAGGATACCGACCCAGGAACCTGCTGCGACCGCGGAATACAAGCCAACTGATTGAAGGATTGGGGAAGCATGTGCAATAATCATCAAACCAGCCAGCCCTCCTATAACAATAACCGTAGCCAGGCAGTAGTAAACCGGATCGAGTAGCATACCACGCCAGTCTTTATCGGGAATGACCATAGCTTTTTGCTGTATCTCAGACGGTTCCCATCCTTTGGGTTTATAGTCGGCCGGAGCGGTCTGAATTAATAAAGAAAGAGCACAGAGCAGAACAAAGTAAAGAGCACCGAGCATTTTAAAAGTAGGTAGTACTTCAAACCTTTCAATCATAATTGCAGCCACAGGAGCCCAGAGAAAGGCAGCACAACCAATGCCTGCAGCCAAAATTCCAGAAACCATACCACGATGATCTGGGAAAAAGCGTACTAGGTTCGGAACGACTCCAGAGTAAATAGTACCCATGGAGATTCCACCCATAACACCATAGGTGATATATAACTGGTTCAAGGTCTGCACATATCCTACCCCCAGCATCCCAAGCCCATAAATAATACTACCAAACAAAATGATGTACTTTGGTGGCACAAAGTCCTGCATTTTACCCGCAATAATAATGGGAATGCAGGAAATAGAATGAAATATAGCAAAAGCTATGGAAACATCAGCAACCGACCACGCAAATTGCTTGGCTAGGGGATTGACAAACACACTCCAAGCATACGTCTGACCAATTATTACATTGATAACGGTACCGACGACTAAGTAAATCCAGCGTTTTGACTCTATCTGCATATTTTCAACCTCTAAAAGTAGTAGGTTTGTGTTTTATTGCCTCGGTTGTTTATACAGCGAGGTTCAGCTCACTTCCAGCTGCACCTCGCTCTTGCAACCTTCTTATCCCACTTTCAAAATTAGAGCGGCACCTGTATCTCCCGCAGCACAACCAGCAATCAAGACATAACCGCCTCCAAGTAGGACAGCCTCTTCAATACCTTCCATAACCAACCTAGCTACGGTTGGTGCCTGGGGATGACCGAAAATCATCGAGCACCCATAATTATCAAAGGTGTTGACATCAATACCAAATTCTTTTGCAAAATAGAGGTCATTGGCAGCAAAAGGATTGTGGGTCTTGATTACTGCAATATCATTAATAGAAAGACCAGCATCAGCAAGAGCCATTTTGACTGCAGGAACAGGGGCTGCAGGCATATGAGATTTTTCAACACGGGCATAGCCATAAGAAATAACCTGAATGGTTTTTGTAGGATCAGGGCTCAGCTCTATTGCACGACTTTTTGTAGTAACTATAACCCCGGCATTACCATCAGCAGGATGTGTTTGCGAAGCAAATGTATGAATGCCTTCCGGAGCAACAGGTCTGAGTTTAGCATTGCCTTCTCTAGTTACAGGGGTAATTCCTTCATCCGCTTCAATCATTATCGATTTTTTACGACTGAGTTTTACTTCAACAGGAAACATATAACGTTTTTGAAAGGCACGGTCGTCTTTTAATCCGTCCTGGTATTGTTCATAACGGCGAAGCGCCAACTCATCTGCCTGTTCTTTAGTAGCACCTACTTTTTTAGCAACATTTTCAGCAGTGACCAACATTCCAGAACCAGTTGCAGGATCAGCGTTGACATTGTCCATAAACCAGTTCTCAGAAAGTACTTCTCCGCCTGGTCCGGCAGGATTCGGCCATACCAAATGAGGTCCATTTGACATTCTATCTGCGAGAAAGCAAAAGGGTGTTACCTGAGTTCCGGCATCAACCGCCAGAGCCGCAGTTTGAATACAAGTTGTCGAAGTAGAACAGGCCTGCATAATGGTCATGCCAGGAACCTGTGATCCCATCATGGTACCGGCCCAGGTTGAACCATAAAAGCACTGGCTTTGCACCTGTGTCATACCATGATAGGTATAATCAAACATGGATGCATCCCACCCTTTGGACTCAAGCCAGCGTTTTACCGTATTAGCACCAAGGACTATTGAATTTTGATTTGCGAAACTTCCCTGCCACTTGGAAAAAGGACTGCAGTAGTAACCTTTGTATGGAATATATGCTTTTTGAAACGCCATAGTAATAATCCTCTCTTATGTTGAATTTTGATAATTGTTCTACAGCTGGCCTAAAAAACAGGGCCCCTGTACAAGGCCGCCTTGAGCAATTGCTATTTTTGCAAACAAAAACCGGCCGAAATTGGCTGAGGCTGGCTTCTGTTGAGTAACTTCGCAATACATCTACTGCTTAAAATTTGGCTTCCGTTTTTGCAGAAATGCCATAACTCCTTCCTTAGAATCTTCCAGACAATGGGTATCGCCTGATCGGTCATAGTTGATCTCAAGAGCGTTATATAAACCTTCCGTTTTAGCCCCTCTATTAATAACGTCAGCAATAATAGTCAGGACACCCTTACTTAGTGGGTCTCCATTGACGGCTGTGGGCTTATCCTCAACAACAAATTCAGGAATTTCTACTGGAGCATCACTGATTCTCGGGATATTGTCCTGCAGACGACCTACTTCCTGCATAGCGACATCAATCAGCTCTGTAAAGCTATCCACCAGCTGGTTAACGATCCGGAGTTCACGGGCCTCAACTGCTTTCATGATTTGACCCTTGCCAATCATTTCATGGAATTTGTCTGCAGCATGTGGCCATTTTCTATATGGAACGACCAGACCGCCCATTCCAGGAAGGATCCCCAGAGTGACTTCAGGCAATCTGAAAAACGCTTTTTTAACTGCTACGACACTATGGCATCGAAGCAGCGTCTCGACACCACCTCCCATGGCCAATCCGTTTACTGCTGCCACCACCGGTTTGGTCATCTGATCCATGTAATGCAGCATCTCTGAATTACCTTTAGCCAAACCAATTCCCGCTTCCTTATTATCAAAAGCGTCGACAAAACCACCAATGTCAGCTCCCGCGCAGAACGCTTTTGGGCCATAACCGGTCAGTATAAAACCTTTCACCGCGGAATCGGCCTCTCCTTTTTTCAGTTCAGCCAATATTTCCGCAGCGGTTCCCCAACCTAAGGCATTTGCTGCCTGAGGCCTTCTGATGGTAATAATCCGCACACCATCTTTCTCATCGACAAGAATATCTCTTGGAAAATCCAGATACTCCTCGATTGGCTTGGTTGGCCCTGGATATCCAGGTCTTTCCGCGACGAAGGCATCGGCGATTCGTTTGACTTCCTCTGCCCCTATATCAGCCATCGTATCGAATACACCCTTTTTGAACCCCAGAGCAATTAAACTACCGAAGTTGAGATCTGATCGGGTACCAATATTTCGATCCGCGATATCAAAGCATTGAGAAAACACCAAACCTATCAAGCGATCGCGTATCCACATACGATGGTCTTCCGGCATTTCCACCTTTTCACCGCGTTTTTTCAGGTTCCAGGTTTTTACAGATTTGAATATTTTCGGAGGTTCGTAACATGGATTTTCTTCCATTCTTCGCGATTGTGATTCATATGTGAGTGGGTTGCCACCCGCCATGTTGAGGACGAAAAATGGTCCGGCACCAACAAACTCTTCGGCAACGTCGTCGATCTCAAAGGTAGTTGCCTTGTCAAGCAAAACTGCGGCTTCATTGGTCCAGTTCTCAAAAATTCTGTTGAGAAGAAAAGAGAAAACATTCTTCGTCACAACCGGTGCTTTACCGGTATTAGCGAAAAACCAGATTAAGAAATTTAATACCTCAGCATCTACCGAATCCCAGCGGACCACCTCAACCGCCATACTTCTCCAGGCAGGAGCAAAGAAATGTGTGACGGTACAACGTTCCGGATGTTGCATCTCATTGAAGATTCTATCTGCTGGAATCGAGCTGGTGTTAGAGGTTAATACAGCATCTTCACTGACAATTCCTTCCAGCTGGGCAAAGATTTTCTTTTTTATATTTAGATCTTCAGTAGCAGCCTCTATAATAAGTTTACAGTTTTGAATCTTCGTGTAATCTGTGGTATAGACAATATTACCCAAGATCTTATCTACTTTATCCTGAGAAAGAATTTTTCTGCTAAGCGCTTTTTGTGCGTATCCTTTAAACCGCTCTTCAGCATTTTTTAACGGCTCTTCAGCTACGTCAACGAGATAAAGTTTCTTATCTGGAGCACCGGTTCGCATATAATAAGCGATGTCTGGGCCAATATTTCCTGCACCGATCACCGCCATCTCATCGGGCATCGGTCTATTCGACTCTATCAGGAATGGGTTAACAAATGTGGAATAGAGCTCTTGCGTCTCTGACATGATTCATCTCCTTTGGGCCTGGTGTTTGTCTGCTTAATTATCGCTCTATACACTCCAAGGTTCCGGGACACCGTCCGCAAATGTTTTCGGCATCTTAAAGTAGCCGCTTTCCACTGCAGAACTGACCAGTCTGGCCGACTCAGCCATTCCGATTTCATTCATCATAGTAAAAGGTCCTTTTGGCCATGTCAGAGCAGTACAGATGCCAAGTTCAAGGTCTTTTATGGAGACAACTTCCTTTTCAATAAGATGGGTGGTGATGCAAAATATTGATCCCAGCAAACCTTCTTTCACCTTTGTAACCACATCGGGATCTTCTGATACAGGACCATCTTCCAGGTCAAATGGCTTGTTGCTTTCAAAGAGCGCCTTCAACTGGCCAGGAACCGTTGGAAAACCGACATCAGTGGCACCAAGATATTCATTCATTGATTCTGCGGCATGATAGGCCGTGCCTAGACCAGAACCGTTCAAGACCCAGATAATGCCATATTTCACTCCTAAAACATCTTTGGATATTTGGTCGAGAGTTGCTGCATTACACCTGCCCTCATAGAAGGAGTTCAGCACCATATAGGTTGAAATGAAAACAGGATTAATAGCAAAGCCTGGAAAATCATTAACTGAGATTGGTACCTTGCGATTTTTTTCTGAAAAATCCATGAGTGCCGCAAAGGTTTCATCATCGGTATCTTTTTGACGGATAACCTCTACCAACCGATTAATATTAGCAGGGAAAAAATAATGCAGCCCTGCAGTACGGTTGGAATTTGAGACACCTTCCATTAACTTTTCGATGAGAAAAGTTGAGGTATTACTAGCGAGAATTGCATCAGGTCTACAAACTGCATCCAGTTCTTTAAATATTTGGATTTTTAAATCCATTTTTTCGACAGCCGCCTCAATAACCAAATCACACGGCGCAAGATCCTGGAAATTTGCTGTTCCTGAAATACGACCGGCAATCAGATCCATATTTTCCTGGCTCATTTTGCCCTTAGCCACTCTCGCTTTAAGACCTTTTACGACCCAACGGTCATACATTGCTGCAACAAGTTCGTCATTCAACTCTTTGTAGATTACCTGATAGCCTGCCGTCGCAGCATTGAGGCCTATTGCAGCACCCATGACGTTGAAGCCGATTATTCCTACGGTTTTTACTGTCTTTCCCATGTTCATTCCTCTTCACACTTTTTTGAAATATCTAGATAACAATCTAAAAATATAAACAATATCCACCAGTACAATTACCTAGTCAATAATGCCTCTACCCTTTAAGGCAGTGATTTCGTCTTCGCTGTAACCAACTATTTTTCTAAGGATGACGTCTGTATCCTGACCCAGCGTCGGGGCACCTCTCCACACCTGTTGTTTGGACAAACTCATTTTTGGCGCAAAACCATATGCGGTAACAGTCTTTTGCAGTGTCTGATCTTCGTACTGGATCCAGTTCCCTCTTTTCTTGTAGTGTTCGCTGTTGGCAAGTTCTTTGGCAGTGCGTGGAATACCGCAGGGGACTCTCTTGCTTTTTAGATGATTAGCCGCGTCTTCTGAGGTCCGCTTCAGCATCCATTTTTCAATGAGCTGATTCACCTCTTTCCCTAATTCGGTGTTGATTGCTTCCCTTGAGCAACCTGCTTTTTCATGTGTATAGATGCTGGTATCGATGTCCATTGCCTCCAGTGCGCGAGTATAAACAGCCGGCCCCAAGGCTCCAATAAAAAGATAGGCGTCTTTAGTTTTAAACAAGTTTGCCGGTTGAAAAATTGGGATTTTGTTGCCGGCCCTCTCTTTTACCATCCCCAAGGTGAAATAATTAACAAAGGTATCATTCATACACTTGCTCATACATTCTGCCTGTGAGACATCTACTGCCTGGCCTATACCGGTTTGCTGGGCATTAATATAAGCAACAAGGATGCCGCTAACGCAGAACATAGCGCTGATATAGTCGTTGACGAAACTCGCTCCGAGTGACGGTGGACGATCAGCATATCCATTGAGATGCATCCAACCGCCCTCAGCCTGACCGATTGCATCATAGGATGGTCTGTCACATTCCTCAGGAACCCCACCAAATTGAGGTCTACCAAAACCACTTATATGACCGATAATCAATTTGGGATTGACTTCAAACAGCATGGCTTCGGTAATGCCCAATTTCTCAATCCATACCATGTTTTCCAGGTAGACATCGCAGTTCTTGACAAGGGAGAGGAAAATTTCCCTTGCCTCAGGAATCTTGTTCAAATTAAGCTCCAGGGCGAGGCTTAATTTATTTCGTCCTTCCTGAATCCAACCGGTACTCACTTTCTGGTCCTCTGGTACTTCCGGCCCAGCAACCATAAAAGGATTTTCTTCGTCATTGCTGTTGGTGATAACCGGAGATTGGCCACGAAAGGCATCCCCAATTCCTGGACGCTCTACATGAATGACTTCCGCTCCATGTTCAGCCATGATACTTGCCGCAAACGGCGCCGCAACAACGCTTCCGGTCATCAAAACTCTCATACCCGACAATCCGCCATACTCAGGAACAATCGCAGGTGCAGGAACTCGATCGATACTTTGCCATCTTTCCATTGTGCCATCTCCTTGTCGAAATTTATTCTTCTTTGGGTTCTTTAAAAAAATTCTGAATTGGCAAGACCCACACAGCTAAAGTCATATTGTAGCTACCTTGCAGCTAAATAGTTACATTATAGCTATATTGTAGTCAAGCAAAAATGAACCTAAAGGAAAAATTGATTACAACTGGGGGTACAGAAAACGACAAAGCCTTGGGGACAGCTAAGAATGAAAGAGTACGGCAGTAGATACACCTGCATGCTAGGAGGCTGTCCGAGAATGCGCTTTCACCACATATCGTCATTATGTCGAAAAAATAATGCTCGTAGATAGCCTAGACTTCGATATTAACTATATGGCTGCGCTTATTTCTCCGACATGCCTAGATCTGAGGCATAATTTCTCTTTTCGAACAAGCTCCTAATACCTGTTAAATTGACTATTGTAGCTAACATATCTGACAGGAGTTCAACAAAAATACTCTCCCTATAAATGGGGAGAAGGTCCTTACAAAAGGCTTTTTCAAAAACTAGAAATGAATGTCCTGGAAGTGAATCTAGTAGTTAGGCGATTTGGTTGTGAAAGAGCCCAGTCTGATCGCCGCTATCCAACAGATCTTTGATGATCAAAATTAGATCAAAATAATATCTCAGTCCGTAGAAGCATGTTGGAGCAATTTGTTTTTGAGCAATTTACCTGTAGCACTGATGGGGAGAGTATCGAGGATATAAATTTTTTTTGGCACCTTGTACGCTCCAATCTCCAGTCTGCAAAAGGCCTCAATCTTTGCTACATCAACATGTGTACCTGGACTCTGCACAATAAAAGCTGTAACAACCTCTCCCCACTTGTCATCTTTAACGCCAACTACAGCAGCCTGCTCTATGTCTGGGTGCTTGAGCAAAACATTTTCTATTTCAGCAGGAAAAACATTTTCCGCTCCAGAAATGATCATGTCTTTTTCTCTACCGGCTATATATGTGTACTGTGCACCATCCATCTTTGCCAGGTCTCCAGTGTAAAACCATTCTCCGTGGAAGCCGTCACATGCCCCTGGTTTCTTGTTCCAGTACCCCATGGTTACACCTTTTCCTCGAACCCGAACTCTACCAATAACATCCGGGCCAACGGGCAGATCCATCTCATCTACAATTTCGATTTCCATATCTGCATAATTTCTTCCGCAAGAACCTAGAATCTCGCGTCTCCCCTCAGCAAGTGCTCTCTCAATTTCATTAAGCCGTAAGATTGATATGGAGCCTACGGTTTCCGTCGTTCCATAACCGTGGATAAAAATGTTGCCAAAACGTTCAATAGCCTTTTTAAAGAGCACCTGAGAGACTGGGGCACCGGCAAATAAAACTTTTTTCAAAGAGCTAAGATCATACTGATCAGCTCTCGGATGGTTGACGAAATAGGCTAGCATTGGTGTAGCGAGTAAGGCGGTCGTCACGCGATATTTTTCGACAAGCGTCATGAATTCTTCAATATCCCAATGATGCATAATAATCGTGGGAGTACCGCTGAAGATACCATTCATCAGGACGCATTGTCCTGATGCATGAAATAAAGGTACGGGAATAATACTCACGTCATCCGGACCCATTTCCAGTTCCCGGAACATACTTGCACCAACATGGTAGAGGTGGCGATGTCCCACCATGCAACCTTTAGGAACCCCAGTTGTGCCACTTGTGTACATCAGTGCTGCCAGATCGTCGCCACAAACATCTACCTGGGTTTCAATATCCGAATTACTTGCAAGCAGCGTTTCATAGTGTAACCATTCAGGCGGTGCTTTTGTTTTTGAACCGATGAACACCAGATGCTGTATAAAAGATAACTCTTCGCTCAACGACAGAGCATGGTCGAGATACTCTTCATCAAGCATCAGGACAGAAGCGTTCGAGTCAGTTAAGATTGTTTGGATTTCTGGCAGGGCAAGCCGAAAATTCAACATCACAAGAACTAGTCCCGCATTAGGCACGCTGAAATACAATTCCGCACTCTCGGTACTGTTTTTGCTTAACAGGGCAACCCTATCACCTTTTTTAAGGCCAAGATCCAGCAAAGCCACGCTCATACGGCCTATTCGTTTTGAGAACGTTTTGAAAGTATAATTTTTACCGGCGAAGATCACAGCAGGTTTATCCTGAACCTGTGTACATCCGCGTGCTAACAGAGTCTTGAGAGTGCAGGTTGTTTCCATCTGATCCCTAAAATAATATTTTCCAGGTTAAAGCAACATCCGGACCTGAAAAAACATATCAGGCCCGGTCATTCTTATCAATCAGTTACCAATTACTATGTTATCTCACCAACAACAAAACCTCTCTAGATCTTCAAACAGACAAAACAGCGAGGTAGCTGCGTTTACAGTGCCTGTATTTTTTCTGTTAGAATCGGCACAAACTGCAAGAGGTCTGCTACCACCAGCACATCAGCTTCATCGCCAATAGGCGCATCTTTATCTGTATTTATAGCCACTACAAAATCAGATTTTTTCATTCCGGCCAGATGTTGAATGGCACCAGATATCCCACAGGCCATGTAGAGTTTCGGAGCCACAGTCTGTCCGGTTGTACCTACCTGGCGGTCATGTGGAACCCATTCAGAGTCGACCACAGGACGAGAAGCACCATATTCTCCATCAAGTGCTTTAGCAAGATTAACTATCAATTCCACGTTATCGGATTTGCCGATACCGCGTCCTGCACTGACAATCACCTCTGCTTTACTCAAATCGACTCCTCCCTCAAGGGCAGCCTCATACCCGCAAAAGACAGTACGACCAGATCCTTCAACATCTATTTTGATCACTTCTGGCGTCCCTGACGGCTCTTCTTTTAAACCAAAACCTCCGGCTTGCAGAGTAGCCACTATCTTTGAGCTCTTACAATCGATAGTACGTCGTAATTTTGCGTTGCAGGTAGGGACAACAAGTTTGCCGTCACTCACAGCTACAACCTCTGAGACCTGGGCCGCATTTAGGGCAAAGGCTACACGTGGAGCCAAATCCCAGCCATAGGATGAATGACAAAAGGCGACCATATCAGGGTCTTCTTTGGCAACTACATCAAGAATAACCTTTTTGTGCAAATCAGGATTACACTCTCCACAGGTAGCGACATCAGCCAAATAGAGTTTCCCTGTGTAGGCCGGCACTTCATCGTTGCCAATCAGTACCATGGAACTCTCAGCACCCATATCTTCGGCAAAGGCGATAAGCTCATTACTGTTTCCCAGTAATTTTCCTTCTCTATATTCCGCAACCAGTAATATTTTCATCCTCTCCTCCTAGGCCAAAACATTTGATTTTTCTTTTAGAATTGCAATAAGTTGATCTGCTAATTCGGTAGCTTCACCCTCAAGAATCAGGCCACCAGCTTTCTTTTCCGGAAAAAACATTTTCTCGGTGACCTGGCGAGCATCCATATGCTGTAAATCTTCTACTGGGACCGTGAGAAGTTCCTTCTTCTTAGCCTTCATGATATTCGGTAGAGTTGGGTAGCGAGGAGTGTTCAGCCCGAGTTGACAGGTTAAAACTGCTGGCACCTTGACTGTCATTTTTGCCTTTATACCACCCTCAAGCTCCCTACTGACTGCCACTTCACCATCATTGTATTCAAATTCTACAATTGTCGAAATACTTGGTATGTCAAGAGTTTCCCCAACCAGAACCCCCACCTGGGCACTGCCTCTGTCCTGGGACTGCATGCCAGTAAAGATCAAATCAAATTTCTTATCTTTCGCGTATTCAGCGATAATCGCAGCAATCTGGAAAGGTTCTTTTTCAAAAACGCTCTCGTCTTGAATATGGATACCACGATCACATCCCATAGCTAACGCCTTTTTCATAGTCTCCTTTACCTTTCCGGAACCTATGCATAAGACAGTAACATCGGCCTCTTTTTCCTGCTCTTTGACACGTACAGCCTGCTCAACGCCATATTCATCATATTCATTCATTCGCCAGGCAAGATCAGCAGTGTTATACCATGTACCACTGTCAGCCACTTTGAACTTGGATTCCATATCAGGAACCTGCTTAATACAAACCAAAACCTTCATACTCTGCCTCCAATTAATAGTTGCAATTGTCTGCTGTATCTGTCAGTTAATTTATTCTTTCTGCGAGGATCTCGGCAATATCCCTGGTCTTTAGCGATTCTTCAACTTCAGCACCTTTCACCCCATCCTCAAACATCGTCAAACAGAAAGGACAATTTGATACCAGTACTTCTCTGCCTAGCGCTGCTGCCATCTCAACTCTTTTAATATTCATTCTCTCACCAAGCTTTTCTTCAGCAAGAATCCTTCCTCCTCCGGCACTGCAGCAGAACCCCTCTTCCCGGTTCTTTTCCATCTCCACCAACGTAGCTCCAGCGCTCTTAAGAACTGCTCTTGGTGCTTCGTATATATCGTTGTGTCTCCCAAGGTAGCACGAATCATGATATGTACAGGAAAGAGGTTCGGCCTTAATTGCCAGCTTACCGCTGGTAAGCAACTCTTCCAAAAACACTGTATGATGTTGGACTGTAACTCCAGCGAGGCCGAGATCACGGTAGTCCTTATTCAAAGTGTTAAAACAATGCGGACAGGTGGTCACGATCCGCTTTACACCATAGGAAATGATTTTCTCGATATTTTCTGCTGCCAGTGTTTGATAGAGGTATTCATTACCCATTTTGCGCATCGGCTCCCCACAACATTTTTCCTCTTTTCCAAGAATCCCCACCCTCAATCCTGCTGCCTGACATAATTCAACAAAACTTTTGGCCACACGAATATTTCTCTTATCAAAGGACGAATAACAACCGGCAAAATAGAGAATATCGACATCATTCTCTTCCGCCAAAGTCGACACACCGAGTTCAGATGCCCAATCTCCACGACTGGCATATCCTATACCAAAGGGATTACCATTTACCTCAGTTTGCTCCATTGACGACATCACCTCTTCACCAGGAAACTCCCCTTCCATCAGCACCAAACTTCGACGAAGTTCAACAATTTTGTTCACATGCTCGATCGAAGCTGGGCAAATTTCCTGACAAGCACGGCAAGTGGTGCAAGACCAAATAGCATCACTACTGATGATGTCAATGAGGTTGGCATCCGGATTGTTACAAACTGTTTCACCCAGTTGGTTAACAAGCTTCATGGGGGACAAAGGCTTACCTGTTGCAAAGGCAGGACAGCGGTCCTGGCAACGCTCACAGCTGGTACAAGCATCTGTGTCAAAGATATCCTTCCAGGTCATTTCTTTAACCACGTTGGCGCCAAAGGTTTCTTTATCTTCGTCTTCAAGATCAAGATTGGTCAATTTCCCTTTCTCGCCAAGGTCCGAGAAGAAAGAGTTACTACTGGTTGTTAAAATATGCCGGAATTTGCTATAGGGAATCAACGCTATAAACCCTACGACCAGGAAAAAATGTAGCCACCAGATACATTTGTGGAGAATACGTAAACTATCTTCTCCGAGAGAGGAGAACATCTGTGCAAAAAGAAAGCCGCCCGGAGACCATTGGGCCAGAGGAGTACCGAGTTCGGTCACGGCCATTCTGCTTCCTTCAATGATAAAACCTGTTACGAGTATTGCCATCATCACACTATGCATAACAATGTATTGACCACGCTCTTCACGCCCCTTCCAACGAAACAGATATCGCCAAATAAAGAGTAAACTAAGAGTTATGATTGCGACAATCCCTGCAGCATCAAGAGTTATTGAAAAAATCTTATAAAAATTTCCTTTTAAAAACTGTATATCAAAGAACAGGTCGGTGAAATCTGCCTGGGCAACAATAAGAGCAGTTCCAATCAACAAGAGAAGAAAACTCCAAAAAAATAAACCATGAAAAACCCCAGAAGCACTTACCTGCATGACCTTCTTCTGCAGTACAACATTTTTTAGAGTTTCTATTATCCGTCTACCTAGCTGATCCGTTCGGTTTAAAGGCAAACCCTCTCGATAGAGTCGCAGCCGTTTCTTGGATGCACTCACCAGCACAACAATTGATATAATTGTCAAAAGATACATAGGAAGTAAGGTCCACACCCCGTGGCCTACATTCCAATAAATTTCACGGCTTATTTCCATTACAGTCCTCACTTTCTGGTAGATATTTAATCGAGACCTGATTTCACGGATAACGTACATCTGTTAATCGCCATGTACGCCATGTAGCAGATAGGTTTCTTACTCACATTCTATTGCAACCTCGCGCCTGTCTTTTGCTCTCCGGCTTACTTTTGAAACACGTCTTTGGAGTACAAGCAGCATCCCCGCTATAAATATTCCAACAAGGGCATTAACACTACAGATTTGACTAACAGTCCAATTTTTACTGAGCAGGACTCCTCCCATGAGCGGAGCCAACATCGCGCCAATCTTAGCCACAGCATACGTCCAGCCAATCGCTGTCCCGCGTATATCTGCAGGATAAGATAGAGTTGCCACTGCAAGTGTCCCTGTTTGACTTCCATTTATGCATATGCCACAAAAAACAGATAAAATAGCGATCAGTAAAAAAGAATCACTGCTCGCACCTAACCCAAAAGCCACAAGACTTACTGCAGCTGCCACGAACCCTATTTGCAAAGTTCGAAAAGGATTATAGCGATCCATAGTCCTTCCAATAAAGAGCGAAGAGATGACCGCACCAAAGCAGAGGAAAGAATAAGCGAAGCTATATTGCTGAACCGTTGCTCCACTGTTACGCAATAGGGTTGGGGCCCAGGTATTAAGTATCCAGAGCATATATAGTGCAGCGCTACAGATCACCCATAGCAATAGAGTCGTAACCGCACGCCCTTCTGTAAAAAGCCGTTTAACAGGTGCCCCGGCAACTACTTTCTCTGTATTTATAAACTTCACGTTCTCAGTGCTTACGACTTTTGGAGCAATACGAGCGATTATGTTATGAACTCGTTGTTTGTCTTTTTTCCGATTACGCGAAATGAGGAATTCCAATGATTCAGGAAGAGCCAAGGCAATCAAAACACTCAAAATGATTGGAGCCAAACCACCCATATAAAAGAGAGATTGCCAGCCAAATTGAGGAATACAATAGGCAGCCAGAAGTCCACCGGTCATGGCACCAGCTGGCATGCCGGCATACATTGTTGAAACAATGAAGCTTCGAGATCGTTTCGGGGCATATTCAGAGGCAATTGCCAGTGCATTGGGAATTGCACCACCCAAACCGATTCCTGCCAGAAAACGATACAGGCCTAACTGCTCTACTGTTGTGATAAAAGGAGTTAAAATGGTAAAGGTGCCAAATATCAAGGCGGAGAGAAACAACATCCACTTCCTGCCGAACCGATCGGAAAGCATACCTAAAATTATCGCCCCGACCAAAGGCCCGAATTGGCCCACTGCCAGGGCAAAGCCAAGAGAACCTGGTGAGGTATGTAGGTATTCTGCGATGTTAGGTAAAGCAACCCCGATAACTGTCAGATCAAAACCATCTAGAAAGGTGACAAGAATACATAGAATTCCGACACGATACTGATAAGGAGTAATGGAAATATCATTAATTATTTCCCCTACGGTTATTGTATTGCTTGTCATCGTTATTCATCCTCAAATTTTGTAGATCTATTGATTCTGACAATCATCTTCTGAAAAAACTCTGCCCAGCCTCCTTCTTGTTAAACATTTGATGGCTCTTTTTATCTCATCTCATTGAGCTGATTCTCTGTAACCAGAAGAACCTCTGCACAATTCAGTACCAGCCACATGGTAAGTACAAAATCGTCACTTAATAGCTTTTATGTAGCTATCCAACACAGATTCAAGGCAATTGTCAAGGAAAACAATGCTTGCAAACTAAATTTTAGTCGTCAAATAGTATAGTGGACCCTGCAAATGAGACAGTGTGCTAAGATAGAATTCACACAACTCAACAGGGGAAAACATGAAACGGAAAAATCACACGAAAACCATCAAAGCTAAGGTAGCCTTGGCCGCCATAAAGGGCCAAAAGACAACAAACGAGATTGCTTCTGAATTTGGCATTCACGTTACCCAGGTAAACCGGTGGAAGAAGGAGGCTATTGAAGCACTACCTGAAGCCTTTGGTAGTAAAAAAGACTCAACAATCAAAGGGATGGAGTTAGAGCGAGACCATCAATTTCAGCAAATAGGTAAACTACAGGTTGAGGTTGACTGGCTAAAAAAAACACGAAAAACCTGCTATGAGCATCCATGAGAAACGCTCCTGTATCAATCCCGACCATAAATCTTTGAGCATTGGGAGGCAATGTCAATTGATAGATTTGCCGAGGGCGAGCTATTACCGACAATCCAACTTGAACATAGAGTCTGCAGAAAATCTCCCCCTTATGCGTCTGATCGACAGTGAATACACCAATCACCCATTCTATGGGACACGTAAAATGCGTGATTGCCTACGGCGGCAAGGATATAAGATTAACCGTAAACGTGTGCAGCGATTGATGCGAAAAATGGGTTTGCAGTCTATTGCCCCAAAGCCCAATACGAGCAAGCCGCATCCCGCTCATAGGGTGTACCCCTATCTTCTTCGTAATATGGAGATCATCTGTCCCAATCAGGTTTGGTGTACTGATATAACCTATATTCCACTTCCTGGTGGTTTTGTCTACTTAACGGCAGTGATGTGTTGTCCTGGGAGGGCTCTGTGACCATGGACAGCAATTTCTATGTGTCCACCCTTGAAAGTACGTTCCAACGTTACGGCAGGCCTGAAATATTTAACACCGATCAAGGGGCTCAATACACGAGTAATGAGTTTATCTCAACAGTTCTAGACAATAATGTACTTCTCAGTATGGATGGAAAAGGGCGATTTTTAGACAACATACTCATTGAACGGCTTTGGCGAAGCGTGAAGTACGAAGAAGTGTATTTGAGGGAAGCATCCTGATCGTCGACGGCTGGCACGCCTACACGAAGATTGTCTGTGACCGGCAAACTTGCATGGCTCACATATTCCGCAAAATACGCGCCTTCATTGATGCGTTTCCCCAATACCGTTCCATTATGAAATTCTACCGGAAGCTGCGGCAGATCATCAGAGATGGCGAGAAACTCCAGGCGGCGCGTGATGAGTTGAGTGAACTGGTTTTTCAGCGGCGGTTGAAGACCCTGGAACTAAGACTGGAAGCCCTGCTCAAATGGAAGAACCCTAATGATACGCTGAAAGAGGTCATCAAGAAAGTCAGGCGTCAGCTGGAACATATACTGACCTTCATCAAACATGAAGGCGCACCACACCACAATAATTACGGCGAATACATCCTAAAGAAAGGTGTGGTGAAACGAAAAATGTCTAGTGGTAGCATGTCCGCCGAAGGCGCCAGTCCTACGCCTGCATACAGTCCATCGCAATGACATGTCAGTTAAAGGGCATTTCCTTCCACCGCTTTCTGAAAGCAAGTTTGGTTGGTTATATCCGTACAGGAAGACCTATGTTGCTGGCTGAATATGAGTCAACCGGTGTGCGTGTGTAACGTTTTGCGGGAATGGCGAGGACTCGCTGACAGTGTAGAGCAAGTGCCGGGTCACTGAAGGCCACATAACGAAAGAAAGCCTGTAAGGCAGAGAGGCGGTTGTTTCGTGTTCGGATAGAGTTTCCCCTCTTAACTTCGAGGTGTTCAAAGAACTTTCCGAGGAAACAGACATCGAGATCTTCCACGTATAGATCACACGGTGCACGGCCGAAATGTTCTACTGCATAACGGAGCAGAAGGCGGAAGGTATCCCGATAGCTGGCCACAGTATGTGGGCTTGCACCAAGTTGCCCGAGTAACCGATCTGTGAAGAAATGCTGAAGAAGGGAGGAGAAATTAGGTTTGGTCATTTTGTACCTCCCTGTTTATTCATGTATTCTGTGGCGTACTGGAGGAGTTCAGGGACAGCCTCTATATACCAATAGGTCATATTGATATCAACATGACCGAGATATGTAGAAAGTTTTGGAAGCTCACGTTCCACATCCAATCCGGCCCGATACCATTGGATCATTTTTCTTGTTGCGAAAGTATGACGATAATCCTGCAGCCTTGGGCCGCGTCAGCTTCGCTGGCCCGTCAGCGCCTTTCGTAGACCTATGGCAAGGGAAGGGACACCTTGGCAAATGCGCGACGGGCTGCACAAGAGCGCATCCTTGTACAACGCTCGGAGATGAGAAATCTATCAGTTTGAGGATTTGGGCAGAGTTTAAGGCGCTGCTTTACATATTGAGCAAGGGCATCACATGGGTCAGCGCGCGTAATCCTTTGGTCGATGGAAGTAGAGCGGCCTCGGCCATGAGACGTTTTATGTCCTCGTCGGTAAAGATGTATGTTTTTTTGCGTCTATGACGATGAGATCTTTTGCGGGCGAGGAACGGGTAACCAACGGAGGAGTCGGTATCCCTATTTCTCTTCTTAAATAGTTGAGGAAAGGCCGCAGGGCAGACGTCTCGAAATTGATACAGGTTTTTTTTCTTCCAGATGAACGTTCCAAGAATACGTTCAGATGAGATTCGTCAAGATCACCCTCGGTGAACTGCTTTTTCACATTCCATCGGGCGAAGGTTAAGATAATTGATCGTTTCTTGCGTAGCGTCCGTTCTGCGTACCCTTTAGCACGAAGATATGTGAGAAAAGAGTCGACATAAGTTCCATATAAGTCCAGAAACGTTCTATCTCCTGAGGCAAAAAGGCTGTCAGTTTTCATATGGTCTCTCCTTTTGTCTGGCGGAATTGCCAGTATGAAGATTCCATAGAAATTATGCCGCGTCAGCAACTACCTAACAGCGGGGAATGTGCACTTTTTATCTTTCGACGCGGCATAATCCGCTAGTCGGCATAACAGATATTGTTATCAAGGGATGCTCCCTGGGATTCTCAGAAAGGTGGTCAGATTTTCCCAATGATTGAGCATGTAATATATGGCATCACCAAGACTTGATTAACCCTGCACTTTTTTCCTGATGATACAGGAGACGTTGGTCTGGTGTCATGCTCTGTTCTTTTGCTTCTTTGTCAAAGAGATACACCTCAGCCAGCGTATCGATGACAAATTTGCATTCTTCCGGGAAATTTATCACTGCATCAACAAAGCGACGACGTTAATGGGAAGTCAGCTTAAAGGGGAAATTTGTAGTGTAACACCTGTATTTTACTACGCTTAATACATATTTACTTCCCATTATAAACACTCTCCTTATTTATTAAGAAAACAAACTTCTCAATTATACTTCTAAGTACTGTAGCGTATTATCCTTAAAATCGCTTCGTGGCGGGCTACTGTGAGCAACTTTCCTACTGATCGTTACCGTCTCCTGCAAAATTCTAAGTCCTTATATCGAGTATCCTCTCTCTGCGCAAGGGCACTGTAACACATACTTTCATTACAGAACATCTCATCATTGAATCAGAAAATTCATCTACAAAATTTACAGCTACTTAACCGGCAACCAGTCTGCTCCCATACGACGTATGACGTTGAATCCCCCCGGCAATACACTGTTGTTTGTCATGCCGACAGAGTCAAGAAACACCTGTATTTCAAAAGATCGTGAGCCTGCATTGCAAAATACGATGATAGTTTTATCATCCGGCAATTCCTGATACCGGTCCCGAACCTGATCGTATGGGATAGAGAGCCATAGAGACTCTCCAAATTTTTCAACAAAAGGTGCAGCCTGACTCTCGTGACGAACATCAAGAACGACCCAATCCGGTCTGATGGAGAAGTCATCCATCCAGGCGTAAAAATCTTCCATACTGATCTGCCGCATCCGTTCGTCGCAGAGATTGTCTGCAACATAGGCTGCTGCATTAATAGGATCAATTGCTGAAGAAAATGGTGGAGAATAGGCCATTTCAATGGTACCGAAATCATCAAGAGTCGCCCCCGAAGAGAGAGCTACGGCGGCCGCGTCAATCCTTGCGGACAGACCATCATTTACCGGCCCTGTTCCCTGGAAGCCGAGCACTCTTCTTGTACGACGGTCAAATATCATCTGCAGACATAAGATATCCTGGCCGGGATAAAAATGAGCCCTGTCTGATGGAGCTGACAAAGAAAAATCAGCATCAAACCCTTCAGCCCTGGCGGCTTCAAGACTGAGCCCTACAGAACCCACAGCAAGTTCAAAGGCCTTGAGAATAAAGCTGCCGACCCCGCCTTTGAAGGTGGAAGGTATTCCAGCCATATTATCGGCTGCAACCCGGCCTTCCTTGTTGGCCATGCTGCCAAATGGTGCCACAAACTTTCTACCGGAAACAAGGTGAGTGATCTCGACACAATCTCCTGCTGAATAGATATCAGGATCCGAGGTCTGCATTCGCTCGTTTACAACAATACCACCACTTTCGGAGACCAAAAGTCCTGCTTCTGCTGCCAAACGTGATCGAGGCCTGGCTCCAACTGCCATAATGACAAGGTCAGTCTCCAGAATCCTTTTACCTGTTTTCACAGCGACAGCTTTTCCATCTTCTGTTACAATTTCTTCTGCAGCCTCCCCGAGATAGACATCCACGTTATTATCCCGGAGCTGTTTTTGTAAAATTGCCGCCATTGGCCAGTCGATTATTCTTGCAAGAAGCTGGCCTGCATACTCTACGATGCTGGTCTCTATCCCCCAGAGATCGGTGAGTGCTTCTGCCATTTCAATGCCAATGGCACCTCCCCCGATCACCACTGCACGGCCAACCAGACCTTTTGCCAGCCTATCTTTTATGGCAATTGCTTTATGTAGGTCACTGACAGTAAACACCCCATCTGCTGTACTGCCGGGGATCGGCAGTACAGCAGGAGTGCTCCCTGTTGCAAGCATGAGTTTATCGTAACTGATTTCCTTTTTTTCTCCTGACTTGAGATCTTCTACCAGGACAGTTTTCAGGTCACGGTTAACCCGCAGTGCTTTTGTTGATGTCAAGATTTTGACGCCCTTCGCCTTGTCGAAAAAGTACTCATCCCGCACCATATGGAAGCTGGTCGAACGCAACTCCTTTTCATCAGCTACATCGCCGGAAACATAATAGGGAATTCCACAACCACCATACGAGATGAGACTATCCTGATCAATAATGGTTACATCAGCATCAGCCATAAGACGCTTCACTCTGCAGGCCGCCTTCGGTCCTGCGGCAACACCTCCAACGATTACAATTTGTTCTCCCATTTCAAACCTACCTTTTTATTATTCTATTCAGTATTCTCAATTTATAAGTATCTTTATCTTCCTCACCAGATCACCTCTGTATACACTCAGCATAAACAGACTGTTGTCATTTTATCAGGGTACATTCTCCTTCACAACAGTGATCATTTTTCAATGCTAGCCAGATTATTCAGCCGAAGCCTATGCCGCTTATCAAAAAGATGTGCCCCTGACATGTATATAACACTAATGACACCGAATCCGGTACCCGCTGCTATCAAAAACATAATGAGAATCTGATACTTAACCGCCTCTATTGGTGGCGTTCCGCTCAGGATTTGTCCCGTCATCATTCCTGGTAAGCTGACAAGTCCCGCTGCAGCCATAGAGTTGATTATTGGGATCATCCCAGTCCGCATACAGTCTTTTTGAATATCACAGCTCGCTTCTTTCCAGGTTTCTCCCAGTAAAAGTCGTTGTTCAATGACCCCTCGCTGGGTATACAACTGATCGGTCATTCGGTCGAGAGCAAGCGAAATTCCTGTCATGGTGTTGCCAAGCAGCATACCGAGCAGTGGAATCGCGTACTGGGGCGTATACCAGGGGTCGACACGAACGATCACAAAAGTAGCAAGGATAGTGAGCGAAAAGGAAGACACAAACATGGCGCCAGTGCCTATTAGATAGCCGCTCAGCCCTTTAATTTTTCTATTCTGCCTGGCCACAACTTCACGTCCGGCTGCCAGCAGCATCACACTTGACATAAGTATTACCAGCAGCAGGCTGCCGCTGGCGAACAAGAAGCGAAGGACAAGGCCAATAAGCAGGAGTTGAGTGGTCATACGTATGCCCAGAAGGAGTATTTTTCGCTCGAGACCAAGACTGAAACTGAGACTCAAAAAAGAGAGCATCACCAAAAGAGATGCTGCAATGGCAAGATCCACACTGCTTAAACTTATTAGCTCCATGTTCTAACACCGGTAAACGGTTAGTAAGTACCTTGTGGGTGATTATGCACCATATAATATAAAATCGAATCCGTATTTTCTTGTTTTTTATGACAGCTCTTACGGAGTAATGTACTAATCTGAAAATTCTGATATTGCTGTACCAGTCGTTTCGATAACACGTTCCTTTGTCATCTGCAGGAACCTGACAGCAACCCTCTGCAGCTGCGCCTCATCATGGCTCACCCAGATCATTGTCGTTCTATGAGCAGCTCTGTAATCGCAAACAAACTTTTCTACAAGTTCCGTATTATGACTGTCAAGATTGGATGTAGGTTCGTCGAGCAACAGGACCTGAGGAGTGTTCACAAGGGAGCGCAACAATGCTAGCCTTTGTCGTTCTCCGGTAGACATTCGGCTGATTTTCCAATTAAGAACGTCTGTTGAGAAACCGAGATCGGACAAGTGGTTTGCAAAGAGAGTTGAGCCCTTTTGCCGGCTAAAGTGTTCGTGAACACGGTCATACCACCAAAACGATTCTGCTGCAACCATAGTTACCTTTGAACGCCACTCCGGAGCCGGATAGGATGAGATGCTTACACCATCAAGTGTTACTGTACCTCGAAAGGAGATAAGATCCGTCAGCGCTTTCAGCAACAGGCTCTTGCCAACTCCAGACTGCCCACTCAGCCCAAGGCATTCCCCCGCGGTAATACTGAAGGAGAAGGGCCCCTTGTCAAGAAAGCACAGATTGTTAACTTTCAGCCTGATAGTTTCATCTGGCCGGAGGGAGGATGATTGTAAACGTGGTCCCATTTCCTTCTTCGCTCTTAACTGAAATTTGTGCATTGTGGCTTTCGACGATATTTTTTGTTATCGCCAGACCAAGTCCGGTACCTTTATGTTTGTCAGTAAAAAATGGAAGGAAAATCTGTTCCGCCTTTTCTTCAGCCATCCCAATCCCATTATCTTGTATGATGAGTTCAGTACAGTTACCTTCAGTCTTTCGTGTGGTGACCAGTAATAGACCTCCACCCTCCATGGCCTGGAGTCCATTCATCGTGATATTGAGTAGTGCTCTGTAAAAAAGAGCCTCATCAAGGTAGATCTTTGGTAGATTTGGTGCGAGATCAGTAACAAGTTCGATCTGATGTTTTTTGAGCTCAAAAGAGAGGAATTCAAGAACTTTCCGCACACTGTTATTGACAGTGCATAATTTGAACTGCAGCTCCCGCGGTCTAGCAAAATCAAGAAATTCAACAACGATATTGTTGAGGCGGATGGTTTCATCAACAACAATTTTGGCCAGATGCTCATTTCCGGGAGCGAGCTTCTCAATACGTTTTTCAAGTATTTCTGCTGTACTTCGAACAATCCCAAGTGGACTTTTAATCTCGTGACTAACAGTTGCGACCATTGTACCCAGGTGTGCAAGCCTCTCTGCCTGATTAAGTTTTTCCTCAAGTTTTAAACGCTCAACAGCTCGTCGCTCAAGGATAATGCCAGCCCGGGACACAATCGAGCGCAGTACAAGAAAAAGAATCGCCATGACTACGCTGGAGACAACAATAATACGTCCCTGGAGCTTGATAATATTTGTATAGTTTTTCGACAAATCCTTCTGAATCTCAATAACGCCCATTATGAGATCGCCATTTTCGCCATCAGAGCGTACCTGACGGAAAGGGATAAACGTCAGTAGTTCGCACTCAATATCTGTGAAGAGATGCATCAGACTAAAGATAGAGCCGCTATAGGTTAAGCGGGAATTCGGTGTCCCCTCCAGCGCAGCCTTGTACTCTTCAGCGCCGACACCTTCCTTGCCAACCAGCTCCGAAATGGTCGAGTAGGAGATGATATTCATGCTTGAGTCATAAATAGTCACAGAGTCAATTTTAAGACCTTGGGTAACGCCCTTTACTATACCGTCAAGCAGGTCAAACTGTTCTGGGTTCCGCAGGGCAATACCACCAAAGCGTATAACCGCAGGCAGAACGAAACGTCTAAACACCTGCTGATTAATATTTTCAGCGAGCAGGAGCGAGTATTCTTCGTTCTGCTCAAGCATGACTTTTCTGGCGTTATTGGAAATGAACCAAGAGAGGAACAGGGTAAAAACAAGAATGACAGCAAGGCTTGAAAAAGAGAAGTATTTTACAAGAATGAAAGGTTGAAGACCGGCATCGACTTTCTCTTTTCGTGCTAAATCGCGCACAGGATCGTTCTGTGCCTGAGTTACCATTCTTCTTACTCCAGTATTCTAAAACATCTTACGATAAGTTACCTCCAGGCAAGCTTTCAAATAGACTGGAGGTAACAATCAGGAGCCGTTCATTACTGAAAGCGTGGTGTGCTAATTTGCCTTCTTTCGCAAGTACGTGGGAGTCTCAAGGTAATCGTCGTTCCAGTTAAGAAGACTCTCTGATTTGCCATCAGGCGGGTTTGAAGAGCCGAGGTTATCGAACGCTTCAAAATTTGAACTCGGCAATCGGCTGACCTTTGGGTGTCGATTTGGCGCAGCTGGAGCACCCTTCATAACCCTCTCTGTTTCTTTTTTAACCGGCGGTTTCTTCATATGCTCTTCAACCGGATTTATAGTATCCTGATTGTCGATCATCCCACCCACGCCAGTTGCAATCACAGTAACATGCAGTTCCTCACCCAGAGCATCGTCATAGAGAGCCCCGATGACAACTTTCGCATCATCGTCCACCTTCTCCTGAATAAGAGCAGACGCTTCCATAAACTCAGACATGGTAAAACTCTCTTCAGAGGCGGAGATATTTATTAGTAACCCACGGGCTCCGTCAATGCCGAAATCTTCAAGTAGCTGGTTATCAATGGCTTTCCGGGCAGCTTCAGCAGCACGCCCTTCTCCAACCGCAACCCCTGAGCCCATAACTGCAGGGCCAACTTCCTTCATCACCGTGCGAAGATCAGCAAAATCCGCGTTAATAAGTCCCGGTACATTTATCAGGTCCGTTATGCCTTTGACAGCCTGAAGAAGTACTTCATCAGCCATAGCCAGCATATCAGAAAGCTTGCTGTTTTTCTGCATGATCGAGAGAAGTCGGTCATTAGGAACGGTGATAATGGTATCAGCGTATTTCTGCAACTCATCCCAACCTTCGTCTGCGTTTCGTGCTCGAAGTTTGCCCTCAAAACTAAACGGTTTTGTAACAACAGCAACAGTGAGCGCACCCAACTCCCGGCTCGCCTTCGCAACTACGGGAGCTGCGCCAGTACCGGTTCCTCCGCCTAATCCGGCAGTAACAAACACCATATCACTGCCCTTAAGTGCTTCCTTAACTTCTTCAAGGGATTCCATTGCAGACATTTCACCAGTATCAGGATCTGCTCCCGCACCAAGCCCTTTGGTAATATTAGGACCGAGCTGGAGGCAAATATCAGCCTTTGACTGGTTCAATGACTGCTTGTCAGTATTAGCGGCAACAAACCCTACTCCCTTGAGCTTATTGGTTACCATTGTGTTAATAGCATTACCGCCTCCACCACCAACGCCGATAACTTTTACAACTGCGACACCCTCTGATTCGGCCATCCTAAACGGCATGTCTAACCCCCTAATAAATTTCAAGAACTTCCAGCAGTTCAATCTTTAAAATATTATCCATTATGAATACAATATTCTGTCACTTCTGTGAATAGCACTCAGTAAAATAATCACAAATTACATGATTTTTTTAACCCACTCTGTAATTCGACTCATAACTGTAGTGTCCTGCCTGGAAATTTCTGTCTGTTTGTTTCTTCCATGCATCATTAAACCAACAGCTGTTGTACATCGAGGATTATACAGATCCTCAACTTTTCCTGTCATCCCAGCTGGATAACCTAGGCGAACCGGCAAGTCAAAAATCTGCTCAGCCAAATCAACTAGATTTGCAAGCAAGGCCGTGCCACCTGTAATAACTATTCCACCATTTATTTTGCTTTTTTGATCTGAAGTTAAAAGCTCACGGTTCATCATTTCGAGAATTTCAATAACCCGAGCTTCCAGAATATCCACCAGGACTTTCTGGGTGACCTTTCTTGGCTCCCGGTCTCCAACTGTTGGAACATCAACAACAAGATTAGGTTTGATCACTGAAGAAATTGCCCCGCCAAAATCTTCCTTCAAGCGCTCCGCTTCCTGAAGCGGGGTTCGCAAACCAACCGAGAGATCGTTGGTAAGATTATGTCCACCAAGCCCGATTTCAAAAGTATGACGAATAGTGCCATCACAAAAAACGGCCAGATCCGTTGTTCCTCCGCCTATATCAATAAGGGCCACACCAAGTTCCATTTCATCTTTACTCAGTACAGCATTTGCCGAGGCAATAGATTCTAGAACCAGTTCCGCAACCTCCAGGCCTGCTTTGTTACAGCAGGTCACAACGTTATGGACCGCCCCGATGTCCGCAGTAACTATATGCACATTTGTCACCAGTCGTACACCCGTCATACCGACCGGATTTTGAATACCTGTGTGGTCATCCACCATGTATTCCTGTGGCAGTACATGAATTATACGCTGATTTTCGGAGGTCTTCACTGTCCTTGCAGCATCGATAACGGCATCAATATCAGCCTGTTTGATTTCACGATTGTTTATGGCCAAGATACCAGGACTATTGAATCCTTTGATATGGTTACCAGCAATTCCCACGTACACATATGCCGAGCCCAGATCGCAGCCGGCTGATTCCTCTGCCTGCGTCACAGCCTGACGAATCGAGTCAACTGTACTCTCAATATTGACAACCACACCTTTTTTCAACCCCTGGGAAGGTGCTGATCCAACGCCGATCACCTCGAGCCGGTTCTCAAGCATCTCACCGATAACACAACATATCTTTGTTGTGCCAATATCAAGGCCAACGACCAGCTCACCAACATCGTGGTATTCCAGGACGTCATCTTCCGGGGTGCTCACGGTTATTTCATTGGTGGGATCTTTCGTATCTGCCAGTTTATTTTTATCATCCATTTTCTATCAACCCGATCCACTCTGTGCAACAAGCACATTGTCATCCAAATATTTCATCTGAATAAATTCAACTTTAGATATCAGCTCCTGCCCTTTTTTCTTCTTGTATAAATCTCTGAGCACGTAAACTAACCTGGAATACTTCTTTCTAGTGTTACCATTTCCAAAAAAAATAGGAAATGTGTAATCAACCAGATACACAACCATTTCCCCATCCGGCTCCACATGAATCTCCGAGACGGATTGGGAAGGCAAATGAAAATTATTGGCGCGTACTGATTTAAGGAATGTCAGAACCTCACCGAGAGCAGTATCCCGAACTTTTTTGTCAGCGACCCCTGAGAGACCTGTCACAACAGGATAGTCAAGGTCGCCACCTGGATCGACCTTCATGAAAGGGTGTCCTTTTCTGTCTATATAATATAAATGTGGGCCCTCAAAGTCATTTTTGAGCATCATGGCCGCCGGCACGTTTTCAGTAACGGTTATTTCAATCATTGAAGGCCAATTTTTTTTCACTACCGCTTTACGTATCCAGGGAAGTTCCTTCAGTTTTTCCTTGGCTTGCGATGTGCTGAAATCTAAAAGACTCGTGCGATGAAGGAGGAGGTCCGTCGCATGCCTCACCCTTTCATCCGAAATCATGACGTTTCCAGAAACAGTAACTTCAGTGATATTGAAAAACGTCATAGATTCCAGCTTCCCATTGATAAATGAGCCAGCTACAAAATACAGTGCCAGCAACAAAATCGTACTCAGCCCTCCTCCAACGGCTATCATTTGCAGCATGCTTTTACTGGAGGATTGACGAGGGTATCCATGGGTTCTCTTTCTTCTTTTGCTGCTGAAAATCCACTGCCGAATCTTACCTAAGCCCTTATTTTGTCCCGGGATTTGGATTTTTTCTCCAGGCAGAGGACAGGAACGAAGATTTGAATAGAGATAGCCATTCGCCTGTTTCTTTTTCCCCAAAACCCGTGAGAATATTTGAATTACTAAAGGTAATCGCATCGCTTCTCAAATAATGTGTATCTCGGGTACCAGATCAATTCCGCTGTCTCTAACCACCTTTTCCTGCACCATCTTCATAAGACCCAGGATATCCTTCGCTGTTGCTTGTCCAGTGTTGACAAGGAAGTTTGCATGCTGCTCAGACACCATTGCCCCCCCCACGGTCAACCCCTTAAGTCCACTTGCGTCAATCAACCGGCCCGCACTGTCCCCTGGGGGATTCTTAAAAAACGAACCTGCATGAGCAAAATGTAGAGGCTGTTTCAATCTCCTTTTGTCCAGAAGCCTTTGACACTCAGCCTTTATACTGAAAGGCTCTCCCCTTTTCAGTTCAACTTCTGCTTCGACTATTACAGCCCTGTCTTTATACCTCTCATAACCTGGCCAGCCGCGGTAGACAAAATTGAGTTCATCCAGTTCCAGCTGCTCAAGTCCATCGCAGGTCAGAAGCGATACCTTCTGTAAAACAGAAGCCATATCCTTCCCCCAGGCACCGGCATTCATCATCACAGCTCCGCCGAGGCTACCGGGAATACCCGTGGTAAATTCCATACCAGAAATCCCGTTCTCAATACAATAGCACCCAAGAGAGCCAAAGCCGCAGCCACAACCAACCTGCAGCAGCACAGCGTCTTTCGTTGTGGGATCATTTTCTCTAATCGCCTTAAAGTCACCTGCAAGCAGGATAATAACTCCAGCAAACCCTTGGTCACGAACCAAAGTATTGGTCCCTTTTCCAACAACCCTCCAGCTCATCGCTTCTTTTATAAAAAAACAAAGCAATTGTTGCAGTTCTTCCAGGGTTTCAACCTTTACTACAGCTTCTGCGATTCCCCCAGCCGAGAAAGAGGTGTACTTCTTCATAGAACCGTCCCATTGGATCGGTCCTCTCAGAATTGACACAAGTTCTTCCTTTTGGCGCTTGTTCACTGCCCCGCCTCTTTTTTCTGCTCCAGCAGCGTAAGGAGTGCTTCTCCCACTGTTACTATATTCCCCGCCCCCAAGGTCAGAACCAGGTCGTTTTGTTCAAGTTTTGGCAGCAGCTCTTCAGCCATTGCGGTCAATTCCGGTATATATAAGGTCTGCTTCTGACCATGCCTTCGCGTTGATTCCAGCAAACTCTCTCCACTCACTCCGGGAATGGGATCCTCACTTGCAGCATAAATATCGGTCAAAATTAAATAATCTGCCCGGTGAAAGCACGTCTGGAACTCCTTGTATAAAGCCTTTGTCCGCGAGTATCTGTGGGGTTGAAAAAGAACCACCAACCGTCTCTCAGGCCAGGCATCTTTAATGGCAGAAAGTGTAGCTCGAATTTCAGTGGGGTGGTGCCCATAATCATCCACCACCATAATTCCGTCGATCTCTCCCTTTTTCTGCATTCGTCGATCTACACCAGCAAAGCTATCCAGGCCGGCGCGAATCTCCTCAAACGAGAGTTCCAGTTCCAGGCCAACGCACACAGCAGCCAGGGCATTGTAGACATTATGCATACCAGGAGGAGCTATGTTCAGACTGCCGAGTTCTCCTTTTACCGTCTTTACCGTAAATTGCATCCTCCCATCCTGTCCACGGACAGCCTCACCATAAACATCCGCCTGAGGGGTCATTCCATAGGTGATGACCCTTTTCCTGATGGACGGCAATATATCTGCAATATTTTCATCGTCGAGACATACTATTGCAGCTCCGTAGAAAGGAATTTTATCTATAAACTCAAGAAAAGTTGCCTTTATATGATTAATATCCCGATAGTAATCGAGATGTTCAAGGTCAATATTAGTAACAACCTCAATTACCGGTGATAATTTCAAAAACGATCCGTCACTCTCGTCGGCCTCTGCTACCAGAAATTCACCTTCTCCAAGTTTTGCATTGCCGCCAAGGGCGTCTACTTTTCCACCGATGACAATGGTCGGATCGAGTTTTGCCTTGGCGAGCATCCAACTCACCAATGATGTGGTAGAAGTCTTTCCGTGACTTCCTGCAATAGCGATTCCAAATTTTTTTAATCGCATCAGCTCAGCAAGCATCTCAGCTCTCATTATCACAGGAATATTTTTTTCCTCTGCACGTACAACTTCCGGATTGGATCTAGAGATTGCCGAGGAGGTCACAACTACGTCTGCCCCTTCCGCCCACTCTGCTTTATGTCCTTTGTAAATTGTACCTCCCAGGTTGCTCAGGTTCCTGGTCATTGCCGAACTATTCAGGTCAGAACCGGAGACAGCATAGCCAAGGTTAAGCAATAACTCAGCGATACCACTCATTCCTATTCCACCGATACCAACAAAGTGAATGCGTTTCGTTTTTCTATACATTATTGTTTTCCAGCCATATTATAAGTGGCATACATTCCTTCATTTTTTATTAAGAGACTTCATCGATGACGACCTCTTTATTGCGTCAAGGCAGCACTCAACGATCTTTCCAGCTGCATCCGGAAAAGATCGTTCTTTCATAGAATCAGCCATTTCCTGTCTCCTCTTGTTATCTTCAAGTAGGGACCATATAGTTTCTGCTAGTTTCTCCCCGGTCAGTTCATTTTCCTTAAACAAAATCGCTCCACCAGCCGCAGCGTAGTAGTTTGCGTTTTTTTCCTGGTGATTGTCGGCAGCAAACGGAAAAGGAATGAGAACCACTGGCTTACCAAGAACCGCCAACTCTGAGAGTGTCGTTGCCCCTGCCCTGGAAACCACCAGATCGGTATCTTCGTATACCTTGTGCATTTCGGTTATGAAAGACCGCACATCAACTTCAACGCCAATATTCTGGTACAGATCCTGAACAGCCTCTAAATCCTTAGCACCAGTCTGATGTACAACTCTCATCAGAGACAGTTGTTGTTCTGAAAAGGTTTCTAAGGCACGTACTACCAATCTGTTAACAGCCTGCGCGCCCTGACTGCCGCCCAGCACCAGGACTGTCTTTTTTAAATTTCGTTCTTTCTTAGATGACCTTGTCAATTCCAGAATTGTACTTCTAACCGGATTGCCGGTATACACTATTTTACTAATCGGAAAGAGTTCGCCGCTTTCCGGAAGCGACAGGCAAACCCTGTCTACAATCCTTCCCAACTTTCTGTTCGCCAGACCGGGCACAGAATTTTGCTCATGAATAACAGTTGTGATACCCAAAAGTTTTGCAGTCGCTACAACTGGGCCAGTAACATACCCCCCTACTCCAAAAACAATATGTGGTCTGAAGCTCCGCATTATCACTAAGGCCTGGAAACATGACCAGGGTAGCACAGCCAGCGCCTTCATCAATTCCAATAGTTTTTTGCCTTTCAAGCCGTAACAGCTGATACTTTTACTTGCAAAACCATAGACAGCTAAAGAACTGGTATCAACCTTTCTTCTCGTGCCGACGAAGAGTACTTCTGTCTCCGGCATGCGCCTCTTGAACTCCTGGGCCGTCGCCACAGCAGGGAAGAGGTGACCGCCCGTACCACCGCCGGTTACAAGAATCCGAATAATGTTTGTATCAGTTTTCCCCAAACTCTCTACTCCGTCTGTGCCGTTGAGGCCTCGGTAATTCGCTGCACTTCTTTTACAAATTCATTGCCCCTGTGACCATAACTTGTAAACATATCAAAGCTTGCACATGCAGGAGATAAGAGGACGATCTCCCCAGGGATAGCTAATGCGCTAGCAATGCGGACTGCGTCTTTCATAGACTCTGCAAATACAATTTCAACAACATCCGATAGGGCTTCTGCGAGAAGAGATGCAGCCTCCCCGATAACAATGAGCCGACGTACATACTCAGAGACGCTCTTTCTCAGAAGACGATAATCATCTCCCTTATCACGCCCCCCTGCGATAAGAGTAACTCTACACTCAAATTGCCCCAGTGCACTGATTACAGCTCCTGTATTTGTAGCCTTTGAATCATTGTAATACTGCACACCCTCAACCTCTTTCACATACTGCAGACGGTGATTCAGCTGGGGAAAAGTATTCAACCCTTTGCTGATCTCATTCGGCCCGCAACCGAGGCATTTTACTGCCAGTATAGCCGCCGCACTGTTAAGAACCCCGACAGCACTGTCGAATGCTGTTCCTTTCAGGGAATAGATCTCTTCCGGGGAGATTTGAACCGTTGAGTCTGCAGCAGAGAGTACAGCATTGCAATCGTAATCCTGACCGAACATCTGCACCTTTGCAGGAATGTCACCTGCAATTTTCCTACAAGTCTGATCTTCAGCACAAAGGATCGCCGTGTTACCTGCACCCTGATGCTCAAAAAGTTTCAATTTTGCCTTTGTATATTCACTCAAGGTTCTGTGCCTGTCCAGGTGATCAGGAGTAATATTTAACAGAACGGCAACATCCGGTGCAAAATCCCCCGCACTTTCCAGCTGAAAACTTGATACTTCAAGTACAACACATTCGATTCCGTCGGGTTTTGTCAAATAGTTAAAAAAAGATGTCCCTATATTTCCGCCGACAAAAACGCGTTTGCCCGCTGCCCGAAGCAGCTCCCCTATCAATGTTGTCACCGTTGTTTTTCCATTGGTGCCGGTGACGGCAATACAGGGAACTTTTAGTTCTTCAGCTGCGAAAGCCAGTTCTCCGACAACCCTGACCCCGATTTCCAGAAGCCTGCTGAAAAGAGGCGTATTGAGGTCAATCCCTGGGCTGACAATCAACAGGTCAGCTTTACATAGAAAGGAAAAACTGTGTCCGCCAGATTCTATTTCAACCGTCCCTGCTGCCAGTAGATCTTGTTCTTCCACCAATAGTTGTTTTTCAGAACGGAGATCCGATACGGCAACCTCTGCTCCACGGGCCAGGGCATATCGCACAGCAGCTCGACCAGAAACACCTAATCCCATAACAGCGACTTTCGTGCCAGGGCATATGAGAGTTTGCATGTTCATTATCTCAGCTTCAGGGTAGCCAAGGCAAAAAGCCCCAATATTACTGAAACAATCCAAAACCTGACTACAACCTTTGATTCATGCCAGCCTTTTTTTTCAAAATGGTGATGAAAAGGAGCCATTAAAAAGATCCGCTTACCCTTTGTCATTTTAAAATATCCGACCTGCATGATTACCGACAAGGCTTCCATAACAAAAACACCACCAACTATAGCTAGCAGAAATTCCTGCTTAATAATAATTGCAATTGCGCCAATCGCTCCTCCCAGAGCAAGGGAACCGACATCACCCATGAACATCTGGGCAGGATAGGCGTTAAACCAGAGAAAACCAAGACAGGCTCCGACAAGCGTGCCGCAAAAAATTGCCAATTCGCCACTTCCGGCGACATATGGTAGCTGGAGGTATTCGGCAAGAACAACATGCCCTGCCAGATAGGAGAAAACCAGATAGATGGCCGCTGTCACAATCGTTGGACCGGCTGCCAGACCATCGAGGCCATCAGTTAGATTAACTGCATTGGAAGACCCTATAATGACGATGATAGCAAAGACGACATAGAACCAACCCAGGTCAGGGCGAAAGTTTTTCAAAAATGGCAAACTCAGATGCCCATCAAACCCCGGCATTAAATAGATGGCAATACCGACGACCCCCGCACCCAGAAGCTGTAATCCCAGTTTACCTCTTGCACTTAAGCCTTTAGAATTTTTCTTCCGGATCTTCTTCAGGTCATCCAGAGACCCAATGCAACCATAGAATAAAGTAATAAAGAGGCAAAGCCATACCAGAGCATTATCTAGACGCCCCCAGAGCAATGTCCCGACGGCTATCGCTGAAAGAATCAGCAATCCGCCCATGGTAGGAATCCCTTGCTTGCTGAGATGACTCTCGGGACCGTCATCACGAACAACCTGGCCAATCTGAAAACGCTGCATGGTCCGTATGAATAGCGGACCCAGAATCACAACCAGTAAAAAAGCCGTAACTGCTGCACCGATTGACCTGAATGTGATGTACCTGAATACATTAAGAGCAGAGACACTTGTATGAAAAGGGTAAAGAAAATGATACAGCATAATCTGTTTTTGCACTTACAGGCTAAAAGTTTAGTACCTTACTCCGTAAAAGCTGTCATAAAAAACAGGTAAGCGCAGACTCCGAGAAGATACGGATTCGATTTATAGCATATGGCTATAAGTACTTACTTACCGTTTACCGGTGTCAGGTTCTTTCGTATAGGGAGCGGTTATCGCGCTGTCCCTGCTTTGCTCAACGAGGTCTTCAATGATGGTTTCAAACTGTAAGCCCCGGGAAGCTTTCACCAAAACAAGGTCACCTGTTCCCAGGTCAATTCTGCCAGCCAGGGCCTGCATCCAAAGAACCAGGGCCTCTTTATCCTTAAAGACCTCGATCTTTCCTTCTTCACAACCGTTTTCGATAGCCCCTCTCAGCACATCTTCTTTGAATTCACCAACAATTCCCACAAAATCAATTTGCAACTCACCCACCAGACGACCAATTTCATAGTGTGCCTGGGACGAAATACTTCCAAGTTCAAGCATGGCTCCTATAAGAGCAATCGATCTTTTTTTTGACATCTGCTTCAATGTTTTCAGACCCGCTGCCATTGAAGCTGGATTAGCATTATAGGTATCATTGAGAATTGCATAGCCGGTTGTGCCTCGTACCATTTGCATACGCTTATCCGGTGGACGGAAATCAGCCAACCCCGAACGTACCTGTTCAAAGTCTGCTCCTGCTGCCAAACTGATAGCCGCAGCAGCCAGGCCATTAGACACGTTATGCTGACCCGCTGTATAAAGATGTATTTTCACATTTTCCCTCTTGTGATGGAGGGTAAAGGTGATAACGCCCTCTACTTTGCAATGTATATCAGAGGCCCAGATATCAGCTCGCTCCTTTGCTGACTCACTGGAGACGGCAAAGGTTATTTTTTCCTGAGAATACGCAGCTGACAAAGCTCGTACTCTAGGGTCATCGAGATTAACAACCAGTATCCCTGTTGCTTTTGTAGCAGCAAACAACTCCTCTTTAGCTTTTGCGACTCCCTCAATAGAGCCCAGTCCTTCAAGGTGAGCCCCATGGATATTGACAATGCAGCTGATATCCGGGTCAGCAATCTCTGCCAACTTCCGTAACTCCCCAGGTTGATTCATGCCCATCTCAAGCACAGCCGCCTTGTGGTGTAACTCAAGGGGTAGCAGGGACAGGGGCAGTCCAATAAGATTGTTAAAGTTTCCCTGGGTCTTCAACACACAGTTTTCAGGATAGTCTGTGCCTGCTGGCCACACACGCTCCAGAATGGCCGCAACCATTTCTTTCACTGTTGTCTTTCCGCAGCTTCCGGTTATACCAATTATCTTTTGATCTCTCAGCTTTTTGAATTTTTGTCTTCTGTAAGCTGCCAGATCACCAAGAGCCTTCTGGGTATCTTTCACCACCACCTGAGAGGCATTTTCAGCCGAAATATCAGCAATTTTCCGCTCTACAACCAGGCATGTCGCCCCATTCTCGACCGCTTGTTCAGCAAAATCATGGGCATCATGGCTTTCCCCCTTGAGAGCCACGAGAATATTTTTCCTGCCTTTAACACGGCTATCGGTTACCACCTTACCTAACATCTCGCAAGACTCTATTGCCGAAGGCACAACACCGCCGACAGCCGTCTCGACCTGTTTTTGAGTCCAGCGTAATTGTGTATTTTCAGCAATCAAACGATCATCAAAAAATCTTTTGCCTTTACTCGTTATTTGATACGGCTCGTGCCCTTTACCTGCAATAACAACAATATCTTCTATGCCAGCCGCTTCAATTGCCGATTCGATCGCCTGTCGCCTGCTTTGTATCACGACATAACCGCGCCCTTCCCTTTTGCTACTCAACAGCCATTCCCTGTTTTTTTCCTCTATCTGGCCATTATCCAGCCCAGACAGAATTTCCTGAATTATCTGTTCCGAATTTTCCGTTCTTGGATTGTCATCTGTTACTATAACGACATCGCTTAGCCGGGAAGCTATTCTCCCCATAAGGGGGCGTTTACCTTTGTCTCTGTCCCCTCCACAGCCAAAGACACAATACAGATTGCCGTGAGGGAGAGCATTCACAGTTTCCAATACTTTCTCAAGGGCGTCAGGGGTGTGGGCGTAGTCAACGAAGACAGCCGATTTCCTATCAGTATTGCCCCCTTTTGCCTGCACTCTTTCTACCCTGCCCGGTGCCCCCTTCGCAGTACTGAGAGCCTTGACAATGGCATTTGCCCCCACCCTCAGAGCTATTGACAAGGCAAACACCGTTAATACGTTGTCGATGTTAAAGCGACCAACGAGAGGCGTAGAAAACTTGTACACTCCGTCAGGTACATACACGGCCAATTCTGTTTGACAAAGCGACAGAGAGAATCCGGCTAGCCTGACGTCTGCCCCTTCCGCCTCCCCCCAGCTAATTATTTGCTCACAGGTTTTCTGACAACGTTTACGAAGGGTAACAAGCCACTCCCTTCTATCATTTTCATTAATACACACTGGCAAAACTGCAATCGAGTGATCGTGCACATGATCTTCAAACAGCACGACTTTGGCCTTAAAATACTCTGCCATTGTTTGATGATAGTCGAGATGATCCCGTGAAAGATTGGTCATAGCCACCACATCAAACAGCACACCTCCAACCCGTGCCTGAGCAAGTGCATGGGATGATACTTCCATAATTACGTGACTCACACCTGCATCGACCATCTCTCGCAGCACTTCCTGTAAAAGATGGGCTTCAGGTGTAGTCAAATGAGTCGAAAGAATTATTTGATTACCGTCTCTTCCGGTATAACGATTATTGATAGTCCCGATGACTCCGACGCACAGCCCAGACTCTAGCAGTACATGCTCGAGCAGATAAGTAACAGTAGTCTTTCCGTTGGTCCCCGTTACTCCTATCAACTTGAGATTCTCCGCCGGTCGGTCGTAGTAATTAGTCACCACCAGCGCATAAGCAATGTGACAGTTTTCAACCGCAATCAGGGTTGAGCGTTTTACGGCAGCCCCAATCCGTTCTTTGCTTAAAACACCGTTTTCAAAGACAACTGCCACACATCCTTTGGCAATGGCATCTTCAATAAAATCATGTCCATCGTGACCGACACCACGCAAAGCCACAAAAAGAAAGCCTGGCTTCACCTCTCTGGAATCAGAGGTCACTGCAAGAACTTGAAGTTCGTGGTACTGCTCCCCGTCACCATAAAGTTTGCGGCAGTTTACTCCTTTAAGAAGAGATAGTATCGATTTTGAAGCTAATTGGGGTGCCATGTTTTTTTCTACTTATTCTCTTAGAATATGTGTATTGAAACAATTTTCCAAAAAGGTGCGCCTGGTACCCAGGAGGTGCACATGCCATCATGCGACGACCTCTCGTTACTTTATGTTTATCAAAAAAGGTGCTCTTTTCCTGAATAAACAGATCAAAAATGCCACTCACATGGCTTCATTCGTCTCTCGTGCAGTTTTCGACATTTTTTCAAGTTTCATATCTTCATCCTTTTCAAGAATAAGAAAACATTCGTCAACATTCAGCAGCGATATCTCCGGTGCAGGTTTTTGAGACACCACCCGTCCGGTTCCCTGAATATTGATTTTTATCTTTACTCCCTGAAGTAAACGCAAACTTTTTCTGAGACTCAAGCCTTTTAGATCAGGCATGAGCATCACTGCCGTTTTCCATTCATCCTTGTGACCGGCAGTTTCGTTCCCACTCAAACGGGTTATACGTTCAAAGAGATAGTTTTCATCATCAACAGCGTCCGGCTCGACATAATCTGAAACAGATTTCGCAACTTGCTGCAGGATAGAGATACGTCCAACTTTCTCTCCAACAATCTGTTCAAAAGGGCGTCTCTTGTTCTCTGCCCTTTTGTACTCAGGGCTACGTGGATTACGTTCTACTACAACCAACATAGCCAAATCAACACCCTCCGCCGGTATCGAAACTACTGTCATATCGTTGATCTTTAGTTGAGAGCCTGGGCTTGCCAATACCGAGACCCGGTCCCTCAGCAAAAACGATCGCCCTGGTCCCTCAGCAGATTGACTTCGAAAAAGCCTACCTATTTCGTCAACAGTTCCTCGATCCATTTGCTTGTTTTGAGAGCCTTCAGCTGTCGTCTCTTTGAGAGAAATTGTCATCCCAGATTCGATATCAGTGATTTTTGTCACGAGAAAAGGCTTGATGGCATGTCCACCGTTCAATAGTACCGAAAATGCCGTCAATAAATTCAAAGGAGAGACAGATTCCGGTGCCAGACCACTTGCCAACTCAGGATCATCATATTCTGAAGCCGCCCTTGCTTCTGTTACTTCAACATGGACTTCACTGGGGCTGAAATCTTCTGCCAGGGATTCATTCAAACCAAGAAATTCCCACAAACGCAGCTGACCTCCAAGATTGACCCTTGATGGAGTCAGGCTCCAGGAGGTGATACCCGTATTAGAGGTAGTATTTGCGTACAACATTGCAGCATTTTGTAAAAACACGCGAAAGGAATCAGGGATCACCATTGGTATCAGAAAACTATTTCCCAGAACCTTTTTGGAATATGCGGTAAAAGTATTCGGATCAAAACTCGGCAACTGGGCTCCGGCGACGACTTCACCGGTGCGACTCTCCATCACATAAGCTGCTACACGCGTGGCATCCTCCTGGTTTTTGATCTCCTTCACCACCTCTTCCAGGATTGCTTGAATCTTCAGATCAACTGTCAACACCAGGTCCTGTCCTATAGTGAGAGGTTGGTCCTCCTTCCTGCTGGCTAAAAGCCTGTCATAGTAGTATTCAACCCCTGAAAGCCCGATACTCTCCTTCACATAACCAATGAGATGTGCTGCCTTGGAGCCATTCGGGTAATATCTCCTCTCACCTCGCTGAAAATAGACTCCCGGAATATCCTCTTTTTTCAGTACGACCTCTTCCTCCTGGCTGATCCCCTGAGCGACCCAGACTCTGGTGGCGCCGCTCTCAAAAGCCACCTTTAACCGTGAGTCGTCGAGAGGGAGTATCATACCAAGCCTCTTTATGGTCTCTTGAATTGAGTCAATTTCGCGAGTCCTGGCATACACAGAAACTCTTTCCATTGTAACAGCAATCTGCTTAAAATTTCTGTCATAGACCGTACCTCGAACTGTCGAAATTTCCGTAAAAGTCTTTTCTATTTGGGATATGATCTCCTGTACATGCTGCCCGATTTTATAATTTCTCTCTGCGATCCAACAAGCAATAACAACCAATACCACAAGAGCAACATACAGAATTATACGCCTGCTCTTCTTTGCTTTTTGTACTCGCAGGCGAGACTGTCTTACCATTGTATTTTAGAGATAGGTAAACGTTCCAGGCCTGCGGTTGAATTTGCGTATCTGCCCTTTTTCAGGTGAGACAAGAGAAAGCTTTTCTCCTGCCAAGAGCTGGACATTGTCCGGAGTCGTTATTCGGGCCTTTTGCACCAGCAGCTCTATATTTTTGTCTGCCAGACCGTTATGCACCTCTTTGACGACAGCGATACTCTCTCCTAAATCTGTTACAACAGACGCCAGAAAAAGATGGGTGATTACAACCACAGGAAGAACCATCATTCCGACTTTTGCAACAGCCCTCAGCAGGTCCGAGTCTAAGGCGATACTAAATCCGGGTTTACGGCGAGATCGCGGCTGCATTCCAATTTTCACAGTAGGACGCAAAAAGGATTGTGTTGGATTTTGGTAATTCATAGGATCCCCCCAGATCAATTAACTTCTTTTCTCAGCGACCCGTAAACGTGCACTACGGGATCTGGAATTTATTGCAATCTCTTCTGCCGTAGGCATTACAGGTTTTGTTGTCAGAATGTTCAACTCTTGATTATTCTTAAATTTTCGTTTTACAATCCGGTCTTCAAGCGAGTGAAAAGAAATAACACAAAACCTGGCACCTGGCTTAAGATAGGACACTGCATCATCTAAAATTCGAGAAAGGTTTTCCAGCTCTGTGTTCACGGCAATCCGCAGCGCCTGAAACACCTTAGTCGCCACATGTATTCTTTTGGGATGAAAACGCTTCGGAACCGCTTTTGCGACAATTGAAACCAACTGTTTTGTCGTACAGACCTGCTCCTTACGCCTGTATTCAACAATTGCAGATGCGATGGGCCGGGCCTGCCGTTCTTCTCCATAATAAAAAAAGATATCGGCAAGTTCCTGCTCAGAACATCTTTTCAAAATTGATCTGGCAGTTGTTGTATTCCGGCTATCCATGCGCATATCCAAAACCTCATCGCGCTGAAAACTAAAACCCCTTTTCCCGAGATCAAGCTGCAGAGATGACAGACCTATATCAATCATCAAGCCGTCAATCCGAGTGACACCAACCTCGTCAAGACCTTTCGCTATATCCGCAAAATTACTGCGAATAATAGTCAAACGGTCACCAAATACCTGCAGACGATCACTGCTTCTTAGTAGAGCAGTTTCGTCCCATTCAAAGGCAATAACCCTTCCACCGGGTGCTGAGTGAGTCAGAATAGACTCCGTGTGCCCACCCAACCCCAGGGTACCGTCGACATACAGCCCCCCATCTCGTGGTGAGAGATAATGCATACACTCATTAAGCAGAACCGAGATATGAATCTGGCTGCCTTCCGGTCGGTCGCTCACTAGAACATTCCTATATTCGAAAGACTGATTTTATGATCTTCAAAGTCATTTCGAGTAGCCTGTTTTTCTGCAACCCAGGCATCTTTGTCCCAAATATCAACCCAATCCAGCATTCCGTTCAAAACAATCTCTTTAGTAAGCCCAGCATCTTCCCGAAGATCAGCAGGCAACAGAATTCTACCCTGCTTATCAGGGTTACACTCGACAACACCACCGACAACGTAACGGACAAAGCTCTCTATTCCAGGCTGTCCACCTCCCTGGGTCATCAGTTTTGTTTCCAGAGCCTCCCATTCTACAATGGGGTATACCCGCAGATGGGTCTTCCAGGGCGCAACCATAAGGGTTTCCGAATCACATTGAGCCAGCACTTCTCGAAAGCGACGAGGGAATATCAACCGTCCCTTCACGTCCAGAGCGTGCTCAGATCTGCTTCGAAATCTACTTTTGATCACTACATCGCCCCCCAAAAACTACTTTCCACCACTTACACTCCATTTATCCCCACTTCACACCACTAGTCTTCTTTTTATATCAGCAGGCGAGTATGTGTCAAGCAAAAAATATCCGTAAGATCAATGTGATAGGCGCCTCTGAAAGTCAGCACGAGACCACTACATATAGAGTACCACAAAAAAAACAACACCACATAGAGCTACATCGACCATATTTGCCGTTAAATGGCCCGACATATACGTTCACTGTACGAGAAAAGTATTCCAGTGTTTTCAGGAGCTTCTAGAAAAGAGACAATTATAGAAAATTTCAGAATATTTTACAGCGGTGGGAGAAAGTGGGAAAAAAACAGGGCGTAACTAAAAATCCATCAGTTACACCCTGTTTATTTTTGCAAAGAAGAGGATGTCACGATTACTCATCAAGAAGTTGTCGATAATCGTTACTGCTGGTAAAACTATGCTCAGGCCGGGGGTAACTCCCCTCTTTTACTTCGCTGTCAAACTGGGCTACGCACTTTGAAATAACCGGAGACAAATCCGCATACTTCTTGACAAATTTAGGAGTAAACTTGTCGAACATCCCCAGCAGATCATGGGTGACCAATACTTGTCCATCACAGTGGACCCCGGCGCCGATACCGACCGTCGGTATCTCCAGTGATTCTGTAAGTACTTCGGCAAGTGTGTCTGGAATACATTCAACCAGCAAGCCAAAGGCGCCAGCCTCCTCCAAGGCCCTTCCTTCCGCCAATAATCTTCTGGCATCATCCAGCCCCTTCCCCTGAACCTTATATCCACCCTGCTGACTGGCTGTCTGGGGAGTAAGACCAATATGCCCCATCACAGGTACACCTGCCTCAACCAGGGATTTTACGACATCACACATGGCAATTCCACCCTCCAGTTTCACAGCATCACAACCCGCTTCCTTCATAAATCGAATACCGTTCCTCACCGCATCTGCAGTACTTGCGTGATAGGAACCGTACGGCATATCGCCAAGGATAAAGGTTTCCGGCGCTCCGCGTCTGACTGCTTTTGCGTGATGAATCATCTCATCCATAGTTACCGGAACAGTCGATTCATAGCCGAGCATTACCATTCCCAGCGAGTCTCCAACGAGAAAAATATCCACCTCAGAACCGCTCAACAAACGAGCCATGGATGCATCATAGGCAGTGAGCATGGAAATTTTTTTCCCTTCAGCCTTCATGGAGCGTATATCCGTCAGCGTTTTTTTCATTAGGCTCTCCCTTTTCTCCGTATACAGAAATGTTAGTATCTACAGGCTCTTCAATCAAAATATTTCATAAGCATCTGACTGTTACAAATTCCGTTCTTATTCATCAAAAAGGGAGGGCTGGATACTCATCTGCCGTGGAACCTTCCGTTTAAAATGCTCATAGGCCCTGACGGTGGCCATTCGCCCACGAGGTGTTCTCTTCAGAAATCCTGACTGGATCAAAAATGGTTCATAGACATCTTCCAGGGTATTCTTTTCTTCGCACACAACAGCCGCGAGGGTGTCGAGGCCAATGGGACCACCTTCAAATTTGTCAACAATAGTGAGCATGATACGCCGATCCATATCATCGAGTCCAAATGCGTCAACCCCAAGTAAAATGAGCGCCTCATCGGCAATTTTTTCATCAACGACCCTGTGCCCACCCACTTCGGCAAAATCTCTCACCCTACGCAAAAGCCTGTTGGCAATTCGAGGTGTCCCACGGGATCGACGCCCTAATTCCAGCGCACCACCAGAGTTTATATCCATTCCCAGAATCTTCCCGGATCGCTGAACGATAGAAACAAGTTCCTCAGGGGAATAAAACTCCAGTCTGAGCACCACTCCAAACCTATCGCGCAGTGGAGGGGTAAGCAGCCCCGTCCTTGTTGTTGCACCAATGAGAGTGAACTTGGGAAGATCCATCTTAACAGATCTGGCTCCAGGACCCTGCCCTATGATCAGGTCAAGTTGAAAATCCTCCATCGCCGGGTAGAGAACCTCTTCCACGACATGGTTTAATCTGTGGATTTCATCAATAAACAGGACATCCCCCTCCTGCAGACTGGTCAGGATCGCAGCAAGATCACCCTGTTTTTCAATGACTGGTCCCGATGTGGTTTTCACACCAGCCCCCATCTCGCTTGCAATAATATGGGCAAGTGTTGTCTTTCCAAGACCTGGAAACCCATGAAACAAAACATGATCAAGGGGTTCCTTTCTGGCAAGGGCCGCTTGGATAAATATAGAGAGACTCTTTTTAACCTGCTCCTGCCCGATGTACTCCTGCAGTCTCTTTGGCCTCAATACGTTTTCATTTACGGGTTGGCGGTACTCCGGCTCGGGACTGACCAGCCGATCGTCTCCGGTTAGATCTTCTTCGATATTCATGCCAATGACCTCAGCGCTTCACGAATAAGATCTTCAACAGAAAGACCGTCAAACAGTTTATCCCCTTTCTGTCTTCTCACTGAGCCAATTGCTTCTCTGGCCACAGGATCAGGATAGCCCAGATTGGTCAAAGCAGAAAGAGTATCGGCAACTACTGTTCCAACATAGGTTCCACTGGATGGCCCCACAGTATCACCGACGGGCACTCCTCCAGAGCTGAGGTGGCCCACCTTTTCTTTCAAGTCGACACAAATGCGCTCCGCAGTTTTCTTGCCAACACCTTGAAGCGTAGTCAACCTTTTAATATCCCGCGACATGATTGCCTGGCTGATATCAGCAACCCGTAAACCCGACAACATCGCCAAAGCCAGCTTGGGCCCAATCCCTGAGACAGTCTTCAAAATCAGAAAAAGCTCTTTCTCCTGCTCTTCCAGGAAACCAAAGAGGGTAATTGCGTCTTCTCTGACATTCGTGTGTATGTGTAAAACGACCGTTTCACCCCTCTCAACCATTCGTGCAATCCCATCGGTTGAAAGGAATACTTCATAGCCGACTCCATTCACATCCACAACAACCCTGTCCGAGTTTTTCGTTAGAATGATACCGGTGAGTGCTGCAATCATAGTGTATCCCTGAAAATGGTCCATTACTAGGAGCTTGTCCTAGAGGTGAAACTGATTAGCATGACAAATGGCCACAGCAAGCGCATCTGCAGCATCAGAACTGGGACGTCCAGACAGTCCTAACAGAACCTGAACCATCTGTTGAATCTGTTCTTTTTCCGCCTGTCCATATCCGACCACCGCCTGTTTAACCGCCCTGGGACTGTAATCAAAGACAGAGAGACCATTTTGCATTGCGGCAACCACAGCTGCCCCACGAGCCTGACCGAGTTTTAGAGCGGATCGAGGATTCTTGGCGAGAAAAACATCTTCCACTGCAGCAATTGCGGGCTCATGAAGCTGAACCACTTCATTAATGCCTTCAAATATTTCGTTTATTCTGTGAGCAAAGGGGGCTCGGGGAGTGGTTTTCACCACTCCGCAGGCAACAAACCTCAAGCGCCCGCTGTCAGCATCAATAATGCCGTATCCAGTTATCCGACTTCCCGGATCAACTCCAATGATTCGCTCCACAACGGCTCTAGGACAACTGCTCCATCAACTCATCATCAATATCGAAATTCGCGAAAATATTTTGCACATCATCATGATCTTCAAGGCTGTCTATAAGTTTCAGTAGAGCACGTCCAACCTTTTCATCGGTTACATTCACTATGTTCTGGGGCACCATAGATATCGAGGCTTCGAGAAAAGTTACCCCGACTTCTTCAAGAGCCCCTCTGACATCATCAAAGTCTTCCGGAACCGTGAAAACTTGGAACTCACTGTCTTCCTCGACAACATCATCAGCGCCTGCTTCCAGGGCCTTATCCATAAGTTCATCTTCCGAGATGCTTTCTTTGTCTACAAGCATCAGCCCTTTTTTATCGAACATCCAGCCGACACAGCCGGACTCACCGAGATTACCATTACTTTTGGCAAAATAGTGTCGTACGTCAGCTACGGTTCTGTTTCGATTATCGGTCAGACACTCAACAAGGACAGCAACACCACCGGGACCATACCCTTCGTACATGATCTCATCATACACTTCACCGGCAATTTCCCCGGTCCCTTTTTTAATGGCCCGGGAGATATTATCCTTTGGCATGTTCTCAGATTTGGCAGAAGAAATTGCCGAACGAAGTCGGGGGTTGCCCTCCGGATCACCACCACCTGATCGTGCAGCAACAGTGATCTCTTTGATTAGCCGAGTAAATATCTTACCCCTTTTCGCATCATTTGCACCTTTTTTTCTCTTTATTGTTGACCACTTAGAATGTCCAGACATAACTCACACCTATTATTATAAAATTCGACTTCACTTCATTGCATCATTGGGTTTTCTTTATGGGAGCTGGTTTTTTATATTCCATCCCAAGTACGAAAACTTCTCTACTCTCAGTACGTGAACTCTGAGGTTTCAGTACCTTCGCCATGGAAAAACGTTCTTTAACCTGCTCAAAGAATTCAGGAAAATCTTCGCCCTGAAACACTTTGCAGATGTAATGCCCTTTGTTGAGCAAAAGCTGTTCAGCAAGAGCAAGTGTCTCACGCACAAGGTTGAGAGACTGTTGGGCATCCACCCAGCGGTTTCCTGTAGTTTTCGGAGCAAGGTCAGAGATAAGCACCTTATAGGCGGGGCGAAACTTTCGTACCATCGGCAGGAGCTCCGGTTCCATAATATCCTGACATAGCCAGTGTATCGGCGCGCCGTCAGCTCTGACACCCTGATCGGCCTGCTGCAGATCCACACCAACCACGATCCCTTTTGGACCAACGATTTCCGAAGCATACAGAGACCAACTGCCCGGGTAACAACCGAGGTCAAGCACACTGTCACCACGCTTCAGCAAGGTATACTTTCTCTGCACTTCTTCAAGTTTGTACACTGAGCGCGCCGGATATTTATCCTTTTTCGCTTTTCTTGAGTAGTAATCATTTATTTTACGCACGTTTTATTCCATTTGTGTTTCTTTGACAAGGTGAAAACAAGCACTCTCAAGTGCACATATTACCATCAGTATCAATTTATTTTTCCTTCTGCAGATAGGTTCGAACCCAGGTAAGTGCAGACTCTCTGTCAATCACATCACCTTCCACTCTCGCAGCTTCAAGTTCATCCAGGAGAACCGAAAAAAGCGGCCCCGGGGAAAGACCAAAGTCATCTATAAGGTCCTTACCCGTCAAAATGCGAGCCCCTTGTATCACAGGCTGAATATTTTCGTCATACATTGTCATGACCGAATCAAACAGCTGCACAAGTTCAGCTTCCATCATTTCCGGTTTTTTCTCACCTCTGCTGGCCAGACTGTCAGACATGGCAAGCATAAATAAGCCAACGAGATCATCTTTGGCACGGCGGCAGAGTTTCAGCGCCGCTCTTTTACTAATTTGTTTTTTACGCTGGACATTACAGAGATGGAATGGGTGCATATGCATAGCGATAAGTCCACCACTTACTTCTTTGTCGGTTTTGCTCCACCGCATAGCGTCGGCAAACTCGTTAAATATTTTTCTCCCCTCTTCATCGTGCCGATAAAACGTTACACGACCATCTTCATTAGCAGGCTCTTGTCTGGTTATTGGCTTACCTACGTCGTGCATCAACGCTGCCCATTTCAAGCATCGCACACGGTTTTCACTTTTCAGGTAATTGCCAATACGTTCTTCTTTTCCGTCAAAATATTTTGCCGGGTCGGCAATGATTTCTTCCATCATAGCCAGAGCCTGAAAATTATGGTTTAACACATCCAAATGATGAAATTCCGGCTGTTCTAAACCTTCCCCCTCATACAACTCTGGGAGAAGTTCGTGAAGCAGACCCGTTTCTGCCATGGCTTTCACCGTAATGGTTGTTCTGGGCGAATCGAAAATCAATTGTAATTCATAGCTGACGCGCTCTGCTGCCACCTGGTGAATCAGAACCCGGTGTGCTCGTACTGCACGAACAGTGTCGCCATCCATAGTAAAGCCGAACAAAGCGCACAACCGATACCCACGGAGCATCCTCACCGGATCAGCAACAAAAGCCCCGGGACAATGTTTGACGAGCCCCAGGAAAAGGTCATGTGCACCGCCAGTAGGATCAATAAGCACATTTTCTCTACTTCTGTCCACAATGTGTGAGAGCTGCAGTGCCATTGCATTGATGGTAAAATCTCGAAGCCGCAAGTCGTCTTTGATACCAGATGTTTTTGAACGAAAGACAGCTATATCAACCTGCACTCCCTTCAGTACAACACGGGCTGCTTCTTCTTCGGCACTGCAGAGATCAACAAAGGTCCCATACCCCATTTCCCGAATGAGGAATTGTGCCAATTCGATCGCGCCACCGGGAACAGCGAGGTCAAGGTCATGAGAGGGAATTCCAAGCAGACAGTCCCGTACTGTACCACCTACCAAATAAATGGAAAAACCCTTCCGTACCATCTCCATCCGCGCCAGGACCTGAAATAATTCTGCAGGATAATTCTCCAGCAGTTTTTCAATTTTTTCCCATTCTATTTCAGACACTTTTTCCTTTCTCTTTAGCCTTTACTATGGTTGAACACCTTGACAAATTGGACAAACAGCGAGCAACAGGATACCATATCAGCGCAAAGAAAAACAGGACCACAACCACCAGGCACGAAAACCATATGACCACGACTTCTCCGTTTTTATATTTTGCCCCCATCCGGGGACTAACCGATGCGCTTTTCAGGGACACTCTACAAACCCACTTTAAAGGATTTGATATCGCCATTGCGCCATTCATCAATCCTCAGAAGAAATCTTTTTATGAAAAAAAAATGATTGCCGATGTACTGCCTGAAAACAATCCCCGGTGGCCGGTTATCCCGCAGTTACTACACAATAATGCTGAAGACTTCCTACTGCTGGCAAGACGCCTTACCGACCTGGGATACAAACATATTAACTGGAACCTGGGGTGCCCTGCACCCATGGTTGCCCGTAAAAAAAGGGGATCCGGCCTCCTGCCCTACCCGGAAGAAATCCTGGATATTCTAGCGAAGATCATGAAAGAACTTCCCATCGAACTCTCCATCAAAACGCGCCTTGGTTTCTACTCCACAACGGAAACATTAGCCCTGCTCCCTGAGCTTGACGCATTCCCGTTAAAAGAGATCATTATCCATGCAAGACTTGGTAAGCAGCTCTATAAAGGTTCGACCGACCCAGACAGCTTCAAAGATTGCCTGCAGGCCAGCACCCATGAGATAGTATACAATGGAGACATTAACAATGTAGAAACGTTCAAGAACCTCAGTGTTCGCTTCCCCAAAGTGAGGCGCTGGATGCTTGGCAGGGGGGCCCTTGCGAACCCTTTTCTAGCTGAAGAAATCAAAGGCTACCCAGCTCAAAAACCTGAAGAAAAAAGAGAACGGTTGCACGCATTTCACGATGAGCTGTTCGCCCGCTACGAGAAGAGGTTATCCGGCCCGGGGCACCTCCTTGGCAGAATGAAAAACCTCTGGGGTTACCTTATAATATCGTATACGGGTAAAGAAAAAACACTGAAGAAAATACTGAAGAGCAGAACAAAAGAAGAGTACCTGAAAGTTGTTACGCCACTCCTTGAGGCGAGATAACCTTGAGCAAAAAGTATTCTCACCCCCTTTGAGGGGTAAACTCAAGGCCACCCGCTCAGCGAATGGATCTTTATTCGAAATGGCCTAAGGACCAATTGGTAAAAACATCCCTGGCAAGCGCTTCAGCTGCAAGCACAGTCTCCAGACCTTGCAGCAGGCACCCCACCTCAGCCTCCGGCTTTTCAGGCGGTTGTGCCTTGCCGTAGCGAACAACCAGACCTGCCGCAAACTGAAGGTCCATCTTGAGATCACCAGCTTTCTTATAGCTGGTTCCGGCTTTTTTCAGAACTGCGGTAGGCCCGGGCCAGTCGTCCATGAGAAGAACAGCGTCTTCATCCTGAGCTAGCTCAGCAAGGGTAAGATTTTCCTTTTCATCTCGCCCGAGGATCAACCAGCCTCCCCCGGGTAAAACAAACTGACGCCCAACCAGCAAGGCTCTCACATCGGCGACGGAAATCTCAGCAGACTGCACGATGGAATCCACAGAGTAGAGTTGTTTAATGCGACGGCTGAGTATCGGGTCAGCAAGAATACACCCTCCGGCAGGGGCAGGGTAATCCGTAATGCCGTACTCTGCTGCCAGAGCTATCTGCGCTGAGCGCCCACGGCCACTCATTCGCAGCAGTTTGCTGCGATCCACTAAACCTTTTGCCTCGGCCTCTGTTTCCAGCATCAACTGTGCACACAAAGGCCTGAGCAAAATTGATTTTGTACCGGAATCACGTTCAATGAGGCTCATGGTGTCACGCCGTTGAGACATTGGCCTCTGCCCCAGCACTTCTCCGGAAATCAAAAAGGACGCATTCCGTTCTTTCAGCATAGCCTTGGCTCTGCTGAACATCAATATTTTACAATCAATACAGGGGTTAAAGTTCTTCCCGAAACCATGCGCAGGATTGTGTAAGAGTTTCAAGTAGCTCTCGCTTATATCTTCAACCAGAACCTTTACACCAAATTGTCTCCACATCTTATCAGTATGAGCCTCAACATCATCCAGAGCCCCATAATTGAAAAAAGGCGTTGCAAACTGAACCGCCTCAACCTCTACTCCCTGATCCATCACCACCCTGGTAGCAAGAATTGAGTCGAGCCCTCCAGAAAAAAGAGACAGTGCCTTCAATGTACTCATGCCCTCACCTTTCCCTTTACCAATAGTTCTTCAGCCCAAGCCTGGGTTTGGTCTGTTGCAGAGTCTCCAGCGAGCATACGCACTATCTCCCTGACCCTTGATTCAGTTGAGAGCGGAATTACTGCGGACTGTGTCCTGCCGCCCTCAACACGTTTTGATACCTGAAAATGCATGGTTCCTCTTGCCGCTATCTGGGGGAGGTGGGTGATGCAGAAGACTTGGTGATGGGCAGCAAGTTCCTGGATTTTCCTTGCCACTGCCTCCGCAGCCTCACCACCGATACCAGCATCTACTTCATCAAAAATAACCGTTTCTACCATATCTTTTTTAGCCAGAAGACACTTCATTGCCAGCATAAGACGGGACAATTCACCCCCGGAGGCAACTTTGGTGAGAGGCCTCAGTGGTTCCCCCGGATTGGCAGAGAAGAAGAACTCACCTCGATCCCAACCTGCCGCCTTCATGTTTTCAGGCCAGTGCTCCACATCTGTCCAGTTGACGTGAAATCCTGCTTGAAAGAAAGCCAGTGAGGACAACTCCTGAGCCATGCCGTTCTCCATCTCCAGAGCAGTCTTTTTTCTCGCTTGAGACAGTATTTCTGCCTGTTGACACATCTCTTTTTCCAGAGCAGTCACCTCTTGCCGCAAGGCCTCAATTTCCCGATCTATATTATCGAGCTGTTGCAGTTCCAATTCCCCCTGAACAGCAAACTCAAGCACCGCTTCCAAAGTCTCACCAAACTTTCTCTTGAGCTGTTGTAGAAGATCAAGTCGCTCAGCAACCTGGTCAAGACGATACGGATCGTTGTTCAAAGAATCTCGATACTGCCTCAACTCCTTTATATGGTCTTCAGCAAGAAAAGTGTATCCGCTGATATTTTCAGCAAGCTGGTTCGCATCCGAATCGAGCGCTGCAAGCTGCACTAGGTTTTGCCGCAATTGACCAAGGCCATCGAGGAGGTTGCTGGCAAAAAGTCGGTAGCTATCCTGGCTTATCCTGATAAGTGCTTCCGAATTTTTCAGTTTTTTCTTCTCAGCCAGCAGCGACTCATCTTCTCCCGGTTCTGGGGAGGTTTCCCGGATTTCATCCACCTGAAAACGTAAAAAATCTCGCCTCTGCTCTTTTTCCCGTTCCTGTTGCCTGAGTGCAGTCAGCTCTTCCCGTTTTCCAAGCCACTGATCATACAAAACAGCCACGCCTTGCCTTTGGGGCCATAGCTCACCGAAGGTATCAAGGAAATCGAGGTGCAGACCTGCCTGCAGCAGCTGCTGATGATCGTGCTGGCTCGCGACATTGAGCATTTCAGCTGTAAGAGCAGAAACAATTTTGGCTGTTGCCAGAGAGCCGTTTACGTATAGTCTGCTTCGGCCTGAGCTGCTTACAACTCTCTTAATCACAACACTGGTATCATCTCCAAAGCCGCTCTCTTCAAGTCTTTTCAAAAGACGACGATGCTCTGGATTCAGCTCAAACAATGCCTCCACCTCACAGGAATCTGCACCACTTCGTATCCATTCGGTTGATGCCCTCCGGCCGGACAACAGATGGATAGCACGGAGCATGATCGATTTTCCGGCCCCAGTTTCTCCGGTCATGACAATTAAACCGCCAGACTCACCCTGATCGAAATTGAGCTCAAGAAATTCAATCAAAGCCAGGTTTTTTACGCGCAATTCACAAAGCATGTATTCACATCAATATTTTTTGTCATCACATCTTCAACTGCCGAAAACCGGCTCTCAACCAAACCCATTCATGCATGCACGAGAAAAATGTATCACCAGAGAATGAGTTTCAAAGCGACAATTAACAACAAAACTCCCCGCTTGACTCTCCAGCAAAAGGACAGTAGGTTATCGGGTTATAAGATTTCCCTCTCCCGGGAGCAATTGTTTCACATTAACAGTCTGCTTTCAATACTCATTATTTTGCCACAGTTCAACATGAAAGAAAAAGTCAATCTGAGTGCCAGTCTGGAAGATTACATTGAAGCGATCTACCATATCATCCAAGAAAAACTGGTTGCCAGAAGTAAAGAAATCGCTGCTCGCCTCGATGTTAGCCGGGCTTCAGTCACAGAGGCACTCCGTGCACTATCCAAAAAAGGCCTCATCAATTACGCCCCTTATGAGGCAATAACCCTGACGGAAATGGGTAAGATTGTGGCCGAGGATGTTATATTCCGTCATGAAGCCTTGAAAAAATTTTTTATTGAAGTGCTCGCCATAGACGATACACTTGCCGAGGAAGGCGCGTGTAAAATTGAACACGCCGCCCCTCCTGAGATTATTGGCCGCATGATCAAATTTATTGAATTTATGCAGATCTGTCCCAGAGGGGGCGAGGATATGATCAAGGGATTCACCGACTACTGCACGAAAGGCCAAAAGACCGACAACTGCGAAGACTGTGTTTCCCATTGTATTGAGTTTTCAAAGGATAAGTGACCCTGAAACGTTATTTTTGATTCTTTTGCACCAGGGCCTCAACCTCTCCATCTTCCGGAAAACGACCTAAACTCTTCTTTGAAAAAAGCAGGTCACCTTCGACAACAACCTCAAAAACACCGCCTGAAGAGGGTTTCAACTCTACCTCTGCACCACATTTACTCTTCAGCTCTTCCCCCAGACTGGAGGCTCGCGGTTCGTAGTTTCACTTCGTACAATATTCTATGGACGCTTTCATTTCTTCTCCTTTCGTTGTAGATTCCAGTAAAACGTATCTCAAGTATGAGACGTATCGGGAAAACCTCCAACAACAAGGTTCATAGGACTCTATCCGTTCCAACCCGAAAAACTAAGCATATGTTCATGAGCGATTCGGGCTAGATACCAACCTTTAGCTGGAACAGTAGCCATTCTTTCCGACAATAACAATACACAGCAAAATAAAATGTCACCCCTCACGCGAGCATCCCTGCTCCAAAAAAAACTCTCTGTACTCAACGATGAAGAGTCCTCAACCTTGTCATCTGCTGCCTGTAAAAGCACAGAGGCCGTGCGAAGGCTCCCGGAGGAGAAGAGAGGGTACAGACAACAGTTCTCTCTTGATGCCGATCGCATCCTCCATTCTAGGGCGTACACCAGATACATTGACAAAACACAGGTCTTCTCACTCGTCAGCAATGACCATATCACCCATAGAGTCCTGCATGTCCAATTGGTCGCCCGAATAGCCCGAACAATCGGCCGTTTCCTTCACCTTAATGAAGATCTTATTGAGGCAATTGCACTGGGCCACGATATTGGCCATCCACCTTTTGGCCACGATGGTGAAAGTTTTTTAAGCGCACTCTCAGTGCAGCACGGCCTGCAGCCATTCCAGCATAATATTCAATCTGTACGTTTTCTAGATACCTTAGAACGTAAGGGAAAGGGCTGGAACCTCACCCTCCAGGTCCTGGATGGTATTCTCTGCCACGACGGAGAAGTACATTCGACCACACTTTCACCTGCCCCAATTGAATCATTTGACGAATTTGACGAGAAACTGCGGGCAAAAGAAAATGAGCCGAAAAAGGGCCTTATGCCGGCAACACTGGAGGGCTGCGTTGTACGTCTCGCTGACACAGTTGCCTACATCGGCAAGGATATTGAGGACGCAATAATACTTGGAATCATTGAGCGTTCAAATATCCCTGAGAATTGCAGAAGCCTGCTTGGAGAATCTAACGGTACAATTGTCTACAATCTTGTTACTGACATCATCACAAACAGTGTGACAGAGAGTGTATCAGCACCTTATGTAGGCTTCAGCGACATCATATCCTCAGCCCTGAAAGAATTAAAAACATTCAATTACAAATACATATACCTGGCACCCGAGACCAAGACGAAAACCCCCCTTATAGAACAGTGCTACATAGGGCTCTTTCATTACTATCTTGGCTGCCTCCAGGATAGCCCTCATTCATTGCCGTCTGAAATTGACCTGATGAGCGACCTGAATCCCCCCTCCAGGGAACAGTACAAGCCCGAGGAGAGGGTCCGCGATTTCATTGCAGGGATGACGGACGATTATTTTCTGGCCCAGTCCAGACAGGCAGGCTGTAAGGTACCGGAAAAAGAGTAACCACATATAATTTGGACTATTGCAAAAACATCCGATATCAACAAAAACCTTGACTGAAATTTACAAGGTTGCGTATTGTGAGGTCGATAAACACATTCACAACAAAAAATAGATAATTCAGCGTTTCCAGAATCAAGTCTCCTTTTTCGTTAACTGTGTAAAACAAAAATTTTTTTGGTACGTATTGCAGGATAGTACTTTCACGAAAATTGTGCAGGCTAAACAAGAAACGAATCCTTGGGTTACTCACTTCATTCAGGAGGATGTACATTGAAGAAATGTTTACTATTTTTATCACTTTCCCTGTTCTTTTTCTTTTCAAATGATACCTTTGCCGCAACGACAATCAAGCTTGCTGTTGTAACCAAGCCCGGCAGCGCCCAAAACATCGCCGCGGAGAAATTCAAAGCATTCATTGAAGAACGCTCCAAAGGAGCGTACAAGGTTAAAATTTATCACTCTGCCTCCCTTGGTAACGAAACTGAAATCCTTCAGCAGATTCAAATGAATACCATCCAAATGGGTATTATCACAGGAGGGCCTTTTGACACCTTTAACCCTATATCCCGGGTCATTAACTACCCTTTCCTGTTCAAGGACAATGCACAGGCAGACAAAATACTTGATGGTCCATTGGGTCAGGAAATCCTTAGAAGTATAGAAAGCTCCGGCTTCAAAGGACTGAGCTATTCGGAGAATGGTTTCAGAAACCTTACCAACAACAACGCCCCGGTTATGTCTCCTGACGATATCAAAGGACTCAAAGTTAGGGTTATGTCAAGCGCTATTCACCAGGCCATATGGAATGCTCTTGGGGCCAACCCGACACCAATGCCATGGCCGATTTATACAGAGCTCGAACAAGGGGTTATCGATGGACAGGAAAACCCATTATGGGTGATGGAAGTGTACAAGTTCTATGAAATTCAGAAACATCTGTCCCTTACTCGCCACGTTTATTCATATCACATCGATGTCGCCTCGCTGAATTGGTGGGGTACTCTTGAAGTAAAAGACCAGGACATGATTCAGCAAGCCATGTACGATGCAGCGGTTTTCCAGCGTCAGGATAACCGCTCAAAGGATGCTGAGCGTTTGAAAATGTTAAAAGAGAAAGGTATGCAGGTAATCGAAAACCCTGACATTAATGCCTTCAGATCGAAGGTTGCTGACCTGAAAGACATGGAACTGTATCAGGACCCAGAGGTGAAGGAAATGTTGTTAAAAATCATGAAAGCTGTCCAATAGTCCAGTTGCTGAGACTATAGTTCACCAACTCGCCTACTGGCAGCTATCGTTATAACGATAGCTGCCAGCACCCCTTCTTTTCATTGCCGACAGTTATGATTGCAAAGGTAAGTTATCGTCTCAACCTGTGGATTGAATATCTCTTGTTCAGCCTGGGTTTCAGCATGACCGTCCTGGTTGCCCTTCAGGTATTTTGCAGGTATGTCCTCAACGAATCTTTATTCTGGTCGGAGGAACTTTCGAGATTTTTACTGGTGTGGCTCACTTTTCTGGGGGCATCCTGCGCCTATTACCGCAAGGTCAATCCGGGTGTCGATTTTCTTTACGAAAAAATGTCCGCTCCATTGAAAAGATCTTCGGTCATGCTGACCCACTTGGTATCAATTGCGCTTTTTCTGGTTATGATCATCTATGGATATCAGTTTGCCTATTTCGTCCGGCTCCAGATATCACCAGCTCTGCAAATTCCCAAATGGATTGTATTGAGTATTATCCCAATCAGCGGCTCCATCTTACTGTTCCACTCTGTGAACTTCGTGCTTACTGAATTGAGGAGAAACTCAGATGATCACTGAAGTGCTGCTGATATCGCTTCTTGCTCTCTTCGCCATTAACACGCCCATAGCAATAGCCATAGGCGTCGCTTCGATCACCGCCGTGTTATTTCAGGGTGACTTTAGCCTTATGATGGTGGTACAGCGGATGTATAGTGGCACTGACTCCTTTCACCTCTTGGCAGTTCCCCTTTTTATGTTCACCGGGACGATAATGGAAGCAGGGGGGATCAGCCAAAGAATAATTGACTTTGCCAATTCCCTTGTTGGATGGCTCCCTGGTGGACTTGCAGCCGTCACCATCGTCTCAGCAATGTTTTTTGCCGGTATATCCGGGTCTGCAGCTGCTGACACTGCAGCCGTGGGAGCCATATTAATTCCGGCCATGAAAAAATCAGGGTACGACTCTGATTTTGCTGCAGCCGTTCAGGCTTCAGGGGGTTCTATAGGAGTAATCATTCCCCCTTCCATTCCAATGATTATTTTCGGTTTTCTAACCGGAGCATCCATTGGTCGTCTTTTTGCCGCAGGTATTCTACCGGGAATTCTTATCGGTATTTCTCTTATCTGCGTCTCCACCCTTATCTGCTGGAAAAAAGGTTACTCTACAGTTACTGTCTTTTCGCTGGAGGAAACCTGGAGAACATTTAAGGGTTCATTGCTGGCACTGGGGGCTCCTGTCATCATCTTGGGGGGCATTCTATTTGGCATTTTCACAGCGACGGAATCGGCTGCAGTTGCGGTCATTTACGCCCTTATTGTCTCAATATTCTTCTATCGAAAGATCGGTATAAAAGACCTCGTCCCCCTTTTTATCAATGGTGCGATAACATCTTCCATTGTCATGTTTATTATTTCTACTGCCTCCGTCTTCAGCTGGATTGCCGCAATTGAGGATATTCCGGCCCAATTGGCAGGTACCCTGCTTCACATATCAACAAACCCCGTTGTACTACTGCTGCTTATCAATGTCATTTTACTGATCGCAGGAACCTTTATTGAAACCACAGCTGCTCTTATTCTACTGGTGCCAATGATAACAGCTATGGTCCCCGCTCTCGGCATTGATATGATACAGCTTGGAGTGATTGTAGTAACCAACCTGGCCATAGGAATGCTAACACCACCTTTGGGCATCTGCCTGATTGTTTCCTGTTCAATTTCCGATGACAGCCTGGCCAGTATCAGCAGGCGGATACTTCCTTTTCTTGGCATTCTCCTGGTTAACCTGTTAATAATCACGTTTTATCCTCCACTTACTATGTGGATGGCAAACATGGTTGTCAGATAACTTTATTACACACCAGACATTATGTACAAACTGCAAGCAAACATATGGGTAAACGAAGTAGCACTGGACGGCTACAACGTGCGGGCTATTCTGGTCTGCGATGATCGACAGGCTGTTGTCTGGGATACACTTTCTCATCCACAAGACATGGATTGTTTTTTACCACTTATCGGAGACAGAGAACTCACCATCATTTATAGCCACGGTGACTGGGACCATATATGGGGAACCGCCGCTCTACCACATCACAGAGCACGAGTCATCGGGCACAACCATTGTCTGGATCGGTTTGATACTGATATTCCCGCTACATTATCGAAGAAACAGAGTGAAGAACCTGAGAAATGGAACGTAGTGAAACTTATTGCTCCGACGCTGACCTTCCAGGAAAAACATGTTGTTGACCTGACCATTTCATCACTTTCGCTCCACTACCTACCGGGGCATACCCCTGACTCCATTGTCGCTTTTCTTCCTGACGCAGGCCTTCTTCTTATGGGGGATACTGTTGAAACCCCTTTTCCTGTCCTACCTGAGAAAGCTCCTCTGACAAGATGGCTTCAGGAGCTTCAGGCTTGGGGGAAAGACCCTCGAGTTATAACGGTGGTACCCTCTCATGGCCACATTGGAGGACGTGAAATTCTCCACCACAACATCAACTATTTACAAAATCTGCTAGCTGGAAGAGAATATGTTCTGCCAGCAAACATGACAGATTTCTATACTGAAACCCACCGTGAAAACCTGCGAGTCTGCAAAAGACTGAGCGCTGGAGAAACACAATGAGCCTTGAAGTCTGGATTACCTATATATTAGCGACTACTCTTATTTTAATTCTACCTGGACCGACAATCATCCTCGTTGTCAGTCAGGCTGTCAATCATGGTAAAAAATCAGTAATCCCTCTTGTCACAGGGGTTGTTTTGGGGGATTTCACGGCAATGACACTTTCTCTTCTAGGTCTTGGTGCGATTATGAGCACATCTGCGTTTCTCTTCTCATTTTTTAAAATGACCGGTGCAGTCTACCTCTTGTACCTGGGAATCCGTATGTGGAGGACGCAACCTCAGGCCAGTACTGCAAAAAACGATACGGGAACTGTTCGCGGTGTCTTACTTTTCAGGAGTTCGTACATCGTAACGGCTCTAAACCCCAAAACGATCGCCTTTTTCGTGGCATTTTTACCACAATTCGTCAACCAGCAGGCCCCAGTTTTGGGACAATTTTTATCATTAGGGGCAACTTTCTTATTATTGGCCCTGATAAACGCAGCTCTGTATGCGACATTTGCATGTCAGTTACGTGAGACAATCGAGGCCCCAGGTGTCCGCAGATGGTTCAATCGTTTCGGAGGCGGTGCTTTAGTCGGAGCCGGTATATTAACGGCCGGGATGCAGCGTTGAATTACCACCACTTTACGAAGAGATAGAAGAGATCAGCTCGCCCAGAGTATAGATTCTTTTTTACCTTCATTCAGGGCAGCCGCAATGGCTCTGCTGAGCAATACTCCCCGATACGGTTTTCGTATGAAACCGAGCAAACCCTCAGCACGCATATCAGGCAGGTCGTCGCCCCTTGTAAACCCGGAAGAAAGCACAACTCTTGCTGTTGGATTAGTCTTTCGTATTTCGTTAAAACAGTCTCGACCGTTCATCTCAGGCATGATCATATCGAGTAGGACCAGATCGATTTCCTTGCTCTTTGCACTGAATATTTCTAACCCGACACGGCCGTTTTCTGCCAGCAGCACTTCGTAACCTCAGAACTCTTGATCTAGTCCC
>JAWSVG010000007.1:255-9237 GCA_033852035.1 Desulfocapsaceae bacterium | reverse complement strand
CAAGGAGTTAAACGATACCGGTCCCCCTATTTCCTGACACGAAATTACAGCTCAGATATGAACTGGTGTCATGACAAAATCTTTCGAGGTCAATGAGGTCTGAATATAAAGAGCGCTATCTCCCTGTCCCCCCAGGAGCTTGTCTGCGTCGATAACTATCTGATCGTTTATTGGGTGCCAGTGCATCAGACAAGAAATATTGCAGAGGGTCATAACTGACGCCAGAAATTCTCTCTTCAATACGTTCGAGATTCTTCTTGTCCGCCTGAAAAAGGCCTTTCAAATACTGGAAAGCCTTATCAGCAATATTGACTGTATGTCTTTGAAAATACATGTGATACTTCCGTGACAATTCCGTGACAAGACACAAGTTGACGAGCAACCCCCGGCAACCTGTAAAGCCTGTCATGGGAATTGTCCTTTTTTGAAAATTGATTTTTTGAAGCAGCTGTGATGGGATACCAAGCTGCTTCAAAAACAATTTATTATTTGCAGATAAACTTACCAAATTCCACCTATAACAACAAGCTGAATATTGTATTTATATAAGGTTAATCAGGTAGTTATGGGTCCCAAAGTAGAACCAAAAGGGTGGTTGAAAAACAAAGAACAGGTAGCATGAGATCTAAAAATTCTGGAAAGAACTGCAAAAACAAGATATGATGTTAGGCATTGAGGAAATATTTTCCACTCTCATGGACTTATTAACCAAAAGATACATTATTGACCTTACGCAATAGCCAGGACAGATGCTTCCGCCCGAGTGAAATATATATTTCAATAAGAACGCCGACATAGGCGATTTCAAGTTACAGGACACTTCTAGTATACTGTCGGAGTCGAGTTAACACACCGAAAAGATAATACTTTATCGGGGGGTTTATACTGTGCGCTTATCAAAACTTAGATTTTTAATCCTCTTTTTTTTTTCCATCCTGGCAGTCCTTTCACATTATGAGTTGAGTAGTATTGAACATCATACCAAAGAAGGATTTAGTGACATCCTCTGCAGTAGCCTTAAAAGTAGCCAATCGGCAATCGACTACTGGATCAAAGATCAAACCAGCAATATAGTCTCAATAACCAGGAACGTCGACGTTCGTCAGAATATCTCACTGCTGCTTGATGCCCATCTTAATCATGTTGGCCTGAAAGGACATCTTGCCTTAAATCACCTTCGTCAATACTTGTCTCCGTGGATAGAGATACATCACTGGATAGATTTTGTCGTCTTTGCACCAGATGGAACCAGTATCGCTTCAATGAGTGATTTGAATATTGGTATTAGCCTCCCTGTTGCCCGAATGCCAGATCTGTTAGATGTATCATTTATGGGAGGGACAGAGTTGCTATTGCCATACAAATCGTCGATGAACTCCTCTCGCTCAAGAGATGAACGAGGCGCGGAGGAAACAACTATGCTGATTACCGCTCCGGTTTATGATCGTCAGAATTCAGTTATGGCTGTGCTCGCTATACGCTTTGATCCTTCCAAGGATATGTCATTCATCACACAGATTGCCCAACCTGGAGGAACCGGTGATAACTACCTTTTCAACAAACAGGGTTTCTTACTCACCACAGTTCGTTTTGATGAGACTCTCAGAGAACATGGAGTCATTCAACCCACCGAACGTTCCACTCTGTCTGTTCGTGTTGTAGACCCCGGAGTTGACCTGACCAACGGTCAGATCCCGGTTCAATCTAGGCAAGAGATGCCACTGACCTTCATGGCGAAAGAGGCAACTGAGGGAAATGACGGAGTGAATCTTACTGGCTATCGAGATTACCGGGGTGTTAAAGTTATTGGTGCATGGCTATGGGATGAGAAATATAACTTTGGCATTGCCAGTGAAATGGATATTTCCGAGGTACTTGAAGAACATAGCCTAGTTGAATTTACTAACTTTACAACCCTTTTGATAATCGCCCTAATATTTGCTGCCTCAGTTTTATCGATTGAGAAAAAATCAAAAATTATTGAGAAAAACGAAGCGAATCTTGACCTCATTACCAACAGTATGCGGGATGCAATTATTTTAGTCGACCCCCATGAGAAAGTTCAGTTCTGGAATTTTCGAGCGGAGAAAATGTTTGGGGTAACAAGAGAAAAAGCTCTGGGCCAAAAGCTCTATCAACTGATTCTTCCGATCTCTGATCAAAAGAAACAGAGCGTCGACTATAATAAATTTTCCATGACAGGTAGCGGTTCTTTCGTTGGAACACTTCAGGAACTGAATGCAAAACACACTAACGGTACAAAGTTTCCTGTTGAACTGGCTGTAGAAGCACTAAAAATGAATTCAGGGTGGGGCGCCCTGGGTTCTATCAGAGACATTTCTGCCCGCAAGCAAGACGAGAAGCACTTTAGGGAGTTGTCCCAACGCTTTGAACTGGCAACAAAGGCAGCGCGTGTTGGAATTTGGGACTGGTATATTCCAGAGGATACTCTGGTGTGGGATGATTCGATGTATCTTTTATATGGATTGAGCAAGGAAGACTTTAAAGGCGTCTTCGAATCTTGGAAGCAATGTCTTCATCCTGATGATGTAGCTGATGCCGACCAGCAGTTGGAATCAGCACTGAGAGGAGAGAAGAAGTTTGACACCGTTTTCAGAATAATGATACCCGACAAAACCATTAAATATATACGGGCCAAGGCGGACGTACACAAAGATAGGTTTGGTAACGCAGTTCGAATGATAGGCACAAATTATGATATTACCCCCCAAATGGAGGCGGAAAACGCCTTAAGAGAATTAATGCTTGACCTTGAGAGACAAATCAAATATCGAACCAGCGGCCTGGAGAAGGCGCAAAAAAAGCTAAAAAAAAGTGAAGAACGTTTCAGGGGGTTGGTTGAAACCATCAATGATATTCTCTGGGAACAGGATGCACAAGGGGTGATTATCTATATCAGCCCAATGGTGAAAGATATATTGGGCTATGAACAGGAGGAGATGGTGGGAACCTCCTTTTTTAAACATACGCTAGGGAGTGCTACGGGAGAGGTGTGTAATAAAAGCAAGGAGCATCATATTCCCCTGAAAAACATCCAACATCAGTTGGGGCATAAGCTCACAAAGGGTGTTATCTACCTGGAGTCTAATATCACACCCGTCTTTAGTAACGGCGGAGTACTCAGGGGCTTCAGGGGGGTAAGTCGTGATGTTACCCAGAGAAAGCTACAATCTGAGGATCTGAGGAAATTGTCGAGGGCGGTTGAGGCGAGTCCTATTAGTGTCATTATCACAGATTCTGAGGGTACAATTGAGTACATGAATCCTTATGTACTTAAAACTACAGGATATACCCAAGAAGAGCTGCTAGGAGAGAATCCTCGTATACTTAAGGGCACTCCTCAGTCACAGGCCTATGTCCGAAGCTTATGGGAAACCATATCCCAGGGGCAGCAATGGGAGGGAGAGTTCTGCAACATAAGGAAAGATAAGACTACCTATTGGGAACACGCCTTGATTTCTCCTCTATTTGATGAGGAAAATCAAATATCCCACTATGTGGGTGTGCAAGAGGATATCACAGAAAGGAAAAAAGCAGATCAGGAACATGCGAGGGCTCTCATTCAAGCGCAGGCAGCGGTTCAGGCAAAAAACGATTTTCTGGCGAATATGAGCCATGAGATCAGAACACCTATGAACGCGATTATCGGCATGACCTATCTTGCACTCGAAACTGATCTCAATCTGAGACAGCGGGATTATTTAAACAAAATCAATATTTCTGCGAAAACACTCTTAGATATTATCAATGGGATACTCGATTTTTCAAAGATTGAGGCTGGCAAGCTCTACCTTGAGAAAACAAGTTTCAGATTATCTGATGTAATCGAAGACTCTGCAAACCTGATTTCAGATAAAGTGGCAAGAAAGGGCCTTGAATTACTTATTTTGATAGATAAACACATCCCCGCGTTGCTGGTTGGCGATTCCATCCGTATTGGTCAGATCTTTAATAACCTTTTATCCAACGCCGAGAAGTTTACGCAGAAAGGGGAAATTGAGGTATCTATGCAAATCAAATCTCAAGAAGATCAGTATCTCGTCTTGGAGTGTATGGTTGCAGACACAGGGATTGGGGTGTCTGCAAACCAGCAAAAACAACTATTTAAAACGTTCAGTCAGGCGGATAGTTCCACGACCAGAAGATACGGTGGAACTGGCCTGGGTCTATCAATTGTCAAGCAATTACTGAAAATGATGGATGGTGACATCCAGTTACAAAGTGAACTGGGCAAAGGTTCTCAATTTACCTTCTATTTTAAAGTACAGATGCATAGCGATTCCAGGAAAAGATCAGCACAGGTTATGCAGATTCCTAGCCTGGCGGATAAGAGTATTCTGTTACTCAATGACCATAAATCCGCTGCCTTAAACTGCAAAAAACAACTTCAATGTCTGTCTTTTACTGTAATAGAACCTACTGATAACGACCATGTCTTGGAAGCAATGGAAGATGGACTGACGAAAGAGGATAAGGTGGCTCTTATCCTGGTAGATTTCAGCCTGTTTAAAAATGTCGAATTTCAGCAAATCTGTTGCAATTATTATACAGAGACCACAGCCGCTATCCCCCTGTTGATAGCTGTCCCTATCCATCAACTGAATGATGCTGAAGAGATGGTTGAAACCTGGATGGCAACAAACATTGTTGCCAAGCCTCTTATAGGTTCAAGCCTTTTTAATGCTATTGCTGATGCCTGTGGTTTCCCAGAGTTAATGTCGCTTAATCGCAAGAATCCCACACACAAGATCGCCGGCCATCTCGAGACAATTTCTGGCTCAACAGTCCTTCTTGTTGAGGATAATCCTATAAATCAGAAGGTTGCAATTGAATTGATCGAACGCCTTGAAGCAAATGTTGTCGTGGCCAATGACGGCTATGAAGCGTTGGAAAAAGTACAAAATCAGGATTTTGATCTGGTTTTAATGGATATCCAGATGCCCAGGATGGATGGCCTGACTGCCTGCCGTAATATTAGAGAACTAAAAGGGAAATACGAAAAACTACCCATCGTTGCAATGACTGCACATGCAATGTCCGGTGACCGGGAAAAGAGCCTGGAGATTGGAATGAATGATCATATTACCAAGCCAATTGACCCCAATGTATTGTACCGCTGTCTTTATCGCTGGATAAAGGTTCAGGTGCAACCGGAATCGGCAGGAGATGATACACCCGAAATCGACATTATTATGCAGAATAGTGAGGAAAACGGTTTACCATTAAAGTTGGCAACCCTTGAGACAGAGATCGGATTGGGGCACGTTGCTGGAAACAAGGCATTGTATCTACAGTTGCTGCAGGATTTTATTCATGAAAATCAATTATTTTCTGAGAAGATGCGTCGAGCTTTAACAAAAAATGATCACGGAACCGCTGTCTTATTGGCCCATTCCCTAAAGAGTGTTTCTGGCACAATTGGCGCAATGTGCTTGAACTCATTTGCAACAGCTCTTGAGGACGCTATAAAGGAAAATTCTGATAGCCTTTTTGATATGCTCGGTGGTGTTGAAATTGAGCTAGGGCTTGTAATCGAAAAAATTCAGAGAGAGCACCCGAAAAAGACTGTTAAGCAAAAGCAAGCACCTATACAAGCGATTAATCTTGAGGTGTATAAAGATATGCTTGAAACGTTGCTCGAACTTGAGAACCTCGCTACAATCCATGACACGAGAGTAAGGGCTAAGTTTTTGGAAATCAGCGATATCTTCTCTACCCTCTTACCTCAGGAGGCGCTGGAGATACAAAGTGGTCTAGAAAAGTTCGATTTCCAAACCGTATTACGTAACATTGAGCGAGGCATTGTATCGATAAAAAGGGAATTAAGAGAATCGGAGGTTTGAAAGTGACAGAAAAACATCGAATACTCATCGTAGATGACAGTCATATCAATTTGCTCATTTTGACTGACCTTTTACAATATAAATATAATGTCAGTGCTGCCACCAACGCCCAGGAAGCTTTGCAAATTGCTATAGGTACGCCTCGCCCTGCACTTATCCTCCTGGACATAATGATGCCTGAGGTGGATGGTTATGAAGTGTGCCGACAACTCAAAGCAAATCGTTACACTAGAGATATACCTGTTCTTTTTATCACTGCGATGAGTGAGACGGAAGATGAAGTTAAAGGTTTTGCTCTCGGTGCTGCAGATTATATTTCTAAACCGTTCAGCTCAGCGATTGTGCTTGCACGGGTGGAAAACCATATTAATCTTCATCTTCATCAGGAGAATCTGGAGTATCAGGTCTCAAAAAAGACAAAACAGTTGAGGAATGGATATATCGATACAATTTATCGTTTAACTCTTGCTTCAGAGTTTAAAGATGAGGATACCGGTGCCCATATTAAACGAATCAGTTATTACACAAAAGAGATGGCGTTGAAGATGGGAATGGATACTGAATTTACAGAATCTATATTCTACGCCTCACCCATGCATGATATTGGAAAAGTTGGCATCCCAGACTCTATTCTTCTCAAAGAAGGACCTTTGGACGAGGAGGAATGGGTCATTATGAGAACACATGCCAGCCTAGGGGCCCAAATTCTAAGAGGTTCTGAATCGCCTTATTTGAAAATGGCCGTTGATATTGCCAATTATCATCATGAAAGATGGGATGGGTTAGGATATCCATGTGGCCTAAAAAAACAAGAAATCCCTATCACTGCAAGAATTATGAATATTACTGACCAGTATGATGCTCTTCGGAGTAAACGTCCATATAAACCAGCTTTTGATCATCATAAAAGTTACTCAATCATTTGCAACGGTGATGGCAGGACGAAGCCGGAACATTTTGACCCCGAAATTCTGGATATATTTAAAAAAATGAGCTCAATTTTTTGTGATATATATGAGACATACCAGGATAACTGAGTTGGTTTGAAACGATGAAGAGTTTGTAGCACCGAGCTTCGCTCATTTCCTAACGGCAATTGTAGTTGTTTAGACCCGAGCTGACAGTTATCTGATTTTTAGGTTTATCCGATAAAAGCGTATTTTGTATCGTGCATTGATATAATCTTCAACTTGAATAGGAAAGCAATTTATGTTTCGTAGATTAAGTAACATCATTATTCTGATACTGATCATTGTCTGTGGGGCGACTATATCTACAATATTTGGCTTATTCTTTTATAAGGCGGAAGAGAAATCTATAAATAGTGAATTCAGCAATGATGTAGATAAGCAGGTTACTTCATTCTACCGTGAGATTATGGTAAATCTTGAAGCTGTGAGAGCTATTTCTATCCTGTTTAACGGAGACTCCATTCCAAGTCAGCAATTATTCAAGCATGAGGCAGCCAGGCTTGTCGAGCGACACCAACAGATACAGGCCCTTGAGTGGATACCGCGCGTAGCACATTCAGAAAGACACCAATATGAATCAGAAATAAGGCGTGAATTTCCTGATTTTGTATTCACCGAGCGACAGACGCAGGGGCAGATGACAGCAGCCAAAGAGAGAGATGAGTATTTTCCTGTATATTATGTTGAGCCACTCATAGGCAATGAGGCAGCATTTGGCTTCGATCTTGGTTCGAGTACTACCCGAAGAGAGGCACTCATAAAATCAAGGGACAACGGCATTCCCCAGGCCACGGCGAGTATCTCTCTTATTCAAGAACAAAACAGTCAGAAAGGGTTTCTTGCGTTTCTTCCAGTATATGAAGGCTTTCCAACGACTATAGAAAAACGCAGAGAACGCCTAAAAGGATTTGTTCTTGGAGTTTTTCGAATAGGTGATGTCTTTCAGAGATCCGAACATGAGGATCACGATTCGAATATTATAATGAATCTTATTGATGGAACCTCTTCGGAGAAGGAGGACCTCCTTTACACAAACAACCCTCATAACGACAAATCTGGCTATGGGAGAATGACATACATAAAAGAATTGCCAGAAATTTGGGGGCGACAATGGTTCATTCAGGCTATACCAAAAACAACGTATATCGCGGCCAAAAGAAGTTATCTCCCGGTGGTTATCTTTGGTTCAGGGTTTTCATTTGCAGTTGCAATTGTAATATACATATACATTATTTCAAATCGTGAAGTGGTTATTAGAAAGGAGGTAATTCAAAAAACAAAAGAGTTAAAAGAGGTTAACGAAAGACTTGAGCAGATATCGCGAACTGATGGCCTAACCCAAATTGCCAATAGACGGTATCTGGATGAGTATCTAGAAAAGGTGTGGTTAATGGCAATTCGCGATACATCATCCGTATCTTTTATTCTTTTAGATATCGATTTTTTTAAATTGTATAACGACAATTATGGTCATCCAAAAGGGGATGAATGTTTACGGCAGATCGCTGCAAAACTTCAGGAGCTCATAAGGCGGCCTGCTGACTTAATAGCAAGATATGGGGGCGAGGAGTTCGCCATTATATTGCCAGGCACTTCAAACCCTGAACTTGTTGCAAATAGCTGTCGACAGTCAATCGAGGAATTGCAGATTCCACATGGTTTTTCTGAAACGACCAACATAGTGACAATCAGTTTGGGTGTGTGTACAGTAAATCCAGCCCAAAATACAGATCCAAGTTTGATTATTAAGGCAGCGGATAACGCACTTTACAAGGCAAAAGAATCTGGCAGGAATAGAGTTGAGATAGGTGCTCTCGTTAATGAGTAACAAGACAAATTAACTGAGACACATTGTTTGCGGCGGCGTATGCCACCTCATGTTGTATCTCCAGTAGACTGCGATGTTCGCAGTTCAGACATGGTATTTTGAGTGTTTCCCTTATTCGTTCGTAAATATGCGCTAACGAGAAAAGCACCCTGATTTAAGATACCAATGCTGATTATCTTGTCATGCTAAAAGTTGGCACTTATCACAACTACCCGGTTATTGGGCCTTTGTGTGAATGTGCCATAGATAAATACCCATACTTTACTCATTGGTAACCTCTCGTCATTGTGAATCCGGTTGGGTCATTTTGATTTATTTC
>JAWSVG010000007.1:0-198 GCA_033852035.1 Desulfocapsaceae bacterium | reverse complement strand
CTCAGCGGGTGGATCTTTACTTTCAGTATATTAAGATAATCAGAAAAGTTACTCCATTTCAATGTCGCCCAATGCACGATAGTCTTTTCCTCTCTTGGTTTTTGTCGTCAACATAAAGTCAGACCTCATGACCTCGAAGGATTTTGTCATGACACCAGTTCATATCTGAGCTGTAATTTCGTGTCAGGAAATAGGGTA
>JAWSVG010000063.1:18889-69189 GCA_033852035.1 Desulfocapsaceae bacterium | reverse complement strand
AAGTCAACATATTTGAGGCAAATGGTTCTGCGTTTGAGCCTAGGAGGCGAGCCCCCCCTCAAAGGTTACAGAAGAGAGGAGTTGAATCGTTTGAAATTATTCCGATTCTTGGTATACTTGGAACATCAATTATTGTTACCGCATGCCCATGGGGAAAGTTATGTATAAAAATCTATCACATACAGCCGGATTCACTCTGGTTGAGCTCCTTGCAGGGACTACAATATTTGCAGTTATTATGGTCTCTCTTATTATGATGCTCAACTCTTTTGAGGCGATAAGTGATATCAAAATCACCAAAGCGAGGATGGCAACCATTGCTAAAAGGGCCGGGGAATACTATCTCTCCAGAGAAGATCTTCCTGTACCCTTAGCAACTGCCGTGGTTGCAGCCCCGTTGGGTGAAGTACCGCTGACTGCTTTCCACCTTGATTCTAAATATCGTATTGACGCATGGGGCCGCCCAATGCACTACTTTTCTGTCCGAAATGATGGTGAAAATGGCAGGCCCGGTGAGATCCTGATTGACCCCTTATCAACTGGAGCACCCGCTGGCTCTCCTACAGCCATGGTAGTTATCCCCCAGGCCGATTTAACCGCAACCCCACCCACCGGAAAAACCCTGATCACCGGTGTCCAGGTCAATGGCCGCCAGGTTGCCGCGGTTTTGATCAGTAGTGGGCCCAACAATGACTTTGAATATAACATCGATACTCCACCGCCCGCAGACGCTTACCCCTTTCCCTTTGTCCTTGATAACGGAAGTGACGATATCATACTGCCCATTGATCTAACCCCCCAGGCCAGCCGGATAGCCCTGGCTGAACTAAAAAAACTTGGTGAGAAAGTCCGGGCCTTTGATGACAGGTATATAGGTAAGGATAATGATGGATATGGTGGTTATGATGAGGATGGATGTAATCCAATACCCTACCCAGGTATACCTGAACCATTTGATCTAACCCAAGTCACACTCCATTCAGATGGAAATTACTATATTGATAGCTGCAATAACCTTGATATTCCACCATTATTGTCTGACAGTTTTCCACCTGGAACCGATCCAGATATCAGTTGTGGTATGCCAACACTAGATAAATTGAAAGCAAACTTTTGTCCTTATCCGTGGACAAATTGCCCAACAGGATATTATGTTCCTGAAGTACTAACTGTTCCAATAGTACTTTCTCCCTTGCCTCCATCACTACCTCCCCCACCTCCACCAGAACCTACGATACAATGCTCCGACACACCAAGAAGTCCCCAACCTCCTGACTACGCACGTGTCCAAACCCCATTTGAAAGAGGAAATCCTCAATATGATAATTGCCACTGGGGGTTGGTCGGTGACCCTACTCTTGACACCAATGAATTAACCAATAACCAGGCTCGAGCCTTTATTTTCTGTATCTATGGCTTATCCCCTGCCGACATTATTGACCCATGGCTCAATGGTTACACCTGGGGCTGTGACACAGTTAATGGGTGTACAACTGGTTTTCCCGACACCCCACCAGATACCGATGCCCGTTACCATAAATTTTACTCAGCCGGACGAGATAGAATTATTGGCTCCGATGCTGATGGTGATGGCACCCCTGACGACATCGACGGAAATGGTTTTATTGATCTGGGAGACGATATCGTCGCACCATTATAAGACCTTAAGTCATGATGCTCCCTATCCATCCCTACTCTTTTTTTATAAGACAAAACATTCCATGATTCTCTCCATAGATAACCTCAGCAAGACGTACCTGAGTCGTGAGGGTGAAGTCGATGCTCTGACCGACTTTAATCTGTCAATCAAACCAGGAGAAATCTTTGGCTTGCTCGGCCCGAACGGCGCCGGAAAGACGACGGCGGTCAAATCAATCATGGGATTCCTCCATCCGACCTCCGGCTCCATAGTTTTTAATGGTAAAACCATGACCATTATGGAACCCCGTGTCGGCATAGGGTATCTTCCCGAGAGTTTTCGCCCAAATCCAAACATGAGTGTTGGAGAATATATTGGCCTGCAATGTCAACTAGCAGGTATGGCCAGTGCAGATATTCAACCGGAGGTACGTCGGCTGCTATCTCTTGTGGGAATGGATAAGGTACCAAAGCGAAAAATTTCCAATCTGTCAAAAGGGATGGGCCAGCGGGTGGGATTAGCCCAGGCCTTTGCCGGTTCTCCTGCCATGCTCATCCTGGATGAACCGACATCTGGATTGGATCCACTCGGACGAAGAGAGGTTATTGACCTGCTACTGGCCATGAAAGGTCAGGGAAAGACCATTTTGTTCTGTTCCCATATTCTGTCAGAAGTTGAACGGCTCTGTGATAAGATCGGTATTCTGGTTGATGGAAATGTACAATTTATCGGTACAGCCAAAGAGTTTCTCGATAAATGGAAAGCAACTGACCTCGAAGAGGCATTTATCCAGGAGGCCCAATGCGCTTGATATTCACCATCAGCAAAAGTGTTTTTAAAGAAAGTATCTACGGGCAACTCTTCTACGGCTTGCTTGTTTTTCTGGTCGTTTTTCTCTGCTTTTGCGTCTATATCAGTTCTCTTTCTCTTGGAGATGTAGGGAGGGTCATCGCCAATACCGGCATGCTTGGCATCACTCTGCTCAGTCTAACCTGCACCATCCTTTTTGGACTCTACTCTCTCTACCAGGAAAGGGAGCGTAACGAACTCTACGTTCTGCTCTGCCGAATTCCCCGCTCTCATTATCTTCTCGGCCGTTTTTTGGGCACAGCCAGCATCATCGCTCTGTTTGCACTGCTTATGGGAAGCGGCATATTCTTTTTGACCTGGTATATGGCGCAAGTTCCACTTTTCGGGATTTTTTTCCAAGTATATATGGCTGTCCTCGAATTTTCGATGCTTCTGGGAATCGGTTTTTTCCTCTACACTCTTGGGATTGGATTCACTTTAAACTCCTTTCTAACCCTTGCAATTTTTGTCTTCGGCCACTCCTTTAACGAAGCAATTGAAAGTTTTATCGCTCTTGGAAGATTGGGAAATCCTTTCTATCTCGGAACCATCAAAACTTTATCCTATATGCTGCCCAATTTTGACATGTTTGATTTCCGCCTGATTTTGATCCATGGCGAAAACATAAATCCTGGGAGTCTTCTGTTAGCCACTTTATATGGATTTTTTTACATCTCTATGATGCTGTTGCTAAGTATAGACCGCATGAACAAGAGTGATATTTGATGAATCACCGGCCACAACCTCTCCCTTTCTTTTCTCGCCCAATTATTTTTGCCCTCTGTTGCTGGCTGATGGCGGTTAGCCTGAATTACGCAAACAGAAGTATATATCCCCCTCGGATCGAAGAAGAACTGCAGTTTATTCCCGAAGAAACCGTGGTTGATTTTTTAAGTCTAGATCACAGGGGCTTTGCTGCAGACCTCCTGTTTATCAAGGTTTTGCTGCATTCCGGAAGCCTCACCTGGAAACCTAATCGATTCCAGTTTAATAATGAATGGAGTTACCAGATGATTGACCTGGTGACCAACATCGATTCGAAATATTACAGTGCCTATCTTTTTTCAGGTATGGGCCTCCTGCATAAGCATGAAGATGTCCATAGGTCTATACCTATTATTCAAAAGGGCATGGCAATTTTTCCCGATAGCTGGGAACTCCCATTCTGGATAGGTTTAAACGCCTATCTTTACCTGGAAGATGATGCTCTGGCCAGTGAATATCTTTGGAAGGCTGCACATAAGCCGGACGCCCCCAGTTCCTTTCTTTCACTACTGCTCTCGGCAATAACCAAAGGCGGTAATTTTCAGCAGGGTCTATGGGTTCTTGAAAATATGATCAAGCATGAAAAAAAACCCACTATTCAAATTATCTACAAAAAAAGAATTGCCCGACTGCATAATCTTATAGACCTGCAGAAAGCGGCCGAGATATATCGCTCCCATTATGAGGATTTTCCCGAGAACTTGGAGAAACTTGTAGAAACAGGTATAATTTTACAGATTCCCCGGGATCCAATGGGACGAGCATATCGCTGGAATAAAGTCAAAAAAAGGGTTGAATGTGAAGGCCCAGGAAGGGAGAGGGATCGATGACATATCAAGTGTTTTTTAATCTCGATGATGCTCCCTTTGGCCTGCCTCCTGATCCGCAATATTTCTTTCCAAGTTTACGGCATAACGAAGCCCTCGATACCCTCATTTATTGTGTTGAGAGCGGTGAGGGATTTGCGCAGATCACCGGTCAGCCGGGTGTGGGAAAAACGCTGCTGATTCGAAGCTTTCTTGACCAACTGAGTGATAACGTCAATACAGCACTCATCCTGCACCCGAGACTTGAGGCAGAAGATCTTTTTAAAGTTATCCTTGAAGACCTAGGGCTGGCTTCCGATAAGATGCAGGAAATGTCCAAAGAGTCTCTCTTACGCTCCTTTCGAGACATCCTGCTTGAATCAGCAGGCCAGGGGAAGCAAACTCTCGTTATTATTGATGAAGCTCAGGAGATACCTGAGAAAACTCTTGAGGAATTGCGTTTACTTTCCAACCTCGAGACAAACAAGGCGAAATTACTCCAGATTGTTCTGGTTGGTCAACTTGAGCTTGAAGAGAAACTTCAACAGGATAAATTTAAACAACTGCGCCAACGCATCACTGTCTGCTATCGCCTTGATCCGCTGACCTTCGACGAAACAGTCAACTATATCCATCATCGTCTCAAAGTTGCCGGCGGTGGTACTGTCAGTCGGTTCAGCCCAAAAGTCATCAAGAAAATCCATGCAATCAGCAACGGAATCCCCCGCATTATCAATACCCTCTGTGAACGTTCACTCATGGCAGCCTTTGTGGATGGAAAAAGCACTATCAACAACGACCACCTGCACAATGCTGCACGGAGTCTGGGCTACACTATAAGAAAAATTAATGGTAGGAGTGGAAAAACACGATTGGCTCTGTTGCTGTCCACAGTTCTGATCCTCGCGGGAACAGCGATCTATTACACTCATGCACCATTGCAACAACTGGTGAGTCTGAAGACCAACCAGTTCAAGACCTATTGGCAGGCAACAAAAACAAATCTTAACGCTTCACCGACACAGGAAATCGTTGAAAAAAAAGCTACAGTAGAGATAAAAGCAGCACAAAAAGGGCTGACGATTACTGCTGGAAAGGATAGCGACCAAAATGAGCCAGCCCTTTTGATCAACAAGGTAGCCGAAGACACCGTTGCCGTTCATGCTGATCAGGAGCATGCAGAAACTGTTCTACAGGAGAATGAAGAAATAGCTCGTAAGCAGATGAGCCAGCATGAGGAACATGAAAATCTAGCCAGTAACCCTTCAGACTCAGCTCAGGAAACAGAGGATATTACAATTCCGGATGGAGAAAAAATACCGGCCGGGACAGCTGGCCAACAAGCAACACCAGAAATAGAGGCAAAGCCCGCCGGGCTTCCCAGAGGATGGAAAAGTATTGTCATTGATCAAAATCAACAAAAGGCCTTCTTGTTTCAGAGCAGTAGCCTAGTCCCTATCAAAGAACTGGCGCTACCGAAACCAACAACCCTTGAGGATGGTATCTATCTTCTCGGTCAGGATCAAGAAAGACCATATCTTTTTAATCATCGATCTTTTTTTGCCTGGCAGGAGAACCCATCTTTGTCAAGCTTGCTCCTGCAACAGTTTAGTGATGAGACATCTCCAGCCGTTATCCCCGTCATTGTTTCATCAGTAGAGTCTGAAAGGTCCCTGAGCCAACAAGGTATATCAGAGATACGAACAATGGTACAAGAGTGGGCAGGGGTGCATAGCCAAAAGGATGTCCAGAAAGTGATGCGCTACTATGACGATTCGCTGATTAACTATAAGCTGTTTAGCAACAATCCCACCGTAAAGAGTCATGCACAGGTCGCTGCAAGAAAAACGTCAATATTCGAGAAAAACAAGGCTGTGTTTTTACAGATTTCTGACCCTGCATGTATTGTGAACAGCGAGGATCCGTCCCAGGCAATAGCATTATTTTACCAGCGGTTTGTTTCTTCTTCATATCAAGATTCAGGCGTTAAGGTGCTCTATCTTCGCAAAACCGGAGCGACGGCTTCAAATAGCCCACATTGGCTGATAACCGGCACTCTCTGGCTTCCGTCTCGGGAAGAAAAGAAAGAGACTCACCCTTGAAAACACTCAACGAAACTGGGCAAAAATAGTGCAATATCCCAGTCCCTGTAGTGAGAGAAGATTTTGAGGCCCATGGAAAGTTGTCTCGCTACCCCAGTCTAGAGTTGTTGAGCCCTGGCCCTGGAAACAGAAACCATAGGAGATGGTTCGGTCCGGTCCCACGAAGCTACAGAAGGCGATTGCTCCTGGAACAGGTAACATGCCCACAAGAGGGTCATTCTCAGGTGTAAAAACATTTGTCGAACTGAATGGATTTTTTATGATTTTTTCCCCGGGAATGAGGTCCGCAACAGTAGTCTCTGGAGGAGTATCTCTTTGTGCCCCTATCCATCGGCCGGATATCGGTAGTCGTTGATTGTCTACATCACGATCAATGTTATTATTATTCCAGTTGTTCGGCCGCTGTTTTGTACCAATCCATTGGCCAGTTCTCTTTGCAGGGGTTGAATAACTATCTGGCGGTTCCCTGTTGGCCAGACTTCCGACGTAATCACCAAGAGTCGCAATGGAGAGTTGATCATCTTGAGCTAACATGGATTTTTCAACCCACTGTTGAACTGTGCCCGACAACTCACTGCAGGATTGTCGAACCATCTCATGGCGAGCTTCAACTCGAAGCGCAATTAGTTTTGGAATTATAAACGCCAGAACCAGCCCAATAATAATAACGACCAGGAGGAGCTCCAGCAGGCTAAAGCCACCTTTACGAGACGAGCAGAGAATACCCCTCGAAATCTTTTTTTTCATATATTATCTCACTAATTTGGCAACATAGTAATACTTGTCCAAGCGTAGAAAGTTTTTAAAGAAGAAGAAAAACAGTAGATTTTCTTTGAGTTCATCAAGTAATGAATGTAGTATGTAACTAATAGTAAAGGAAAACTTCAATAGCTCAATATAACAATCAGGAACTTTGATAAAAACACCCAAAGGAGCCCCCCCTTCTGTTCCAGAAGTCTACAAAAAAACGAAAGTTAGAACAACTGCGAAGGGCGTAGGTCTAAAAATACAATAAGGAGTCAAACAGAGTGGCTAACACAAAAACTATCTTGGTTCGCACTATTGGTTTACTGTTCTCTTGTAGTCTTCTTCTAACTGGTTGCAGTGGCAGTTATAGTTCCCATATGGATGAGATGCTCAACGAGTCTGTCTGTGAAGAGGATGCTCCGTACAGGGTTGGGCCGAAGCGTGAGGTTATCCTTTTTCTCAAGCACCATATTATGGTTGGCGGCGTGGCCTCCGATATCGGTCAGCGGGAGACAACAGAGTTCACCCGTACAAGGCAACATCGAATCCCCTGGGAAAGTGATCGTTTAAGTTCCTACCGCAAGAAGACCATCCCGGACCTTGTGCAGGGAGTCAATGAAATTTTTTACGACAACGACACCAATGTATTTTTAGTTACTGACACTGTGGAGATGCGTATTGATGATCAATTTTCCCCGGCTGAATTTAGCCTGCTTGCCAAACCACAGGGGCATACCAGGCAAGCCATGGAGGAGGTCGTCGCTGAAGAGCCCGGTTATATACACATCCTCTACGGCTGGACCAGTTCAACAACACTCCTTGCAGCAGGTGAGGATCTTGTTATAGTCGTTGCCGATGACCCTCGATATGGAAGCCGAATAACCAGTCTCGACCTCGCCAGGGAGATAATCAATTCTCTGGGCTACAATCCCCAGGTGGATGAATATGGCACAAATACTCTTATGCACCATGACACGTCCGGCGACGGCCTCAGTGACGAGCAAGTGGAAAACATCTGGAGAGTGATTAATAACAGTGATCAGTCTCTAAGATCTCTCAGTTGCACGCCCCGAAACAAAGATGAATGGCTACCGGCAGAACCTAGTAATTCTGATAAATGATATCATCATCTACAGTAGTATCATCCGGGCCACTGGAAAAAAATTTATGGTAATGATGATAGTTCAGAGAATCGTCAATAATACTATCATCATCAAGTTCGCGACCAGGATAGCCCCATTTAAAAGGACGGTTCCAGGGGTCGATATCATAACCGCCAGGAAAACCTGTTCGCAGATGGTAATAGGTGGCCAGGTGAAAGGATAGTGGGCTGCCACTACTACAAGAGTATGCAAAGCCCCCTGCAACACCATCCATTGCCTTCTCGATATTATCCAGGGTCCACAAGCCACTGGCCGGATCATTGCTGAAAGAAGCAGCTGGGGGACAGCTGGTACTGGTATCCAGGGTAGTTGCTCCCTCCAAGGGGTCTTCATCGATAATCGGGGCGGGATTTGGTGATGTCGGATTATCCTCAGACACCCCATCATTATCCACGCCGGCAAACAGAGCGTCATAACTGGCCACTTTTTCCATCAGCAGGCTGAGTTTTTTCCGTGCTACCTGTTCAGCTTCCGCGGACAAGTCAATCTCTTTAACGATATTGTCGTTTGCAGTGGTGATATTCTGGTCCGGACCGCCACTGGTGATGGATACTGCTCTATCATTATCTTCTCCAAAATCCTGCAGGTCGCTGGCTACACCAGTGATGGGATCAACTGCACCAACATCATATTGGAAAAACTGGCCCCAACCGTCCAACCGATACTTTTGCTCAAGGTCAAGACTACTTATGCCAACCGGGATCTCGTCGGTTGCCAATGGGGCTTCGTTTACGGGCAATTGCTCATGGGCCAGATAATACTGTCGTATCTTGGCCTCAATGATGGCCATGCGGTTATCAGTGCTTGTGAACTTCCCCCTTCCGGTGATGGAGCCGCTTAGACGGAGTAAAAAGACGCTGGCAAACATAATGACAGCTGCAACAGCAAGCACTTCAATCAGAGTGTAGCCTCTTTCAGAGTTAGATGGAATACGAATTCTTTTCATATTGATAGGTCGGATATTGTACTACTTACATGAACTAGGAGCTCCTAGGAGGCTATCCTCCGCTACAATTACTGTAAACCGGTCAAAGAGAGCCGTCAAATGAAAATGCTCATAGTTGTATAAAAATACTTGAGCTCCAAGGGGTCCTTCGGCTAGTATTAAAGATAATACATTCAACCCAAAACTTCTTCCATCAGCTCCATAACTATGTGCACGACAGTGACCAAAAGACCGAACATTCTGTCATCTCAGGGTTTTACCTTGCTTGAATTAGCCATGGCGATGGCAATTCTTGGCGTTGTGGCTATCTACACACTTGATATGTATCAGTCCATCAGCGGTCGGAAGAGACTGGTTGATAATAAAAGTAAGATGGAAGAGATCTCTACTGCCTTCAAAACCTATTATAGTGGCCATGAAGGGCTGCCGATCGCCGGGACATCCTTTCCCGACTCCATTCCCATTGCCGCCCTTGGTATGGGCCAGATTTACCGGTTTGACAGCCATGGTCGGCCCTATCTCTATTTCCCGGCTGTCAACGCCGACGATTTCCCCAACGCCTCCGGCTTTCAAGTGGATGGCCGATCTGCGGCGGGGGTGGTTATCAGTCTGGGTGAGGACCAGTTACAGAGCTATACTGTTGATGCCGATACAGGTACAATCTATACTACCGCTGGTGATGATATATTGTACCCCATTGAAGTTCATGCAGAGGCTGTTGCCATAGCCCTCTCCGAGCTGGAGAGTCTTGGCAAACGGGTGGAGGCCTATAATCGGGATTATGCCGGGGTGGATCAAAACCCTGACTATAGTTTTCAACCTGGTCAAGACACCGGCTATTATGGAGATGAGACATCCGGTGCACCGCCGATTATTAACCCGGACAACTATGATGAAGACTACCAGAAATTTGCACAGTTATATCCATATAATCCGTATTATCCAATATCTACAGAGTACTCTATAGAGCCAGGCCCCCCGCCTACTAATGATGACCTCGCTTATGACGAGCCTGACCAAAATTGGCCTGATCCACCTATCTATAACAATTGGCCGAACCGTCCCCCCGATCCCCCTACAGGACTGGATCTGCCACCTCCGCCATTTATTTTTAGCGGATGGTCGGGCCCGGGATTTTTGTCCTGGCCTCCTATCATTGATGATGTCTTTGGTGAATATAACCCAACCCCGTACGAGGAGGAAGAAGACTCATATGAATTGATTGATGAGGGGGGGTGTCAACCTTCCACTGATCCAAACTGTGTTTTTGTTATTCTCGATGCAAGTGGAAATCCCATACAAGATATTGTTACTCAATATGGACTGGGATCACGTCTTCTGACTGATCCCTGGGGCAACCTTTACCAGTGGGGAAGTGCGGACCTGAACCGCACCGACCCACGCTATCACCTGTTTTTTTCTGCCGGGCCTGATAGAACAACAGGTACAGATGATGATATTATACTCTACTAGCAGGCAATGAGACCTATGCTCTTTCGTCCTCTAAAAAATAATCATGGCATGGCCCTCATTTTTATGGTCCTGCTTTTTAGTGCCGCGGCAGCGACCTCTGTCATTTTCATTTCCCTTGCGGTTAAGGTAAAAAACATACAGAAAGAGAGTGTAACTGAGACGCGTCTGGCTGAAATCAGGACAGCTTTGCGGAATTACTATCGTATTCATTACGACTTGCCGGACTCTTCCCTGACGAGCCCCATCAACACCCTACCGACAGTCCTTCTCAACCTGCCCCCAAAATACCGTTTTGACAGTAATGGTCAGATCATTTACTATAATCGACTGCCGGCGACTGGACACATGACCACTGTTCGCAATATCCAGGTCCACGGTGCTACAGCACAGGATTTAGTCGCTGCTGTTCTGGTGGCAGCTGGGCCGGATAAATCCATTTCACCCAGTAACCAGTCCCCCCCTTATGGTGACCCTGCTGCCCCACTCAATGACGATCTTGTTCTTGCCATCTCTCTTGAGGCGGAGGCCCTGAACATTGCCAGCCACACAGTTGCTGCACTTCAGCAGACAGCGACGGCCTATGACTCTATTTTCTATGGGATCAATAACGATATAGATACTCTTTACTATCCACCGGAAACCAGATGGGTCGACACGACCAAACCTACCCGTGTACGTGTCTGGCGACAAACAGGTACAGATATATCCGGGAATCCAGTATACGGCTGGAGAAATACGAATCCGGCTGCATACCATAATAATTATTCAGGTGATAACAAAACTAACTATATAACCAACGATACGACAAGCCCAACAGGAGGCACGACGACACTTACCGCAATTGCTTCAGGCGATGAGTACGTTGAACCTGAGCCTCTGGATGGAACCTTTATCCCGCCCCAACCCGAATCGATCATTGATGAAGACGGCTACACCCCTGCCCAGGGCGGGTCAGGTACCGGCTGTATTCGAATCTCCGATGTGACTTCAGGGCAACTGCTGACAAACGACCCGGATCGTGGCGTGGCCAGCCTTGATACCTGTAGCAGTGGCACGCCTGCCTACGATCTTGCCATGGTCTACGGTTTAAACCTGGTGAAACTAGGTTTGGATGCTGACAGTAACACCCTGCTCGATCCCTGGGGTAATCAATATCGATGGGGTGCGCCAAACAACTTTGGTGGCTTTATTACTCCCACCGGAAATCTGTACCAGGACCGAACTGCTGACCGAAACAGAGATCGTCACTACTGGACTTTTTACTCCATCGGCCCTGATGGTCTCAACGATACCTCGGATGATATTCTGCCGCCCGCAGACCGTATTCGTGGGTATTATCTCACCCCGATGGTTGACCGTCCGGTTCCATAACAACGAACCTGGTCCATAAGGAGGCTGTCCGCTAAAGAGGAACAAATATTTAATAACACTGAAGAAGACAGCGTAGAAATTTACAACTAACTAATTGACAACTGCGGTGATCATACGTTAGAATCTAATTGTTGCGATGCACTCAACAGAACTCTGTATCCCAGCATCAAAAAACATGTGTCGTTTCAGGCAAAGCGAATAAAAAAACATAGACCTTAACACTCCATCTCTATTATTACATTGGTGATTTTTTGTGGCTTTGAAAATCTTATCCGTATCAATTCTAGAAGACACTATTGACATCCTTCGGCTGGAACAAGGGATGACAAACACCTATATCGCTATTGGCGAAGCTGAGCGTCATGTTGATCAGAAAACGCTCAATATAGCAGCAAAATGGGCTGATGAGATTCATATTAATAGTATTTTACCTTCAGCCGAATATAGATGGAATAACTTCCCCAAGGTTAACAATAGAACACTCAAGCAATTAGTCTACAGGCAAGCGACACAATACCTTGAAACGAGACAGGGCGTCAGGGTTGCCTATCAAGACCAGGGTTTAACAACTATCGATGCGCTGCCCAAACGAAGAGTGTCCAGTCTGGCCATCCATGAAGATGAGATTGTTAAGCTGGAGAAGGAGCTTCTTGGTAAATATCGGAATAAAATTCACAGAGTAACATCTTTGCCGGTGGCACTGTGTAATGCCGCGATACTTTCCGAGCAACCTAAGGCTGACTTCATGGTGGTCTGGGTTGGCGAGAGATCAACTGTTTTTGCCATCTGTTCACCACAGGGTGATATCAAGGTCGCTCGTAATATTCCAGCGGCCATTGACCTGAGATATATTGAGGACGACGATTTAGAAGATGTCGCAAAAGAATTTGACCGCGATATTATGACAACCTTACTCCTCTTTAGCGATACGTTTGACGATGCTGCCTGTACGGATTTTTATCTTCTCGGTAATCCGAAATTGGCTAATATGTTTGAAATGCATGCGCTGGAAAGTGTTGGAGATCATGGCGCATTTAGTCTTGATAATCTCCCCGTCCGTGAACTGAAGAAACAGGACGAACGTGACTACCACCTGCTAGGTAACCTTTTTCCCGGTCGAGGGTACAACCTCGTTGACCCGATGATCACCTGGCAGCATAGATTTAACAGCGGATACAGGTATGCAAGCATTCTTCTTATCGCTTGTTTATTAGCAACCGCGACATGGGCACTATTGACTGCACCTCCTGGTAAAGCAAGTATTGAAAAAGAGTATGCTGAAAAGAAAGTGGAACTCGAAGAAATTAACAAAAGATTATATCAACTTCAGAACGAAGAAATCGAGTTGAAACGATTTAGTGGCTGGAAGGATTTCTATAAAAATATGTACACCAATCAACCAGCGTGGTCAAAAATGTTCTCTTCTCTGGCTGCGGGTATCCCAGAAGAATTTGTATTCAACAGCGTGGAAATCAACCCGGTAAAACTCAAGGGCGTGCATGGGTGGAGCTTAGTCCTGACTGGTCACATCAAAGCGACAGAATGGAACAAGGGCTTAGCTCTTTTACGTGAATTTGGGACTAATTTTCACCAGTCGCCATATGTCGATATTGTCGATGTACAGTATACCCCCCTTGAGGAAGACAGAAACTCAGGTTTACAGGAAACCTCGTTTGATGTGGTCATCAATATGAAATTAACACCACAAGTAAGCAAATAATATGAAGCTTAAAATATTTCTCTTTTTTATTGGTCTCCTGATTCTTACTCAGATGGTACTTTATGCAAGTTTGCTTGATAAAAACGATCAGAAATGGAAGGCAGCTGTAGGCGAGATTGATCTGTACATTACAAATCATAAAAACGATATAATCACCACTCAACTGACTGTTCACGCCATGGAACGAGAGAAAGAAACTGTTCCAACTACTATCCTGGAGGGCGTCGCTGACCCTGAAAAGAAGTTTCTCGAATTTATGGATTATCTCGATAACTCACAACTGGGCCCCATGGAGGGGTCCTATGATATTTCTGCAAAACCGATAATTAAATCCAAACCCGTCCCATTACAACAGACAGATTTTGCGATCCGATTTGAATTTTCAGACGCCCAAAAACTTGAATCTGTTTTTGCATACCTCCTTGAACAACAACGGGATTATCCCCTCAAAGTCAATAGGCTTGAAATATTGAGGGTTCCAGGAAACAAGCCTAAGGTTAACCTGGATGTCTCTCTTCTCTTACCTGCGAAAATTTTAGGTTCAGAATTCAAAAATAATACGGGGAGCGCATCCAGTGGTGGTTGAAAAGAAGTGGGCTTTATTTGGAGGTGTAATTTTATTGACGCTTATTGCTTTTATAGCAGCCAATAAATATTTACTTTATCCTAGATTAACTGCGCAAGTACTCCCCTTTCCTCCATACAGTTCTCCTATTGACAATCCAAATATTGTTGTAATCAAACCTTTTGAAGGGACCTTAAATAAAATTATCAGTGATCCGGTTTCTGATACCGCATCTACTATAACAAATCCAAGACGCAACCCTTTTCTTAAGCCTGGTGAATTAACTCCTACCAAAAAAACTGAGAAAGCAAAAAAAGTGCAGCCGGTTGAAATTCCGAGGTTGGGTATGATCATAACTGGAGAAAATAATAAAACTGCGATGCTGGACGATAGTCTCGTTCATACAGGAGAGACCTATGGCGGACATGTGGTAGAAAGCATCTCCTCTGAGTTCATTATTTTATCCGGCGAGTACGGAGTGTTGAAAATTAGTATGCTTCCTACTTCCTATGGTTTGCCAAAGGTTGAGATCCTTGAAGAAAAGAATCCCGATCTGCTTATTGAGCCTGTTTTTTCGGATAAAAGACGGGCCCCATCTCGTCAATAAGCTGAGGAGCGGCTGGAGACAGACTTGAACTGATGTCATATGAATGTTTTCATTTATTGTCGTCTCGCTGCCTGGGAAGCGATAAACTATTGGTCTATAGGTAACGAAGAGTCAGGTTTAATTTGAATGGCATAGAGGTTTAATACATTATGAGTCAGAAGAACAAAATAGAGATCATAAGAATCCTGGCAAAGGCGATACTTTGCGTATTGGTTCTCTGGGGGATATCAAGCTGTGGATTTTCCAGGCCTGAACCGCCACCGAGTATAGTAGAAAATACAGTTCCTTCACCTAAGGAAATACTCGACAGCGTTGGCCAAAAAGCGACTGGTCAAAAACTAAAACCTATGGTGACGTTTGAGCCTTTGGTTGCGTCCCAGACAGAATTTCCCTATGAAGGGAAACTCTTCTCACTGTCGGTGCGTGATATGCCTCTTGAGGATGTCCTACTGGCACTTGCCCAGGAGGCAAGGCTGAACCTGGTCATTGACCGAAAAGTTAAACGTGGTGAGTTAGTCTCCGTGGAGTTTGCCAATATCCCCTTGCAGACTGCCTTAGAGAATTTGATGGATGTGTATGATTATTTTTACACAATTAAGCAAGGGGTTCTTAATATTCAAGCCTTCGAGGAAAGAATCTTTCATGTAAATTATCCTCTGGTGTTCAGTACACCGGATTCAAGTACTGGAGGAGATGTACTTGGGAGCGGTGGAGGAGGAAGTTCGGAGACCATACAGACTACGGATAGTGGGATTAAAGGAGAATTTACAACTTCGACCTCTGTGGAAGATGAAGGAAGCCTAGATATCTGGAAACAGATTGAGGAAGCGTTAGAACCTGCTAAGGGTGGAGAGTCCGGTTTGGTCTCTTCCGAAGGCTTGATTCGAATTAACAGGATGGGGGCAACGATAATCGTCAAAGACTATCCAAGCAATGTAGAAAGTATTGCAAAATTCTTGCAAAGCATTCAAGCATCGTTGCGACGACAAGTGATTATTGAGGCCAAAATTGTAGAAGTTATCCTGGATAAAAGTCATCAATTTGGCATCAATTGGGAACATATGCGCCTTCCATTTAACACCCAAGGCACCAGTCTTGAATCAAGTGTTAATCTGGGGGATCTTGCAACCACAGGGTTGTCCATGACCTTTAAAGATATTTTCGGTGCTGATACTGGCGAAGCAGTTCTTAACGCACTGGCCACCAACGGAACCGTCAACATACTATCCTCACCCAGAATAAGTGTTATTAATAATCAAACGGCTTTTATAAATGTTGGTCGCGTCGTTCCCTTTCTTGATTATGTAGTTGGGGAAAGTACCAATACCGGTGATAATAATGATTTTACGACCATTGACTCTGTACCGGTTATTTCCCGCTTTAATGAAGGAGTGACACTCGGTATAACTCCACAGATTGACGAAGAAGGAACTACCATACTACATATTGTACCTATTGTAACAGAACAGACTGGTACCGAGGCAATAGACGTGCCGAGCACAACCCCCGGAGTTGAGGGGACCACTGCTAATATTCCAGTTATCTCTGTCCGCACCACAGATACCATTGTGCGTGTAGAGGATCGAACAACAATAGTTATTGGTGGACTGATATCAGAGCTTACATCTGATGCTGTCTCAAAAGTACCCTTTTTGGGCGATATTCCAGGCATCAATTGGCTTTTTGCTCATCAGGAACGTGAGACACAAAAACGAGAATTGGTTATTCTACTAACGCCAACTGTGATTATGCGATGAGCCTTGTAAACGACTACCTTAAACAGCTTAGTCGAAAGTCTATTACTTCTAAGGGTAAGGGAGGAGGATTTGTGCCGCCATCCCTGCAGCGGACTCAGAAAAAGTTGCGGAGTAGTGCAATCGATAAAAAATATCTGGGATTTACTGGTTTTATCGTCTTGTTGTCCTGCTTTGGGTATCTGCTCATAAGTGTCGTATCGATTTTATTATATCCAGTTGTCGATGAAAGTGTGGCTGTCGAACCAAAATTCATTCCAGAGGAAAATTCAGTAGAGAATTTTCCTGAGCAGCCTGTATTAACAAATCATTTAGCTGAGAACCGCACATCTCAAGTGGAACTTGTGGCTCAGGTTGATAATGTAATTAAGAGGCAAAGCCCTTCTGATTCTAGTAAAACTATTGAAGTACAATTGCACAATGCAAGCGCCCCCCTGCCCAAAGAGAACGATGTGCGTTCGTCAGGAGAGAGCGAGCAAAATGCTATTGTAGCACCTGAACCTCTTCAGGAAAATCTTTATGCAGAGAATCCTGGTAACAAGATTGAGTCATCCATGGCCATTGAAGAGCCTCGTCCTCTTACAGTGACCTCGGTTACCGCCGATGGTAGATCGATTCAATCAACTGGTGATCAAAAATCAGGCAAAAGAATAATTCTAAAAGAGTCTCACAATAAGCCAGATTACATTTACCAATTGGCTCTACAGGCACAACACAGTAATCAATACGGTCGTGCTGAACGATATTATCGAGATGTATTGGAGGATGTACCTGAACATGAAAATGCCTTGGTTAATCTCTCAGCGATTTATATTCAGGAAAAACGAATTCAAGAAGCGCAGCTACTTCTCAATAAAGTTATTAAAATGAATCCACAAAACTCCAAAGCACTAGTCAATTTTGGAATGATAGAATTGCAGCAAAATAACAATGACAGTGCCGCCAATTTTTTCCTAAGTGCATTACGGTTTAACCCAATCGAAGTAACAGCACTAAGAAATATGGCGTATCTTACTCAATTAGGTAAAAACTACGCCGAGGCCGGCAAATATTTTGAGCAATTGCTTCGAATATCACCTGGTGATACAGATATACTTCTCGCCTATGCAGCACTAGAAGAGATGAAGAAAAAATATGACTCTGCCATAAAAATATATAGACAATGTCTTGAGCAGATCAATATACAAAAGACCCCTGAAAGATACGAAGGTATTCTTTTAAGAATTCAAGTACTTAAACAGTATTCGGCGGAACAATCATACTGGGAAGTTGTCCGAGAATAACCATTTTTGCTATAAATCAAAGTATAGCAAAAATACACACCCAGATGAATGGTATTGTTAGTCTTAGTTTTTTTATCAATTCCGATCAACTTAGTCAGATGAGCAAAGACTCCGAAAGGGCGTTACCAGACCGGCCTTCTAGCTTGAGTGGGCCTGGGACTGCCTCTCACCCAGTGTTTTTACATTGAATCAGGTACTATTTATTGGCTACCGCCTGAATAATACATACATTTTTTTAAAAAATCATTACCGGCTAAGCCGTCGCAGGTGAAATTATGAACAGAAACTATCTTCCTGTTTGTTGTACATTATTAATGATTTTGCTCTTAAGCAGCTGTGGAACTACTCCTGGTTATCGGCGAGTTACTGATGGTGTTGACCGGAAAAATTATCAGGTTGTTGGCCGGGTATTAGACTCTTTCCAGAGACCTGTTACGGGTTGTCAAATTTATTTAACCAAAAATTGGCCCTCCCAAAACAAAGATATACCAGGATTTAACCAGAACGTGCCTGTTGCTATTGCAGATTATAATGGCGATTATTCTTTCATCTTTGAACTTGACGATGCCACCAAGTTTTATCTCTACTTTGATGCCAGGGACCAAGGCTTTCAGGCACGATACCTTGATATTACCTACTTATTCACCTCAGATTTCTGGCAATATGGTGGTACTAATCCGGTCGTTGCTAACGCCGTTCTCATTCCAAATAAAATCGCGATTGAAAACGACCTGACGCAGTAATAACTGAACATGCGTGTGGCTTAGAGAATTACATTTGTATTAATTGACTGAAGAGACTGAAATGGATCCGGAACAAGGTTTTCTTGATATAATTATTGAGCGAGAAAAGATAAAAGACGCCAAACTTAAGGCCGCTCTCACTGAAAGTAAGAGAACCGGGGAAGCTCTCCTTGAGGTTGTCATTCGAAACGGAATTCTCTCCCGTGACCGTGCTACCCAGCATTGGGCAAAGGCCACTGGTTATGAGTTTATTGACATAAATCCAGAAAATATTCATCCTGACGCCATAAATATTATCCCAAAAAGTCTCGCTGAAAAACATACACTGATTCCTTTTAATCTCGAAGGAAATACGATTCATGTTGCGGTATATAATACCTCAGATGTCCATGCAATTGACATGCTTCGTCGAACCACGCGCAAAGAAATCATCGTTTTTCTCGCCAGTAAGGAGAAGCTGACTGAGGCCATAAGAATTTTTTATGGTGAGGAAGCGCATATAGATCAAGATATTGAACTGAATATTGCAGCAGCTATTCGAGGCACTATTGCTAAAAACGAACATGATCCACCCTATGTTCGTCTTATAGATCTTTTCATAAAAAAGGCTATAGTCGACCAGGCTACAGATATTCATATTTCACCCGATGAAAAGGCTACCAGGGTGAGTTACCGAGTAGATGGGATCATGCGCGCGGTGTTTATTATGCCACCCAAACTCCACTCCGGTCTTGTTACTCGTGTCAAGGTACTTTCCAGTTTAAACATTGCGGAACAACGGCTTCCGCAGGGTGGTGCAATACGTTTTGAATATGCTGGAAGGTATGTTGACATCCGAACATCTACTATGCCGACAGCCAATGGAGAAAATATAGTCATGCGTTTGCTGGATAAAGCAAACATTGTACTGGGGCTTGACAGCCTGGGTCTAGAGTCAGACGATATTGAAACTATAGTTGACCTCAGTTTAAAACCTCATGGCATCATCCTCTCTGCTGGACCTACAGGATCAGGAAAGACAACAACTCTCTATTCAATTTTACAACAAATTGATGCTCTTGAACGTAATGTTTTAACAGTTGAAGATCCAATTGAATACCGGCTGGCCTACATAAAACAATCACAGGTGAACGAAAAGGCTGGTTTAACCTTTGCGGCATCTATTCGAACCTTTCTCCGCCAGGATCCTGATGTAATACTTGTTGGTGAAATTCGAGATCTGGAAACTGCCAAGATAGCCTTTCAGGCAGCCATGACTGGGCACCTTGTCCTCTCGACAATTCACACAAATGATGCCGCCTCTTGTATCGCCCGGCTCATGGATCTCGGTGTTGAGACCTATCTCATCCCCTCAAGTTTGCGTGCTGTCATGTCACAACGTCTTGTCAGAAAGGTCTGCCAACATTGTAGTGAAGAGTATTTTTTTAATGAAACTGAAAAAAGACGTTTTAAACTTGATGAGTATAGACTTGATTCGGAATATCGGGGTAAAGGGTGTCGATATTGTGGTAATAGTGGATATAAAGGGCGAGTTGCTATCTTTGAAATACTCCAGATTACCCCTAGTTTGAGCCCGCTCATATTACAACAGGTATCATCGGATCAGATATTGCTGCAGGCTAAACAGGAAGGGTTGCGGACAATGATGGAAGATGGATTGAGAAAAGTGCGTGCAGGGGTAACGACTATGGAAGAAATCTATCGTGTTACTGGCTAGGAGGCTGTCCGAGAATGGCCTTTTGCCCAAACTATTCGGAATTGTAAAAAATAATGCTCGCAATATCACACATATGGCTGTGCTTATTTTGTGAAAATTTCTCGATTTTGACCAATAGTCCTATGCTCGGACAAAGCTCCTAGGCGGCTATATACGTTATCTTGATCTTTTTTTTTAGTTCCTCATTTTCCAACAAACTGCAGATATTTTTTTTTACACCTCCTCAGGTAAGCGATAGACTCCGAGGGGGTACGCAAGTGAGTGACAGTTAATCAGGATTAAGGCACAACGTCGTCGTTCCCTTTTAGTTACGGATGGTATCAGGGAGAATCTTTATTTCATATTGTGAGAGTGGCACTTTGTCATCTTTTCACTATTTTTCATACGTTGCTTTACGGAGTGTAGAAACCAGATGCCTGACTTTGTATATAAAGCCATTAATGACGAAGGAGAAGTAACCAGAGGGACACTGTTTGCTCATGATATATTCGATTTGCAAATGAGATTATCCGGCAGCAGTCTCGAATTATTAACAGCAAGGGAGATACGTTCTGCTCAGCTTTTCAAGGCTCTGCAAGCACTTACTTTTGGGGGACTGAGTCGACCTGTTTTAATTGAGTTTAGCAACAATATTCGAGTGTTACTGTCTGCAGGTGTCCCGCTGGTTGAGGCCATGACAGAGCTTAAAAATGAAGAAAAAGGTGGGCCGTTAAAACGTGTACTTACAAGTGTGATACACGATGTACAATCTGGTGAAAATCTTCATGGGGCCATGTCAAAGTGGCCAAAATGTTTTCCACCATTATATGTTAATGTTATCGAAATTGGTGAGAATACAGGACAGCTTGATGCTGTGTTTGGGGAGTTAGTAACCCACTATTCCCGAATTGAGGACCTGAAAAAAAACACCAGGAAAGCATTGATTTACCCTGCATTTGTCCTTTTCACACTTATCGTTGTCTCTGTAATTTTTCTTGGAAAAGTTTTTCCTGTAATTGAAAAAATGTTTGCGGAATTTGAATTAACAAAACTACCTGCTATTACAGAGGTTTTTCTTGATCTATCACATATTATCGAGTCACAAGGGCTTTATCTTCTTGCAGGAGCAATTGCAGTTATTATATTAATATTAACACTCAGGTCCATCCGAACAACACGGTATTACTTTGACTGGCTTGAGGTAAATTTGCCATTCCTTAAGACTTTTTTCAGGCAACTTCATATGGCATTTTTTGCTCGTTACCTTGCTACCTTGCAGAAAGCCGGGGTGGATATTCTTCGCAGTCTTGAGTTAGCAACACAATCAATTAACAATTTGGCCCTGAGGGAAGTAATGGTCAATTGTCGACAGGATGTTCAAGAGGGTAAACAATTGTCCGAAGCGTTCAAGCTTGAAAAGAAGATTATTCCCAATATGGTTATACGTATGATTTCTATTGGAGAGTTATCCGGAACCTTGCCTGAACAGCTTGAGTTCGTAGCTGGTTATTATGATGAGGTTCTTGAACGTCGTATAGGAATATTCTTAGCCCTTATGGAGCCTATACTCATTGTGGTACTGGCAGGTATAGGACTTTCTTTAATCATGGCGATTCTAATGCCCATGTATGAATTTCTTGGTGCGATCTTTACACAATAACAGGGGGGATCAGGATGGCTCCAGTTACAAAAACAGGCCGCAATGATAGTAGTGGGTTTACATTGCTTGAAATAATACTAGTCACGGGCATTATTCTTGTCTTGGTCGCTGTTATTGTTCCACAGGCCATTCGTATTAACACTTCATCCAAATATAATCTGGTTCAACAAGCCGCAGCAGAAATTGGTAAATGGGGAATTGAGTGGGGAGAACGTAATCTTGAGAGTCAGAACGCCGACGACACATGCGTTCTCAATGATTATATCAGTAGTTTAAGTGACGTTTATGTTGGAGAAGATAATACTCACTGGGTGGATGCCCCTGATGAGAGCAGTCTATCCTGCCGCCCCGACAACCCTCTGTTGTATTCTGTTGCAGAAATGGTTGATTCAGCCCGACAACCACGTAACCCCTTTACTGGACTGAGTTATTTTTCTAAAAATGACGGATATGAAGGTGAGAGCAGGCCACCGGCGGGGCTCCTTTACCTCGCACGACGTGAACAAAATACAACCACGCCCACGCACCATTACTATTTTGTTTATACCGGCACGGATTCAGTGGGGGCAACTGACTGGTACGCCGGCATGGGTGCGGGAGATCCTCCGGAACTTGAAAACATGAAAAACGGCATTTTTATGTCTCGACTGGTTCAGTAGCATTTGGAGGCATTTACTGATGATGAAATCACTCATCCCGCAACTAATAAATCACAAAAAAGAGTAGTTTCCTAACGAAAACTAGTTTATCCTACTAGTGAAGGTAAATGAAATAGTCACATTTGACATGATACCTCGCACCAAATAAATGTGAATAAACAAAGGGGGGGGCTGAAGTACAAATAGCGAAACCAAAGGACAGATAACGGTCAAGAAAATCGAACGGATAAAGGAGCTGACATGTACACAAAAAAGAAATTATCAAACAGTAAGGGTTTTACTCTTATCGAGCTATTGCTAGTGGTTGGTATCATTGGGGTATTGCTGGCGGTCATTATTCCCAAAGCTATTCGTGCCAACATAAATTCAAAATATGGTATCGTAGAAAAGAATGCCGCAGAACTGAAAAGCTTTGCAGTGCAGTGGGCTGAAAAATCTATTCGAGCTCAAGACGAGCAAAACTCTGTCTCTACTCTTGCTGATTATTATGCTTCTTTGGCAAATAATACCGACGGCGCCTTGGCCCTAAGTGATGATGGAACCCAAAATTGGATTGCAAATACTAATGCTAATAACTGGAACACAGGAATTCCAACTGCTGAGGCAGATCCTATCCCAGTAACTGGTCGAACCCAGATTGATGGTAATACACTAGCTGGGCCGCCGGTGCCGCCTGAGGACGTGGTTGAAAGTATTATTCCCCCCGAAAAGGCAATTAAAAATCCATTTAATGGTACCAGCGTATTCAGGTCACCTAATTTTCCCACAGCGGATAATCCGGTTACAGGAGCACTTGCTCTGGGTTATATGCGAGAACCTACTACCCAGGGAGCTTATTATTATTTTGCCTTTGCATACCAGGGAACCGATAATTCGGCTGTTGACTTCGAGGATGATCTGAATACTTTCCATGCCGGTTCTGGATTGAGTACTATTCCTGCTTTAAGGAACGGTGAGCTTTTTGCACGAATTCGCTAATCAGACAAGGTTACAATTATTCTCACCTGTCTGCTAGGTAGGTACTCACCTAACCCCGATAAACGGGAAGTAAGTCGGGCTTAGTACCTTCACAAATTATTTTTAGCCATAAAAACGCAGAAATTAATTTAGAAAGTACTAAACTTGGCCGGGTACCAAATAGTTTGAAGTGTTTGCATGCCTGGTACCAGATAGGAATGAGAATTCGAATTATTTTAACCAGCTAATGAGTGCATGCAGTAGCCTGCTGTAGCTATCGGGTAACAACAGGGCGTATAATGAAAAATGGTCATTTAGAGAAAAGACTCTAGATGGCCATTTTTTTTGCGAACTATCGGTGTAATCTGGAAAAATCAATCCTCAGAAAATGATAACCTTTAGAGCCCGTTGTTTCCCTCCATGAAAGCTCAACTTATTGTTTTCTTGTGAGGGTTGTTTCGCGCCGCATTTCTGTTTTTGTAGTTTCTATTTTTTTTCCGCGCTGGTCGGAATTTAGTATCTTTTTTTTCCACCACTCTCTCCTGGCCCTTCGGAGGTGTTACAAGCAACGATTCTTCGGGCAGAATGCAATCAAACTTTTTACCCAGGAGTTCCTCAATAGCTGGCAAATAAAACGATCCCTCATCACAAGCAAAGGATACCGCTTTGCCGCTGGCCCCTGCCCTGCCAGTCCTGCCGATTCGGTGAATATAGTCTTCGGGCTCATAGGGCAAGGTATAGTTAACGACAAAAGTGATGCCATCAATATGAATCCCTCTGCCAGCTACATCCGTTGCGACCAGAATTTTCACCTTTCCGGCCCTGAAGCTTTCCAGCCTTTTCATTCGTTTGTTCTGATCAACATCTCCTGACAACAATACGCAATCAACACCATTTCGCTGCAAACGATTTGCCAAGCGCTTTGTTTCATTTTTCATATTAGCAAAAACCACAATACGATCGTCTGGGTGCAGCTGTATCAGGTTATAAAGAATCGAATATTTTTCTTGGGCAGTAGCGAGATAGACAACCTGCTCGACAGTGTCGACGGCCATCTGCTCAGGTTCGGCCTCAATGACTCTGGGCTCCCGACACCACTGGGATGCGAGTCTCTGGACATCTTCCGGAACGGTGGCTGAAAACAACATGGTTTGCCTTTTCTCTCTCTTGGGCAGCCTGCCAACGATCCGGCGGACATCGGGTATAAACCCCATGTCGAGCATCCGATCAGCTTCATCCAGAACAAGTATCCCGCAATTTCCAAGCTGAACGATCCCTTTATTCATAAAATCAATGAGTCGGCCTGGTGTTGCAATGACAATATCAGCCTTCCTGTGTTTCAGGATATCCATCTGCTTCTGATAATCCACTCCCCCATAGACGGCTCGCACCGTGAGATTGCAATATTTTGCCAGCCCTGCACCGTCTTTTGCTATCTGTACAACCAATTCCCTGGTAGGTGCCAAAACCAGAGCCCCTACACCTTTCTTTTTGTTCCCCAGGCGCTTTTCATCCAGCAGCCGAGCAAGAATGGCAATTAAGAAAACTGCTGTCTTACCTGTGCCGGTATTTGCCTTGCCGACGAGGTCACTTCCCGCCAGGACATCCTCAAGTGTTTTCTCCTGTATAGCCGTGCAGTACTCGAATTTTTGATCAGCGATAGCACGCATTACCGGCAAAGGAATTTCGAAATCATGAAAGCGACTCTTCCCTTCTTCCGGGGTTACTTGAAACTTCTCAAGTGTCCACGCAGGTTTTGTTTTTCTGGTAGCTGGTGCCCGGTATTTCCTTTTGATTTCGGGTGAAGGTAACGTTTTCTCATCGCTTGGAGCCGCAGAGACCTCGACGTCGGTCAGACCAGTTTTATGAGTGCCATCCACTGGTGCATTTTCACCTTCTCCAACAGCTTTACCAAGAAGTCTTCTATACCTGTGTTGTCCTGCTTTTGCCATTTGTCGGATTCTTCTTCCGGCAGATAAAAATATATTATTCATCGTTAATACAGAATGTAAGTTCACCCAAATTCAAGAGGATGAGGACCTTTTCGCACTTTTTTATGTAAACCTAAATCATTTTTTCTCTACTATGCGTCTGCAAGATTTAGGTTTAAAAAAGAACTCCCAAGGTACAGAGAAAACCGAAAACACCGGTTCATATTGAATGCCCTTCCTTCTGCTCCCTACGAGATCGATAAACCCTGTAGAATGTTGCAACGAGAAACAGTAAAGAAGAGCTATAAAGGCAGAGCAGGGACAGTAAAGGACAATGACGAGACGTGCAAGCGGTATTACACTCAAAACAGAGGCGACAAGCTCTTTCTATTTCCCGGCAATAAGCAATTCCTCCATCATCGGCCCGAACAGTGCCTCATATTCGGGAATCGCCTTTTTAAAGATTGTTCCCAAAAACTCTATTTCAGCTTCATTCACAACGAGATTTGCTGAACTCGCCAGAGCCTGTAAATCGTACAGGGTGCTAAACTCACTCCCCACCAGCACATAAAAGATAAAGCGACGTCTGGACATTTCCATTCTCCGCATATAGCGATGGAAAGGTCCGGCCGCAAGGCCACCCTCTTCATAGCCGCTGTCGAGAATAACTGCCGCATAGTTCACGAACCGCATCTTAGCTATAGCTTCTTTGGAAGTCAACGCAAGCTCGATCTGATAGCCAATCAGTTCTACGGCCTCTATCACCTGCTTACGTCCGGGTGTATCGGATATGAGTATGAGAGCCTTAGGAATATCAGCCACAACATCCTGATTTTCAAAAATACCGTCTCGCAACCAACCTGTCTCAGGAGCAGAGGGAGCGTTAACGGCTCCTCCCAAAATCGATTCCATCTTTTTGGGGCCAGGAGAACCTCCCCCAGACTCCTGCAGATCACTTGCCCCCAAGCCAAAAGGAACTGCACAGTGGACACATTTGGCATTGAGCTTCTTACCAGCATCAAGCTGCTGAATGCTTGCCAGCATTTTTTCACTCATCTTCAACTGTTTTCCACAATTGGGACAATTCACTACCATGGGTTTTTCTCTCCTAACACCGGTAAACGGTAAGTAAGTACCTTATAAGTCCTTATAACCACATAATATGAACTCAAAGCCGTATTTTCTGGTTTTTTATTACAGCTTTTACGGAGTAAGGCACTAACGCAGACAAGCAGCAAGTAAGTGCCTTAACCAAATCAGTTTCTTTAAAAAAAACAAGAAACTGATTTGTAAGGCACTAATAACCGCTGTGCAATCCCTGGTCTTCCTCTTCCATGGCCAGATCCATCAAAGTGGTCGTCGATTCACCACGTTCGGCTTTTAACCGGTCAAGCCCCCTGTTCATTTCAGCCCGTTGAGAACAGTACGTCACTGCACTTTCTTCGGTTATCAAACCACGACTGTATAATTCAAGAATGTGCTGGTCAAAAGTTCGCATGTCAAGCGCCGAACCCTCATGAATTATGTGATAAAATGTCTTATCTTCCGTTTCCCCATTAATAACGAGATCCTTTACCCGAAGACTGGTTCGCAATATCTCCATTGCAGCCACCCGGCCGCCTCCAACACGTGGCAAAAGGCGCTGGCTCACAATCCAGCGAAGGGTATCTACCAGCCGGTGACGAACCTGCGGCTGCTCTTCCTGGTCAAACATACCAAGAATACGATTAACTGTCTGACCGGCATCAATGGTATGCAGTGTCGAAAGAACCAGATGACCGGTCTCAGCTGCTGTCAAACCGATCTCCATCGTTTCCCTGTCCCGCATCTCACCTACCAGGATGACTTTTGGTGCCTGGCGAAGGGCGGCACGCATCCCGGAGGCGAAGGTACTGAAGTCATTCCCCATCTCTCTTTGGTTAAATGTTGAGTTAAGCTGTTCATGCACATACTCTATGGGGTCTTCAAGGGTAACCACGTGCACGGATCGCTCTTGATTAATTCTATTGAGCAGAGCAGCAAGAGAGGTAGTTTTTCCCGTGCCAGTAGCACCGGTGAAAAGAATGAGACCGTTAATATCGGCTGCCATCTTGCCAAAAGCATCAGGGAACTGCATCTTCTCAATTGATGGAACTTCTGTCTCAAGTTTTCTTAAAACAGCAGAAATACATCCTTTCTGACGAAAAATATTAACCCTAAATCTCGCATGTTCTCCGAGCGAATACGAGAGATCACACGAACCATTTTCAACAAGATCTTTCAGGAGGCGCCTATTGTTGCCAATGAGATTGAGAGCAAAAGTCTCTGTCTGGAACGGTGTGAGCTCTTGAACTGCCGGTGTCACCGTCACTGGAACGAGTTGACCGGCTGACTCTACCTGCAATGTTTTCCCAACCGTTATATTCAAGTCAGAGACATTGTCATGGGATTCCAGCATTGCCGCTATCCAATAGTCAATTTCCGTTTTTTTCATCCTCTTCTCCTGAAAAAATATACAATATCACTCCCTTTCATAGTATATTGTGCTTAGTCTTATAAAAATTACGAGCTTTTTTTTCTTTTTCTACACATTTCTTCCTGTTACTTGAAGGCTGTGGCCAGCGCTCAATCAAATCATATCAAATACACAACAGATCAAGGCCTTTACCCGATACACACTGTTCCGATTTCCACCGATCAGCCCAATGCGTACAAAGCAGCATCTCAATTGCAGTCTTCAGCGACGAGTAAAACAAAGATTACCTCTTACTGGGACTAGTTTTTAAGACACCACCAACAATCATATAACCTGGAGTATCATCATATGGCAATTACATTGCGTAGTGCGACAACAACTGAAGGACGAAGAATGGCCGGAGCGCGCAGTCTCTGGCGGGCAAATGGAGTAGAAGAAGAACAGTTCGGCAAGCCGATAATCGGTATCGTGAACTCCTTCACCCAGTTCGTACCCGGTCATGTCCATCTACATGAAATAGGTCAACATCTCAAAGCTATTATTTCAAAAGCCGGATGCTTTGCAGCCGAATTCAATACTATTGCCATAGATGATGGTATTGCTATGGGCCATGCGGGAATGCTCTACTCTCTGCCTTCAAGAGAGCTTATCGCTGATAGTGTAGAATACATGTGTAACGCCCATACGGTGGACGCCATGATCTGCATAAGCAACTGTGACAAAATCACCCCTGGTATGTTAATGGCCGCCATGCGCCTGAACATACCCACGATTTTTGTATCAGGCGGCCCCATGGAGGCCGGAGTTGATGGGGATAAACGATACGATCTGGTCGATGCAATGGTACTCGCAGCCGACAACAAAATCAGCGATCAGGAAATAGAACGAGTAGAACGCTGCGCCTGTCCAACCTGCGGCTCCTGTTCCGGCATGTTCACTGCAAACTCCATGAACTGCCTGAATGAGGCTCTGGGCCTCGCTCTGCCCGGCAACGGAACTGTCGTTGCCACCCATGGCAACCGAAAACAGCTTTTTGAAAAAGCTGCTGAACGAATTGTGGAAATGGCAACGGCATACTACAGGGATGAGGACAGCTCCGTCCTGCCCCGCTCTATCGCAGGAAAAGCTGCCTTCATGAACTCAATGACCCTTGATATTGCCATGGGGGGCTCTACAAACACCGTTCTCCACCTCTTGGCAATAGCCCACGAGGCCGGAGTTGATTTCACCATGGGCGATATAGACATCCTCTCACGGAAGATACCCAATTTATGCAAAGTATCTCCCTCATCGAGCTACCATATTGAAGATGTAAACCGGGCTGGCGGCATCATGGCAATCCTCGGGGAACTTGACCGAGCCGATCTTATCGACACGTCCGTGCACCGAGTGGACAGTCCGACCCTGAAAAAGACTCTGGAACAATGGGATATTTCCAGCCCGAGCCACACTGATGCCGCGAAGGATCTATACCTTAGTGCCCCTGCTCAAACAGGGAAAAACCTGGTAATGGGCTCCCAGAACACCATGTACCAAGAGGCTGACCTTGACCGTAAGTCCGGCTGCATCAGAGACATGCAGCATTGCTATAGCGAAGAGGGGGGACTTGCAGTGCTCTTTGGTAATATAGCAGAAAACGGCTGTATTGTTAAAACCGCAGGGGTAGACCCATCTATCTTCACGTTCTCCGGAACAGCCCGGGTATTCTCCTCCCAGGACGCCAGCTGCGACGCCATTCTGAGCGGTAAAATTACAGCCGGCGATGTCATTATTATCCGCTACGAAGGCCCTCAAGGCGGCCCCGGGATGCAGGAGATGCTCTACCCGACCTCCTATTTAAAGTCCATTCACCTGGGCAAGGAATGTGCTCTGATTACCGACGGCAGGTTTTCCGGCGGCACATCCGGTCTCTCCATTGGTCACGTCTCTCCGGAGGCGGCAGCGGGTGGTGCCATCGGTCTGATCGAAGAGGGGGACATCATTGAAATAGATATCCCTGCAAGAACTATCAATGTCGCCGTCTCAGAGACAGAACTTGACAAGAGAAGAAGAAAAGAAGAAGCAAAAGGCAGCAGAGCCTTCACGCCTGTCGACAGAGACAGACCGGTCAGCACAGCCCTGAAAGCATATGCCCTTTTTGCCGCTTCCGCTGACAAAGGAGCCGTTCGAATTCTACCCGAGTAGTAAACAGGAAGATATAGTGAGAGAGCAGGGTGACTCCTGCTCCAGCAGGACAACCCGTTTCCCCCGACTGAAATCCCTGTTGACAATAAAAATCATTTCCAATTACCCATCAAGGTATTATCTTTATGTCCAGTTGAATCGTACCGTTACAAAACTCTCTACCATCGACCACAACAGGAGTGACTTTTGAAACCGACAAACACTGAAAATCCGGAGTATTTTCACAAGGTCATTGATTGTCAATACGCGTGCCCGGCCCACACCCCGGTTCCCGAATACATTCGAATGATCAGCCAAGGTAAATATGACGAAGCATTTAGGATCAACTGGATTTCTAATGTGTTTCCCGGGATCCTCGGCAGGATTTGCGACAGACCTTGTGAGCCGGCTTGCAGACGTACCCGGGTTGAGGAAAACCCCGTTGCCATATGCAGACTAAAAAGAACTACTTCGGATTACAAGTCGGAGACAACGAATTACTTACCTGAAATTCCTGTGGAGAAGAACGGCAAGAGAGTTGCACTCATTGGCGGCGGGCCTGCATCGCTTACCGTAGCCAGGGACCTTTTACCATTGGGATACAGCGTCGACCTCTATGATGACCAACCCAAAGCCGGTGGATTTGTCCGAACCCAGGTGCCCTCTTTCAGGCTCCCCGAAAAGGTATTAAATGAAGAGGTGGATCGCATCCTCAACCTCGGTGTCACGACCCATTTCAACCATTATGTGAAGAACCTTAAGGAGATCTCTGACAAAGGCTATGACACCATCTTTGTCGGCACAGGAGCCCCCCGAGGCAGGGACCTCCCCGACTTGCCCGGTCGTACAGAAGGGGATGCCGATATTTTTCTGGGTATCGAATGGCTGGCAGCCGTGCTCTATCGCCATGTTATCGAGGCCCCACCAAGAATTCTCGTCCTGGGCGGCGGTAACACCGCTATGGATTGCTGCCGTATGGCAAAACGGCTTGGAGGAGAAGATGTTAAGGTCATCGTCCGCAGTCCCCGTTCAGAGATGAAAGCTTCACCCTGGGAAATAGAGGATGCAGAGGCAGAGGATATTCCTATTATCGAAAATCACTCTCCCCTTGAGTTCGTGATACAAGACGGTGACCTGGTGGGAATGAACTTTCAGAAAGTTGCTCCTGTCTACGACAAAGACGGAAAGAGAAAGCTGATAGCAACCGATGAGGCCCCTGTCTTTATCCCTTGTGACCAGGTACTTCTCGCAGTTGGTCAACAAAACGCCTACCCCTTTATTGACGCCGATTCCGGGATAGAGATGGACAAATGGGGCATGCCTCAGGTTAATGAAACAACCTTTCAATCAACCGCACCAAACATATTTTTTGGCGGAGATGCTGCATTTGGGCCCAAAAACGTAATAACCGCCGTAGCCCACGGTCATGAGGCCGCAATCTCCATAGACCTTTTTTGCCAGAACAAAGACCTTTATGATCGTCCTCTTCCCGGAACCGTGCTCTCAAGCATGAAAATGGGTATGCAGGAATGGCTCTATGACAGTCAGGTATCAAATGACAAGCGCTACGCCGTCCCCACCGCCGACAAGGTGAAATCTCTTAAAAACCGGCTCGTTGAAGTAGAATTGGGTTTTAGTCAAAAGACTGCATTTCAGGAAGCAGAACGCTGTCTTAACTGCGATGTGCAGACTGTTTTTGATTTCTCGACCTGTATCGAGTGCGACTCCTGCGTCGATATTTGCCCTGAATTCTGCATCAACTTCATTGAAAACGGCGACGAGGAAGACCTCCGCAGCAGACTTCTGGCTCCAGCCGACAACCTGGAACAGTCACTCTATGTTTCAGCCGTGCTGCCCACTGGCAGAGTCATGGTAAAAGACGAAAATGTCTGCCTGCACTGCGGTCTCTGCGCGGAACGCTGCCCGACCTCGTCCTGGGAAATGATGAAATTCACTTATAATTCTGCACGTGCAGGTCAAAAATGAAAAAAATAGAGAGTGTTAACGACTTTGTTGTCCGCTTTGCCAATGTGAATGGATCCGGTTCTGCCAGTGCCAATAATCTCTTTGCCAAAGCAATCTTCCGGCTGGGAGTTCCGGTTAGTCCAAAAAACATCTTCCCCTCGAATATCCAAGGGCTGCCGACCTGGTATGAGGTCCGAATAAACGAGCAGGGCTTTCTCGGCAGACGGGGTGGTGTCGATCTTGTCGTGGCGGTAAACGGTCAGACCTTGAAACAGGACTACCTGGACCTTCTGCCTGGAGGCTACTTTGTCTACGATTCTGCAAGAGAATTGCCTGACGATTTCCAGCGGGACAATGTCACTCCAATAGGTATTCCACTGACGACTCTTTGCAATGATGCATTCAAAAACCCAAAGCTGAGACAGCTCCTGAAGAATATTATCTATGTTGGTGCTCTGTCTTTTCTGATTGACCTTGATTTCTCCATTCTCACGGAGTCCATAGAAAAACAGTTTAAAAAGAAACCCAAGCTGGCGGAACCCAATATCAAAGCACTGGAACTCGGTTTTCATTACGCCAAAGAGCATTTCCAGGAGACCTGCAAACTGTCACTCCGAAGAACCGACAGGCTTGGGGACGACATCCTTATGGACGGCAACTCTGCCATCGGCCTTGGTGCTGTTTACGCTGGAGCGACGGTAGTGGGCTGGTATCCTATCACCCCATCCACCTCTGTAGTGGAGGCATTCAGCAAATATGCACAGATGTTTCGGGTTGAAGAGGACACGGGGAGAAATAAAGTCGCCATCATTCAAGCCGAGGATGAGCTGGCGGCCATTGGCATTGTCATTGGTGCCTCCTGGAATGGTGCCAGAGCCTTTACTGCAACTTCAGGACCTGGTGTCTCACTCATGGCCGAATTTCTTGGTCTGGCCTATTTCGCCGAAATTCCCGCCGTCCTGGTGAACGTCCAGCGAGCCGGCCCGAGTACCGGCATGCCGACAAGAACCCAGCAGTCAGATCTCCTCGCCTGCGCTTATGCCTCACACGGTGACACTAAAAATGTTCTACTCTTTCCCTGCGACCCGAAAGAATGCTTCGAGCTTGGAGCTCTGGCTTTTGACCTTGCAGAGCGTCTGCAGACACCGGTAATCATTATGAGTGATCTCGACCTTGGCATGAACGAGCATATCAGCGCCCCACTGCACTGGGATGACAATCGCAGCTACGACCGAGGTAAAGTGCTTGATGCCCAGGCACTGGAAAATCTCCAGGAGAAATGGGGCCGCTACCTGGATGTTGATGGAGACGGCATCTGTTACAGGACCTATCCCGGCACCCACGCGACCAAGGGCGCATACTTTACCCGAGGCACCTCACACAATGAATACTCAGCCTACACTGAAGACAGTTCTGTCTACCTTGCCGGTATGGAGAGACTGCTTCTAAAATGGAACACTGCACGTACTCTGGTCCCGGGGCCTCGAACCAAGATCAAAGATGCTGAGTTTGGTGTCGCCGTTATTTTTTACGGTACAACAACTCATGCGGCCTACGAGGCTTTGGAGCGCCTCGATAAAAATGGCTTAAAAATAAACAGTTTACGAGTACGATCCTTCCCCTTTCAGGAAGAGGTTATCAAATTCATTAACATGCATGAAACCATCTTTATAATCGAACAGAACCGTGATGCACAACTGCGAACAATGTTGATGACCGAGAATGCGCTCTCGCCGAGAAAGCTGCAGGCCATACTCAATTATGACGGGCTGCCCATCACCGCAGATTTCATCACTGAAAAAATCAGGACACTCCTGGACATTGAACAGCAACCAGCCCACGATGGTCAGGGAGGAAAATCATGAGCGTCAGAAAACCTACATTCCGCCACCCAAAACTTGCAACCAATAAAGCTGGCTTTTCCCGACAGGACTATGAAGGTGGTATCTCAACTCTTTGCGCCGGCTGCGGTCATGACTCGGCCACAAACGCCATTATCCAGGCGTGTTTTGAGTTAGGAGTCGAACCACATCGTGTTGTAAAGATGTCTGGTATCGGTTGTTCATCAAAAACCCCTGCCTACTTTCTTGGCAAATCTCATGGCTTCAATTCAGTGCATGGCCGAATGCCTTCCATTGCAACCGGCGCCAACATGGCCAACCGGGACTTACTTTATATCGGAGTATCAGGGGACGGCGACACCGCCTCCATCGGTATGGGACAATTTGCACACGCCCTGCGACGAAACCTGAACCTCAACTACATTTGCATGAACAACGGCTGTTATGGTCTTACCAAGGGACAGGATTCAGCGACAGCCGACAAAGGGTCCGCCGGCAAAAAGGGCACTCCAAATCCCTATGCCTCCATCGACCTCTGTGAACTAGCTATCGAACTCGGCGCCAGTTATGTAGCCCGAGGATTTTCCGGTGACAAGGCGCAGCTTGTTCCCCTCATCAAAGGAGCCTTTGCCCATAGCGGCCTCGCCTTTATAGACGTCATCTCACCCTGCGTGACATTTAACAATACGGCGACTTCAACCAAGAGTTACCAGTATGTGCGGGAACATATAGAGGCAACCAACACCTTTGATTTCATCCCACTACAGCAGGAGATCCTTGCCCAGTATGACGAAGGGACAAGTCAGGAAGTCACCATGCACGATGGTTCTATTATTCATCTGCATAAGGCAGACACATCCAAGGATGTTACCAACAGACTCACGGCAGTAAACAACCTGGAGGCGGAGAAAGAAAAAGGCAGACTGCTCACCGGCTTGCTCTATGTCAATCAGGAAATTGAAGAAACCCATGACATAATTAACTCAACACTGAGACCTCTTAATTCGCTGACTGACGCAGATCTTTGCCCGGGAGAAGCAGCACTGCAAAAGATCAACGAAAGTCTCCGTTAGGACCACCGTTCCCGTAGCCAGTGAAAGTATTATGGCTACGGGAACAATAGTTTCCTGTTGAAGCGCTCATATAATTACCATTTCACTGTCAGAGGTTCACAGTTGCAAAATATTTTCAAGAAAATCCTTACCTCCCGAGTTTATGAAGCAGCCATAGAGACCAGTCTTGATGAGGCCGCTGCCCTGTCAGCTCGACATGGCAACCGGATTTTGCTCAAACGAGAAGACCAGCAGCCCGTTTTCTCCTTCAAACTTCGCGGGGCATACAACAAACTCGCTCACTTATCCAAAGAAGAAAAAGAGAAAGGAGTAATCACAGCTTCTGCAGGTAACCACGCTCAGGGCCTGGCCTTTGCTGCCAGAAAGCTTGGAGTACGAGCCTTGATCGTTATGCCGAAAACCACTCCTAAAATCAAAATCGAAGCGGTAAAACGATTCGGAGGAGAGGTTGTATTAAGCGGCAACAACTATTCTGAAGCAGCAATTCACGCAGAAAGACTCACCGCCGAGACCCATATGGTGTTCGTCCATCCCTTTGACGACGAGCTGGTCATTGCAGGCCAAGGCACTATCGCCGATGAGATTCTACGTCAAAATCCGGGAAAACTTGATGCTATTTTTATTCCCGTCGGCGGTGGAGGCCTCATTGCAGGAATAGCTCTTTACATCAAAACCCTCAGGCCTGAAATTCAGATTATCGGAGTTGAACCAACGGATAGTGACGCAATGTACCAGTCACTTGCTCGGGGCAAACCTATCAGTTTACAGTCTGTTGGCATATTCGCAGATGGGGTTGCCGTTCGACAGGTTGGAGATCTCACCTATGAACTGTGTCAGAAGTATGTGGATCGAATCATCAGAGTCTCCACCGACGAACTGTGCGGCGGCATCAAGGCTATCTATCAATCGACCAGGTCAATTGTTGAACCGGCCGGTGGACTTGGAATGGCAGGTCTCCTCAAATATATTCATGAGACAGGCTGCACAGGTCAAACACTTGTGGCGGTGAACTCCGGGGCCAATATGAATTTCGAGCGACTACGCTATGTAGCAGAGCGGACCAGAATCGGTGAGAAACAGGAAGCTCTCTTTGCTGTCGCCATCCCCGAAAAGCCGGGAAGCTTGAAGAGTTTTTGTAACGACATGGTGGGCGAACGAAATATCACCGAGTTCAACTACAGGTTCTCTTCCCGCAAGGGTGCTCATATTTTTGTCGGCATATCAACCCGCGATGAAAAAGAACGGTACAGCTTCCGGGACCAACTCACCAGTGCGGGCTATAGTAATATAGACCTCACCGACAATGATCTGGCCAAAACACATATCCGTTATATGGTTGGTGGCAGAGCAGGAGAAGAGATACGCGAACGACTGTTCCGTTTCTGGTTCCCTGAGACGCCGGGAGCCCTCACACGGTTCCTTGACGCAACGAAAGGCAGGCACAACATTTCTCTTTTTCACTACCGCGCCCAGGGGGGTGATTTCGGCAGGGTCCTGATTGGCCTGGAGCAGGTAGGTGAATCAAATGGTGAACTCGAAAAAAGACTCGACGACCTTGGATATCGTTATCAGGAAGAAACGAACAACCCGGCCTACGCCCTCTTTCTCTAAAATAACAGGAGAAGAGCGACAGAAGCTACTCTACTTTTTGAACGTAACGCCGTGAGAGGGCAGGTAGCGCAGACTCAGCAATAACGCTTTTCTGACGGGATCTCCTTCAAAAACCAGGGATTTCTCCCCCCGGTGAGGATTTCTGCCCCATCCGAAGTCACAAGAATAGTATGCTCAAACTGTGCACTCCTTGCCAGATCCCTCGTCACCGCAGTCCAGTTATCCGGCCAGAAAACACAGCCAGGGACACCAGCGTTAATCATCGGCTCGATGGTGAATGTCATGCCCTCTTCGATTGTCGACGTATTGTCTTCCTCGTAAAAATGGGCAACATAGGGTGTCATATGAAAGTTTTCGCCGATACCGTGCCCGGAAAATTCTCTCACCACACTGTACCCATTCTGTCGGGCATGGTTCTCGATGACCAGGCCTATACGGTTAAACGGTTGTCCCGGCCGCACTGCGTCAATACCTTTCATTAAACATTCCCATGTCACCTGAACAAGTTTCTCGCTCTCTTTGTCCACCTTACCAACATAGACGGTCTCGGAACAGTCACCGTGCATACCGTTGACATACACCGTCACATCACAGTTGATAATATCCCCTTCAACAAGCTCCCTGCTATCAGGTATACCGTGCACGATCACCTCATTAACCGAGGTACAGATGGACTTTGGAAAACCCATGTAATTCAGTGGACTGGGATAGCAGCCGAGCTCGACGATACGCTGATGGGCGATCCGATCCAGCTCATCGGTGGTAACACCTGGCAGAACCCGAGAAAGAACAGTGTCCAGCACATCTCTTGCCATGCCTCCCGCCGTACGCATTCTGTTGATCTGATCCTCTGTTGCCTTCTTACAGGAAAGCTTCTGGGCTGCTGGCTGACCATTTTTTGCGTATTCGGGGCGGTCTATCTCTTTAGACACCCCATTTTTCAGACTTACTGTTCCTGCCTCGACACTCTTCTGACCACGTTTATCCCGAGGAAAACCAGGAGGCGCCGTTTCACCTGACTGATCAGTACGAAGATGGCATTTCTTATATTTTTTACCACTGTTACACCAGCAAAGTTCATTTCGACCGGGGAATTTCATTGCTACACGTCACCTCACTGCATTTAAAATTTTCTATTTTAATAACCCTGTTTACTATGAGTCCTAGCTATCATGTGTCAACTGCTTCAACCCAGATTATTTACTTTCTGACTACCAGACTAACAGTACTGCAATCAAACGCTTTTTAAGATTATAGCCACAGAGCAGGACAATAGATACTTCTCCCAAGGACAACGATGTACCCAGAAGCAGAACAGCAATTGCCCCAGATGCCCGGAACAATTGCTGAAAAGAAGAACACTCTGTAGTGATAGCCAGAGACAGAGCTAACCAATAGTAATAACTTTGTCAGCAAGCTGAGTAGCCATTACAATATCAAGCATATTCGTAGTGCCACCAACCTCTTTTTCTGCGGTAAGTTCAAAATGTTCGAGGCAGGTACCACAGGCCAGAACGACAACACCAGATTTTTCATAGCCTTGCAATTCTTCAAGGACAGGTGATGAGCCAGTGGTCAACTTCACACCACCATTCAAAAAAATAATCTGCCAGAGATCATCCCCCAGCTCATTCAGTGTTTTGAGATAGGCCACCATCAGTTTGGCACCGAGAACATCATCTCCAGAGCCGAAGGTGTCAGAGGCGATCAAAACAAGAATCTTATTACTCGCCTTACCTTCGACCGTCTCTCCTGCCACTGGATTATCGGCGGCCTCTTTATCACGCAAGGCCTGGAGTGTATACACTCCATTATCAAGACTATCTGTCACCGCATACCCCTTAGAACCAAGAAAACGCGTCACATTTTCCTGGGATGCCGGGTTGTCCACAAGGACGGTAAGCTCCTTAGAATCTGTTTGTTCTACTGCATCTTTTACAAGCAATACGGGGGCAGGACAGGTCAGCCCACAAGCGTTTATTGTTTTTGCCATTGTCGTCCTTTATATCAATTGGATTATATTTTTCTTATTTTCAGTCACATTGCCGATCACAGCCGCCTCTTCTATCCCTTCATTCCGTAGCTTCTCTACAAGCTTATATGCATCGCTTGCACCACAGCCAATCAGCAGCCCGCCTGAGGTCTGTGGGTCAAAGAGAATATCTCGCAAAACCGGGTTAAAATCAGAAGGCATAGCAACCATATGTTGCCTAAACTCTCTATTTTTATGAGCGCCAACCGGCACAAAGCCCATGGAGCCAAACTCATCGGCCTCAGCTAATATCGGAACAGTGCCCGACTCAATCACGACACCCTTATCGGTATCATCTATCATCTCGGCTATATGCCCAAGAAGGCCAAAACCTGTAATATCAGTGCAGGCAGAGACCTGAAAGCCACTCATAACCTCTGCGGCTTTCCTGTTCAGAGTTGCCATAAGCTCAGTAACACGACTTATGGTCGAGTCCGAGGCGAGGCCTCCTTTAATTGCAGTATTCACAATGCCAGTACCAAGAGGTTTGGTGAGCACTAATGTGTCACCAACACGCAACCCCTGATTGGCCAGAATTTTATCCGGATGAACAAAGCCTGTAACCGACAGACCATATTTCAGCTCGGCATCTTCAACACTATGCCCTCCCAGCAGTACCGTGTCTGCCTTTCGCAGAGTATCTGCCCCACCTTCGAGCATCGCCCGCAAAGGTTCCTGCCCCATGGTCGCTATGGGGTAGGCTACAATATTCATTGCGGTCTTTGGTGCGCCACCCATGGCGTACACATCGGAAAGTGCATTGGCCGCAGCTATACGTCCAAAATCAAAGGGATCATCAACGATGGGAGTAAAAAAATCGAGCGTCTGGATCAAAGCCAGGTCGTCTGAGACTCGGTAAACCCCAGCATCATCAGCCGTCCCCATACCAATCAATACATGTTCGTTGGTCGGAAAAGTAATCCCGTGCAGTGCTTTTTCCAGGTCCCCTGGAGAAAGTTTTGAGGCTCAGCCTCCGCCTTTCACACAGGTAGTCAGTCGTATCGGTTTATCTGTCATTACTCTCTCTTGTTAATGGACACAGCACATCACTTGCTTCATACTGGTGTCTCTTGCCGCACAGAGGACAGTCTGAGTTCATAATAACTTTTCCTTCCAATTCGCGGTTACCAGCAGCATTCTCTACCACATAGTAGTCACTTTTTAGCGAATAATCTTCAGATCCGAAAATTTCATCCCTTTCCGGGCAGTGGAAGTAAAGTTTCACGGCCTACAACCTCTTTTAGACGAAGTCTCTGCAAACTCAGATATGATGATACCTAACCCCGATAAACGGAAAATAAGTCGGGACAAGTACGTTGTGAGTGTTTATAACCATATGATATAAAATAGAATCCTTTTTTGCTTGTTTTTTATTACAGCTTTTACGAAATAAGGTACTAACGCAGACAAGCTACAAGTTAGTGCCTTATAAATCAGTTTCTTTTAAAAAAACAAGAAACTGATTTATAAGGCACTAATATTTTTCTGTACTGTACTCATACCTGCACGCAACATAGTCGAAAACACCCCATGATTTCCAATACCTTTTATAGATAGACTAGCGAAGATTAATCGGATTTTCCTATCAGGAAGAATTACGACAGAAGCTGTCTCTCTGTGTAATTCAGCCCTTTCGTTTCTTGATAAAAAGCCCTATACTGACTAACCGATAGAAAAGTATTTAGAAGCCGGATAAATGCTGGTAACCAGCGCAGCAATAGCAAATATAGACCAAATGTACGAGAGACCATGGCACTGATCAAAAGAACTGATCTCGCCTCGCTCATGGAGGGAGATTCAACCATTCCTCCCAGCCAGGTATTCCTGTTTTTTGGAGAACGATTTCTCTGTAAAGAGTCTGCGAATGAAATTCAGGAGTGGCTGCTCAAGACATGCCCCGGCTCTGTACATACGATAGATGGTGACCGGGAAGATCCCGGGCAGACGCTTGCCAGACTGATGAGCTACAGTCTTTTGCCGGGCAGACAGATATACAGAGTGACCGACAGCAGAATTTTTCACACCAAAACTGTGCTCTCTGCAATGTGGGGAAAAGCTGCGCAATCCTTTGCTTCAGGACGCCCCAACCCTGCCAGGCGACACCTGCAAAGCATGTTTCAAGCTGCTGGCATAAAAGCAGAAGGCCCAACCCCTCTTACTGAAATCCAGAGCAGCGAGTGGAAAAAGATATTCGGCTTCGACAAGCCACCGGAAAATCTGGAATGGGCAGACCAGCTGATACGAGAATCTGAGGACACCCGTAAAGCTCATGGTGCTGAGTTGGTTGATCGATTCATAGAAAGCTTTGACAAAGGATTGCCAACAGGCAACATACTGATACTCACCACTGAAACCATTGACAAACGTCAGCGTCTTTTCACCTACCTCAAAAAATATTGTACTGTAATCGATTGCTCAGTTACCCCCGGTGCGGGCATGGCTGCCCAGAAGGAACAAAAGGAAGTCCTCAAAGAGATGATGTTGAAGACACTGGAAGATTTTCAAAAGAAAATCGAACCCAGGGCCATGGACCTACTATTCGAAAGAGTTGGTTTCCACCCGGTGGCAATGGTGATGGAAACCGAAAAGCTTGCTCATTTTGTAGGCAAAAAACCCACCATCAACTGTGATGACCTTGCCGAAATTGTAGGCCGAAGCAGAGAAGATGCGCTGTATGAGCTTACAGATGCATTCAGTAAAAAACAGGCCGGGCGAACCCTCACTATCCTGAACCGCCTCCTGGAGCAGGGTATTCACGCACTGGCCATACTCTCCACCATGCGAAACTACCTGCGAAAGCACCTTATCTACAGGTCCCTGCAAATGCGCAGCAGCCCGCTCTGGCGAACGGGGATGAATGCCAGAGAATTCCAGAACAACTACCTGCCTGCCCTCAAAAAGACAGGTGAATGGGAAGAACAACTTAAAGGCCATCCCTATGCACTTTTCATGAGTTTTACTAAGGCTTCAGAATATTCCTGCTCTATTCTAAAACGATGGATGTCCATGCTCCTCAAAGCGGAATTTCGACTTAAGGGCTCACCATTACCACAGCAGCTCGTCCTGGAAGAGCTCTTTTTATCAATGCTCAAACAACGGCCGAAAGCACCATAAAAAGAGCCCACTGCCAGCTATTGAAACTGAGTTTAATCAGTATTATTTTACTGACTTTACTGACATATACCCGGGCCTGAGCCTCAAACATCAACCCCCATGTAACTGTACTACCATGAGCGAAAGCAAAAGCAACACCGACCACTCCGTACTCACAGAAGACAAGACGGAAACTAAGGAACCGCGCCTCTACAAGGTGTTATTGCATAATGATGATTATACATCTATGGAATTTGTCATTTCCATACTTGAGACAATTTTTCACAAGTCCCCCCCTGACGCCACCAAAATAATGCTTAATGTCCATAACAGAGGCGTAGGCATAGCCGGAATTTATACAAAAGAAATAGGCGAAACTAAGATCTCGGTGGTGCATCAACTGGCAAAGAAAAACGAATTTCCGCTTCGCTGTTCAATGGAAGTAATATGACATTTGAACGATATACAACATGTTTTTTTTGCCAGTCTGTTACAAGTCAACTGTTGAAACAAGAGCTGCGAAACAGAGGATACAACTTTTGCAAACAAAACTGTCGCATAACACTAACACCGGTAAACGGTAAGTAAGTACCTTCACGAAATTCATTCATAAAAAACAATAGATTAGCGAAGACTTCGATTGAATTCCTAAGGTACTAAATAAAAAATAATATGCTGAGCAAAAAACTTGAAAAAGGCCTGATACTGGCTATTAGAGAAGCAAAGAGTCATAACCACGAGTATGTGACTGTTGAGCACATGCTCTATGGCATACTCAATGATGAACTGACCAGTTACATCATCAGTGAGTGTGGTGGTTCTACGGAGGTACTTAAAGAGCATCTTGAGAAATTTTTTGTGCGGGACATTCCTAAGTTCCCCACTGCGGGGAGCAGGGAACCAGCACAAACGATAGCCTTTAACAGGGTTCTCCAGAGAGCTGTTACCCATGTACAGAGCTGTGGCAAACAACAGGTTGACAGCGGCGATGTACTTGTATCCATACTTGAAGAGGAAGAATCCCACGCCGTCTACTTTCTCACCTCTATTGGAATTGGTAAAATGTCAGTGGTCAACTTTATCTCCCATGAGTTACCAGCTGAAGGGTTGCAAAAAGAGCCGTTTACCAGCCCACCGGAAACTCCTGGTAACGAAAAAGAGGGTAAAGATGCCAAGGCACTTGAGGAATTTACTGTCAACCTTGGGGACTATGCTGCAAAGAACAAGCTTGACCCGCTCATCGGCAGAAATGAAGAACTCGACAGAATCATGCAAGTACTGTGTCGACGCAAGAAGAACAATCCACTGCTGGTAGGAGAACCGGGTGTTGGAAAAACTGCCATGGCTGAGGGTTTGGCACTGCGAGTCTATGAAGACAAATTAGCACGAGCCGAAGGGAAAAAGCAGGTTGTACCCGACCTTTTGCAAGACGTGGATATTCACCTCCTTGACATGGGTACCCTGGTGGCCGGGACCAAATACCGAGGTGACTTTGAAAAAAGGCTCAAGAGTGTCGTTTCAGCAATAGAGAAAAAAGAAAATGCCATTCTTTTCATAGATGAGATGCATACAATTGTTGGTGCAGGAGCCACAAGTGGCGGCTCCATGGATGCTTCTAATCTCCTCAAGCCTGCTCTTCAAGCAGGCGTTCTTCGCTGCATTGGTTCAACCACCTACGAAGAGTACAAAAATCAGATCGAAAAAGACAGGGCCCTCTCAAGGCGCTTTCAAAAAATTGACATAGAGGAGCCTTCTGTTGGCGACACCCACCGCATTCTCAAGGGATTGAAGAAAAAATATGAAGACCATCATAATGTGAAGTATTCCCAAACTTCCCTCAAGGCGATGGCTGAACTCTCAGATAAGTACATAAACGAGCGGTTCCTACCGGACAAAGCTATTGACATAATGGATGAGGTAGGCTCCCTGTTCAGACTGGAAGGTCGACAGGGCTCCATGGTCAAGGTTAACGATGTTGAAAAAGTTGTCTCCAGGATTGCCCGAATCCCCGCGGCCAACAGCACGACCTCAGAAATACAGCAGTTAAAAGAACTGCCAGCTCGTCTAAAAGATGTCGTGTTTGGTCAGGATGAAGCAATCGGTGCAGTAACCACAGCGGTCAAACGATCACGTGCCGGCCTCGGCAACCCTGATTCCCCCACTGGCAGTTTCATCTTCGCAGGGCCCACCGGGGTTGGAAAGACAGAGGTCGCCAGGCAACTGGCATCAATTCTCAACGTTCACTTTGAGCGTTTTGACATGAGTGAATACATGGAGAAGCACGCAGTGGCGAGGCTTATCGGCTCTCCTCCTGGGTATGTAGGCTTTGATCAGGGCGGGTTGCTTACAGAGTCGATCCGCAAGCATCCATATTCTGTACTGCTTCTCGATGAAATTGAAAAGGCACATCCTGATATATTCTCAATCCTGCTACAGGTCATGGACCATTCGACTTTAACGGACAATTCAGGCAGAAAAGCCGATTTCAGAAACGTTATAATCATCATGACCACTAACGCCGGGGCACGAGAACTTGCCGGCAACAGCATCGGTTTTGTAACCAGTAAGAAAGGCAAGGACAAGACGGCTATCAACAAACTCTTTGCCCCAGAGTTCAGGAACAGACTGGATGCCATCGTGTCATTCGGGTCCCTTAGCCAGGAAGCAACCGAACTCGTGGTTGATAAGCTGATAGCGGAGCTGGTTGAACAACTTGCCGAGAAACGAGTCAGTATAAAACTCAACGACACTGCTCGACAATATCTGGCCAAGAAAGGCTATGACCCGGATTTCGGCGCAAGACCACTGAGGCGCCTCATCATGAATGAGATCGGTGACGTTTTGACCGAGGAAATCCTCTTTGGAGAGCTTGTAAAAGGTGGCGAAGCAAACATCGATGTCGCAGGTGATGAGCTTTGTTTCAGTTATATTAAATAGTTTCCCTGCTGATACAATCGACCTGCTTCTTACCTATCCGGAGCCAGAAGAAAAAATCTAGCTCCGGATTTTTTTGGTCTGTTGTTTGTCAGAAAGCTGTTCCACCATTTACCTCGCTCTCTTATTGTTGTATAAATACAGATATCTTAGCATCCTACCCCTAGGAGGCTGTCCAATAGTAACTACCTATTAAGGAGGATCATCAATGAGTGATTGTATTTTTTGTAAAATTATTGCAGGAGAAATTCCCGCTAAAAAACTCTACGAAGATGATGAGGTACTTGCCTTCTGGGATATCGCCCCTCAAGCTCCGGTTCATTTCCTGGTCATTCCCAAAAAACATATCCCTACCCCCTCAGATATCACCGAAGACGATGAGAAGATCATGGGAAAACTTATGCGAATTGGAGCTCAGATTGCGTTGGAAAATGGTACAAGCGAAGCCTATCGTATAATTTTCAACAATGGTGCCAAGGCTGGACAGGAAGTTTTCCATACCCACATGCACATTCTCGGTGGCAAAGATAAGCCTTGGCCCCTATAGTAGATTAGGAGCTTGTCCGAAGAGCTTGTCATGTACCAATCGTGCTACTGAGGAACAGATGTGAATGATTTTTCTGGAGCCTTTGTAGCTTCGCTCCAAGCAATATTACCTCCGACCTTCACACTGTCGGACCTCTTTGTTCTCCTTTGCTGTTTATGTCTCGTGCTGGGGTTCGCGATCCTTGCAGCTCTTATATACTTGCCTGTCGCCAGGCAACAACTCAGAGAAACAGAACGTAGACTGCGCTTCAGCGAAGAAAAACGTCAACGTACCAACGAAAAGAATATTCAGCAGGAAATACGGGCCGCCAAACTCATCACACTCCTAAAAAACGAACGAAAACACGGCGCGGAGAAGTTGAGACTACTGGAAGAAGCAAAGCGGGGACTTCGTCTCCAGTTTGCCGACCTCGCCCAGCAGATTTTTGATGAAAAAAGTGCCCGCTTCAGTGACTTGAACAAGGAACGGCTTGAAACCATCCTAGAACCGTTTAATCACCAGCTCACTTCATTCAAAAATGAAATTCAGGATATTTACCGACACGACAGCCGGGAGCGAGTATCCCTTAAAACTGAGATTTTGCATTTACGCGATCTCAATCAACAGATTAACCAGGAGGCAATCAATCTTACAAAAGCATTAAAGGGAAACACCAGGATGCAGGGCAACTGGGGCGAACTTGTTCTTGAACGGGTGCTGGAACTTTCTGGTCTCAGGCAGGGCTTTGAATATGAAACCCAGGGAGGCTTCCGTAACCATGAGAACAAGCTCATGAAACCTGATGTTATCCTTCACTTACCAGAGGGTAAGGATATCATTATCGACTCAAAAGTGTCGCTGGTCAGTTGGGAAAAGTATGTTAACTCTGACAATCACAAAGAAAAAGAGCAGTATCTGGCAGAACTGGTTAGTGCCATTCGTAACCATTTCACCAGCCTTGGAGGGAAAAACTATCCTACTCTTACAGGAGTACACTCCCTCGATTTTGTGCTGATGTTTATGCCTATTGAGTCCGCATTTTCAACAGCATCATGCTACGACAACACTCTTATCGCTGACGCTCTCAAAAACAATATCATAATCGTCAGCCCAACAACCCTGACGGCGACTCTCCGTACCATTGAAAATATCTGGCAATATGAACACCAGAGCAAAAATTCGCTGGAAATTGCCAGAAGGGCCGGGATCATGTACGACAAATTTCGTAGCTTTGTGGAAGATATTGAAAAAATAGGTAAACAGCTCGCCACCTGTCATTCCTCCTACGACTCGGCCATGGTTAAGCTCACCAGAGGAAGAGGCAACCTGATTTCCCATGCCGAACGATTAAAAGAACTGGGGGTAAAGGCAAAAAAAGATATTCCCAAATCAATCTTGGAAATTTCAGAACTCGACATACAACACCCAGTTGAAGCGGAAAACAGAACGGAAGTTTTGCTGTCAGAAAGCAAGTAATTTTTTTCATGGAACCACTGCCAGAGCCACCCGGTTGAAGTTGCTAAATCGTTGAAAAAATGGTAGTTGATGTCTGTTTGAGATGCAAGTTTTCTACAGAGAAACATATCGTCCACCATTCGGAAAAGTGGATAAAAGATATTACTTGAACGGTGGCTTAAAAAACCATCGCGCCCTGAACGTGTTACGAGCTTCACGCTGCCATTATCCTCCGGCGGCTCAACCAGCCGAGCACTGAGAGAAACCTGGAGGCCACAGTGCTGCTACATCACCAGTTCATCGACATCGCAAAACAGTTCAGTAAAAAACTTGCGATCAACGACTTCTCAACCAACCGTGAGATCACCTACTCCAGAGCCCTTGTTGCCTGTCTGATCCTGACCAGAATATTCAAAAAACTCGACAAAGGATTTATAGGTGTGATGATCCCCACCTCAGCTGGCTGCATACTCTCCAAAATTGCTATCTTGATGAGTGGCCGCGTCCCGGTGATGATTAATTATTCCACCGGTGCTGAGCACAATGCAAAATATGCCCAGCAAAAATGCGATTTCCTAACGATTGTGACCTCCAGGGCCCTGCTTGAAAAGATTGAATGCCCCCACGTGGATGGCATGATTTACATAGAAGACATCATGGCGGGTATAGGTTCCCGTCAAAAAATCAGAGCCGCCGTCACCGCAGCCCTCCCTGCGTCGATAATCAAACGCTTAGTCCATCAGGGAAATAATGACGAAACCGCTGTTATTCTCTTTACAAGCGGTAGTGAAAAAGACCCCAAAGCGGTCCAGCTCACCCATAAAAACATCCTTGCGAACCTCGAATCAATTGCGCCGATCTTCCACTTTCGTAGTGAAGATGTTTTCATGTGTACCCTGCCTTTTTTCCACGTCTTTGGCCTCACGGTCAACCTTTGGCTCCCATTGTATTATGGTATGACTATGCTTACTTACGCCAACCCTCTTGATTTCAGAAAGGTGTGTACAATAGTCAGAGATACCAAAGCTACTTTTCTGGTCGGTACTCCATCTTTTTTTTGGGGGTATCTGCGAAAATCTAAAAAAGGTGATTTTGATTCACTTCGCATTGCTCTGACAGGAGCCGATAAATGCCCGAAAGCCCTCAGGGAGGGCTTTAAAGACAAGCACGAAATTACTGTCCTGGAAGGCTATGGAGCGACGGAATGCTCACCCGTCATCTCAACCAACACCCACGATTTCAACAGACCGGGCAGTGTTGGTAAGCCGATTCCGGACATGCAGGTCCGCATAGAAAATTATGAAACCGGCGAAGAGTGCGGCTTGGGCGAAGATGGACGTATACTGGTCAAAGGGGATAGTGTAATGAAAGGCTACTTCAATGACTTTGAACAAACCTCTCTGCACATACGTCGAGGCTGGTATGACACCGGAGATATGGGAAACATTGATAAAGACGGTTATCTCTGGCATGTCGGCAGACTAAAACGCTTTGTGAAGATTGGCGGAGAAATGGTCTCCCTTGTAAAAATCGAGGACGTTCTTGAGAAATTGCTACCCGAAGATGGTCACTGTTGTGTAGTTGAAATCCCCGACGCCATAAAGGGGGCCAAAATCATTGCTGTAGTGACAATACCTCTTGATGAAAAAGCGGTTCTGAAAAAAATGGTAGCAACTCTCCCGTCTATAGCACTGCCCAAAATATTCCTGGTATGGGAAACACTTCCCAAAATGGGCAGTGGCAAGATCGACTTTCGTACAATCTCTGAAATGGCACGAAAACAGCTTACCAGGAAAAACATCTCAAAATAGAAGATAACAGATGAATACCCCGCACCTATATCAGGGCAGTAGCCGGGCAGGGCTTCGGGACTTTTTCCGCTCTCCCGCCTTCGACATAATCCAGTTCATTATTCTCATGACTGCTATGTGCTGGCTGGCCATTCACGGGGCCGAGAATATTGGTTATAACTGGAAATGGTATCAGATCCCCAAATACATCTACACCATTACAGAAGAAGGATTTGTAGCCGGTCCTTTGCTGGAAGGGCTGAAGATCACTCTCTACATATCCCTGATCAGCCTTGTATTTGCCTTGGTAATCGGCCTTTTGACCGCCATCTTCCGCCTTTCAAACTCATTTGTTGCAAGGGGACTTGCAGTTTTCTACCTTGAGATCAGCAGAAACACCCCACTTCTCATTCAAATCTTTTTTATTTATTTTGTACTCGGGCCTACCTTAGGACTTGAACGGCTCCCATCTGCGATTCTTGCCCTCAGCCTGTTTGAAGGAGCCTACGCCTCAGAAATATTCCGCTCCGGCATTCAGTCCGTGGCAAGAGGACAACATGAAGCCGCTGCCAGCCTTGGCCTGACGACCCTTAATTCTTACAGACATATTATTATTCCACAGGCGGTACGAACGGTGCTGCCTCCTCTCACCAGCCAGGCAATTTCTCTCATTAAAGACTCTGCACTTGTCAGCACTATAGCCATTTACGACCTCACCATGCAGGCTCAGGCCCTGATTTCCGAAACGTATTTAACCTTTGAGATATGGCTCACAGTTGCAGCAATGTACCTTGTTGTGACTGTTTTTTTATCATTTTCGGTTGGCATCATGGAAAAACGTCTTAGATTACCATAGCATGCCGTCCCTAACCAAAACTAGACACTACACCCCACCAAAGCAGGAGACTATTATGAAAAAACCTTATGTAGTAATCACAGCAGCAATGCTCGTTCTTCAGCTCGTTCTTTTTAGCGGCCTGAGTTTTGCTGCATCCCTTCAGCAAGAGATCAGCTCCTCAAGCACCATTGAAGCCATCAAAAAGAGAGGTGTACTGAAAGTAGGTATGGACATATTTCAGCCGTGGGCAATGAAGGACAAGAACGGAAAATTGATCGGATTTGAGATTGACGTGGCTACCCGCCTAGCAAATGACATGGGCGTCAAGGCAGAATTCACCCCCACAGCCTGGTCAGGGATTATTCCCGCACTCCTTACCGGGAAATTTGACGTCATCATTGGCGGCATGGGGATTACCCCACAGCGCGCGCTACAGGTAAATTTCACCCTGCCCTACGAATTTTCCGGCATGGGGATTGTCGCTCACAAGGAGCTTGCGGCAGGTTTTGACTCCCTTGAAAAATTTAACAGTTCTGAGGTACAGATTGCAGTAAAGCTCGGAACCACTGCTGCCTCAGCTGCCAAAAAGTTTTTTCCAAAAGCGAAGTTACGGATGTTTGACACCGAACCCCAAGCCTATCAGGAACTTCGAAATGGCAAAGTACATGCAGTCGTCGGCAGCGCCCCTCGCCCCGCATACGAGGCTGTGGATTACCCAGACACTCTCTTTTTGCCAACAGAAGGTACATTCACCCGCGAACCAATAGGTTTTGCCATAAGAAAGGGTGACCCCGACACACTTGCCTTTTTCAATAGCTGGATCACCATAACCGGGCTTGAAGGCTGGCTCAAGGAACGGCATCAATACTGGTTCGGCACTAAAGATTGGATGAAGCTAGTGGAATAGCCCCCCGACAGGTGGTGTAGTGCGAGATAGGTATCCACAGCCCCCTTGCACTTCACTGTTTTTTATAAGCCACCCACTAGACTGAAACGTCACCGACAAAAGAACTCTGAGCCTAGGAACTTGTCCGAGAATGCATCTGCGGAGTCTCGTAAACTCGATTACCTGTCCCCAACTCTTCGTT
>JAWSVG010000063.1:0-18884 GCA_033852035.1 Desulfocapsaceae bacterium | reverse complement strand
AGACTCCGAGATGCTTATTCTCAGACAAGCTCCTAGCAGAACAGCCATGCAACAAAAAAATAAAAAAGTAACTGTTCTCGATGGTATTATCCTTGCGCTGATTCTCGGTTTCCTCTGCTATTTAGCCTATCGACTTTTCTATTCGCTTAACTATAAATGGAACTGGCACATCATTCCAACCTACCTGGTCCGTTTTGACCCTGAGGCTCAACGCTGGACCTCAAACGTTCTTCTTGAAGGTCTCTTTACCACTATAAAGCTCAGTATATGGGGAACTCTACTTGCGGCTTTCATCGGTTTTAGTGTTGGACTGATGCGGGTGTCCCCACGCCTTTTCTTGCTGCTCGTGGGACGCACCTATATCGAGTCCATAAGAAACACCCCCCCCTTAGTGCTGGTGTTTATCTTTTACTACTTCATAAGTGACCAATTCCTGACCTTTCTGGGAGTTGAGGATCTTTTTAGATTCAGCCCGGCAACCATACAAAGTGTGCTCACATTTTTATTTGCAGAACCAGGCAGAATTGTGTCGTTTTTTTCAGGGGTCCTTACTCTCGCCCTCTTCCAGGGTGCCTATATTGCCGAAATCGTAAGGGCTGGCATCCAAGCAATCGACACAGGCCAATGGGAGGCTGGAAAAGCCCTAGGCTTATCGCGCTGGAAACTTATGCGTCTGGTTATTCTCCCTCAATCAACACGTATTATGCTGCCGCCACTTGCAAATGAATTTATCAACACTATTAAGTGGTCATCTATCGTTTCAATTATTTCTATCCAGGAACTCACATTTCAGGGACTGCAGGTTATGGCCTCAACCCAGGCAACCATTGAAGTATGGCTGACCCTTTCTGCGATGTATCTGTTACTCTGCCTCTCCTTGTCCCTTGTTGTGAAAAAGATTGAGCAGGTTCTATCTCGGTCCGATGTTATCTTTCATCCGGCTACAAACCCTCGATCATATTGATGTCTTAATTATCTGCGACATTGATGAAAACAGTGTATGTACAGCACTGAACCAAAAGGAAACGTAATGGCTGCTGTGTCGTCCCCTTTCTCTATTTTGAATATCCGTCTTTTCATCGCCTTTCGGATTTTGTTCAATGCCCGCTTTTATTATCCTGTCTTCACCATTCTTTTTATTGACTACGGCCTCACCATAGAACAATTCGCCCTGCTCAATACAGTTTGGGCTATTACCATTGTCACCGCTGAAATACCGTCCGGTGTTCTTGCAGATATAATCGGCAGAAAGCTTCTGATTGTCACAACTGCCCTGCTCATGATTGCAGAACTCAGCCTGCTTGCTTTTGTTCCACTTGGTAACAGTACGCTCATCTTCTGGGCCTTTCTCTTTAATAGAATCCTGAGCGGCCTGGCCGAAGCCATGGCAAGCGGTGCAGACGAGGCCATTGCCTATGACTCGCTGGTCAAACAAGGTAACCCGGATCATTGGCCCAAAGTTTTGAGCCTGCAGATGAGGTTACGATCAATTGTCTCCATACTCACCATGACTATGGGGGCGTTATTGTATGATCCGGCTATTGTCAATAATGTTCTGGCCTGGCTCGGTTCATCCATCATTGTCACCCAGCAGATCACCATGCGTTTTCCTATCTACCTCACTCTGGTCCTCGCAATTCTTGCAACCATAACTGCTTTTAAAATCCAGGAAGATACAAGAAAGCAAGGACAGGAACAGATGTTCAGCGCAATGAATGCCTGGAAAATGACCTGGAAGGCCGGTGGCTGGATAGCACGGACCCCTTTTGCCCTGGCCATTATCCTTTTCGGCATGTGTTATGACCATATCCTGAGAATGATCGTGACTATGACCAGCCAGTATTTCAGACTTATTGATCTACCAGAAGCAAGTTTTGGGCTGATTGGCAGTGCCATAGCCCTGCTCGGCCTGGTTACGCCTAAGGTCGCAGAATATATGGTTGAAAAAAACTCTCCCACGACCAATATGCTATGGATAGCAGCCGTCACTCTGACTGCGCTGTTTGGTCTAACCGGTTTTTTTCCTTACTGGGGATTGCTCTTCATGGCCCTGGTCTTCATAGGGCTGACCTTTGTCTCATTCTTCACAAGTCACTACCTCAACAAGATTACCAGGTCATACCAGCGTGCGACTGTTCTCAGTTTCAAGGGACTTGCCTTTAACCTTGCATATGGTGTGATTGGTTTCCTTTTCGCAATATTGATTTCGAGGCTACGCATTTCCTCCCAGGAATCCCATCCATTATGGACAGAAACAGCTATTGAAAATATATCTTTTGAAAGTGCCATTGGCTGGTTCCCGTGGTATACCATCATATGTCTTACCGTCACAGGTATCTACTGCAACAGGAAATTAAAAAGCCGAAAAGAACACAGAGAAGCGGGCTGACAAACAGAGCTTTTTTGAAATAATCTTACAGTGTTCATAGTTCGTTACGAACTTGCGGTTAGAAAGGGCAACCCCTATAATAGCCTACACAACAAAAATGTAATGCCATAGGTGGCAAGGGAGGAAATATTGCATGTTGAAACGATTCTCCATTTCGCTGGACGAAAAACTGCTACGTATATTTGACAAACATATAAAAGCACGAAGTTACAATAACCGTTCTGAAGCAATCAGAGACCTGATCCGAAAGGCATTTGTTAAAGAAGAATGGGAAGGTGACAAGTTTGTTATGGGAGTGATCAGCCTGGTATACGATCACCACCAGCATAAGCTCCAGGAAAAAGTAACCCTGGTGCAGCATGACTATCACCACCAGATTGTCTCAACCACCCACGTACATATGGATCATGATAACTGCCTGGAAGTTATTGTAGTGAAAGGTAAAGCAAGAGAAGTGCTGGCGTTAGCCGACCGCCTCACTTCCCTTAAAGGTGTTCGTGATGGCAACCTTGCCATGTCCAGTACAGGGAAGTCTTTGCACTAAAAGGTTGCCCCGAACTGCAATAAACAAAGTTGTAAACTGCCTAGCGTATACGGACTGGTTCCATTTATTTACACCTAAATTTTGCATTTGACTAGTCCACCAGAGATGCGAGGCAGTGAAGCTGAAGACGTATAAACATACTTCAAAGCTTCGGTAACAAAGCAGATTCGGTGGAATTGTCAATCCCGAAGGGCAGTAAATAACAGAAAAAATGGTACTTATAAACAAATGAGTTTTTGAAATGATAAATCATTTTTTCTCTACTTTGCGTCTGCAAGATTTAGGTTACAAAGGGTAACAAATTTATGAAAGCAGCATCACTCGTCTCAGTTCACGGGGGCCACAGCGGACAGTTCTGCAGCCATGCCACAGATTCTCTCGAAGAAATTATCCTCTCCTATATCGACAAGAAATATAGCTGGGTCGGAATTACAGAACACACCCCTGCAATCAGCGAGGCATTGCTCTACCCTGATCAAAGAGCCACAGGACTGACCCCAAAATTCCTTATCCATCAATTTACAAAATACTTTAAAGAGTGCAAAAGACTACAGGATAAATACCGCGCAGATATTGAAATATTTGTAGCAATGGAAATTGAAACCTACACTGGCTATAAAGAGTTCGTACCTGCTCTAACCAAGAAATTCCAGCCTGACTATATCGCTGGATCCGTTCACTTTGTCAACGATATTGGCTTCGACTACTCTAAAGAACAGTATGACAAAGCCGCGGTTGCTGTTGGCGGGACAGATGCACTCTATTGTGATTATTTTGACCTGCAGTACGAAATGATACAATTTATTAAACCCGCTGTCGTCTGCCATTTCGATCTTATCCGTATTTTTGATCCTGAATACAAAACCAGGCTGAAAAAACCTGAGATTGTTCAGCGGATCCAACGAAATCTTGCTCTCATTAAAGAACTAGATCTGATACTTGACTTCAACCTGCGAGCCCTCATAAAAGGTGCCGATGAGCCGTATATTTCCCAATCAATACTCAGAACTGCTCGTGAGCTTGAAATAGCCGTCGTTCCAGGTGATGACTCCCACGGCCTGAGCTCTGTCGGTGCAAATATGCAACTCGGCATTACCATTCTTGAAGAGAACGGCTTCAGCACAGACTGGAAACAGCCCAAACTCCTGCAGTATTAGACAAAAACAGACAGGTGAGATATTCAGTCTAGACAGAAAGGACTTTTACAATTTTGTCAATCGCTGATAACCGAAGCTACTGAATTGTCAGAGGACTACACTTTAGCGCTGGTAAAAATACGGGTACAAACGAAAACACCACAAACGCAACTATTTGTAAATATACACTTTACCTTCAACTTGGGGAAATAGGTATCCAAATTGCTATAACTCTCTCATACCAGAACAGAGGGAGTAACAGCAATGAACAAAAAATGTAATATTATAGATACCACTCTTCGTGAAGGAGAACAGACCCCAGGAATACTGTTCTCCCTTGCCGAAAAAAAGCGGATTGTTGATGGCCTCGCACAAATTGGGATCACTGAGGTCGAACTCGGCATATCTTCGCGGTTTCATTCCTGCCTTAAGCCACTTATTCAATATTGTCGCAAAAAGTACCCCAAGCTGCTCCTCTCTCTCTGGTGCAGATGTAGTGAGGAAGATATTACTCATGGTGCTGAAATGCAGCCTGACATAGTTTCCCTTTCAATTCCCACATCTGATATCCACCTACAGGACAGACTTAAAAAAGGTCGTAGCTGGGCAATGGAAAAGATGGTGTCCAGCATCGAATTTTCAAAACGACTGAACATGTCAATCTCAATTGGTTTTGAAGATGCTACGCGAAGTGACACGGCCTTTCTTAAAGAAATGGCACGTCTGGCCATCCTCCATGGCGCTGAACGAATCCGCTTAGCCGATACAGTGGGCATTGCCTCTCCGACAGATATCTCCAAACTTGTAACAGCAATGGCAGCCCAACTTCCTGACAACAGTATCGCCATCCACACTCACAATGATTTTGGCATGGCCACCGCCAATGCCATAGCAGCTCTAGAAGCAGGTGCCAATACAGTCGATGCGGTTGTTTTGGGCCTGGGGGAGCGAACAGGTTGTGCGCGGCTGGAAGAAGTGGTCGGATATCTCAGTATGATACAAGGCAGAGAAGAGTTGAAAACCCAACACCTGAAACCACTGGCGAGTTATGTGGCAGCCCTTACCGGAAAGTCCATTGCCGGAAATCGGCCAATTGTCGGCGAAGATATCTTCACCTGCGAAACAGGCCTGCACCTTCAGGGACTCCAGAATCGGCCGCAAACTTACGAACCGTTCTGCCCCGATTTGGTCCAGGCGGAACGTAGATTTCTTTTTGGTGCCAAAAGTGGCCGACGAGCCATCCTTCACCACATGAAAGAGCTGAGCGACGGTTCTCCGGTACACCTTACAGATTACGCGGTGCAGGCTGTTCGGAAAATGGCGACAACACTCGGTCGTCCATTAAACAACGCAGAACTGAAAGAAATAATCAACTCCTGTTAGCTCTCAGATTGTATTATCAGGGCGGAAAGCAAAAGGTAAGCAAACAATGTAAGGTAACGATTTTCTTTAACACCCCCTGAGCCTGTAGAGCCCAGACTGCATCACAGCCTTCTCTGGCTCTCCAGCCGGGCAATTTGTTTATCGCTCAAACCTTGAAAGCTATCTTTTACGGTTACCTTTTTGGTATCTACAACGATTGGAGCAGCCTTGAAAGGATTGTCACTTACAACTTCTGCTATTTTGTATTGCAGCTCTTCAAGCTGCTTAATTATCTTACGAACCTGTGTTGGATTCTTACCGTCTAAAATCCGTTTTACGCCAGGAACAATATCACCAATTATCCCTGCATTCTGAGGCACTACCACCGGCAGACCATCGTTGTTCCCAATAATTGACAGGAGGCCCCTGTACAGACTGAAGGGTTCGTAATTGATTTTTTCAATTGTGTCTCCACTCCATTGTTCAATCACGCCAGGCTTACTATCCCTTACGATACCTGCAAGTATCTGAGTAGACATGCCACGTTCCAGCGACAGTAAATTATCATATATATAGGTGGCAAAATCACTAGTATAAATTTTACTCAAACCATGCTGCTTGTGGTTGTAGTACACGATACTCAATTCTTTGGTAACGATACCATTTTTCCTGACCTTCACCTGTGACAGCATTGGCACAATCGGCGTCTTTGTTTCAATGAGTTGTTTAAAATATTGATATGCAGGTTCAACCATAAAAACGTACCACTCTATTTTTATATGAAAAAAGATGTACCAAAACTAAAACCATTAAAGAGACTTCCCTGGCAGGCAATGCACATAATGTAGTCACCCTCCAACGACATTTCATCTTTGATCCTGTTCCACGTTGACTACAAATTATACATTGTTTCATAGCAGAACAAACATCTTTTCGGGTTCATTTTTGAGAGAGGACCTTTTTCATGTTATACAAGAGATCTATTGGAAAAATAAGGCAATGTGACTCCATATTGTGCTACAATGTAAATCAAGTGGAACTAGCCTGCACTTAACGCGCTATTTCGACAGTTTAGCATAACGACACAAGTTCTCCCTGGATGCATTTATGCGTTTTTCTACAGATACTGATGAACTAAGCTTTATTTCGTAACAGACAAAATACCAGCAACGAGGATAGCTATGAGATGTGTCAAAGTATTATTTTTTGGAATCCTGATTTCCATTTTATTTTCTGGTTCAAAAGCTTTTGCCATTGACCTCTATGGTTTTGGCAGTTATTGGGACAAAAAAGATGTCGATGGGAGTTGGGGAGCTGGAATTGGTCTTAGTCTGCCTATTATTATTGACCACCTGCGGTTAGACGGAAGAGCCTACTACTTTCAAGACAGCGACGCGAAGCGTGATATTGGAAGTGTACAGATGATACCATTTGATCTTGGCCTGCAGGTGCACATCTTGCCATCCAGCACAATAGACCCCTATATTCTCGGAGGCATTTCCTATATCTACGTAGATGATGACACAATACTTTCTAACCTTGACTCCAAATGGCAAGGCTATCTCGGCGCGGGGATTGATATCGATTTGGGATCTTCACTTATCAAACTTTTCGGAGAAGCACTGTACAGGTTTGCGAGAATTGATGGTAGTTTTGATCGTGACATCGATGCCAGTGGCCTTACAACGAACGTTGGCCTCAAACTGCATTTCTAGCCACCCTTTTGTTTCTGTGACAACTTCTATGAGAAGAGTGTTTTCCTCTTTTTCACGTAGCCAGGCTCAGCGACACATTACCTCTGGGAACGTTTACCGTTGCATTTTCTCAGAGGTAGTACTTTCCAGAAGAGCTTTTACCGAAAGGAATCATAGCGGTTAAGGCCATATTTTTTAATCCGGTAACCAATCTGCCGCTCAGTTAGTCCAAGCTCTTTTGCTGCCCGAACCTGCACCCAGCCATGCCTACGAAGTGCTGCCTCAATTTCAGTTCGTTCGATCTCATGGAGAGACTTCCGACTGTCTTCCGGCCCCCCCCCCTCCTCCTTTATCTTCATCTCCCGGGTTTTCATCGTCACAGCCGCTTCCATTGAAAACATGTTTTGCGGCAGTTGATTCAGATTCAACCTGTCCCCCTCAGCAAGAATAACAAGCCTCTCTACTAAATTCTGCATCTCACGTACATTTCCCGGCCAGGAGTAGCTGATAATAAAATCAAGAAGGTCAGAGGTAATTTTGATGTCTCTGCCGTTCCGTTCGTTACTTTGACTCAAAAAGTGACTGAAGAGTAACGGGATGTCATCCTTTCTCTCTCGAAGAGGCGGTAAAACAATGGGTACAACATTCAGCCTGTAATACAAATCCGCCCGAAACTCTCCATCGGCCACCGCCTGCTCCAGGCTGATATTTGTTGCTGCAACTATTCGCACATCTACGGTAAAAGTTTTTGAACCGCCAAGCCGCTCAAATTGCTTTTCCTGAAGTACCCTCAGCATTTTTGCCTGTAAGGCCAGCGGCATTTCACCTATCTCGTCCAGGAAAATTGTCCCTCCATCAGCCAGCTCAAATCTACCGGGTCGTGTTGCATGAGCTCCTGTAAAAGCTCCTTTTTCATGGCCAAACAATTCACTCTCCAGTAAATTTTCTGGCAGGGCTGCACAATTCACCTTTATGAAAGCCTTATTTTTCCGCGTCCCTCCTTCGTGGATAGCTTTGGCAACCAACTCCTTACCTGTGCCAGATTCACCAAGCAGCAAAGCGGTGACTTTACTACTTGTGATCTTATCAATAACACTGAACACACCTTGCATTGGCTTGGAATGGCCAATGATAAAATGCCCACCATGGGCTTTATGGAGCTTTGCTTTAAGAGAGGTGTTTTCCTCTATGAGTCTTGCCTCTTTCTTCTCAATCTCACGATGCAGCGTCAGGAATTGAGCAATCAATGTCGCTAGGATAGTAAGAAAACGAATATCCTCTTCAAAGGACACCTCATCTCCAAAGAGTCGGTCAACGGTTAAAACACCCTCGGGCTTTCCCTGAACCATGACAGGGACGCCAAGAAAGGAAATCGTACTTTTTTTTACATCCGACCGTGCTCCTGTCCTGTTGAGGAACATCGGCTCACTGTTTATATCCGGTACAACAAAGGGAGAACGAGTTTGAAATATTTGTCCGCAAACACCTTCGTCCGGGCGATACACACCTCTCATTTCTTCAACCTCGGACAGGCCGCAGGATGCCTTTATTGTCAACTTTTGTTGAATCCTGTCAAATATCAACAGGGTCGCCCTTTCCATTTTCATCGTATCATTCAAGACCCCTAAGATGCTTGACAGGGTACTATCAAGATCAGCAGCCGTCCCAATCAATTCGGTAATTCTATGCAGGGCGAGCAATTCAATGCCCTGAGTGTGATTATCCCCACTTTGCAAATCATTCTCTAATGATTTCATTGTATCCCTATTTCCTTTTGTAATGACCTGCATGTCCAACTCATCATGGCGGTCAACACTTTACGACGTTTATCAGACTGCAACATTCAGCTCATTCTAGTTCCGACTGCCAATTACGTAGCAAACATCATTCCATCTGGTCAGCCGACTGCTTTCACCTATAATCTTGGGATACAGCAGAACCAGATCTTATTCCCGCAAGAAAACCCCCACAGTTTTGTCCATATCAATACCAGTTATTTTACATTTTTGTAATGCAAAACCAATAAAGTGCTTACCCTACACAAGTATTGACTAATTGTTACTTATTTGTAACTTCCCCACCAAATTGGTTACCGGTAATTGGGCTGGGCAAAGTGGTCAGACATGAAAGAAAATATCAATATCATGCTGTATTAATTCAACATTGTTCTCATTAAGCAAAATTGGCATAGGCCTTGCTCATAAAAAAACAACACAATCAAGAATACTGCTAACCTAGACAATGTACGGGGCAGACAAACAAAAACCGCTGTGCCAAAAGCAGAGCAAAAGACACAAAAACAAAACCTTTAAGGAGACAGCAATGAGAAAGGTAGCAATTTACGGCAAAGGCGGAATAGGCAAATCTACTACCACACAAAACACAGTTGCAGGACTGGCAGAGATGGGCCGAAAGGTCATGGTAGTTGGTTGTGACCCCAAGGCGGACTCAACACGTTTACTCCTAGGGGGCCTGGCACAGAAATCGGTACTCGATACCCTGAGAGAAGAGGGCGAAGATGTAGAACTCGATGATATCAGAAAAGCAGCATACGGTGGAACATGGGCAGTTGAATCTGGCGGTCCAGAACCAGGTGTTGGTTGTGCAGGCCGAGGTATCATTACTTCTATTAACATGCTTGAATCTCTTGGTGCCTACGAAGAAAGCGAAGGGCTCGACTATGCCTTCTATGACGTTCTCGGTGACGTTGTTTGTGGCGGTTTTGCCATGCCCATAAGAGACGGTAAGGCCGAAGAAATCTATATCGTTGTCTCCGGTGAGATGATGGCCATGTATGCCGCCAACAACATTTGTAAAGGTATCATGAAATTTGCGCAGTCTGGCAGTGTTCGACTGGGTGGTCTTATTTGTAATTCAAGAAATGTTGACAACGAAAAAGAGATGATCGAAGAACTCGCCAAAAAAATCGGCACCCAGATGATCTACTTTATTCCCCGCGACAACGATGTACAGCGTGCTGAAATCAATAGAATGACAGTTATTGAATGGAAGCCTGATGTCCCACAAGCGGACGCCTATCGCGGACTTGCCAAAGCTATTGACGGAAATGAAAATTTTGTAATTCCTAAACCACTGGAAATCGAAGAACTGGAGCAGCTGTTGCTCGACTTTGGCCTTTTAGAAACAGTTTAATCAATCAAGAGAGTAACGGAGGAAAATTAAAATGATGATCATGATTAGAGCCATTGTTCGACCAGAAAAAGCTGACGATGTCCTCGCCGCCCTAATGGATGCAGGATTTCCGGCAGTAACAAAATATTCAGTCAGCGGCCGTGGTAAACAGCGTGGCATAAAAATAGGCGACGTCACCTATGATGAGATTCCCAAAACCATGCTGATGAGTGTGATTAAAGCTGAAGACAAAGATTTTGTAATCAACACAATTATGGATGCGGCCCGCTCTGGAGTAAAAGGTGCATTCGGAGACGGCAAAATTTTTGTTGCTGAAGTTGACGATGTTTACACCATCAGTTCAGGAGTAAAAGAAACAGCCGTAGCGGCGGAGGTGGCTGCATGAAAGAAGTCGTCGCAGTCGTTCGTATGAACATGATGAACAAGACCAAGGAGGCAATTACCGCCGCAGGGATAAGCGCTTTTTTTGCCCATGAAGCGCAGGGACGCGGAATTGGCTTCGTCAACCGCGATCTTATTCAGGGTGCCGAAGATGGCTACGAAGAAGCAGCAGCACTGCTTGGAGAAAAAGGCAAACTGTATCCAAAAAGGATGGTCACTATCGTACTGGAAGATGACGAAGTGGATAACGCAATCGAGGCAATCATCAGTACTAACCAGAGTGGCAAACCCGGCGATGGCAAAATATTCGTCTTACCGGTTGCTGATGGCGTTCGCGTCAGAACAGGTGAAATGGGCTCAAAATCAATAGGATAGGTTTCAAGGAGATACATCATGGGAAAAGCACAAAAAATGGTGCAGTGGGATCCCCACAACATCAAGGAAAAACTGCTGGAAATATATCCTCCAAAAGTTGCCCGTAAACGCGCCAAGCAAATAATGATCAACGAGGCCCTGGAGAATACCACTCCGGAGATCGTCGCAAATGTTAGAACCATCCCAGGTATTATCACCATGCGAGGCTGCACCTACGCCGGTTGTAAGGGCGTTATCATGGGGCCTGCGAGTGATATCATTAACCTGGTCCACGGGCCAATAGGCTGCAGTTTTTACGCCTGGCTGACCCGTCGCAACCAAACCGACGGCATAAATGAAGGAAACGAAAATTACATACCATATTGTATGTCAACTGACATGCAGGATTCAGACATTATTTTCGGTGGGGAAAAGAAACTCGAGGCAGCCATTCAGGAGGCATACGACATCTTTCATCCCAAAGCAATTGCGGTTTTTGCCACATGTCCGGTGGGATTAATTGGTGATGACATTCACCAAGTAGCCAAAACGATGAAGGAAAAATTTGGCGACTGTAATGTTTTTGCCTTCAGCTGCGAAGGATACAAAGGTGTTTCTCAGTCAGCAGGTCACCATATTGCCAACAATCAGGTTTTCACCCACGTGGTAGGTGACAGCAAAGAAGAGAAAACGGACAAGTACAAAATCAATTTGCTTGGAGAATACAATATCGGCGGTGATGGCTTTGAAATTGATCGTATCTTCGATAAATGTGGCATTACAAATATCTCAACATTTTCAGGAAACTCCACCTACGACAAATTTGCCTCTGCAAATCAGGCTGATCTGAGCGCAGTCATGTGCCACCGTTCAATCAACTATGTAGCCGACATGCTGGAGACAAAATACGGTATCCCCTGGATTAAGGTTAACTTCATTGGTGCAGGGGCGACGGCTAAATCGTTGAGGAAAATTGCCCAATACTTTGGTGAACAGGAACTTATCGACAGAGTAGAGAAAGTCATTGCTGAAGAGATGCCTCTGGTCGACGCAAGTATCAAAGATATTTTCCCAAGGACTACAGGAAAAACAGCGATGATCTTCGTCGGCGGCTCCCGAGCACATCACTATCAGGAACTGTTTAATGAAATGGGTATGAAAACGATATCTGCAGGTTACGAGTTCGGCCATCGCGATGACTACGAAGGGCGCGCTGTTATCCCTTCACTGAAAGTCGATGCCGACAGCAGGAACATCGAAGAGATACATGTCGAGGCTGATCCGGAACTGTACAAACCAAGAAAGAGTCCGGAAGAGATCGCAGCCCTGGAAAAAGATGGACTTGCATTCAAAGCATACGAAGGGCTTAACCCGGACATGGATAGCGACACCGTTATCGTCGATGATCTCAACCAATATGAAGCGGAGAAGCTGGTAGAACTGATGAAGCCAGATCTCTTCTGTGCAGGTATTAAGGAAAAATACTCCATCCAGAAGCTTGGTGTACCTATGAAGCAGTTACATAGTTACGATTCAGGCGGGCCATATGCCGGCTTCAAAGGTGCGGTGAACTTTTACCAGGAGATCGACAGACTCGTGAACAGCAAAGTCTTCAGCTACTTGAAGGCTCCATGGCAAGAGCAACCAGAACTTTCCGCAACCTACGTCTGGGAATAAGAACAGGGTACTCAATACAAGATGACGAGCGACCAGCTCGTATCAGGAAGGTAAGACAATGTTACTACGACACACACCAAAAGAAATAACAGAGCGTAAGGCTCTGATGATAAACCCGGCAAAAACATGCCAGCCAATCGGCGCCATGTACGCCGCCCTGGGAATAAAAGGCTGTCTTCCCCATAGTCACGGATCCCAGGGTTGCTGCGCATACCACCGTTCGACACTGACCAGGCACTACAAGGAGCCAATTTCTGCAGCCACCAGCTCATTCACCGAAGGCGCCTCCGTCTTCGGTGGGCAGGCGAACCTGGTACAGGCAATTGACAATATATTTACAGTTTACAACCCAGAAGTCATTGCTGTCCACACTACATGTCTGTCCGAAACCATAGGAGACGATCTTCCACAAATTTTCGACAAGGCAAAGAAAGACAAAAAGGTTCCGGAAGGAAAAACCTTATTGGGCGCCCCTACCCCGAGTTATGTCGGTTCTCATGTGACTGGTTTTTCCAACATGGTCAAGGCTATGGCGGCACTTGCACAGCCTGGGGAACATAAAAATGGTAAAATCAACATTATTCCTGGCTGGGTTGAACCCTCAGACATGGAAGAAATAAAGCGACTTGCAGACCTTGTTGGTGCCAAAACGACCATGTTCCCCGACACTTCTGGTGTTTTAAATGGTCCTATGACAGGCGAATACAAGATGTTCCCGGAAGGTGGAACGCCAATTGCTGAGATCAAGGACAGCGGCAACGCCACCGGAACCCTCGCCCTGGGGGAATGGTGTTCGGCGGATGCAGCAAGGCTGCTCGACACCAAATGCAAGGTCCCATGTTCTATACTTGATATGCCTTTTGGCCTACAGGCTACTGATCGCTTCATTGACGCCCTCAGAACCATAGCGGGCACCTCGGTTCCTGAGGAAATCAGCGTGGAAAGGGGCAAACTGGTGGATATGATAACAGACATGCATCAGTACGTTTACGGTAAAAAAGTTGCGCTGGTTGGTGACCCGGATCAGGTCATTGCCATGACCGAGTTCCTGGTATCGATTGACATGTGCCCGGTTCATATCATCACAGGTACTCCCGGCAAGAAGTTTGAAAAAAGAATCAAAGAACTCACCAAGGATATGGACTGCGAAGTGAACGTGAAGGCTAAGGGCGACATGTTCCTCCTGCACCAATGGATAAAGAATGAACCGGTTGACCTGCTCATAGGGAACACCTATTGCAAATACATTGCTCGAGACGAGGATGTACCTTTCGTCCGCTGGGGTTTCCCTATTCTTGACCGCCAGGGACATCAACACTTCCCGACAGTCTGCTATAAAGGCGGCTTGCGACTCCTGGAACAAATGCTCGGCGTACTACTTGATCGCAAAGACCGGGATGATGAAGAGTCAAAGTTTGAACTCGTTCTGTAACAATCAAGATATTAAAATACCACGCAGCAGACCAGAGAGTCTGCTGCGTGAACAATTGATTCGCGGTGAAAATTATGAGTGGAACTTCACTAAACAAACGGCATAACTCTTGTTGTACAGGCTGCAAAGATAGTAGTGAGGTAGTTTTTTATCTGCCTGTTGCTCCCCTGGCTGTTGCCCGGACCAGGTTTTCTCCACCAACACCCGTTCAGAATCAAAACGTAATGATCCCGGAAGCTCTTGAACTTCTGGGATCAGCTCTTGAGGATGAAACAGCCGACTATTCCATGGTGGCTATTACCGGCCCGGGTGACCCTCTGGCCGTTCCCGATATAACGCTCGAAACCATTCGCCTGGTCAAAGAACGCTACCCTGGGATGAAAATCGGTCTACAGACCGTGGGCATTGGAAGCGATAAGTTAGCGGCAGACCTGGCCACAACCGGTGTAGACTACATTGAAATCCTGGTGAACGGGGTGAGCGCTGAGGTTCTGGAAAAACTGTATGCATGGGTACGACCGGGTCAGAAAACGCTCACATTATCACAAGGTGTTGAACTCTTGATAAAAGAGCAGCGTCATGGTGTTCCGGCCTTAAAATTCCATGACATTTCCGTTTCAATCTCAACAACGCTCTACCCCGGTTTCAACATGAACCACGTGGGTAAAATCAGCTCTGAAATGATGGAATTGGGGGCAGACTCTATTTCGCTCCAGGCATATAGTCCTGCACCCGGCTCAGAAGTAGTTCTTGAAAGCCCGACAACTCAAGAGATCGCCAAGGTGACAAAACAAGCAGCAAAGCATTTGCCTGTGGTCAAGCCGGTACTGCAATACCGACCATACAATCCCGATATGAGTACAGATTCAATACAGCCCCCTCCATCCAAGCCGAGCAAGGAAAGACCCAATGTGGCCGTGGTCAGTTCCAACGGCATAGAAGTAAATCAACACCTTGGGCAAGCCGGGAAATTTTTAATTTACGGCCCGCGCGAGGACGGCCTTGCCTGCCTGCTCGAGGCAAGAAATGCGCCTCAGCCCGGCCTGGGAGTCAATCGATGGCAGGAAGTTGCAGCCATTTTAAGTGACTGTTTCATCCTCCTGACAGCAAGTGCCGGAGAGACACCTCGAAGGGTTCTCGCCGAAGCAGGACTCAAACTTCATATAGCAGAAGATAATATCGAAGGTTTTGTCGATGTACTCTACGGGGGTGGCAAAAAGGGCAAGAAAATGCGCCAGGACTCAGCCTGAAAAAGACACAAGACATTATTATATATCTAACAGTATAGAAAAACAATTTACTAACAGCGTTACTTGATCTCTTATTTTTTTAATGCTGTAGAGGAGAAAAGAAATGGCGTTACCAGAAAGACAAATACTACTCTGTCAGAGTTTTCGATTAAAAGGTGATCCCAAAGGGATCTGCCATAAACAGACTGATGGTTTTTTACAGTACATCGAAGAAGAGATACTCGACCGCGGCCTTGATATGCAAATCACAGCCACAGGCTGCTTAAAGCAGTGTGAATCCGGCCCAATAATGGTCATCCAGCCTGACAATCTCTGGTTTAAAGGCATCGACAGCGAAGATGCCATCGATGCGGTTCTTGATGGTATCGAGGATGGCACACCGCCGGCCGACTACCTCATAACCTGAAAGCAAGAACACCAATAATGATTCGTCCTGCCCGACTAAATGACATTGACGCTCTTTTGCTTCTATTACAACAGCTTTTCTGCATCGAAGACGACTTTGATTTCGATGCAGAAAGGCAGAGGAGAGGGCTGAGGCTGCTATTGAATTCGACAAACGCCATTATCATGGTTGCGGAGAGCCAACGTTCAGTTATTGCCATGGGCACAGCCCAGCTTGTCATCTCTACCTCTGAAGGTGACCTTGCTGTTCTGATAGAAGATGTGGTTGTTAATTCGTCCTGGCAAAAACAGGGGATTGGTTCAATGCTGCTCGAAGTGCTTGGAGACTGGGCCGCAGAGCAGGGAGCCAACCGTATGCAACTTCTGGCTGACCATACCAACTCCCCCGCCCTCGGTTTCTATCACGGTAAAGGTTGGCAGCAAACACAACTCATCTGCCTGAGAAAATTTCACGGTGAAAAGGACATGATATGAATATCGTACAAATCGACAACTGGGAGGATTACCGCAGTGACGGAGAGAAGTTCCTACAGACAGCAACCCTGGCATACAGCAAAAAGAAGAAGGCCTTTTCAACGGATACAATCTACAACGTCACCTGCATGGCCATTGAAAAGCTGATCATGGCCTTCCTCATGAAAAACGGCGACCTGGCCGAAAACCATACAATGGCAGATCTACTGAGGGCACTGCAACTTCATCTTGGCAATATCCCGGGACTGGAAGAAAAACTTTTATACCTGGACAGCTTTCAAGAGATCTGTTCTCTCGAAAATTTTACCATCCAGATCCCAAGCGAAGAAGATGTGGTGAAAATGCTGGCCATAGGTGAAGACGTCCGAACCATCCTCCACCCTTATCTCTATGATCAAGCCACAACACTAACCCAATAATATAATGGACAATACAATGACAAAAAAAGCGATCAACACCTATTATGGCTGGAGTACAATTACTTCAATTCGGACACTAAGTAAATCCGAGTAGATTATATACTATTACTGTAAGGAGAGTATCGTGAGCGACGACACAGTCCCATTCAGACCTCTCGGAATCCTGAAGATGGTTTTGGAAAACATTGGCTTCGAAGCTACTCACTGCTACGAAGATCTGGTGTTCATTGAGCACAATGCCTTTTTATTACGTATGGAGAAAAAGGGCAAAGATATCAGCCTGCTTTTCAATAGTGAGTCGGATATCAACAAACGAGGAGAAATTGCAGAACTGCTAGAAAGTTCTGGAGAAACGCATAATTTGATCATTGCGCCAGCTGGAACGTATACAATGGTTCCAAACGAAATGGACGGGACGATCAATCTTGAGTTTCAGGAGTAACAAGAGCTACACGAAGAAGATTTCATTTTGCGGGATGCCATATTTTGAATTTCTCACCTTTTTCTGAACGTTTAACTAGCTCCTACGGGATGAGTTTTGGCTTCAGATTGTTAGTCAATCCTCAAGCCTAACACATACTTTTTTTACGCCAAGAACTGTGCCTCGTTTACAAAAAAAACTGTTTCCAGTTATGTTGTTTTTTACACTCAACAACATAACCGGAAACAGCTTGCATAGCCTCGCCATGGCCCACGTGCAACACGAGCTTATGGAGCGCTACTGGTATTGCACACTGAAACCCTCAGCGGCAAAACTAATTGGCACACCTTCAAAAGGCGTCCTTCTCTTCCCTCTTAAAACCTGGGCCTCTCTGATATCTTTAAGAACTTCAATACTGGCGAGCAAACCTTTAGAGTACTTAGCCAGCCGTATGGACATACCGGCAATCTGGGCCAGCGCAGAGACAAAGTTCACATCATCAAGGGTGAATTCCCAAGGATCTGCTGTGTATACCCTGAGAGCACCCATGACCTTCTGATTCACTTGAATCGGCACAGAAAGTATGGAAGAAATCCCTTCTTTTTCTGCCTCCAGGGGATACTGCAACCGAGGGTCATTGGCTACATCGGCAATTGCCACTGGCCCATCTTGCAATGACTTTGCTATGGATTGGAGAGAATTTAGAGGCCCCTTATTGAGATATTCATCGCTCAGACCATAGGAGGCGGCAACCTTTAACTCTCCACTCGCCTGATTGAGCAGAAACAACGCGCATCCTTTGATGCCTAAGGCAGTTTTAACACCCTCCACTGTCATAAGGGCAACTTCCTCAGGTTCTTTTGAATGAGAAATAGTATTTGCGACCCTCAGAAATGTTTCATAGTTCAGTTGTTCTCGCATATTATTCTCCTCTTAGAAAAAACACCATGGTTCTGAATGGCACCCTGCCATAACATAAAAAGCCGAGCACCTCCTATTGAGGCAGCTCGGCTTTCTTTCCAGAACCGTGGCTTTCCGTCCCCGTTTCTCAACGGGTTTGGCCTTTTCTCATATGATCTTTATTGATATTCTGTGTTCCTATAGTTTACGCTAAATCTCTTTGCAAAAACAATGCAACAGCGTAGTAGTTGTGTCGTTTGGCATCTATGTAAAAAGAAATTTTCATAACTTTATGGCAGAAAGGTTACAAATACATTTGTTTTTTAGCTGCTCAACTGGTATCAGCAGGGACAAAATCGCACCGGCGATATAATGGGTTCCAACAACCACAACTAATTTTTCATATTTTCATATAAAAGGAGTACCCCATGACCAAAGCAAAAACCGGAGACAAGGTCGTTATACATTACACCGGCAAACTCGCCGACGGCAGCATCTTCGACACGACAGAAGGAGAAGAGCCTCTCGAATTTACCATTGGGGAGGTCGACTTCATCGACGGTTTCATTGAAGCCATACTGGAAATGTCAGCGGGAGAAAAGAAAACCGTCACCCTAACCCCTGAAAAAGCGTACGGAGAGCGTAGCGACGAAATGATCATCACACTCCCCCTGGCAGATATACCTGAAGATATGGACCTTAAGGTCGGAGATGAACTCGAGCTAACAGGAGACGATGAAGAGCCTTTTCTGGTCATCGTCAGTGAATTGGGAGAAGAATCGGTTACTCTCGACAGCAACCCACCTCTTGCAGGTGAGACCCTGACCTTCGACCTCGAATTGGTGTCCATCGGTTAACATCAGCACATTCTAACGCAGACAAGCTGCAAGTAA
>JAWSVG010000144.1:0-573 GCA_033852035.1 Desulfocapsaceae bacterium | reverse complement strand
GGGAGTGCAAACAAGGCTCTCAATTTCATAAAAAGTCTCTACGCCATTGAACAACGGGCCAAGAAGCAAGAATTAACCTCTGAAGAATTACTCGAGTTGAGGCAACGAGAGGCTAAACCAATCCTCGATAAGATGTACGCATGGCTCTCCAAAAAATCTTTTGAGGTAGTACCCAAAAGCCTTCTCGGTAAGGCCGTCAAATATACCCTCAATCAATGGAAACGGTTAAGCGGTTACGTTGAACATGCCGAAGCAACCCCGGACAATAATCTGGCAGAAAATGCTATTCGGCCCTTCTGTGTCGGTCGAAAAAATTGGTTATTTTCTGGAACTCCTCAAGGCGCCCAAGCCAGTGCAACTATATATTCTCTTATCGAATCGGCTAAGGCCAACAATCTTGAACCTTATAAATATTTAAGGTTCCTCTTCGAAAAACTTCCTTTTGCCCAAACGATGGACGATTACAGAGAATTACTGCCAAGCAACGTGCAGCAGTCGCAACTTGATGAGACGCCAGCGGCGAGTCTGGTGTAGCACCAAATATTACAGACCAGTTCTTGGCCTTAATGTGCA
>JAWSVG010000062.1:72826-90118 GCA_033852035.1 Desulfocapsaceae bacterium | reverse complement strand
TTAACCAAATCAGTTTCTTTTTAAAAAACAAGAAACTGATTTATAAGGCACTAATAAAATTTCACTCTTTAATCATCTCCTATGTCATTACGCAGAATAGTCATAACCGGAATCGGCCTTACCTCACCTAACGCCTCAAATATATCTGAATACCGAGATAAGCTGCTACGGGGGGAAAGCAATATTCAGGAGATTGACCTACGCTATGTCGGCAAAGTACCCGCTGGTGTCTGCTCTTTTTCTGAGACCAGATATAGGAAAAAGAAGGAAAATAAGAAAGGAACCCGAGCAGGCTGCATCGGTGTGTACTGCGCCAATGAAGCTCTGCAAAACAGCGGATTAGACATACGCACCTATGACCCTGCAAAAATTGGCGTCTACATCGGTCTTACAGAGCATGGAACCGTTGAAACCGAGAATGAAGTGTATAATATCAGTCAGTACGATTATAACGTTGATTACTGGACCCATCACCATAATCCACGAACCGTCCTGAACAACCCGGCTGGTGAGATCACTATGAATCTCGGTATCACCGGACCACACTATGTTATTGGGGCGGCCTGCGCCGCCGGAAATGCTTCTCTTATTCAGGCCGTGCAGATGATGCGCCTTGAGGAAGTAGACATGGCCTTTGCCGGTGGCATTTCAGAGTCAGTAGGCTCTTTTGGGATTTTTGCAAGTTTTAAGGCCCAGGGAGCTCTTGGTGAAGCTGAAGACCCCCGACTGGCGACACGTCCTTTCGACCAAGACAGAAATGGCATAGTCATCTCTGAAGGCGGCTGTATTTATGTCCTTGAATACCTTGAGAAGGCCCTTGAACGGGGAGCCCATATCTATGGTGAAATTGTCGGGTACGCAATGAATTCAGACGCAAAAGACTTTGTCCTCCCCTACGGTAAGCGACAGGCAGAATGCATGCGACTGGCATTGGACCGAGCTGGCCTTGAACCAAAGGAGATCGATCTCGTCAACACCCATGCTACCGGCACCAAACAAGGAGATATCGAAGAGTGCAAAGCAATCAGAGAGGTCTTTTCTGATTGCCAGTCAACCTATATAAATAACACCAAGAGTATAATCGGCCACGCTATGGGTGCCGCCGGTGTCCTGGAACTGGCAGGCAACCTACCGGCTTTTGATGACAATATGATACATCCGACAATTAACATTGAAAACCTTGACCCTGAGTGTGCATTGCATAATCTTGTTATCAACGAGGCCAAAGAGGTGGAAGCAGTCAATACGATTCTCAATAACTCATTTGGAATGGTAGGGATCAACTCGACGGTTATTGTAAAAAAATACTCATAATACTTACATTTTGAGCTGTTTGTAAAAATAATTATAAACAAGATTCGCAAGGTATGTTATAGGAAGTGTTTTGCCAATTGTCATATTGAAGATGCTCGAACTCGTCCGGGCATCTTTATATTGTACTCATACTCAAGGAAGAAATAGCTGGAGAATTTCATGACAAGTGAAGAAATAAAGGATCTGATACTCGAAATCATAGAAGACATTGATGATGAGGCAGATTTTGATAATCTCGACCCGGATCAGCCGCTCAGAGACCAACTGGATCTCGACTCTATGGATTTTCTGGATATCGTGATGGAACTGCGCAAAAGACACAAACTGCAAATACCTGAAGATGACTACCATCATCTCGCTTCTTTAAACAGCTGTGTAACCTACCTCGAACCACTGTTAAAAAACGCCTGATTCTGTGAAAGTACCTCTTCTGGTTATTGGCGGCGGTCTTTCTGGTTTGGCCGCTGCCATAAGAGCAGCTCGATTCACAGCCGATGTCCTCCTCATAGAAAAACACTCTCGGATAGGCGGCCTCAATTCCTATTTTTACCGAAACAAAACTCTGTATGAGACAGGCCTGCATGCGATCACTAACTATGCGGAACCTGGAACAAAATCAGCTCCACTGAACAGACTCCTCAGACAGCTTAAGTTAAAGCGCAGAGATATCTCCTTCTGCCAGCAACTACAAAGTGAAATAGTTTTTCAAAACCGCCAGACGCTCAAATTCTCAAATGATTTTACATTGTTCGAGAGTGAAATAGCAGAAAAATTCCCCAATAGCCTTGATACATTTTACCAGCTACTCGGTTTTCTGAAAGAGTTTGATCCTTTTCAACCAGGTCCCTTTCGTTCCACAAAAACATTCCTTTTAGAGCGAATACAAGATCCCTTACTGGTTGATATGTTACTCTGTCCTCTGATGTATTATGGTTCCAGCGTAGAAAACGACATGGACCTGAATCAATTTGCTATTATGTTTCAGGCTATTTTTCTTGAAGGCATGTTCCGGCCTGAGGGGAGCATGAAAGATTTCCTCGACCTGCTGCTCGCTCACTACAAAAAACTCGGAGGGTCTCTACGGACCGGATGCGGAGTAAAAACCATTCTCCAAAAGGGTAAAGATATTGCCGGGGTAGAACTCGATTCCGGAGAGATTATTGAGTGTGACCACATATTATCGACCATTGGCCACCAGGAAACACTTGAGCTGCTTTCCGAATCACAGCAGCCCCTCCCTGTTTCCCAACCAAGAATGGGCTTTATTGAAACTATGTACAGCCTGGAAAACAGCAAGCAGACCCAGCTTCCCACTGATAAAACAATCATCTTTTTCAATACAAGCGACACATTTTCGTACAAAGTCCCAACAGACTTTGTTGAATTCTCAAGCGGCGTTATCTGTTTCCCTGGTAATTTTCAGAATCTACAAACAGATAAGTACACCGAAGTGCGGGCAACGCACCTGGCCAACTATGACAAGTGGAAATCCTTGTCATATGACAAAGAAAGCTATGCAGCCCAAAAGCGCGCCATGTCAGAGAACACCATAGCAACTCTGGAGAATTTAATTGGCAGTTTCAGGTCAAATATTGTATACCAAGACACCTTTACACCGGTCACGATCGAGCGCTACACATCTAAAATCGGTGGTGCCATTTACGGGAGCCCTGTGAAGATAAAAGACGGTGACTTGGGATTCAACAACCTCTTCCTTGCTGGAACCGACCAGGGCTTTTTAGGCATTGTAGGTTCAATGCTCAGTGGGGTATCCATTGTCAATCAGCATATCCTGCCCAAATTGTAATATTAGCGACCACAAATCTTTTCACATCCGAATACACCTTATGCCTGTCTCATTTTCTCAGCTCAATGACAAATACGATGTTATCATTATCGGATCTGGCCTTGGAGGTCTTACTACTGCAAACCGTCTAGCATACTGCGGTCATACAGTTCTTCTGCTGGAACATCATCACCGCCTTGGCGGACTTGCAACCTGGTTCAAACGTAAAGGGCATATTTTCGATATATCTCTGCACGGGTTTCCTTATGGTATGGTAAAAACCTGTAAGAAATACTGGAATAAGGCCATTATGGGCTCCATCGTACAATTAAAAAATATTGTGTTCGATAACCCTCAGTTCTCCTTGACCACCACCTTTGACAAAGATGATTTTTCCAACCTCCTGCAATCCCAGTTCAAAATCCCTCTAGCGACCATCGATAATTTTTTCCAGACCGTTGCAGGGATGAATTTTTATGACGATCAAACCATGACCACCAGAGAGCTCTTCGAGCGTTTCTTCCCTGGTCGTACGGATGTGCATCGTTTGCTCATGGAACCAATTACCTATGCCAATGGCTCTACTCTCGACGATCCTGCTATCACCTACGGTATTGTTTTTTCCAACTTTATGAACAAAGGTGTTTTTACTTTTGAAGGCGGCACCGACAAACTTATCGGCATGATGGCTGACGAGCTTGAGAAAAATGGTGTTACTATCTGCACTAACTCCAAAGTTGAGAAAGTCATTGTAGAGAAAAACAAGGTGCGGGGGGTTGAGGTACATGGAAAAACGATCACAGCTACAGCAGTGGTGTCTAACAGTGGTATCACGAACACCATTCACAACCTTACTGAACGTTCGATCTACACAGATGAGTTCTTAGAAGAAGCCGACAAAATACGGGTAAACAATTCGAGTTCCCAAGTCTATTTTGGCGTTAAAAACGGTGAAAACATACCCGATATCGGGGATCTTCTTTTCACCTCAACGGCTCCTGAATTTGACTCTGCCGAACTGCTTGATATGCAGACCAAGTCAAAAACCTTTTCACTTTACTACCCGAAAACACGACCAGGTCTTGATCGATATACCATCGTGGCCTCTATGAACAGTCGTTATCAGGACTGGGCAGAGCTCAGTCCTGACGCCTACCAAAAAGAAAAAGAGGATCTTATCAATCGGTCGCTCACCGATCTCGAAAAATACCTGCCAGGAGTGACAAATAAAATTGACTGGATGGAGGCTGCAACCCCTAAAACCTTCAACCATTACACCCTGCATACATACGGCACCTCCTTTGGAACAAAATTTGAAGGACTTGATGTGTCCCGGTCCATTTTTAAAGAGGTCCAGGGACTCTTTCATGTTGGTTCCGTTGGAATAATTATGTCAGGATGGTTGGGGGCTATAAACTACGGTGTTATCGTCTCAAACGATGTGGACAGCTACATCCGTTCTTGAAAACAAGGGATACTATGACCATTTTCAGTAACCAGACAGTTGTGATAAGTGGTGCAAGCAGAGGAATAGGTAAAGCTATCAGCCTCTCGTTTTTGGAAGAGGGTGCCAGGGTTATCGGGATCTACGCTGGCAATACACAAGCGGCAGACCAACTGACACAGGAAGCCAGCCAGCTCCCTGGACAGCTTGTACTCAAGCAGTGTGATGTAGCCGACGAATCTCAGGTGATCGCTCTTTTTCAGGAAATTGAGGAACAATACGAGTCGATAGAAGTTCTGATAAATAACGCAGGAATAAGAAGAGACGCTCTACTTGCCCTGATGGACAAAAGTGACTGGCAGCAAGTCATCGATGTCAACCTGACCGGAACATTCTTCATGGCCAAACAAGCCGTTCTTCTTATGATGAAAAATAAGTTTGGCCGAATTATAAACATCACCTCTCCTGTTTCTCACCTCGGTTTCAGTGGCCAGGCAAACTATGCCGCCTCCAAGGCGGGTCAGGTTGCTATGACCAAGAGTTTAGCAAAAGAGACAGCTCGAAAGAAAATTACTGTGAACTGTGTTTCTCCGGGTTTTATCGATACCGATTTCATTCATGATCTTGGCAAAGATCAGCTCTCTGCCTACAAGAAGCTCGTGCCCATGCGCAGGTTCGGAAAACCACGGGAGGTGGCAGACGCTGTACTCTTTTTAGCCGGCCCCAAAGCCGCCTATATTACAGGAACGGTTCTTGAGGTTACAGGTGGATTGTCATGATATCCCCTTCAACTGAAGTTACTGATCTCATCCCTCACCGCCCTCCTTTTCTATGGGTTGACCGGATCATTTCCTGTGAAGAGGGTTCTATCGTTACCGAGAAAACAATACCTTTAGACCTTGACCTATTGGCAGGCCACTATCCTGGCAATCCGATCATGCCCGGAGTATTGCTCTGTGAAGCACTCTTTCAGAGTGGTGCTCTTCTTATGTCTAAGGAAAGCACTATCGATGAAGATAGGTCAGGGCCCATGCCTGTTTTGACACGTATAATCGGAGCTAAATTCAAGAGAACCGTACTCCCTGGTGATGTGGCCCGGATGACTGTCACGCTCACGGAGACACTTTCTTCCGTTGCTTTTTTTAAAGGCACAATGAAGATCAATGGCAAAACTGCTGTACAGGTCGAATTTGCCTGTACCCTTGTCTCTGTCTAAGCAGAAGAGCCCTTCCTTCAACCCGACCACTGACCATTTTTTACCTATTGACTGGTTGAAATTTTGCTAAAAGCAAGTAAGATATTGGCGACTTACTGGTTCGTGCTCTAGTCGCTTTAAACGAGCTGACCGCCTTCATATAATCCATTCTTTACACAGAAGAGATTATTAAATAAAATACTAAAATTATTGGTTATTATTTTTCATCGATGGACGAATAGGGTTATCCTGTTTTTTCTCTTGTTCGTTACGGTGACCGACATAAGGATATTTTGTGCAACTTTCTATAACTGACATGATTTTACACGCTGGCCCCGTTGGGCAGCTTGTAATGGTTACCCTCCTCATCTTTTCATTGGCCTCCTGGTCCATTGTTATTATGAAAGCCAGGCTGTACAAAAAAGTTCGTCTGGACTCTGAGGATTTTCTTGAAACATTCTGGACTTCTGCAAACCTTAATGAGGCACAGGAGGTTGCAAAGGAATTTGAGTACAGCCCACAGGCTGCTGTTTTCTTATCCGGCTTCGGCGAACTTCAGAAGATTAATACCTTGAGAAGCAGGGAAGAAAAGGGTCAGGTACCAGAAACTCTTGAAATGCAGCTTGCTACCATGGACAACCTGAAGCGAACTATTATTAAAACATCTTCACAAAAAATCAGTGAACTTGGCAGTAACCTTCCCTTTCTGGCGACTACAGGTAGCGCCACGCCGTTTATAGGACTTTTTGGTACTGTCTGGGGGATTATGGCCTCTTTTCATGATATCGGTCAGAGAGGGTCCGCGTCTCTTGCGGTTGTTGCTCCCGGCATCTCAGAGGCACTCGTTGCTACCGCCGCCGGGCTCGCTGTTGCCATCCCTGCTGTAATTTTTTACAATTACTTTTCTACAAAACTCGATGAGATTGACGGAGAAATTGCTCATTTTTCTACAGACTTCTTGAACCTTGTAGAACGCGATCTCCTCAGCAGGGTATAACCATCATGGGCCCGACAAGAAACGGCAACAAAAGACTGGTATCAGACATTAACGTCACCCCCCTGGTGGATGTCATGCTGGTCCTGCTTATTATTTTTATGATTACAGCCCCAATGATGACCCAGGGACTCAATGTTGACCTGCCGGAGACCACTGCAAAATCACTCCGTCAGGAAGAAAAACCGATAGTTGTGACGATAGATAAAGAAGGGGAAATCAGCATAAACAGCATTCCTTATGTCCGTGCGCTTATGGTCCAGGAACTGCAAAAAAGTTTTTTTGCCAATAAGGATCAGCCAATTTTTATCAGAGCTGACAAAAATGTTCCATACGGACATGTGATTACTGCTATGGCCGATATCAAATCGATAGGCTTTGACAAAATCGGAATGATCACCAAACCACCTGTACAAAAGTAGACGAGTGCCAGCAGACTATAAAGTATCATATATGCCATCAGATCAATGGAAACTGCCTGTTAATCTTGCCATTGGGGTACATCTTTTTTTCTTTCTAGGAATATTGTATCTCCCTGGATTATTTCAGGCAAAACCTAAATTTGCAGATATATACACAGTAAGCCTTATCAACATCGCTGAACCGGTCACTGAATCTGAAGCTGTTGAAAGGCAGGCAGAACCACCTGTTGAAACAAGTCCGCCGGTCGCGGTGAAACCTGTCAACTCCAAGAAGATTGCACCTATTGCTGAGCTCAGCGAAGCAGTTTCTCCTTCTCCGGCAAAAGCAGTATCTCTCAAGCCACTGAAAAGAAAGAAGAAGAAAGTCGTTTCAAAACCCAAAGACACTACCAGGCAAAAGAGAATTGATCGGAGTAAACGACAAAAACTTGCTGATCTCATCAGGGAGGAGGAGCTTCTCGCAGAAAAGTCGCGGCTTGCCCAGGAAGCATTGGCTGCAGAGAGAAACCTCCTTAAACCTAAACCACGTTCTTCTGCAACCAGTTCCAGACAGGGTAAAAATACTGCTGCTACTGCAAACTCAGGAAACAGCAATCTTATCGAGAGTCAATACAATGCAGCAATATTCAGCCGCCTTCATCAATTCTGGAAAGTCCCGGAACATATGGAGCAAAGGGCTGATTTAACCGCAGTGGTGGTGATCACGATAAACAAAGACGGCAAGGTTGCCGATATGTTTTTCGAAAACAGATCAGGAGATCGCATATTTGATCAATTTGTGCAAACAACTGTTGATAGAGCAAGCCCAATGCCTCCAATACCGCTAGCTATGAGAAAACAGCGCTACGAAGTTGGGTTGATATTCAGGCCTGGTGGAATTCAGTAGATCCAAGACTAACTATAGACTCCCTAACGATTCTATTATGAAAAAATCACGTATTATTCAGTTTGTAATTCTAACGGCGCTCTTTTTTGCCGTCGACATTGGTAATGCCGCAGATCGCGTCTATCTTGACATCACCTCTGCTGAATCCAGGAAAATTAATATTGCCGTTCCCTGGTTCGTCAACACCAACAACAGTGTAGAGAAACAGCGCATAGGCAAAGAAATGGCTGACACACTCGCGTCGACACTGGAATTTCACGGTATAATCTCCATTATTCCCAAGGCCCAATATGGCGGAGGACGTGAGGTTAACTGGAAAAAATATGGAGTCGACTTTACTGTTCTCGGCAATTACACTCTTACCGCAGACTCTTTAGCGTTTGAGCTCCGCCTTTTTGATGTGGCAGGCAACGAAATACTGATGGGGAAGCGATTTACAGGTAGCCTGAAACATAAAAATCTGATGCTCTATAAATTCTGCAACAGCGTCATTGAGTCACTCACAGGTACACCTGGAATTGCCAATTCGAGGATTGTCTTTGTCGGCAGAACCAACAATGTGAAAGAAATATTTCTTTCGGATATCTTAGGCCGCAAAATTAAGCAAGTCACCAGACATAAGGCACTCACCGTGTCACCAAGACTTGTTCCGGGGGGTAGTCTCATGTCATATTCTTCCTATCACAGCGGTAATCAAAATCTCTATATAACAGATTTAAAGCAGAGCAAGACAACCAGGGCCCTCTCCCGCAGAAAAGGATTGAACCTCGCACCCGCATGGGCACCCGATGGAAAATCCATGATCCTTACTCTCTCCAAGGGCGGCAGTCCGGATTTATATCTACTCGACGGGCAGGGAGAGATCGTAGAGCAGCTCACCAGCCGCACCGGCATTAACGTCTCTCCAACACTGTCACCTGATGGGAAGCACCTTGTCTTTGTGTCTGACAGGAGCGGTAAACCACAGCTCTACTACATGAATCTCTCCACCCGGAAGACACGACGCCTTACCTTTGAAGGTTCGGAAAATGCTGAGCCAAACTGGTCTCCTAAGGAAGATCTTATTGTTTATTCCAGCCTGCGTGGCGGGGTGTATCAAATCTTTACACTCAATCCTTTTGACGATGCCCCCCCTACTCAATTGACAAAGGATCTCAGTCATCATGAATCTCCGGGCTGGTCACCGGATGGAAATCAGATCATACACACAAAACGTGATGGCAAAGAGAACCACATTTACTGTATGATGAAAAATGGTTCCTACCAAAGACGTATTATTCGTTTCCAGGGTAATCAGGGTTACCCTCAATGGGCAAAATAATTTCAATAAGCTGAACCTCAATCAACTGATATATTATGAAAAAGTCAACTCGAACTCTCTTGCTGATAGCCCTCGCCACCCCATTTCTTGTTCAGTGTGCATCCCAGTCAGATCTTGATGACGTTCGCTATCAATTGCGTATCGTTAACAAGAAACTTGAAGATATGAAATCCAATCAGGTTAACCAGCTGCAGAAAAGGCAGGCCGCAGCGACTGGCCAAATGGATCAATTTGAAAGTGAAATTCTCGCGGTCAAAAGCCAACTCGAAGAGACGTATCACCTCAATCAGCGACTCAAAGAACAGAACAAGGAATTAGAAAATTCTATCAGTACCATCGCCCAGAACGAAGCTGAACAAAGAGCCGAATCTTTAAAAAGAGTCGAACAACAGCAGCGTGAGAAGGAGGCTCTTATTTTAGAGCTCAATGAAAAACTGCAACAGCAGGAAGACAGTGTCCAGGCAATCCAGCAGGCACGCATTCTGGAGGCAGAACGAAGAGCCAAAGAAGCTGCTCTTGCTGCAGAACTTGCCAAAACGAAAAATCGCACAACCGCGTCGAACCTGCAGTCAAGTGGCTCCATTATTCAGATCAAGCAAACTCAAAAGAAAGTACGCCGAAGTGTACTTACCCCCAAACCCGCAGCGGGTGTTGCTGTGAATACATCCACAAGCGGCACTTCTTCTCAAAGCAAGAAAAGCTCTTCCTCAAAAACTGTTGCTAAGCAGTCTGGTAAATCGGCAACCGCCTCGACGCCAACTGCCGACAATATGACCAAGGGCCAGCAGCTTTACTCAAAAGGTAAATATAAAGACGCCCTTTCGGTTTTTGAAGCCGAAGCAGCGAACTCTTCTGCTCCTTCAGCGGTAGGCGCACGATATATGATGGCGGAGTCTCTTTATCAGCTGAAAGAGTACGACAAAGCTATTATGCAATACCAGAAAATCATTTCCCAACATGCAAATGATTCCAAGGCACCTGCATCAATGCTCAAACAGGCTATGGCTTTTGAAAAACTTTCTGACAAGGATACCGCAAAGGTCATTTACAAAAAGCTGATAAAAAAACACAGCTCTACTCCTGAAGCCGCTCAGGCTCAGGAAAAAATGGCAAAACTCTAACTCTAACACCGATAAACGGGAAATAAGTCGGGACTCTTTTCAGTACTCGCTCGACGGGTATAAGTACCTTATATATCAGATAGGAACCATTTTGAAGGCTCGCCTTGATCAACTGTTAGTAGACAAGGGTATTGTCCCCTCCATCGACAAAGCGTGTGCACTTATCGGAGCAGGAGAGGTGTATGTTAATGATTCCATAGCAGACAAACCTGGTTCTTTGTATTCCACAGAGGTAGCAATACGCACCAAAGATCGCTGTATTTACGTTTCTAGAGGCGGACTTAAATTAGAAAAGGGCTTGAGCCATTTCTGTATTAAACCTGAAGAATTGACCTGCATTGATATTGGCGCATCATCAGGCGGCTTCACAGACTGTTTACTACAGCACAATGCCAAAAAAGTATTCGCAGTAGACGTTGCGTATGGTCAACTCGCCTGGAAGGTTCGCCAGGATCCCAGAGTGGTCGTGCTGGAACGATTCAATGCCAGAAAACTCACTGCCAGGGACATACACAATGAGGCTATTGATTTAGCGGTTATTGATGCCTCATTTATCTCCTTAACCAAACTCCTTCCCCCGCTGATACCCCTGTTTTGTAACAATGTTTCTATCGTCGCTCTGATTAAGCCCCAATTTGAATTGCCTCGAGGTGACATTGGAGAAAAAGGGGTTATCCTGGACCCCGAACTGCACAAAAAAGCGACGGCTAAGATAGAGGATTTTGTCAAAACATGCGGTTTAACAAGTGGCGGCGTCGTAGCTTCACCTCTACTTGGGCCGAAGGGTAACCGGGAGTTTCTGATACACATTGTATCCTAGGAGCTTGTTCGAAATGATCTCCTACCGGAGGATTATTGTCGAGCAAATATCAAAACTACAATGATCTTGACAACACCTGAAATATTTGAACAAGAGTTACAATGTTTCCTAAAATACAAAAAGGAGGCTGCGAGTAATCTCGCAGCCTCCTTTTTCAAATAGCAAAGTTATAGCAACTTGATGCTATCTTTTCAGGAAATCAATTAGCAACCAAATGCTTCCTGAAGATTAGGTACTGTCTGCTTCTTACGGCTCATCATCCCAGGAATCCACATACATTTGGCGTCGAGCTTACTACCAAAGGCTTTTTCAACGAGCGCAGGATCATCTGAAAGTACAACCAGATCAGTTCCCTCTTTTACAACATCAGTCAGCATCAGAAGAACAGTATGACGACCGTCAGCCTTCACTTCTTCCATCGCCTTCATGAGGTCCGCACGAATATCCGCTACCTGGTCGAGAGTCGCAAGCTCAAGCTGACCAACACCAACTTTATTGCCCTTCATATCAAAGTCTTTGTAGTCACGGAACAGAAGATCTTTTGCAGGCACACCGTCTACAGCTGATTTTGCTTTGAGCATTTCCATGAAAAGCTCTTCAGTATCTTCAACGCCGGCAACAGCTTTCAGCTCGCTAACAGCAACCTTATCATCTTCGGTACAGGTTGGTGATTTAAAGTTTACGGTATCACTGAGGATTGCGGCTAACATACCACCAGCAACTTCCTTAGGGATTGCCACGCCGGCTTCTTTGAACATCTTATTCAAAACGGTTCCGGTACAGCCTACAGGCTCTGCTCTGAAAAGGATCGGATTGTTTGTGGTCACATCACCAATTTTGTGATGGTCAACAATAGCAACCACATTTGCAGAAGCCAAATTAGCAGGTCCCTGTCCGATATCACTGAAGTCTACCAGTGCAACATCTTTTCCATCAACATCGTCAATCATCTCTGGTGCAGTAAGACCGAAACGATTCAACACGGTGGTGGACTCAGGGTTCAAGTCAGCTGCAGCGATCTGCATACAAGCTTTTGCTTCTTGCCCTTGAGCATTAAGAAGAGTTGCGAGTGCGATTGCTGAGGTTACAGAATCTGTATCTGGGTTTGAATGTCCAACAACAGAAATAGCCATTTGTGTTCCTCCAAAAGAAATTAATAAGAAAAAAAAACCGATAAACTATTCTATTTTTTTATAGTATTACTAAGCATTAATAATTTTGACAAACCAGAATAGTGCTTTCATTGATATCAGTCAAGCAATAAAAACAGGTTGTTTTTGCATAATCCCTGAGGACAAGTGGTAACATTTCTTTCTGTCCATTCTCTGACCGTTACCAGTTGTCTTCGGTAAACTTCCGTGACTTTCATCAAACTATGCAGTATTATTTTGAAAAAATTTCAAGCCACACCTGCCCAACACACCATATATAATATTTTCAATTAGTTATGGACAGAACACAGCCAAACTCCTCTCCTCGATCGAGAGTTAAAAAGAGGTCATATTTTCCACTGTTCCTTTTTCTCGTTGTACTCTTATGCAGCGGTGCTGCCTATTACTATTTTTCCCATGCAGCTCCACTCACTGAACCAGAAACGACTTCATCACCGGAAGAGTCTGGACAGGCCACTATCCTTGCAGTACAACCTGATAGTGCTTCTGATCAAAGCCCCATTTCAGTAACAGATTCCATAAACGATGCCGCTTCAGGGCAACAGCAATCACCTGGCAATTCCGATGCACTCATAACCTCGACTGCCTCCTCGGGCAACAGTGTGACATCAGCCGCTCAACACCAGCAATTCTCATTCGAGCCTGCAGATAATGTAACCTCGTCTCCTCAAGTGTATGACCCAGCGAGTCCATTTATAGATAAAATTGACGGGTTTTATACTCATCTTGATCAGCAGGAGTACATGAAACAATTCGGCCTCTCCAAGCCCAGTAAAGTACATTTTTCCGAGCTGCTGCAAAAACTCATGGACAATCCGCCTACGGTTTCCAGAGAAACCGATGATCTTTTCACCTTGCTCAAAAATACAGCACACTTCTTTCGGGTACTTGGCAAGGACAATATTTTCATCCTCAAAGGCATACTGGATAGAGAAAAACCGTACGTTGAGAGCGTACTCATGGCATTCTACTCTCTGATAGATTATCCCCAGCGCCTCAAAGAAGAATATCAACTCTCTATGCCATTTACATCCATATACGATTACGCAGGATTTTTTCTAAACACAATGGGCGGTCGGCTCTACCTTTTCAGGAGAGACTCAACATCCCGGATGGCTGTCAGCTATTATGCTATTCTCACAATTGATAAAGCAAATAATGAGGGCAACAGCAGTCATGGCATCGACCTGGTTCCCGCAATAGATTTTCTTATTGAAGAAATGGAAACCGGCGGTAAAAAACTGACCATGAGAGAGGGGTACCTCGATGCCCTTTATGATTTGAAAGAAAAATATAATTAAGATAGTTTGTTTACATATCTTAGCCAGCAGGTTCTGTTTTTGAAGAGTCTACCTGGTTCAGCCGGATTTTCCAGGGCCCTATTTGCCATTGATAACAATTTGACGTATAATTATAGTTTGAAAGTAATTAACGAGTGGTGCAGATTATGATGGCCTTAGTTTCAAGCAGTCAGGCGAATTCAAGAATGGTGTTCAACGGATACTCTCCGTTCAACAGCAACTCACCTTCCGACAGTGGTCAGAACAAAGAGTCCTCATCTTTACAACCGGGAGGAGAGGATAAACTCTCTCTTTCAGGTGAAGCAAGAGCTCTGAGCGAGAAAGAAAACCGCAGTGCTACGGTAGCCGATAGTGAGGACGCCACAGCTGGGAAAAACACCATCGATTCTACTGAACTTACAATGGAAGAGCAGGCACAGCTTCAGCAACTGAAGCATCGGGACGCAGAGGTACGAACACACGAACAGGCCCATATGGCTGCAGCAGGACAATATTCAAGGGGAGGCCCGTCCTTTTCCCTGAAAAAAGGTCCGGATGGAAAAGACTACGCTATCGGTGGCGAAGTCAATATTGATATCGGCAAAGAGAAAACTCCCGAAGAAACAGTAGCGAAAATGCGTATCATTAGTCAGGCAGCACTGGCTCCCGCCAACCCATCTTCAGCTGACAGGAGAATTGCTGCACAAGCCTCTGTTAAAGAAGCTCAGGCACGACAAGAGATATCAGCGAGCCAACAGGAAGACCTCCTCGCCTCAGAAAAACAAACCGACCATAACCCCCATCCAAGACCTGAGGCTCCAGAGACGGTTATCACAAACGCCGCTCCTGGTGATTCGGTGGGGACCCTTAAGACCATGGTTGAAGCCTACATAAAGGTTGCAGCATATTAGTGCTTTACTCCGTAAAAGCTGTTATAAAAAACAAGAAAATAGGAATTCGATCTTATATTAAATGGTTATAAACACCCACAAGGTATTTACTTACAGTTTACCGGTGTTAGTACTAGTCTACCGTTACTCCCATATCTGATAAACCTTTTCACTCCCCCAGGATAGACCGAGAATGAACCAGGAAATTTTTAATTCTTCACTCTTTTCTTTTCTGCAATCATCACCGACCCCTTTCCATGCCGTGTCCAACATGGCTGAGGTTCTCCTCTCCAACGGCTTTCACCAATTACAGGAAAACATGGTGTGGCAGCTTCAACCTGGAAATGGCTATTTTGTCAGCCGCGATGGAGGTGCTATAGTCGCCTTTACTATTGGCAGCAAGGAGAATGTAGCGCAAGGCTTCAGAATGCTTGGTGCCCATACAGACAGCCCAAGTCTGCAGATAAAACCGGTCTCAGATCTGATAACAGGATCCTATATGCAGCTTGGCGTCGAGCTTTACGGTGGAAGTTTGCTCAACCCATGGTTTGATCGTGATCTTTCACTGGCCGGGAGGGTCTGCTATCAATTGACTGGTGGTGATACTGGTATAAAACTACTCAACTTCGACAAACCGCTTCTCACTATTCCTTCAGTAGCAATTCATTTTGACCGTGAAGCTAATACTAATAAATCCATTAATAAACAGAAACATCTTCCTCCTGTTATCGGCCAGTCTATTGAAAAACAATTCCCGGATTTCAAAACAGTTCTCATTGAGCAGTGCAGGAAAGAGTATCCTAAGCTGCCGGTTCATACGATTCTGTCCTTTGATATCTTTTGTTACGACTATCAGAAGCCAACTTTTACCGGTCTTAACCAAGAACTGATCAGTGCATCCAGGCTCGACAACCTACTGAGTTGTCACTCCGGTATCACGGCCTTGTGTCAGTCCGATAGGACCAGAAACAGTCTGCTCTTTTGCGCAAACCATGAAGAAAATGGTTCCATTTCCAGTTCCGGTGCCCAGGGATCGTTTCTTGATTCAGTTTTTGAACGAATAGTCCCGGACAGCAGCTCACGCCACATTGCTCTTGCCAACTCCTTTTTAATCTCTATGGATAATGCCCATGCAACCCATCCGAATTTTACGGACAAAACAGATCCCGCTCACGAAATCCAGTTAAACAAAGGACCTGTTATTAAACTTAATGCTAATCAGCGCTACGCTACAAATAGTGTAAGTTCTGCCATCTATAAACTTATCTGTGATGAGGCTGACATAAAGCCCCAGGAGTTTGTAATGCGAAGTGACATGCCCTGCGGGAGTACCATCGGTCCCATCACAGCAGCACGACTCGGGGTTCGAACGGTTGATGTCGGCGCTCCAACTCTTGCCATGCACTCCATACGAGAACACACTGGCAGCGCAGACCCTTTTCTGCTATACAGGACAGTCAATCAGTTTTTTAAAAGTAATGTGCATCACTACTCTTTTACCTAGCCAGAATTTCTCATAGACATTGTGTCAATTGACAGCAGGTTAATAGTTGTATGGTTTTTGTCCTTATTAACTCAAGATTCAAATTTACACAATGTCCAGCAAAACTCAGCCCAGACTACGCCTGAACTGATGAGAAATCCGGGTTAACCCCGATAAGCGGGAAATAAGTCGGGACTCTTTTCAGTACTCGCTCGACGGATTTAAGTATCTTAAAAATATTGTTATCCAATAAAATGCCCGCCTGGAAGATTATTATATCACACTGCATACTGAGTATCTGCCTTGCACTTTTCCCAGGAAGTAATGCTCAATGCTCCCTTGAAAATTCAGTTCGAAAGTACAAGAACCATGTTGTCAGCCAAGAGGGCCTTGATAAGCTTGCCAAGTTTGATCACTTGATACGCTATTTTTCAAGCTTCGCCTACTTTGTTCCAAGGCATAAGGTAAGTCCTGATTTTATTCGTGCACTGATTCTTGCTGAGTCCTCAGCTAATCCGAAAGCTGTCTCCAACAGAGACGCTTTGGGACTTGGCCAGATCATCCTCACTACCGGTTCACAGGCGGCAAAGGAATTATCTCAATCGACAACACATTTCCGGTACGTTTCTAAAAAAAAGCTAGCAAACCTCAACAAAAATGATCTTTTAGATCCAGCAGTTAACATCCTCTTAACCTGCTATCTCATCTCGAAGTATAACTACAGATTTAATGGAAAAATCGATCTGGTTCTCACGGCATGGAATGCTGGTGAAAATACCGAATCGCTCACCTACGGCCGACATGCACCATACCGGGAAACCGAAGATTTAATCGGGAAAGTCAACGCCTACTTTGTTTTTCTCCTGAAGAAACAGATATTCAGATAAACGTAAGCCAAGGGTCAAATGGTTCAATCCTGACTATTATGACCAACAAAAGACATTCTTGTGCTTAACTATTTAATGTAACTCCTGCATAGGTTGTTTTTTCAGTTATGTAATGTAACTATCTATTTTTTTTTGAATTATAGCACATTCTGGAACAGTCATAGTAAATAGAATGTGCCAAAACTAATACCCTGTGGTATTTACAAAGCGGGTTTCGGAAAGTATTGTAGCGCGATTACATTGTAGTACTCTATTAGGAGGTAGTCTGGTAATTAGC
>JAWSVG010000062.1:30068-72820 GCA_033852035.1 Desulfocapsaceae bacterium | reverse complement strand
GAGTCTACGAGACTCCGCAGATTCATTCTCAGACAAGCTCCCAGGATCTCTTTGATCACTTTTTATTAAAAATCAGTAACAGATTCAACTTTATTATTAGCGATATAATGCCAAGCTCACTCTCAACAGATCACGTATCCACACTCTATCGGTTTTGTGCCCAAAGCATGCAGTACCCCGAGCCGAACTGGTTCACAGCGCAATACCTTACCAGCCTCTCTACCCTGCTCGAAACTCTTGGAGGCAAGAATGAAGTCAGACTTTTGCAAAAAACGTTTGACGCAAGCTTGGATCCAATAGAAGACCTCCAGGTAGAACACACACGGCTTTTCATAAATGGGGTCCCGCACGTCGCCGCCCCTCCTTACGCATCAGTCTATTTGGAGAAAACACTTAAAGGTAAATATTCTGAGGAAGTTCTTCTCTTTTACCAATCTCATGGCTATACGATGACTGAGAACGCAGACCTTCCTGACAGTCTGATACATCAATTGGAGTTCTTATCGTTTGTAGCAGAAGACCAGAATCGATCGGCAGAGGAAGAATTTCTCAAACGATTTTTCCTTCCCTGGTTTTCGACGTTTTCCGCAAGAGTTACAAAGGAAGCTCAACACCCTTTTTATCAAATTATTATCAGCATCATAGAATTTTTCACAAAGGAGGAAGAGGAATATGGCGTTCAACTTAACGAGGCGTAAATTTCTGCAATCTGCCTCATTGGCAGCTGTTGCACTGCCCCTATCTGAAGTTATTGCCTCAGAAAGCGGTATTCAACGTTCACCCCTTGAAACACCAGGATCATTCCAGGATAAAACCGTAGTCGGCGGTATCTGTGAGATGTGTTTCTGGCGATGCCAGCTTACAGGTAAAACCCGCAATGACCGACTGGTTAAAATAGAAGGAAATCCTAAATCTATTGACAATGGTACTGCCATCTGTGCAAGAGGAAATGCAGGAATACAACTACTTTATGACCCTGATCGCCTCAAATACCCTCTGAAAAATGTAGGCGAACGTGGTAATCCAAAGTGGAAGAGAATATCCTGGGATGAAGCTCTGAAAGAGTGTGGAACCAAACTCAAGGAAGTTGAAGAAAAGTATGGCCCCCAGGGTATCAGCGTCTTCCCCCACGGTTCAACCGCAAAATACCCCATGCACTTTTTTGAAAGAGCTGTTGGAACTCACAATGTGAGTGAGGCTTCTTTCTTTCAATGCAGGGGTATCCGCGACACTGCATATGTAGCCACAACAGGAATGCCTCCGGGTGAATTTGTTGATATGCCCAATTCCAAGGCGATTCTGTTAATCGGTAGCCATCTTGGTGAAAACGTTCATGTAAGTCATATTAAACGCTATATTAAAGGGCTGCAGAATGGGGCAAAGCTCATTGTGGTAGATCCGAGATACTCTGCCTCAGCTGCCAAGTCCGACATCTGGGTAAAAATCAAGCCTGGAACGGATACTGCTTTTCTTTTGGCAATAATGAATTACCTGATCACTGAAAAGAAATATGATCAAGATTTTGTCGAAGAATATGGTTACGGATTCGACGAACTCGCAGCCGGGATAAAAGAATGGTCCTTTGAAAAGGCCGCCAAGGAGTGTGACGTCCCTGCAGCCCAGATCAAAGAAGTAGCCGATCTGCTGGCAGAAAGTGCCCCTGGCGTTTCTATCCACCCCGGCCGACACGTTTCCTGGTATGGAAATGACTTCCAACGTCAGCGCTCCCTCGCCTGTCTCACCGGCCTCCTCGGTGCCTACTTTGTGAAAGGTGGTTGGGTTCCTGGTAAAAATCCGAAGGTTGGAGGTGTCAGTTGGGCTAAAAAGGAACACGAAGGTGAGCATAACCTGAATGTTGACGAGGATGATGAGTACCTGCATCCATTTTCTCCCCCAGGCACACCTACAGAGCTCATCCGTGATGCAGCTCTTACCGGAAAACCTTATCCGATCAAAGGCTGCGTAATCTGGGGTCAGAATCCTATCCAGACCATCCCCGGCCAGGAGAAGATGAAGGATGTCCTCAGACAGATGGACTTCGTCATGTGTGTTGACGTCATGCCTACTGATGCGACCATGTGGGCCGACATACTTCTACCTGAAGTAAGTTATCTGGAACGCTATGATTACATAAAAACCGGAACCCAGTGGAATTTTGCTGATAAACAGCAACAATATATCTCTGCACGAATGCCTCTCGTCAAGCCGATGTTTGAGAGAAAAGACCAGGTTTACATTACCAATGAAATAGCCAGGCTTATGGGCTATGAAAAAGATATTCCTGTTCAGACTGTTGAGGAGATGGTTGAAAAAAACCTTGAAGTTGCCGGCTTGACTCTTGAACAACTCCGAAAAGAAGACGGCATTCATATACGCGAAGGCAAAAACCCCTACCAGATGCCTGAAGACTTCGAAGTAATGTTCTACAACGAAGATATAGAGGATGCTGGCTTTCCTGGTATACCTACTTATGTTACCGTTGAACAGCCGCCAAAAGGATTCCTGAGACTCCTCTATGGCAGAGTACCTGTACATACTTTTAACAGGTCTCAGAATAATATCTGGCTCAACAAAGCCATGCCCGACAATCCTGTCTGGCTCAATGATGCACTTGCTGCCAAGATGGGCTTAAAAGACGGCGATGTAGTCGGTTTCGTAAACCAGGACGGTTTCAAGTCACGTACCACTACAACCGTGAAGACAACGCCGGGTATTCGCACTGACGGAGTCTACATGGCTCACGGCTATGGCTCATCAAATCCATTGATGAGTGTAGGTGTGGATGCTGGCGTGGATGATACAAGCCTTATGACCAAAATAACAGTTGATCCTGAGACTGGTGCCCATGGTATGCGTAATAACTTTGTGAAAATCACAAAAGACGGCAAAGTTATTGAAATCCCGGCCTCAGCTTAGTTTCGGCTTTAAAGGTATTATTTCAGGAGGATACAATGCAATATGGAATGATTATCGACCTTGAACGATGTGTAGGCTGCCACGCCTGCACCATTGCCTGCAAAGCAGAGTGGGAGGTCCCTGTAGATTTTGGCCGAAACTGGGTGTACCGGATGGGCCCCAGCCTTGTCGGTACCGAGATGGCTTCAACCTATTACCCCGGTTTATGTAATCACTGTGAAGACCCGGTTTGCGTACCGGAGTGCCCGGCAGATGCTGAAGAGATGACGTTTACCGACGCAAAAACTGGTAAAACTGCCACTGTGGAAGTTGCTGCGACCTGGAAAGACCCATTTGACGGAACTGTCCAGATTGACAAGGCACGCTGTCTTGGCTGTGGTGCCTGCGCAGATGTCTGTCCGTACAATGCCAGATATATCAATCCGGATCTCGTTGACGATGTCTCTGATGAGGGTAAAGCAGATAAATGTACCTATTGCAAACCAAGGGTTGATGCCGGTCTTGAACCAGCATGCGTCCAAACATGCATTACAGACGCCAGGATTTTTGGCGACCTGAGTGACCCGGACTCAGCGGTCAGCAGGTATGTCAAAAACGGCGCAGTAGGCATTGAGCCAAATGGCGGAGAACTCGGCCCTAACAGCAGGTACTATGGAAAGAAAAAAGATATGGCCCTGCTTATGGAGACACAGACCCCTGAGCTTGCAAACCTCAGCCACGTCAGGAGAAGAGCAATGCTTGCCTCCCTGGTAAAACCAGCAATGAAGAAAGCCAAAAACATCGGACTTCTTGGGGTTGTTGGTGCTGTTATTGCTAAGGGTGTCATGGACAGCAACAAGGAGGAATAACCTTTTTCAAAACATAATCTGGTCACCGGTTATCGATCAGAAGAAAAAAAAGTGTGCTCATCGAAATTCGATCAGCACACTTTTTTTTGTTCGTCCCTGGCCCGAACATTTCATATAGTACCTCAATCTTGCATACGCAAAATAGAGAAAAATAGATTTGTCTTTGCAGGGCGATATGTTGCACCCATACCAAGCAATTGAGAAGCTCATATTATTTATGATCATTATTTTTCTGCTACCTTGCACCCCTTCGGGATTGACAAAAAACAATGCTCGCAGATAGCGTAGACTTCGATATCACACACATGGCTGTGCTTATTTTGGGATAATTTCTCGATTTTAATCAAAATTTCTATTCTCGGACAAGCTCCTAGTCAATTGCAAAATTTAGAGAGTAGAGACAGAGACGATCGCTCTGTCTCAGCTTTCCATAACGGCGAGAAAGGTTTTGACCACCTGCGGATCAAAATGTGTTCCGCTTCCTTCTGTAATGAGTAACTTTGCTCTATCATGGACCCAGCCATCTCGATATGGTCTGTTAGAAACCAGGGCGTCCCAGACATCGACCACGGCGAGTATGCGAGCGTTGAGGGAGATCTCCTTGCCCTTTAGACCGGCGGGGTAACCTGTGCCGTCGTACTTTTCATGGTGCTGCTCGACAATTGTCAAGATGTCGCTGAAAGCCTCAATGGGTTCCAGAATTTTGGCACCAATAGATGGGTGGTTCTTGACCTCTCGGTATTCCTCGTCGGTAAGCTTCCCTGGCTTGTCGAGGATTGCCAGGGAGACACCAATTTTACCGATATCGTGCATCAGGCCACCCCGTTTAATTACGGCAACGTCGTTGTCAGAAAAGCCCATGTTTTTAGCAATTCTTGAGGAAAGTTCCGCTACCCGTTCTGAATGGCCTGAGGTCCAGCGGGACTTCGCATCGACTGTACGTGCCAGCGCTTCGACAGTACCGCTCGCCAAGTGCTCAAGGTTTTCCAAAAGTTTGGAGTTTGTCAATGCCACGGCAAGTTGATCAGCTATCTGCCGGGCATGTTCCTTATCGTCTGCAGATAAATTGTATGGTGTTTTCCAGCCGAGAAGAATGATACGACTGATATCATCGTCAACAAAAATGGGGAAACAGAAATATCTTACAATGCTCGCCTCGACTGCATCTTTCAGGAATGAAGGCATGCCTGTTTCCCTGTCGAGAATCAGGTAGTCGCGGAAGCCAAACAAGCACTCTTTATCTCCTTCGTTGATGTTGAAATATTCCACGGCTGGGTCACTGGACCTTCTGCCTTTTAAAATACTGACCTTGAGAAAGTTATCTGAATTTTCCGTACTTCTGGTGAACAAAGCGATGTCACACTTATAAAACGTTTTAAGCCCGTGTAACGTTGTGGAGAGAATAGTAGCTTTATCGGTTGAGGAGAGGATAGCCCTGTCTATCTCGCCAATCGCTCCCATGGTATGGAATTGCTTCTCTATTTTCTTGCTCATCGTGTTAAAGGCTATACCCAATTCAGCAAATTCGTCATCCCCTTGTATTTTAACTTGCTCTGAAAAATCATGCCCTCCGACACGCCCGGTGGCCGCCTTCAGTTCCTCCAGAGGTACAAGCCCATTGCGGATAAACTTTACCGAAAGATAGAGGGTTAATAGCAGGAACAGCAGCATGACGAAAGGAAAGGTGTTACTGAAATCATCCAGCACTGACATGATGTCACTACGTGCTTGCGCTATAATGATAACCCAACCGGTTCGCTGGTACCGTGATTCGATGAATAGGTTAGAAAAACTACCGAAAAACTCTTTTCCTAGAAGCTCGAAACGAAAGATGCGTAGATCTTCCGAAACGTACTTCTTTTCGAGATCACGGTAATTTCCGACTGACTGCTCCGATGTTCCGACAATGTTCTCTCCTGTTGCATTGAAAATAAGAAGGTCCGTCATTGGTGGTAGCAGTGGACTTGGACCTAAACCCCAGAGATAGTGAGGTTTGATCTCACCGATAAGTGACGCGGGTGAGCCGTCGGCAAACGAATAGTTAACCCCCATAAAAACTCTGGTCAACTGCCCTTCTTCTCTGAGGGTCAGGATATATGATTTGGGAGAGTCCAAATACTCACCAACAACAAGTCCCGAAAATAATTCTGGTTCTAATTCCCCGTAAATAGTGGTCGTTGCGCCGCGGGGAAGATACTGGCTTACGTTGAGGAGCATAGAAAAAACAGTCTCTTTCTGCCTTTCATCGGAAAAAACAAATTCCCCGTAGCCGACGAGGAGGTTTCTACTAAGGTGTACTAACTCGTTCTCAACCCGATTCAGCCGATCGAAAAGGCCGAGTCCGTAGGACTTCGTTTCCCTCTTGAGACGTACGAAGCTCTGTTCCTCTATCTGGCTTACTACGCGGTAGTACGAGATAATTGCAAGAATGAGAGTCGGGGTGAAAGCGCACAGGATGAAGAGAGTGCAAAATTTTCGGGCTATTTTGCTTTTTAGAAACGACAGTCCGTACTTCATATGGCCTCATATATTATATTAGCACCTTACTCCGTAAAAGCTGTGGCAAAAAACAGGTAAGCGCAGACTCCGAGACAATACGAATTCTATTTCATATCAAAAGGTTATAAGCACTCACAAGGTACTTACTTACCGTTTACCGGTGTTAGTAGTCTGATGCTCGCCCAATAAAGTCACCATTATTTGCCCTGACAATATCGTCGCGGCTTGCCTTTGCAGTCAGTGGGCTTTTCGAATCTCCGTCTGGCCCCATACTGAAAAGGTCAAAATCTGAATTAATCGGGACCAGACTGTGGTCTTTGCGCACTTTACCATTCCCGCTGACAGTGTCTATATTGAGGTACTGGTAAGGATTGCCCCATAGATCCTTCAGCCCAGCAAGCCCAACCTCAACAAGGTCATTCGGGTATTCTCCATTGTTGATATTGAAAGTGATGATTTCCTTCTCTATCATTCGAATTTCTTGGATACAGCTAACATATGTGGCTCTTTCACGGAAACTAATAAAGTTGGGAATAGCTATGGCTGCAAGAACCCCTATAATCGCGATAACGATCATTAATTCAAGTAGTGTAAATCCATCGGGTGAATGGAAAGGCTGAAAGGTGTCTGCTTTCACATTATGCTAAATGAAAAGTTGAAGAGACCGTAAAACAGCGGTAATGATTCCTGTACCTTACCCATTATGCTATAAAAAAGAGTGTATTGTCAATATTGTCAATAGGATTTTGGTATAGACTTACATATTCAGTGCGTCTGTTCGGAACTCTCTTTCAGCAATTATGTATGGCTACGAGCGCTTTCATGCTATATACATACCTACAGTTTATCCTTGCAGATGGAGTCATTACAAGCGGACAAATAACTCAATAGCACCATAACACATTGGAATAATAACAGATGAGCACAGACGACAAGAAAATCATTTATTCAATGATTAAAGTCAGCAAATACTATGATAACAAAGCCGTAATCAAGGACATTTCACTTTCTTATTTTTACGGCGCAAAAATTGGTGTACTTGGCCTCAACGGCTCAGGAAAAAGTACTCTCCTCAGAATACTTGCCGGAATTGATACTGAGTTTAACGGCGAGACCCACCTAGCTCCCGGACACAGGGTTGACTATCTTCCTCAGGAACCGGAACTTGACGACGATAGAACCGTCAAGCAGATTGTCGAAGAAGGCGTACAGGAAACCGTCGATCTTTTGCAGGAATTTAATAACATTAATGAAAAGTTTGCAGAACCGATGACCGATGACGAGATGCAGGATCTCATTGAAAGGCAGGGCGTCGTACAGGAAAAGCTCGATCATCTTGAGGCATGGGATCTGGATAGTAAGCTAGAGATGGCAATGGATGCTCTGCGATGCCCTCCTTCTGAGACAAAATGCGGTGTCTTGTCAGGCGGTGAAAAACGCCGGGTGGCATTATGCAGAATTCTTCTCAGACAACCTGAAATCCTGCTGCTTGATGAGCCGACAAACCACCTTGATGCCGAATCTGTTGCCTGGCTTGAGCACCACCTGCAATCGTACCCGGGGACAGTTATAGCGGTAACCCACGATAGATATTTTCTTGACAATGTTGCCGGCTGGATTCTTGAGCTTGACCGGGGTGTTGGAATCCCTTGGAAAGGTAATTATTCTTCCTGGCTTGATCAAAAACAAAAACGTCTGGCTCAGGAAGAGAAGAAAGAAAGCGATCGACAGCGTACACTTCGCAGGGAACTCGAATGGATAAAAATGTCACCCAAGGGCAGGAGAAGCAAGTCTAAAGCCCGTATCAGCTCCTATGAAGAGTTACTTGCTCAGGACTCTGAGAAACTTGCCAAAGATCTTGAGATCTTCATCCCCCCCGGTCCACGACTCGGTAAGGTGGTGATTGACGCAGAAGGTGTAAAAAAATGTTTTGGCGACCGGGTGCTGGTTGAAGACATGAGCTTCAATCTTCCACCTGGTGGAATTGTTGGTATAATTGGTCCCAACGGCGCCGGAAAGAGTACCTTGTTTAAAATGGTGATTGGCCAGGAAGAACCAGACAGCGGTACCATAAGCGTAGGAGAAACTGTGAAACTTGCCTACGTCGATCAAAGTCGGGATGCACTGGATCCTGAACAGACTATCTGGCAGGCAATCTCAGAAGGTCAGGACACCGTGTGGCTTGGCACCAAAGAAGTGAATAGCCGTGCCTATGTCGGAAAGTTTAACTTTTCCGGCACGGACCAGCAGAAGAAGGTTGGTCTACTCTCCGGAGGACAGCGTAACCGTGTCCACCTTGCAAAAACACTGAAGGAAGGTGGTAATGTCCTCCTGCTTGATGAGCCGACTAATGACCTGGATGTCAATACACTCAGGGCGCTGGAAGAGGCCTTGGAAAATTTTGGCGGATGCGCCGTCGTCATCAGCCATGATCGCTGGTTTCTTGATAGAATAGCCACTCACATTCTTGCTTTTGAAGGCGACTCACAGGTGGTCTGGTTTGAGGGGAACTATTCAGATTACGACAAAGACCGCAAGGCCAGACTGGGCACAGAAGCAGATCAGCCTCACCGGATTAAATATAGACAGCTTACCAGAGGTTAGATATTCTCCACAGCTCCTCCTCGATTCTTTATTTGAATACAAGGTGGAGCTGATATTTACAACTTCTTCAGCTCAGATAGGAGCTTTTTGAGCAGCTCCATATTTTCTTCAGCTACCCCGAGCCCGCCTTCACGACTGTCCCGCTCTATTTCATAAGCAACATCATTGATCCCCTGTATACCCAAGCTCGCAGCAGCTCCTTTCATTGAGTGTGCGGCACCGCATACCTGCTCCGCCGATTTATCAGCAAGCCCCTGCTCCATAATCGTGATGTCAGATTGTAATGATTCTTTAAATATGTCAAGCAGCTCCTGCAGTAGCTCCAAATCATCGGCAGCCTGCTCCAGGGCAAATTCTCTGTTCCATCTCAATTCACTCATTCATAGCTCCTTTCCCTTAATAGTTAGAGTGCCCATTCAGATAGGGCATTGAAATACGATGCAGGACTACTGTAGAAAATCAAGCTCGACCTGCCCCTTACGCAGGATGGTAAGCTGATCGTCAGCCAGGCCGACAATTGTAGAGCACAGCCCAGCGGCAGATTGCCCGCCATCAAGTATTACATCTACAGATGATCCAAATATTCTCTCCACTTCAGCGGCGGTCTGTGCAGGTGGTTCCCCGGAAATATTAGCACTGGTTGCAGTCAGAGGCCCCTGCATCCCTGTAAGCAATGCATTTGCCACAGGGTGAGGTGAAATTCGAACGCCAACCGTCCCGCTGTTCCCGGTAATGACCGTGTTCAGTGTCATCTTGGCTGGGAAAACCAGGGTCAGAGGACCAGGCCAATATTTTTCTATGAGAGGCAAAAACTGGTGAGGGATACTCTCAACAACTGTGGACAGCTGGTCAAGATTTTCAATGAGCAGTAGAAGCGGTTTGTCCGCCTTGCGGGACTTTAACTGATACAAGCGACGCACTGCCGATTTACAGTACGGGTCAACAGCCAGGCCGTAATACGTTTCTGTAGGAAAGGCAACAATCCTGCCCCTTTTCAAAAGTCGTACGGCCTGTTCAACCCGCTGCTGCTTAGTATTTGGACGACAGTTAGGCATGCACTTTTTTGGCCTTTTCCTCAACTTCCCTCACCATATCCTGCTTGTACCGTACTACTTTTTCTCCAAGAGCTGGATCGGACAGGGCCAGTATTCTTAAGGCGAGAACCGCAGCATTCTTAGCTCCGGCCTTCCCTATTCCCATGGTGGCAACCGGAACACCGGGAGGCATTTGAACCGTGGAAAGCAACGCGTCCAGTCCATTAAGGGTTGAGCCTTCAAGAGGAACACCGATTACAGGCAGATCTGTATGTGCAGCGACAACGCCTGCTAAATGTGCTGCCATCCCAGCACCGGCGATAATAAGTTTTAACCCTCTTTCTTGCGCTGTTCTTGCGTACTCAGTTGCTTTTTCCGGAGTGCGATGGGCCGATGCCACCGTTATTTCAAAACAGATATCCATTGATTTAAAGAAATCTACTGCAGCTTTCATCACTGGTAAGTCAGAATCACTTCCCATTACAATGCCGACAAGTGGTTTTTCCCGGTCAACAACATTTCGATTGAGTGCCTTCGCCCCGATATCCGTACGGTAATAGCAGTTGCTCCAGGAAATCAGCTCAACTGCTTTGTATGCTCTTGATATGGCAGTTTTCAGATTGCTTCCTACCGCTGTGATACCAAGAACCCGGCCTCCATTATTGACGACTCGGCCATTTTTCCTGTCCGTTCCTGCGTGAAAGACTTCTACTCCAGTACAGTCTGCGGCGTTGGTCAGCCCTCGAATACTTTTTCCAGTGGCATAGGAGCCCGGATATCCACCGGAGGCCATTACCACACAAACCGTTGGCCGAGGATCAATTTTCATCTCCACTTTGTCGAGCTTCCCATCTATGGCAGCATCGAAAATATCTATAATGTCACTCTTAAGGCGCATCAATAATGGCTGTGCCTCCGGGTCTCCAAAACGACAGTTAAACTCAAGCACATTAATTGTGTCGCCGTCAATCATCAGGCCCGCATAGAGCATTCCTTTGTACGGACGCCCTTCAGCTTCAAGTCCTTTGACAGTTGGAAGCATTACCCGGTTCATTACCCAATCAGCAATTTCATCGGTGACAACAGGTGCTGGAGAATAGGCGCCCATACCTCCTGTATTCGGACCTTCGTCATTATCAAACACAGCCTTGTGGTCCTGTGAAGTGGGCAGCGGAAGTATAGTTTTTCCATCCGTAAAAGCTATAAATGAAGCTTCTTCACCAGTCAGGCAAGCCTCTATGACCACTCTTTCACCGGCTGAGCCAAATGCCTTGTCTTTCATTATGAGATCAACAGCTTTTTTTGCCTCGGAGACTGTTTTTGCAACGATTACACCTTTTCCGGCAGCCAGCCCGTCAGCCTTTACTACTATTGGGGCACCACAGGATTCAATATATTTTTTGGCTTTTTTCCTTTCCTTGAATACCTGGAATGCTGCGGTGGGAATCTTATACTTCAAGAGGAATTCCTTAGTGAAAACCTTGCTTCCCTCAAGAATCGCCGCTTTCTCAGTAGGGCCGAAGATACGCAGTCCATTTTCCTCAAAGCGATCCACAATTCCTTTGACTAATGAAGATTCCGGCCCGACAACGGTGAGGTCGATTCCCTCTCTTTTTGCGAACTTCAATAGTGAATCAACATCAGTTGCGGAGATATCAACACATTCAGCTAATCGGCTGATACCGGCATTACCGGGCGCACAATACACCGTGGAAACTCTTTTACTTTGTTTAATTTTCCATACGAGGGCGTGTTCCCGACCACCTGAACCAACGACTAGAATCTTCATAAATTACCCCAGCTTAAATATTATTATGTTGAACCGCTCACGTGCCTGACGGACCTTCTAAGCGGCGGTTGTCCACATGAGTTCAATGTATTGTTCGTTGACAAACCGTTTACGAAATATTACATGAATGAATAGTCATTCATAATGGAAGTACTTTTCTTTTTTTTCTTTCAATTTTATTGCGAGAATGAAGGCAGAAAACAAACATACAAAAATTATTTCTTCGGCCACTAAAGTCTTTGCTAAAAAAGGCTTCTTCAATGCCAGAATATCCGATATTGCCAAAGAAGCCAAGGTCGCTGATGGAACGATTTACCTTTACTTCAACAACAAATACGACATATTACTGTCTATATTTGAGGAAGAAATAGGTAAAATTGTTGAAAAAACCCGAAAGTTACTCGACAAGGAGGAGGACCCTGTCAAGATGCTCGAAATCTTTATTATTCAGCATCTGCAAGCAATGAAAAAAAACAAAAACCTGGCGGAAGTTATCCATATCGAGCTTCGTCAAACCAATAAAGTCATTAAAAATTATCGAGACAACGCATTTAACGATTATATCGGCATAGTTTCCGAAATAATCTCAATTGGTCAGCAATCCAGCGTCTACAAAACGAATATCAATCCTGAAGTCGCCAAACGGGCTCTTTTTGGTGCCCTGGACGAGACATCCCGCGTCTGGAATGCATCTCTTGAGACACACTATACGGTTGAGGAAATTGCCAATCAAGTCCTCACCATATTTCTCAACGGAATTATAAAAAACCCGGCATAACATCAACCCAATCCGCCACAAACAGGACGGTTTCTCACTCAAATGTAGATGGGTGTATGGCAACAACTTCAAATTCACGCATACCACCGGGGGTCACTGCTGAGACATCATCCCCTACCTCTTTCCCCAGCATACTCCTTCCAAGGGGAGCCAGTACTGAAATAGAACCTTTCTTCACGTCTGCCTCTTCCGGTCCTAGCAACTGATACGTAACTTCTTCCTCGGTGTCCATATCAAGCAGGACTACAACGGTACCAAAAACAACCTTAGACGTATTCACCTTTGAGCAATCAATTACCTCAGCTCTTGCAAGCTTATCTTTGAGTTCGATAATCCGTCCCTCAATGTGCCCCTGTCTGTCTTTTGCAGCGTGGTATTCAGCATTTTCTTTTAAATCGCCATGCTCACGTGCAACTTCAATAGCTTTTACAACAACCCCCCGCTCAACTCTTTCAAGCTGCTGAAGCTCATCTCGTAACTTTTTGTTACCTGCTTTTGACATTGGTATTCGCTGAATCATTACTTCCTCCAATAAAAAAATCCTGTCAAGCTCCAATCAAGAACCATAGGCAGGAGGTATAGTTAGAATAGTGCAACTACCACCGATAATGAAGACCCAGAAAAAATCCTTTTTCTTCATATACCGAACTGGTAGAAAATGTAAGAGTGCCTTTTAATAAGAATTGGGGACTCATTTCAAGGAAAATATTAAAAGAACCAAGATAAGAGAAAACCTCGTTGTCTTCATACCCCACCGCATTATCAAAAGAATAATAACTTATATCTGTGTGTTCTGTGTCCTGATGACCAAAAAAATCATGCTTAAAGCGGAAGGTCAAAAGGTGCTCAGTATAGGTGCTGGGGTTCCAATACAGCGATCGATTCTGCAAAAAACCGACGTGCTCAATCAGTCCATCGTCATCATCCCCTCCAGTTCCGTTGATATAATGAAAATCGTAGAGGAAAGACATCTCTAAATCCTGAATATAGTAGTTGTAGTACGAATACCCGTGAAATGCGTCCTGGGAGTTGTTGTCATTATACTCTCGGTGCCTAACAGTCCCACCCAAGGTGAGCCCGACAGGGGTTTCACATTCCAGACCAACTACAACGTTTTCACTTGTTATCTGCTCTTTTACGGAATCTAAGGTATCAGCTACCTGACTCCTGTTATAGTTCAGAATGAGAGAGTAGGTCTGGTCCAGCTGGCCTCTGAGAGCAATGCTGTATAAAAGGGTGGCGTTCCCCTCACTATCAACCTTCTCTCCTCCGACTCCCAGTTCCAGTTCATAATCTTTAGCAAACTCGTATACACCTGAACTAAAGAGGTAATTACCTATAACGGTTTCGTCTGAATCAACAGCACCATACTGGTTATATGAATATGTAAGCTTTATGTCTTTATCCAGTTCCGGAGTAAACAGAAATGAAGTCCCACCAGTCGCCTGAGTTATATTCAGGCTGCCCTCTCTTCCATCCTTTTCAATATAACCGACGTCAATGGTGCTTTGAGGACGAATGAGCAAGGTATTCCGTTCAATTGAATCCTCCAGCCCAGGAGTAGTTGTTCCCTGACTTTGTATAGTTTCGTAGATTTGTGCTTCTTTGCGATATTTGCCGAATTTGCCGTAAATTGAAGCCAAATCCATCAGTCCAGTTGGATTTTCCTCTTCTTCAAACAATCGTTTGTAGTTTTGTTCAGCATAAGCGTACCTTCGCTCAAAGACTGCTTTTCTAGCTAGATATTCGTATAAAATCATTTTTTGCCAACTGAACCTGGCAAAATTTTCTGCGACAATTTCGGCTGCATCGTTCTCCCTGTTGTCCATTAAAAATGAGGGTGCCATTAGCTCGGTCACGACCTCAGGCTCAGACTGAAGCAAAGAGAACATGGAACTCCAAAAAGTATCCTCTTTAACGAGGTCCAGATAATTTATTTCCCTTTTCTGAAACTCATCACTGAGAACCTCTACCACGCTGGGTGACAATAGATTTCTATACAGACTCAGTGCGTCTTCGTACTTTTTTTCACTCCATACAAGTCTGGCTAAAGTGAGCAATCTTTTCGTATCTTTTGGGCCTGCAAGGTCAACAACAAGAGCGTCAAGTCCTTCAATACCGGCCTGCTGTTGTAAAATAACAATCCCCTTTTCGTAATCCCCCCTTCTTGTTTCGGTTTCGATCCATAACTCATAAAAGTATGGCTCAAGGGGGAAACGAGAAACCAGTTTCTGCAGATCTTCAACTGCTCTATCAAACTGCCTTGTCGCCACCAGCAGTTCCACAAATTGTATTCTGCCAATAATAGATTCGGGCACTACCTCTGAAATCACCTTCAGGTGCAATCGAGCATCCTCATATTCCTGCATTTTCAGTTCAGTGGAGATCATTTCCAGAAAACGGCTGGTTACAGGATGATCAGTTTCATACAATACTTCGAGATGTATTGAGCCGGGACCAGCGCCAACGTCCCTACTGTTCAGTGCATTTGCCAGAGCGGCAATTTCTGCGTCAAAAGTACCGCCTCTATGGAGTTTTAAAAAAACCTGATACGAGGCTGCGTAGTCACCCCTATAAAAATAGAGCCTGCAAAGCTCTGTATCGAGCATCCTCAGCAGAGAGTCCCTTGTACTACTGTCTAATACTGCGCTATATCTTTCTTTCTTAGTTTCGATAATTTCGACTGCTCTCTCATACTCTCCAGACAACAACAAAAATTTGGCATCAAGCAGAGCCAGCCTCAACTCATAACCAGCTTTAACAGCGCCCTGTTTTTTTCTATCCGGGGCGTTTGCCAAAGTATCTCTCCACTCTCTGGCTGTTGCTCGGTTTTTATCCTCAATCGCATTCTGAGCCAGTTCGAACAGAAAAGTCTGGTCATGGCTGCCCTGAAGCAAAGATTCCCGGAGGAGTTGCTCCGCTCTTCTTTTATGGCCAAAACTTCTGTATGTCCTGGCTTTGTGCAAGGCATAAGAAACGTTTACACCAGCGGGTTCAAAAAGGTACTGATAGTTTTCACAAGCAAGCTCGTATTCATGGAACAGGTAGTTGCGAGCAAGTTGATCAAGGTAGTTCAAGACAATAGCAGCAGTTGGTTTCTCAAAGGTTTCCTGAACACCTTCAATAAAAAGAAAACGCATTTTGTCAACCAGTCCCAGGGATCCGGCTAACTTGACACATTTTGCCCGTAGATTGCTATTTTTTAAATCCAGCTCCAAACCTTTTTCATAGGAGACCAAGGCATCCAACTCACGACCTAAGGAGTCCTCGATATCGCCCTTCAAAGTGTAGTAGGAACTGTTTCTATGCACAGAAGAGGTGATCTTTTCGAGATAATTCAGAGCGCTTTCCCTGTCATTGATTACCAAATACTGATTCACAATTCGAAAGGCAATAATGTCATTATCCGGGTATTGATTATGGATAATGGACAAGATCTCAATCAATTCTTTCGTTCTTCCTTTTTGCTCAAGGATATCAGCCATTTTCATATAGATTGCCAACCTATTAGCTGTTACCTTTATCAGATCTTTCCAAAGAGGTAAGGCCCCATCGTTTTCTACTATTGCTAAGAATTCATTAGCCAGGAAAGTCTGTATCTCCTCAATCGTTTGGTTGACATTTATGTCCTCGGGATGTTTTCCTAAATATTTTTCAAAATATAAAAGAGCCCTGTCCGGCCGCCCCAATTCATAAAAATACACCTTTCCAGTCTGTATCAGATATTCATCATTATGTTCCGCCAAAGAGGTAAGGTGTTCTAACGCTGATGTTGCATCACCTGTCTGTAGATAATACTCTGCCAGCAATTTGTGAAACGACAGGTAATCCGGGTGCCTTTTTACATATTCTTCTCTAAGCTCTGCCGTCTTTTGTTCATATCCCGGCACATCAAAGACCTTACTCGCCTGATAGATAACTCTGTCATCAACGTTCTCCTGTTCCAGCAATTTTTCATAAAGAAGCCTTGCCTTTTTATCCATATGCAGTTGCTGAGCATCGACCGCTGCTTCATGAACGATCTGAGAGTTACCAGGTGATCTCAAGATCAATTGTTCCTGAAGGGGAAAAGCCATATTGTTTTTCCCTTGTCCTCTCAGACTCTGAATGAACCCTGCAAGTGCGATATCAGAACGAGTACTGACTGGATCAAGTTGAAATGCAGTGCCAAAGTATCTGCCGGCGAGAGCGTAGTCTTTGTTTGTCTGTGCCATTCTACCGCCAACCAGAAGGTAATCAATGTTTCGAGGAGATATCTCAAGCAACCCCGAAATAATTTTTGAGACCTTGCCAAAGGCACCTGTTTCGAGCAAAACTTTACAATATTCCCAGTTTACCTCTTCAATATTGGGCTTTATATCGTGAATCCGGCTATATTTTTCTTCAGCGCCGTATAAATCCCCCTTGCGAACAAGCTCTCGTGCTTCATCCCAGAGTATTTTCCAGGCTGGCGCTTCCGGGTCATTAAAAACAACAGAAATTTTTCGTTCAGGGGCAATAGTGGAGGTCTCATCAGCCAGACATGGCTGACCAGAACAACTAATAGAGAGGAATAAAAAGAAGAGGAGAGGACGGTTCACAGCCAAGTCCAACCTAGAAAAGTCCATAGTCTGGGAATATATACCTTAAAATTGTGCGGAGAAACAATACATGATATTCAGGATATTCATGATACAAATTACCCTTTTCCATTGAATCCTGCACTCTTTTCTCGTAAACCAGTTACATCCCCGAACAGGTTTACGAGAAAGTATTCAACAGCATTGCACCTGACGAACCGTGAGATGCACAAGAATAGACAAACAACACACCCGTAGACAAACAACACACCCCTGACTATGATATGAGCGCATCGTGGCCGAACTGAAATGACAATATGGTTGTAAGCACTCACAAGGTACTTACTTACCGTTTACCAGTGTTATGTCTCATATAAAAATATAGAAGCCTGGGACGAACCGGTCTTGAAACCATTAAGGATGGAGGGGAGGGGGATACCCCTCGGTGAACAATATGTTTACGAATTGATAACTATTCGTTCTCCGTCAAAATAGTCTACAATATCAGGCATTTCCGCTTCAAGATACTTCTTCATCTTCTTTAAAAGATTTACCTCTATCTGGCGGACACGTTCGCGGGATATTTGAAACCTGTCTGCAATATTCTGCAATGTCAACGGCTCATCAGTCAGCAGTCTCTTTTCAAGAATCATTCGCTCCTTGTCGTTCAGTTTGTCTTTCAGGATGTCCAGTAATTCTGTAAGCTTCACCTTCACTTCCTTTCCGGCAACAGTGGATTCAATTCCAGGCCCATTGCTTGGCAAAAAGTTTTTTTGCTCATCATCGGAGTCAGAGCGAACCGGACTTTCCAAAGAGACATCCCAGTTATCCATCCTCTGGCTCATTTCAACAACCTCACGCTCTTTGACGTTGAGACGCTCGGCCAGTAATTTAGGTTCAGCATTGAATCCCTGCCCTTCGAGCAGCTTTCTCTCCTTATTCAAACTGAAGAAAAGCTTTCTCTGGGCCTGAGTGGTACCGATCTTCACCAGGCGCCAATTGTCCATGATAAATTTGAGCACATAGGCCCTGATCCAGTAGGCAGCGTAGTAGGAAAACTTCACTCCTCTGTAGGGGTCAAATTTTTTGGTTGCCTGGACCAGACCAACATTTCCTTCTTGAATCAGATCCATAAAGTTCTGCATCCAGTACTTTTGGAAGTCCATGGCAACCTTGACAACAAGGCGCAAATTGGAGCTCACAAGTCTGTAGGCAGCGTCCTGATCTCCGTCTTCACGAAAACGAATAGCCAGTTCGTCAGTTTCCTCACGGGATAGTAATTCGTATTGACTAATTTCCTGAAGGTATCTATGTAATGCAGGGTTGCTCAGTGCAGGAAGGTTCTCTTCATCGGACACTGCGACAAGGGGGTTCTCATAAGGAGTTGTAACTGTAGTTACTTCCTTGTCAACTGAAACGTCTGTATTTTTATCCACTTCGGGTTCAAGTACGGTATCTTTAGCCATTTATATCTCTCCGGAAATTTCCCAAAAAAAATCGCAAGCTTTCGACTCTACTCTACCGACAATAAAGTGCAACCTATATCTTGCAGACGAAAAGGAGAGAAAAAAAGTTGTATTATTTCAAAACAAGACGTTGCATCCATCATAATCATTTCAGAAACTCACTTGTGCATGAGCATCATTTTTTTCTCTTACTTACTGCCTTTCGGGATTGACAATTCCACCGAATCTGCACTGTTACCGAATCTTTGAAGTATATTACTACGTCTTCAGCTTCGCTGCCTCGCATCTCCGGTAGACGAGTCAACTGCAAAATTTTGGTGCAATATTAATATGGTCTCAAAAAAAGATTCTCGAAATAATTGCTTCCTCAGGGTTAGTGTACCACAAGTGTTCATAAGTAGAAAATTCTATTTTAATTATTGATAATCCATGATAAAATGAGTGGTTTTCACGATTCTCATTAGATTTGTTGAGATCATCATATTCTCCCCTGCTACTCTACCTGATAAAAAAATGGATAACATAAGAAACTTTAGCATTATAGCCCACATCGACCATGGCAAGTCCACGCTTGCTGACAGAATGATCCAGCTGTGTAATCTTGTATCTGACAGACAGTTCAAGGATCAGCTTTTGGATAACATGGACATCGAGAGAGAAAGAGGCATTACCATTAAGAGCCAGACTATCTGTCTGCCATACACAGCAAAAGATGGTAAAGATTATATTCTCAACCTTGTCGATACACCGGGCCACGTCGATTTCAGTTATGAGGTATCAAGAGCCTTAAGTTCTTGCGAGGGAGCCTTATTGCTCGTTGACGCTGCCCAGGGTGTTGAGGCGCAGACACTTGCAAACCTGTACCTCGCCATGGAAAATGATCTTGAAATAATACCGGTTATTAATAAAATCGATCTTCCTTCAGCACAGCCTGAGCAGGTGACATTACAGATTGAGGAAGACCTCGGCCTGAATATTGATATTGTTCAACAGTGTTCTGCCAAAACCGGTGCAGGGGTCGCTGATATTTTCGAAGCTATTGTTGAGCTTCTACCTCCTCCTGAAGGTGACCCCCAAAGTCCTCTCCAGGCGCTTATTTTTGACGCAAACTATGATCCATTCCGTGGAACCATCATTTCTGTACGAATTATAAACGGTACTATCAAAGCCGGCGACATCATTCGTTTTATGTCAAATAATCAGGAATACAAAGTTGAAGAAGTTGGTCTGTTTAAATTTGGCAGAGAGGCTCAGAATCGGCTATCTGCTGGTGAAATTGGCTATATCCTCGCTGGAATCAAGACCGTTGAAGACACTCGACCAGGTGACACGATAACCTTAAAAGACGCTCCAGCCCCGGTAGCACTGCCCGGGTTCAAGCCGGTTCTTCAGGTTGTCTTCTCATCGATTTACCCGATCAGTACCGACGACTATGAAGACCTTACGACTGCTCTAGAAAAACTCAAACTCAATGATGCCGCCTTAACCTTTGAAAAAGATTCATCTGCCGCTCTCGGCTTTGGTTTTCGCTGTGGCTTTCTTGGCCTCTTGCACCTTGAGGTTATCCAGGAAAGACTCGAACGCGAATTTGACATTTCTCTCATACTGACCGTCCCTTCAGTACAGTATGTTTTCCATCTTTCCGATGGTGCAACTGTACGAGTTGACAACCCTGCTCACTTCCCAAATCCTGCCCATATCAATAAGATTGAAGAGCCGTTCATTAAAGCGAACATCCTCATGCCAGAAAAATACATGGGCACGGTCATGAATCTTTGCATGGAGAGACGGGGAGAAAATACCAGCTTCCATTACCCGACTCCTGGACGAATTGAGTTTCAGTGTGAACTCCCTCTAGCCGAAGTTATCTATGATTTTTATGACAAGCTCAAGTCTATTACTCAGGGCTATGGCTCCTTTGATTATGCAATGCTTGACTATCGCAAGAGTGAACTCGTTAAACTTGACATTCTTGTTAATAGCGAAATCGTAGATGCCCTTTCCCAACTCGTCCATAGGGATAACGCACGAACCAGAGGCTTACACGCCTGTGAAATGCTTAAGGAGGAAATCCCCAGGCAGATGTTCAAAATTGCAATCCAGGCTGCTATCGGAGGAAACATTGTAGCGAGAACCACCATTTCAGCCCTTAGAAAAGATGTTACTGCCAAATGTTATGGCGGTGATATCTCCAGAAAACGAAAGCTTTTAGAGAAGCAAAAGGCGGGGAAAAAGAGAATGAAAACCGTTGGAAATGTGGACATTCCGCAGACCGCCTTTCTGGCAGTCTTGAAATCTGACCAATAGCGGAGAAGATCAGGCCATAAGGATACGGTACATAATAACCGTTTCCGCTGTAGCTTTGCTTTTAATGACCAGCAGTTCCACCGCTCCTCCCCAATTTTTCATTTATGAGTCTGTTGATTTATACAGAGATTGCATCACCAGACCGGCCATTACCAGAAGCAGGCCTGTCCAGGTAGAGGGATAGATTTCTTCACCAACCAGAAAATAGATAAAGACCAGTGATGCGAAAGGTGCAATAAATATGAGGTTAGCAATTTTTGCTGTATTATTCGTATATTTCATCGCCTTTAACCAGAGGAAAAAAGAAATCCCCATTTCAAAAACCCCGATATACACTGCACCAAAGACACCCTCGATCTCCAGGGAGCGAAACCCTTTCGTCAAAGCCGTGTAACCGAGAATAAACGGCAGTGCGCAAACAAAATTCATAAACAGACCAACAAGAGGATCACGTTTGTCTCTGGTGTTGAGAATCCAGTACAGAGCCCAGAGGATGGTTGAGAGCAATGCAAGCGCAACCCCAAGAGGGTTTTCAAAGTTGAGCGAAAGCAAATTTCCACCTGTCGCAATAACCAGTACACCGGAATAGCTTAGAGCTATAGCCAGCCATTGCCTGCCCACCACTTTTTGCCCGAGAAGCGGAATGGATAGAAGTGACAGGGTGATTGCCCAGGTATAGTTTATTACCTGAGCCTGTTGAGCAGGTAGAAGATCGTACGCTTTCAACAGGATGAGATAGTATGCAAAGGGTGTCAGCAATCCATACCCCGCTGAGACGAGCCAGTCCTTGCCACTCATAGAAAACAATATTGGTAATTTCCTCTGAAAGAGTACTAGCAAAAAAAGGACAGACGATGAAACAGTTGCAGCAATGAGCAGAATCTCTGCTGGTTGAAGGTATCTCAAAGTAATCTTGCTGGCTGAACCAATGGTTGACCACAGGCCAACCGTAATGAGAGCATAGATGTATGCTTTTGATTGATTATTCATCGTTTTCCTACTCTATTTTTCTTATCTTGCCGTTCAGTCTTTCACTGGTTCTATCACTAAGCTCAATTTCACAGTCAATACAATGTATACACGGTGAGCCCTTGACAATAGGCCAAGATAATCTGGCTCACCTGAATTCCCAAGAATATCATCCTTTTCAAGGGAAATATTCACATAAATGATTTATCACTCCCCTCATAGTATGCTAGTATTAATCTACAAAAACCTTCAGAAACTGTACTTTCACTCTTCAAAACGGCATAGATCGACATGAGTAATAACGAAGATAAACCAGTAAAACTGTTAGACCCTACATTGCACTTCCTCACAAAGCAGATAAAAATTGGGGATGATTATACCACGGACACCATCCCTGTTACTGAGTTTGTTCATACAGGGCAACTTCTTGCTGATTTTCCAAACTTTCAACGTTTTGAAGCGAAGGGTTACGAAAAAGCACCCATAGAGCTTGGCGAAAACGCGGAATATTCAGACGATGAAGAGTCCATCTTGGCCTCAGTCCCCGGTTTTCCTAAAATAAATAACCTTCGTATACCAGGAAAATTGGGCGTGGTTGCTGAAATATCCGTGGAGCCGCTTTTCAAAATTTCTGAAGATAAGATGAAGGTCACGATTTCAATTCACCCTCCGGTTGAAAGTGGCCGCACACTGCAAACTGAAGCCATTGAAAGTCTTTTAGAAGAAAGGGCTATTGTCTTTGGCAAGGATAAAAAAGCGATAGACAAAGCAAAAGAGATAATCTCTGAAGGGGAAATCGAATTTAGCAGTTTTACTATCGCCCAGGGTCAATCGGTGAGTGAAAGTGTCGATTCCTATCTGCGGTACGACATGGAGATCGGTCCCATTGCGGGTACAATCCTAGAGAATGGTTCTATAGATTTTCGTGACAGGCGCATTATGATTGGCATAAAACAAGGCCAGAAAATAGCGACCAAAATACCCGCCGTACAAGGTTCTCCCGGCATAAACGTGTTCGGTGAAGAAACACCCGCCCCCCCCGGAAAAGATCTCAAGATTGCCTTGTTGAATGACGCAAGTTTTTCTCAAGAAACCTTCCAGGTAACTGCGACCAAAGACGGTGTTCTCTCTGTGGTGAACAACAATACTATCAAGGTCTGTTCACACCAGCTTATTTCAAGCGATATAGATTATGAGACCGGCAACATAGAGAGTCTGAACTGTGTTACAGTCCAGGGTTCTATCCAGCCAGGCTTCCAGGTAACTGCCGGCAGCGATGTCAAGATCAGCGGGAGTGTTATGTCGGCCAATATCGCCTGCGAAGGAAACCTGGTCATCAGTGGAGGTATTACCGGCAGCAACAGTACTCTTAAAGCAGCTGGAGATACCGATATCAATTTTATAGAACAGGGAAAACTTGAATGTGGCGGTATTTGTGTCATTAGAAAGCAATCCTACTACAGCAGTATTTCGGCAGGGTCCAACATCAGCTGTCGCAACTCAAGCAGTATAGTTGGTGGCAAACTTGTCGCAGGCGGCTCCATCACCATAGGAGATGCTGGATCTGAAAACAGTAAACCCAGCATTTTTGCTGCGGGGGTAACAGCGGCACGGTTCGACCTTTTTAGTGAACTCAAAGAGAGTGTTTTTCAGCAGCAAAACGAAATCATTCAGTGGCTACAACGTTACCGAGGCAGTTCCACCTCGAAAAAAGTAAAGAAAATGGAAAGAGACCTGGCCCAGACAAAACTCCAGCTTATGCGCCTGAACATGATTCCCGGTACCGGAATCTGGTCAAAAGCAGGAACCATAGATGGCAGTGAGAAAGTGGATGGGGAAGATTACAGCGATGAAAACGGTATCGCCATTGAGACTATTACAATAGATGTCCGGGGCACCATCTTCGCTGGAGCAGTAATCCATATAGGCAACCAAACAATGACGCTAGAGAAAACTGTTGCGAAAAGGCGATTCAAACTCCACCCCAATAAAAAACGCATACTTGCCGTACCTTTAAAATAGTGGGGAATCACAGAAAATCTATCGCCTTGTCTTGTTGATAATACCCTTGATGAATTGCAGGCGATGACCGTATTTTGCCTTTATCCAGTAGCCGGGGAACCCCACATAGTGGAGCAGGGTCAAAACAGCAAGACACCTCAGGCCAGGCCCGCCCCAAAGGTTACCTATTGGAACAAATTTTCCAAATAGAGACACACCAAGCAATCGGAAAAACTCATTTCCAGTAAGTTCAAATCTCTTGTTCAGTACAGTCTTCATTACCAAAAACCTCAATTATGTTCGAACCTGCTTTCATTCGTTTATCCTGTTCCGGAGATGCCCAAAAAATTTTCGAGCACGCAAAAAGGGATTAAACCTCAGCTGCAATTGGGAATGATCCCAAAGGGCTATCATATTTTTCTTAAAATCAGCCTTAGGCTTCTTCTGGCCATGAAAATCATCCAGGTGATGCTGATTCCTAATACTTTTAACTTCCTTTGCCCTGGGAAAGGCGAGTTTACTCACCAGGAGATAGTTCATCCATGCCTTATAATCACCAAACGAATAGCCAAGCAGCGCCGAGGCAGCACCAAAACGAGGGGCGGAGTCGAGAATACCTCTTTGCAGAGGCTCAAAACATCTATCCTGCTCACATTCCGCTTTACCAATCGTGTCTTCAGTAGTACGAAACTCCAGCTCGTAACCGCCTTCAACCAGTCTGTAACCATTCAATGTGGGATACGGTGCCCTGCATGCTTCTTCAAAAATATCCTGAGCATACAAAAGTGTACTCCCAGCTAAGTCAAAAAATGCCCGGTCGTAAATAATACCTTCAACATGATTTTTTTCAGAGTTTGGGTACGGAATACCACGTGTTGCCCCAAAGAGATAGCCAAAACAGTGAGGGCAGTCATCTCTGTGGGCAATGGCTTCGAACAGAAATCTCTGGATCGTTCCAAGCCAACCGATATCAACGATAGCCACATTTTCATGATCGAACATACCTGCTTCTTCAAGATAGAGCTGCATCGCCCTGTTCATGTCATTGGTCTGCGCTTTTACCTCCTGCTGGAAGCTGTCATATTCAAGCATGGCTTCAAACTTCATTCGGTTCTCAGGCAGATAACCATCATGAATAGGACTCAGGCAGGTATCTGCATCAATGTCGTGCTCAGAAAGCTGCTCAGAGAACGTGTTCGCATCCAGGCTGAAGATACGACAGACATCACGAAAGTCCCTGTTTCCTGGTGGCAGAAATGCTATGTCAGCATTGGTTTTAGTGAGTCCCTGGTGAGCACAGGCAGCACCAGCCAGAGCCATCCGACTGACATACAGATACTCAATCTCCGGCAGGTTTCCATCAGGATACAAATAAGGCATGGCGCCTTCCCAGTACTTTTTAAAGGTCCACCCCTCCCGGGAAAGGAAAAAGATCTTGGTAATCTTGTTTTTGGCACAACGTTTTGCTATTTGCTGGACAAAAACACCAATCAGTGGACCCAGGAAATTGTATCCTTCGGAATAGAGTGCCGATTGCGGGCTGTTTTCGCTCTCCAATGGTGCCATCAACTGCTGCAGCGCTCGCCCCCGCCAAAAGGGTTTGCCGTCACTATAGTTACAAAATCTTTTTACCAGTGACTTACGTTGATCTTCTTTTGGATCATGAATGAGTAGCGCCTGCAACCCCGCCTCTTCGGCGCGCAGTCCATCAGAAAAAAGGTTATCTCCCACATGGAGCCATGAATTTGTACTGATACCGTATTTCTCGGCAATCATCGGATACGCCTTCCCTGAAGCTTTGGCTAAAAATGTATCCGCTGAAGAGATGACGTCTTCAACATACTCAAGAAAACCAGCAAACTGCACAAGCTCTTTTAGCGACTTGGCCGGAAGATACATATCCGATATAACGAAGATTCGTTTACCAGCCAGAGACAACTCTTTAATCCAGTCTATAAGAACTGTCCTTGGAACGAGCATGCTATTCTCCATTGCCAGCTCATAGCTGGTAACAGAAGCGAGCAGTTCAGCATTATACCGTTCAGCAAAGAGTTCTTTGAGCAACTCCTCCATAAAAAGAGGGTAGCAGGCCTCATGATCAGCAAATTTTTCACCAGTTGCTGCTCGCTGTCGTCGTTCGATGGTATCTCTGAGGCGCTGCACCGTATGCCAATTGACCCTCAGTCCTTTATTTGCCGCCAGCTGTTCGATATACCGAGCAACAGGAAGTTTCACAAGATCAGGGTCATGTATTCTACGAACAAGCAGGGTATCAAACAAATCAAAAGAGATCACCTCTGTTGCTGCAGACTTCATTTTCCCCGCCGACACAAGAGTTTCTAAGCTATAATACGTATCTAAAGACATATCCTGTTAACCATCTAAAAAATGAATTCTTTACGAGTTTACCTGTTTTCGTACCCACTGTTTCAAGCTCTGGCCCAAAGCTTTCAGAGCCGGCCGCACACCTTGGGGCTGTTCCGGCTGCAGTACGGAACGGACATCGTGGAGTTCATTGCCCAGCTCGATAAGTCGTTCACTTGCTGCCAGAACATACTTCCGGCTGCTCTCTTCCACTTTGGCTGTGACATATTTTTTAATTACATCCTGATCCTGCTCACGACCTATAATCGCGGCTTCACCCAGGGTGTTGCCAGGGTGAATTCTATAGTAGAGCAATTTTTCATCCGCCAGATATTGTACTCCAGAGGGAAAGGCGAGCATTATCCGGAAGATGTAATCATAGTCGTGGAGATATCGAAGGGAACAAAATTTCCCGACCGTCCTAGCCACCTTTGCGGTCATAAACAAATTCGAGGTCGTGACCATAAAATTTCCTTTCAAAAAGGCCGCAAATATATCCTTGCACTCGAAGTAAAACTGCCTGTTTTTTTGATGCCATGTATTCCAACCAAACTCCGGGTCGGTAAACTCCTCACCAGTATCAGATACCGGGATCACATCTGAAATGATACAATCCGCGTCAGTTTTCTTATGAAAAGCTAAAAGACGTTCAAATCTATTAAGAGTGTAGACATCATCCGAGTTGAGAATGGCTACATATTGTCCCTTTGCCAAGCCGAGTCCTCTGTTGATTGTGTTGTATGCGTCTCTGTTTTCCTGATAATGATAACTCAGTCTGGCATCTGTATACTGTCTGACAATTTCTCCGGTTTTGTCCGTAGAACCGTCATCAATAACAATCAACTCAAGGTCAGATATCGTTTGGTCTAAAACACTGTCAACAGCCGCGCCGATAAACTTTTCATGGTTATAGGCTGGAATAATAACAGAAATTAGCGGCTTAACGTCGACTCCCTCTACCATTACAATCTCCTCATGAGGAGGACCAGGTTCCTGGCCCAACTTTTCAGCACCACACCCAAGATGGGGTGGATATCATCTTCACACTTCAACTGCAACAGAGCAAGAGTTCTACAGCAGGCCCTTTTCCTACTAAAATTATTCAGGTCACGTCAAGCAATAGTTACTAGGAGGCTGTCCGTGAATGGCCTTTCACCCAAACTCTTCGTTATTTCCAAAAAAAATAATGCCCGCAGATAGCGTAAACTTCGAAGTCCCTATTCTCGGACAAGCTCCTAGGTATGGTAAAACAGAGATGAACAAAAGAGAGAACCACTCTTTTGTTCATTTTATTATTCACTCCTTGTCGAGCAGGCCTTGCCTATCGAGTAATTCTATGGTGCGCCCAGTCACCCGTATTAAGCCCTCATCACTCATCCTGGCAAAAATCCGTGAAAGTGTTTCAGGGATCGTACCAAGCAAACTAGCAAGCTGCCCCTTCGATATATCCAGTTCAAGCGTATCACTATCATCCTGTTCTTCACTCAGATAGATCAGATAATTCGCGAGCCGGGATGGCACCTCTTTAAGGGAAAGGCTCTCTATCTGACTCGCAAACCTACGTAACCTGAGGGAGAGAACAGCAAGCATGCTCAAGGCAATGGAAGGGTTGGATTCAACGAGGTGAATAAACTCTTTACGTGGGAAAAAAATAGCTTTTGTTTTCATCAGGGCTTCAGCGGTTGCCGGAAACGGCTGACCATGAAAAACCGGCACCTCACCGAACGGCTCTCCAGCACCAAAGATGTGAAGTATATGCTCTTTGCCGGCAGGAGACACCTTGAATATTTTCACCTTACCCTTTGCAACCATGTAAAAGCCAATCCCCAGGTCTCCCTCAAAAAATATATTTTGCCCTCGTTGATATTTTTTTTCGACGGAAATTCCTGCAATATCTTCAATCTGCTGTTTGGGAAGACCCTCAAATAGTATGGAAGAACCAATAATCTGCACAGTATTCATATAGTATTCAACCACCTTGAGTTGTATGCTTCTACATTCTTAGACTCTATCATTTCTATACATTCTTTTGCTGCTCATGTAATTATGGGCATGATACTACAGAGATTATTATTTTTCCACACCGCTTCTTTGCAGATTTGATGTTCTTCGCTATAAAGTATAGCACCTAAATCTTGCAGACGCACAGCAGAGAAAAAATGATTGATCTATTCAAAACCAGACGTTGTCTCCATCATAATTATTTTAGAAACTCACCTATTCATGAGTGCCATTTTTTCTGTTACTTGCTACCTTACGGAATTAACAATTCCACCTAATCTGCCTTGTTACCGAAGCTTTGAAGTATAGTTTTACGTCTTCAGCTTCGCTGCCTCGCATCTCCGGTGGACTAGTCAATTGCAAAATTGAGGTGGCATATTCAACTTTGCTGAAAGCAGACACCTTCGTCTAAGAGAAGGTCTTGTAAAATTGTCCACCACACCCCCTTTTTAGGTATGAATAATAAAAGAAAAATAATCCATATTGATATGGATGCTTTCTTTGCTTCTGTTGAACAAAGAGATAACCGCGAGTTTCGTGGGAAACCTCTGATTGTCGGTGGAAACCCTCAAAACCGAGGAGTTGTTGCCGCATGTTCCTATGAGGCTCGCAGCTTTGGTGTACACTCTGCCATGCCGTGTTCTACTGCGGCCAGGATATGTCCTCAAGCTATTTTCGTACGCCCCCGCATGAACACCTATCGCCAGGTCTCTGCGCAGATAATGGAAATTTTCACTCAATACACTCCCCTTGTAGAACCATTATCCGTAGATGAGGCCTTTTTAGACGTCACTATCAACCGTCGCAACCATCCGTCAGCAACCATTCTTGCCACCACAATTTGTCAGCAGATCTATGAAGAATCAGGACTCACCGCTTCAGCTGGTGTCTCATTTAACAAGTTCCTTGCAAAAGTAGCTTCGGATCTCAATAAACCCAACGGTATCAGTACCATTACACCTGGGATGGCCCTGGATTTTATAAGTTCTCTTCCGGTAAGGAAGTTTTTTGGGGTCGGTAAAGTCACCGAGCAGAAAATGCACAGTTTGGGTCTTAAGAATGGCGCAGATCTACGCCTATTAAATGAGGAGCAGCTCCTCCATCATTTTGGCAAGGTTGGTTCCTTTCTCTATAATATCGTCAGGGCCATTGACACAAGACCAGTCCAATCCCAGCGCTGCCGCAAATCCATCGGTAACGAGACAACTCTTCAGCAGGACACCAAGGATAGAGTCGAAATCAACGCTATTTTAGCCAGTCTTGCGTATCAGGTTGGTGCATCACTTGAACGAAAAAAAACCGCAGGCTATACACTGACCCTGAAAATCAGATACCATGACTTCACAACCATTACACGATCCATCTCAATCAGCACACCATTTGGCAATGCGGAAAACATACTTTTTCACCTGCCCAACCTTTTGGAAAAATCGGGAATTGGAACAAACAAGATCCGTCTTTTAGGTTTGTCAATTTCTAAACTCACGAACGACAGAAGGGTTCCCCGGCAGCTGCTTCTCCCCTTCCCGCAACCGAAGAGGTGCTTGTGCTAACCGAGATTTGTGGTTACATTGTTAAGCTTTACGGCAGGTATAAGCAGCATCATAAACACATTCTTACCCCTGACAAAATACAACAACGCATCCCCCTACTATTGCGGTATACAAAACAACGACACAACCATGAAATTTATTTTTAAATCCATCTACAATGTTTTCAGATATTGCGGGAAAGCCTTTACCATTCTGAGAAACACTGTTTTCAACATCCTCTTCTTCCTCCTTGTTGGAGTAATCCTGTTCTCATTTATACCAATGGAACAGGAGCCACCCTCAGATGCGCCTATTCTGCGCCTCGATATTACAGGCGATATTGTAGAAGAAAAAAAAGCGATCAGTTCGTATGAAAAATTCCTCGCAAGTTCCCTTGGATCAGATATTCCAGATCCAGAAACCTCATTGCAGGATATACTCGATACTATTCATGGTGCCACTAATGATGATAAAATTTCTGTCCTCCTTCTGAACCTCAAACATTTACGCGGAGCCGGCCTGAACCAGCTGCAAACCATCGGTCAGTCCCTTGAAGATTTTAAAAGATCGGGAAAGAAAGTTGTTGCGGCCGAAAACTATTATTCACAAACTCAATATTTTCTAGCAGCGTATGCCGACCAGATCATCCTGAACCCTATGGGTGGTGTCGACCTCCATGGATTCGGGGTGTATAAACTGTATTTCAGGCAAGCTCTGGAAAAACTGGCTATAAATTACAACATTTTCAGAGTTGGTTCCTTCAAATCTGCCGTGGAACCATTAATTCGTGATGACATGTCTGCTGAAGACCGACAGCAAAACATGACATGGCTCACATCGCTCTGGCAGGTTTATACAGATACTGTTACTTCACAAAGAGACATCCCAATGCGGGCCATCAGTGAATATACCGACAACATCGGCTGGGCACTGCAAGGTACCAAGGGCAATCCGGCACAACTGGCTCTTGACATGGGGCTGGTCGACCAGGTCCTTACCAGGCAACAGACAAATAGATACCTCCAAACGCTTACCCCTGAAGACAGCGCAGCTCAAAATAGTATTTCAACCAAAGCATATCTCGCAACCCATACACCATCCTATTCTGAGGGCGTAAGCGAAAAACCCACTATCGGTCTTATTATTGCTGAAGGTAACATTCTCCCAGGAAAACAGCCATCTGGTGTTATTGGCGGAGACTCCCTCTCTTCTCTGATAAAAAAAGCGAGAAACGATGAGAATATTAAGGCGCTTGTTCTCCGTATAAATTCCGGAGGCGGCTCCGCCTTTGCCTCCGAAGTAATCAGACAGCAACTGCTTGAGCTCAAAAAGAGCGGTAAGCCCGTTGTGGTTTCAATGGGATCTGTTGCCGCATCTGGAGGATATTGGATTGCAGCAAACGCTGACCAGATTTGGGCTTCCGAGTCGACGATCACTGGCTCGATCGGGGTCTTTGGTGCCATTCCGACATTTGAGAAAATGTTGGCATCAGTCGGAGTGCACAGTGATGGAGTTGGTACCACACCGCTGGCAGCCGGCCTTAACCTTACCCAGGAACTACCTGACCAGTTAAGGGCTGCCATTCAGCAAACAGTCGCTTTCAATTATGACCAGTTTCTGACGATTGTGGCTGAGGGCAGAAATCTAGAAAAAAAGAAGGTAGCTGAGATAGCCCAGGGTCGTGTCTATGATGGAAAAACCGCTCAGTCTATTGGCCTCGTTGATAACCTGGGATCACTTCAGGATGCCATCAAATCTGCGGTCGATCTAGCGGAACTGGAAGACTACCAAACCCAATATATACGTCCGCCTTCATCAAAAGCAGAGCAGTTTATGCGCCTGCTTGAAGTTCAGGTAGACTCACTGGCTTCTGTTCTCGGGCTGTCACATCCCCTTGCGGAAAAGATACACAAAGCCTTCAGACCTTATTTGGACGAGAGCCTGATTTTTACGGACCCTCAGGGAATCTATGCCCATAGCCTCATAAATTTTTCTATCTGACCTGCTCCACAACCGATACCAGATGTGGTGGGTGATAATTTTCGGCTCTCCCAACCTCTTTTTCCTGTTCTCATTAGGAACTCGTCCGAGAAAAACATCTCGGATGTCTAACGCTTACCTGTCTCAAATTGAGGTTTTTCGAAAAAATAAGCACAGCCATATAGGTAATATCGAAGTCTACGCTATCTGCGAGCATTATTTTTATGGAAATAACGAAGAGTTGGGGACAGGTAAGCGAGTTTAAGAGACTCCGCAGATGCATTTTCGGACAAGCTCCTAGTTGCCGGAACTACCTTTATCGCTGCTGTTTTATCGAGCTTAAAATATTTTTTTGCCAGCGCATTAAGCTCATTTACAGTTATGGCAGAATAGTCCTCAATCAAAGTCAGGGGCCATTCCAGCTGCTGAGGATGTCTGCTTGAATTAAACAGTACCGACTTCAACCAGTAGCCGTTTGTTTTGATACGGTCTCGAAGCGATGCTATTGCAGGGTTGGCTGCACGCTCCAATTCGTCCTCAGTCACACCGTTTTCCATGAGATCCAGACTAATTTTTTCAATTTCCCTGACAATTCCATCCTCACTACCCGGCTCAACCGTAAGATGCGCAAGTATGTATCCGTATCCTTTAAATACCTTACTGTTGAAATTTGATACGTTTGGTGAATAGCTCGCCCCCTGTTTCTCACGAATCACCTTGCGTACCCTGTCGGCAAAAATATCCGCCAACAGGTTCAATCGCCGGGTACGAGCGATATCCCAAAAATCATCAGTCGACCACACCAGCAGGACCATTGCCTTTGCAATGGAGGTATTCACCGGTACTGTAAGGCTCCTGCCAGCAGGGAATTCTATGATTGGAATATCTGGTCGATTTATGCCTGCTAAGTGAGCTGCACCAAAATACTTCTCGATCTGTTGAACCACTTTCTCTTTTTCAAAGTCACCCACAATAGAGATTTCGAGATCGGTAACTTCCAAAGCTGGACCCGCCCAATCCGCCAGATCTTCAAAGGTTATTTTCGATATTTCATCCCAACCGGGCATGCCGAAACGGGGGTTATATCCTGCTAGAAAAGGTTGTACCGATAAAGGGAATGCCCCCCTTATATCCCTGTGCATTTTCTGGTACATGAGTTCTGTCTTAGCCAGTACTTTATCAAATATATTTTCCCGAAAGCCCCCATCAAACAGCATGGTATGCAGGAGTTGAACAAATACCTCAAAATCCTGAGACAAACCACCTCCTACCCAATAATTAACAGAGTCACCCATCCTGAAATGCATATCTACAGAATTTCCTGCCATGATGACCTCGATGTCTGTCAGGCTGAGCCTATTGCTCCCGGAACCGTTCACAATTTTTTCAGCCAAGAGAGCCATGCCAGGGACTACTTCAGTCATTCCTCCATTGCCAAAGCCTGCTGTGAACTGAAAACTCTGGTCCTTAAATGAGGTTGTTTTTAGATTTACCACCAGTCCGTTGGCAAACGTCACCTTTTCAGCATCGATTTCCTGAAATCTCTCCACCTGCATTGCACGATTTGTGGATTTTTCAATTTCAAGATATGGAAATTGTTGTATTTCCAGCCCTGATCCAACCGTTACTTCTTCCCTCTGAAAGATCTTATATAACTCTTTAATTTCTCTTTTACCTGCACCATTAAGAATGGTATCACCAATTACTGAGATCAAACGATTTTCATTTTTCCACCCCTGTTGAAAGGCATAATTGACATCGTCTACAGTCAAGCTATTGATCATATTTGTGTACAGTTCCTGCTGCTGTTGCGATGACTGATAAACACGATTACTGTTAAGATGATCAATAATCTGACGCCCAATTGTTCTTGAATCCTCGGTCCTTGCTGTGAGAACAGAGGAATCAAGGAGAGAGATTATCTGGCTTTTAGCCCGCTCAAACTCATTGTCCTGGAAGCCGAACTCCAGTGATTGCCGAAGTACCTGATCTATATTTTTCAGGCTTTCTTTCCAGCCCTGACTATTGGTTTGTGCAGAAATTGACCTATAATCAATCCGGTTGATGATATCGCCATCGTTATAACTGGCAGCAGAGAAAGGCAATGTCTCTTCCTCCAACAGGCGTTGAAGCCGGTATCGCATAATCATGGTCCCTAAAAGTCTGGTCAGTTCCAATTGTTCCAGCTCTTTTGAGTCAGGAACCAGAGGGGCGTCCCAGAATGTTTCAATGGAAACAGTGGTTCGCCCCAGGTCTGGCTCATAGTGATAAAAACTCTCCAGACCTCTGCTATCCAAAGCTTTAAAATCCGGTTGCTCTGGCAGAGGCCCGTCGGCCGTCAGCTCAGAGAATTGATTTTCAACCAGTTTCTCAATTTCTGCCGGCTCAATGACTCCAACGATTACCACGATCATGTTATCCGGCCGATACCAGGTGTTATAATACGACCTCAGAAGCGCTGAATCCGCTTTTTCGAGGACTTCCTGGGTACCGATTACCATGCGATCCGGGTACATTGTGCCACGGAAGGCGTAGGAGGAACTGGCGAGATGGGCCCGATACGACGCCGAGTCTCTGGAACGTTTTTCCGCGAAGATAACACCCCGCTCTCTGTCAATTTCTGAATCGAGCAAGAGTGCTCCTCCTGCATAATCTGCCATCACCAGGAGCATCTTGTCCACCTGAGCGGGTGAGCCATTTGGGAGAAAAATCCGGTAAACTGTTTCGTCGTAGCTGGTGTGAGCATTGGTATCACTGCCAAAGTTCATTCCAGATTCTTGAAAATAGTCAATCAGACTCCCTGGAGGAAAGTGGCTTGATCCGTTAAACATCAAATGCTCTAAAAAATGGGCGACACCTCTCTGTTCATTGCTTTCATGGAGTGAACCTGACTGGATATTGAGATACATCGCTACTCTCTCAGCAGGTTCAGCATTCTTCTTTATTACATACCGAAGTCCGTTGCCCAGAACTCCACGCAGAATAGATGGATCAGGGGTCAGGTCACTCTGCTCAAATGGCCAGGAGTAGCCTGCGGATGCTTTCCCTTCTGCAGCCAAGGGACTGTACATACAGCTAATGAGTACAGTCATTACAAGTAGCATTGTAGAGCTGTACCTTTCTATCATATAACCTGATCTATATATCATTCCACCTTCCTGCTTGACGATATTATTTTAATTTTCAAGCGTAACTGAATCTCACTTCACAACTGCACTATCTAAGCACAATTTAACGAGAATCAATGAAACGCCCTGTAATCATCTGAGCACTGAAAACTAATAGTCTTGAGTAAAACAGGCTCAATTTAAAACAAATCCTTAGTGGGCCCTGTAACCTTTGCCATCAACCAACCTTTGTCGAATAAAACCAATAATAAAAGGCTATTTCTTTGAAAAATTGCTACGGAAATTGACTGGTCTGGTGTATTAATGTTCTACCTAATAGGAAGTTTTTCATTTCGGGACGGCTCAGAGCTATTTTGTTCCAGCCCGCCTTTTTCACTTTAGTACCTTAGAAATTCAATTCTTGTAATTTATGAATGGATTTCGTGAAGGTACTTACTTACCGTTTATCGGTGTTAGTTACCTGATTCTATCATGACCAATAAAGAAATATTCCTGCGCCTCTACAATATTGTAAAACCATATCAGCCAAAGCTGGTTATTGCTATAATTGCCATGATTATGGTTGCGGCTTTTACCGGATGCCAGGCGTACCTCGTGAAAGACCTTCTGGATAAAATTTTCATGGAAAAAGACCTCCTTTTCCTAAAAATACTGCCCGTTATCATCATCTTCATTTTTCTTATGAAAGGGCTTGCCTATTATGTCTATACTATCCTTCTGGAGCAGGTCGGTCAGTCAATAATTCGAGATTTTCGCATTCAAATTTTTAACCACATCCATAGGCAATCTCTTTCCTTCTTTAACATCACTCCCACCGGAACGCTGATGTCAAGGATCATTTCCGACGTTTCTCTCCTGCAGCAAACAGTTTCCAACGCGCTGGTAGGTATAGTCCGCGATTTTTTCCAGGTAGTGATACTCCTTGGCGTGGTTTTCTATATGAACTGGAAACTGGCAATGATATCATTTGTTATTTTGCCGGTAGCCGCTGTGCCGATAGTCTTTTTTGGACGACTCTTCAGAAAGCTGAGTACCACTACTCAGGAAGAAACAGCCCATGTGTCCAATATGCTCCACGAGACCATCACTGGACACCGCATTGTCAAAGCATTCACCAAAGAAAAATATGAAGGAAACCGCTTTCTGGCTCAGGTAGCCAAGCTCTATTCTCTGACAATGAAGGAAGCCAGTTACCGCAGTATCCAACATCCACTGATGGAGTTTATCGGTGGTATAGCCATTGCCTTCATCATCTGGTTTGGCGGCCATGAGGTGATCAGCGGCGAGACCACACCAGGAACCTTCTTCGCCTTTCTCACTGCTCTCATTTCTGCATATGGCCCGATTAAGGGAGTTACCAGTATCAATTCGACTATTCAAAAGGGGCTTGCCGCCGCCACTAGGGTTTTCGCAATACTTGATATAGAGCCAGAAATACAGGACAAAAAAGATGCGGTCGTACTGCCACCCTTTGCTCGAAGTATTGAGCTGCGGGATCTCAGTTTCACCTATAATGACGAGACGAAAGTACTCTCCAAGATCAATCTGCTTGTCCCTGCAGGAGAAGCGCTTGCTATAGTGGGCCCCAGCGGCGGAGGAAAAACGACCCTTACTAATTTGATTCCTCGTTTTTTAGACCTTGCTGAAGGGGCAATCTTTATCGACGGTATCGATATACGTGACGTTACCTTGCATTCCCTGAGAGATCAGATCGCCATGGTCACTCAGCAGACCATCCTCTTTAACGACACCGTACGTAACAACATAGGTTATGGCGATCAAGAGGCGACTCAGGAGCAGATCGAGGCTGCAGCACAAGCAGCTCACGCACTTGAGTTTATCCGTGAACTGCCAAACGGCTTTGATACAATTATCGGTGAAGGTGGCGCCAGACTTTCAGGCGGCCAGCGGCAACGCCTGTCAATAGCAAGAGCACTTCTGAAAAATGCCCCTATCCTGATTCTGGACGAGGCGACCTCCGCCCTTGATACTGAGTCCGAAAGGGAAGTCCAGAAAGCCCTGGAAAATCTCATGAAAAACCGTACTACTTTTGTCATAGCCCATAGACTTTCGACAATAAAGAATGCTGACAGGATAATTGTCATAAAAGATGGTGTCGTCATTGAGCAGGGCACCCATGATATGCTCATAGCTCAAAAAGGAGAATACGAACTGCTATACAATATGCAATATAAATGATGATAGCATAACTCGTATGTATCTTTCTGGACATACGACTTCAGCGCCAAGAAAAGAACAATGGAAACCGACGAGTCGTCATCATGACAGAAACTTCAGGAAACAAAAGAGCCGCGTTTGAGAAGGTCGGTCTCTACAGTGTAATAGCCGCCTGTTTTGTCGTACCATTCTCAACAGCCCTTACCAGTGCTGCGACAATACTGGTTTTTCTCTGTTGGATTTTTTCTGGGAAAATTGCGGCATTTCCCAAACTGGTGGTGACCAACTACCTTGTTTTTTTATCAATAACTCTCTTTCTGCTTCTTATAGCAGGCCTTTTCTACACCCCGGCACCATTAGGAGATGCACTTTCATTTTTGAAAAAATATAGAGAGTTGCTTCTTTTTCCAGTGGTGTTTTCTTTCATCGCTTATACAAAAAATAGCGGCAGGATTGCCGAGAACAGTTTTTTCCTCGGCTGTATATTCCTGATGCTGGTTTCATATGCTATTTACTTTGGCTTTATTCCATCACAAAGATACGGTTACTCTATAGTCTATCACATTACCCACAGCTATGTGATGTCTATCCTTTCTTTCTGGTGTCTGCAGAGGGTATTCAGCTCAAGAAAGTTTCTTATTGTGTGGCTGCTTCTCTTTATCTGTGCTTCAGTGAATCTTTTTTATATTACCCCCGGTCGTACCGGCATGCTTGGCTATATTATTCTCATTCTCCTTACCTGTTACCAGCATCTGCCATTAAAAAGATCGATTCCAGCTACCCTGGCACTTGCCCTCCTGCTCACGCTAGCTTTCAACACTTCAGACAATTTTTCTAAGAGAGTTCACGAAGCCCTGGAGGAAGTACAAAACTATCAGCCTGAGTCATCCCGTACGTCTCTTGGACAACGCTTTGACTGGTGGCATAACTGTATCGATTTGATTCAACAGGAGCCTTACTGGGGCCATGGAACTGGTTCTTTCAGAATAAAACAGGCAGAAATAATAACAGATACGCAGACAAAACCCATAGACAATCCGCACAATGAATACCTCCTGATCTCGGTTCAGACCGGGCTCGTGGGCTTATCCGTCTTTATTGGCCTTCTAAGCGCTCTTTTCATACATTCCTTTCGGCTCCCGCCACCTCGAAGATACCTTCTTCAGGGTGTGGTGTGTTCTATGATGGTGGGCAGTATCTTCAACTCTCTGCTGTTTGACTCTCTGCCCGGACAGTATTTTGCTATAATGTCTGCTGTTCTCAGTGCACCTCAGGGAACAAAAGAATCGATTGCCCCAAGTGAAAATGGGCTGACCTCCTAGCCCGAAATTCTCATCAGTTCAGGCGGCATCAAGTTAAAAGTTTTTGGCAGCAAACTATAATTGGTTATGTTTGTTGCCAAAATACTGTATGAGTTGGCGTCGCATGGGTTGAGCTTTGTGTAAATCGGAGTTTTGCCTCCACAGGACCGAAAACCAAACAGCTACTAGCCTGCGGTCAAACTGACACAATGTTCATGAGAAATGCGGGCTAGAGTCGGGGGAGGAGAACACGCACTCGAGTAAATTCATGTTGGCGGCTCGTTATTTTGAGCTGCCCACCGTGCTCTTCAATACACTTATTGGAAAGTGAGAGGCCCAGGCCGGTTCCATCATTTTTAGTAGTGAAATAGGGGTCCAAAACCTTCTGCAAAGTCTCATCCTCTATACCACCCCCATTATCCCAGACTGTGACAACAACCCATGGTTCCTCCCAACCAGTAGTAACGCGCAGGAGACCTCCATTTGGCATTGCCTGAACAGCGTTGAGAAAAAGATTGAGAAAAACCTGATTTATCTTGTCCCTATCGACAAAAACAGCTGGTAAACCAGAGCCCATCTCTAGTTGTATTTGTACATTATAGGACTCAGCATCACCTTCAATCAGGGATGCGGTCTTCTCTACAATTTCAGAAACATTCACTTTTTCCCTGGTAAGGCGAGCTGGTTTTGCGTAATCGAGCAGTTCACTGATGCTGCGGTTAAGTCGTTCCACCTCCCCAACCAATATTTCTGCAATCGCCGCCTCTCTACTCTCCGTAGAGAAACTTTTTTTCAATATCAACGTAAGCCCTTTAATCGAACTCAGCGGATTACGAAGCTCATGTGCCACACCAGCCGCCATCTTGCCAAGAGAAGCCAGCCGCTCACTGCGCTTCAATTCCTTTTCAAGTGACTTCATCTCAGTCGAATCTCTTATGAGCAGGACTTCACCACCAAACTCATTGATATCATTTAAAACAACAACAGAGGCCAGCTGTAGTTGTTTTACGATTCCGGAAGTGCAGGAAATGGAAGTTTCATAACTTGCTGCATTCTCCTCTGCCGAAAGAGCTCCAGAAAACATACGGGCCAGTGGGGCGTGCAAAGCCTCTCCTGGAGACTTGCCCCTGACTACATCTGGTTCAATTTCCAGAATATCCCACGCAGCCTTGTTATACACCTGAATTGCCCCTTCGCTGTCGGTTGCAATGAGACCTATGGGCAGAGACGACACCAGAATATCGGCAAAAGCAGTAAGTTTCCCCAGTCGTCGCTCTGAGCCTTTCAGACCCCGCAATGTAAGGAATGAAAGTGCCCCACCTGTAACCACCAGAAGCAAAACTGTAAAGAGAATAACAATTTGTAATATCTGCTTATAAAGCGGAGAGCTGAACTGTTCAAAGTCCAGTTGAACAATGTAAACAGGATTGCTGGCATAGAGCAAAGTCATCTGCTCTTCAATTATTTTGAAGTCTGGATGATGTGATAACTTCCGCATCATACGGCCTTTACGAAAATTCTCACCAAAGTGAAATTTATTGCCTGGATGGATATATTTTGAAGCAATCTGAACTTTCTCGGCCCTACCATCCTGAGCTGTTATCATTCTTGAGACAAAGCGACGCTCACCAGCCCTCAGCACACTCCTGGCAAAATCGTAGTTTTCACCATCCAGTGATTCTGAAGGGATATTGATTCCGGCCTCTTTGAAGATTTTACCTGACGACCCAACAAGAAGAACAAATTCTACCCCGGGCTGCTCTACAGCCTGCTCCATTGCCCGGCCCATATGTTCCTCCAAACGAAATCCCTGACCGGAAACACGAAGATCATGCCGAATTGACGTTCGAATCGAACTGTCGATGAAACGAAGAAGGGTCATTGCCCTTTGCCCAAGTCCATCAATAACCAAGGCTTTTTCGCGCTGGTAGTTCTGGAAAGCAAAGAGTGTCAGAAGTACCAGAAGAAGAGTACAGGCAGTGGCGAGAATCCAGGGAGAAAGACTCTGTAATCGGGTACGAAACCTGTCAGATTTGAGCTGCCTTGTCATAGGATGCTATCCGTTCAAGGATGATTTTCGATATGATGTACGTTGGTACGATACCTTCTTCCCCCATGGGCCCTGATGCCAGAGTCTGACCGCTGACCAGCGGATTATCTGAAGCGTAATAGGCATAGCGGGTTTTCATGTCACCTGGGATATGGCCCTGTATAATTGCCCCGCTGATTGCCCGCTGGTAGTGACCACCTTCCATCTCGAGACCAATGGCCCGCCAGGTCGATGAATGAAAACGTTCCAGGACATCACTATTTTGCAGGGAAGTACCGAGAACTGTCAGCATTGGTCCTCTGTATACATCAACTGTATCATCAAAATCTTCTATGGTGAGATCGTTGTTGACAATATAGTTGTTGGCAGTCCCCTCCATGACATGAGCGGTGGCGATCATAATATCACCTTTTTTACCGGGTAAAACACCTGCCTTGCCCATGACGGATATCGACTGGATATCAAGAGCCAGACTTTCATCAACCCTGCAGCCGGGCGTGAGCAGTTCATCCATAATATCAAACGCCTGGGTACCGAAAGCATAATCAAAAACCACGAGAACCGGTTGCTTGTCTCGAAGAAAATCAAAATTAATTTTTAAGGCCGGGTGCGCATCGTCTTCAGCCACAGAGGATAGATCTATAATATTGACATCTATTGTGGAACCTGAATAGTCTTCAAGGTAGAAAAACCCTCGTTCACCAGCATAGTTCTCAATCTCCGTTTCTTTGTCACGTATACAGCGAACCATATCGTAAAGATCTTCAGGGACATCTTCCCCCCTCTCGCGCAAGACTCCTGCACCATAAATGACGTTTCTAAGAGAATGCATATTGGCACTTATCAGGTGAACAGGTCTGTTCTGAATATTGAGCTGACAGAGTGTGCTTTTCAGGTTAGAGGCCCAGAGCGAGGCATATTTGTGGTGGTCAATCATTTCGTGCAGAGCCGGGGTAAAATAGATCACAAGCTCGTCCTGGCCTTGTCTCAGTTCTTCAAATACTCTTTGCCCAATGCCATAAATGATTTTAAAAAGGCCACTGTTACTATTATGTTCTTTCCGGTTGGTTTCCAGATATTCATAGGTCTCTCTGGTTTCCTTGTAGGTCCTCCCGAGAATAATAGACAGGTTCCAGATGGCCTGATCCAGCCCCTCTCCGACAAGGCTGTTATCACCATCAACGATCCTTTTGAGTTCTGACCACTCCGGTGTCGGAATCCCTCCTCTGTTACAGACCTGCTGGTAGATTTTTTCAGCCTCGATATTCAAAAAGGTAATATGGGTAAGAATATCGTAGATCTCACTTTTTCCTGTGGTAATTACAAAACAGATTTCTTTTTCAGAAACAGCATAGGAGACTCTTCTTCGCTTAAGGGGGATGATCTTGCCAAATGAAGTGTCTTTGAAATCCTCCTGGGCTGTTAGAATAATCCTTGCGCACTGCTCTATACCCTTTGGCATCCTATCGATAACATATTCCAACCCTTTTAACTCCACCCTCCTGCTGTCCCCCATGGATCCGTATATTTCCGGACTTAATTGAGTGAGAGCTTCAGCCATTTTCTCCCCAACCTTCCCAGACGGTTTATATACCCCCTGCAGTGTCATGGAGTCAGCGAGAATTTTAAAAGTACGTATGGCGTGACGGGCCTTTTGAGATTTGGACAGTTCCTGCATTTTTCCTCCTGAGAATTCCAACAGTTCGGACAGCCCTCTTGGGTACTTTGCGTCTGCAAGATTTAGCTCAAAAAGGAAGTAAGAGCCCCAATCAGTTCATCACGTCCCTGACCGGTTTTTGATGAGAAAAGTATCCTGTCGGCGGCTTTGACATTATGACCGATATCAAGGAGTTTGGCATTTTTCTGCCGCATGCTGCCGGAGATTTTGTCTATCTTGGTATAGACAGGCAAACATGGGATATCCTTGCTCCTCAGCCACTGAATCAGCTGAGAGTCCTGTTGTTTGGGCTCGTGACGGATGTCGATGATTACCACCACGCACCGGAGGGTTTCTCTATTTTCAAGATACGTGGTAATAAGCGCTTGCCAGGCATTCTTCATGGCCTTGGGAACCTTGGCAAATCCATAGCCGGGAAGATCCACAAGAAAGAATTGGTCCCCTACCCTGAAATAATTCAACCCCTGGGTCTTGCCGGGCCTGGCACTGACCTTGACAAGACTTTTCCTGCTAATCAGCGTATTAATCAGACTTGATTTCCCGACATTGGATCGTCCGGCAAATGCTATCTCAGATAACTCCAGTGGAGGAAGTTGCTTGAGATGATGAACACTCAGGAGAAACTCTATCTTTGAAAAATCCATATAATTCTCCTTTAGAGGGTACCGTATAATATAGAATCGAATCCGTATTTTCTCGGAGTCTGCGCTTACCTGTTTTTTGTTACAGTTTTTACGGAGTAAGGTAGTAACGCAGACAAGCTGCAAGTA
>JAWSVG010000062.1:0-30042 GCA_033852035.1 Desulfocapsaceae bacterium | reverse complement strand
CTGATTTATAAGGCACTAAATTATTTTGTTGAGTGCATATTCAATAATACCTTCTGCTCCCATTTTCTTCAATTTCGGAATCAGGTCCCGGACGATGTCTTCCGAAACGACGGTTTCAACGGAATACCAATCCTGATTATATAAACTTGCCACAGTGGGTGCATTAACACTTGGTAAAATACTGACGATCTCTTCAAGCTTGTCACTTGCAACATTCATCTTGAGACCGACAATACGATCAGCATTTAATGCACCTTGAAGCAGCATTGCCATGTTTTCAATTTTTTCCCTTTTCCAGGGATCATTCCAGGCCTCTTTATTGGCAATAAACTGGGTGTTCGACTCCATCAGTTCGTGAATAATACGTAAGCCATGTGCACGAATTGTATTCTCTGTCTCGGTAACTTCGACTATAGCGTCGGCCAGCCCGGAAACCACCTTGGCCTCTGTCGCACCCCAGGAAAACTCAATATCAACATTAATTTTCTGTTCAGCAAAGAACCTTTTGGTGACATTGACAAGTTCCGTTGAGATTTTTTTCCCTTCAAGATCCGCAATATTCCTGATATCAGAGTCCCCAGCTACGGCAATTACCCATCTGGTTGGACGCTTGCTGACCTTGGAGTACACCAGGTCACAGACAAGAACAGTTTCTGAAAGGTTTTCCATCGTCCAGTCTTTACCAGTGATACCCGCATCAAGAACACCGTTTTCTACGTAGCGGGACATTTCCTGAGGCCTGCAGATAGAACAATCCAGTTCAGCGTCATCAATTTTAGGGAAATAGTTTCTTGCTGCAGGTTTAATTTGCCAGCCGGCCTTTTCAAAAAGTTCTATTGTGGCATTTTCTAAACTTCCCTTGGGAAGTCCTAACTTCAACTCACTCATGTCATTCTCCAATACATCTCGCCAAGTAGCTCGACTTCGTTTTTATCATTTTTTACCGTAGACTTCAGCTGGATCAAATATTTTTTCACCCTGAACGACCAATTCACCATCTTCGACACTTCTGTAAAAGCATGACCGATGCCCAGTATGACAGGCAGCATCTCCTAATTGTTCAACTTTATAAACCACTGTATCGTCATCACAATCGACAAGTATTTGATGAATCATTTGTACATGCCCAGACGTTTCCCCTTTGAGCCAAAGGCTGTTTCTCGACCTGCTCCAATAGTGAGCTTTTCTGGTCTCAAGGGTCTTTTCCCAGGCCAGCTTGTTAATATATGCCAGCATAAGAACTTCGTTTGTCTTGAAATCCTGCACAATGGCAGGTAGTAAGGCATCAGGTGATTTACTAAAATTCAGCGATATCATATTATGCTCGATCGGTAGTGCTGTGATTTTAAGGGGGAGTACCCCCGCAAGGATGGCTAAGCAGAATCTCCTGTCACGTGTTTTTCATAACACAACAACCCGTAACCAATACTCAGAAAAACCTATTAAATTAGACAGGTATTGTATCTTTGTCAAGCAAGACGCCCAAGTTTTCTTCGTTTTCATGGTATTCACTTGCATAAAATGAATCTTCACCTATATTATTGTTCGTTTTACTATATTCCATATCCGATTAACTAACTAGGCACAGTCTCAGAAATACTTCTATTTTCCTTGGGACACGATCCATATTTTCATTAAGGAGTAATCATGGCACACCCGCAAAATAACGATATTGTAAGCCTCGTCTTCACCGGAAAACTCGACAACGGCGAGGTCTTTACAACCATCAAACCAGAAGAACCACTCTCCGTGAAAATAGGGAACAGCGATCTACCACCAACCCTTGAACAGGCTATTGTTCAAATGACAAAAGGTGAATCCAAAAAAATTCGCCTTTCTCCCGATGAGGGCTATGGACCCCGGCAAAAAGATCTTATTCAGACCATTGATAACCAAAAAATGGTAGATACTCTCAAACCAGTACCAGGAATGCTGATTGCCCTGAAAGTTGACAAAGAAGGGGCAGAGCAAAAGGTTCCTGCAACTGTGATAGAGGTAGAGGGGTCAAAAATAACTGTTGACTACAATCATCCACTAGCCGGACACCATCTCACATACGAAGTAACTCTTGTTGATCTCACAAAAGGCTGAGCCCGCGGCCAGCACCCAGTAATAACAAAACGGTATCTGCCGCCACATTGTATTCGCTGTACCTTCCCAGCTTTGGTGCAGCGAATACATTCTCTCATCTTTTTTATACCAGAACGCCTGTTCATTTCTTTTTATTTCTTGCCTTTTACTCTTAAAAGGCAAACACAGTCGAGCTTCGCTGTCCACCTCATTATTCAATTCTAAAAGTTCACCTTTTTCAAAAAACACCTGTACATACCTTTTGGGATATGTATAACCTTAAATAGAACAATGTGAATAATAATTAACAGCAGGGAGTGCTTTATGGAAATAGAAGACGACGAAATATTGCAAGGATTTATTGAGGAATCACTCGAACACCTCGCAGACATAGAAAACGACCTCCTGGCAATTGAAGAAGCGGGAGCAAATATTGACGAAGATCTGGTCAATAAAGTGTTCAGGGCTGCCCATTCGATAAAAGGTGGTGCCGGATTCATGGGGCTTACTGCAATACAGGAACTGTCTCATGCCTCAGAGAATATTCTCGGTATGATACGTAGCAAGAAGCTCATCCCTATTCCGGAAGTCGTAAATGTCCTCCTTATTGCAGCTGATCAGCTACAAAGCATGATCGAGGATGTCAACAACAGTAATGATGTTGACATTACGTCTCACCTCATTCCTCTCAATGCCATCGCTGACGGGACCTTCTCTCAACCTCCAGTGGAATCTGAGAAAGTTCCACAAGCTGAAGAAGAACCCCCGGTATTATCTCTGGATTCTGAGCCCGCAATAGAACCGGAACCTGAACCTGTCGTACAGCCTGAGCCTGAACCGCTGACTCCCGCAAAACCCAAGGCGGCTGCAAAAGCACCGCCACCTCCGGTCCCTGAGCCGAAGTCTCCCTCTCCACCACCAGAGTCGGATGCACCCAAACAACCCCCTCCTGTTAAAGGGGAAACATCACTCAGGGTTCACGTCAGTCTTTTAGACTCACTGATGAACCTTGCGGGTGAACTGGTACTCAGCAGGAATCAATTGCTCCAGACAATCGGCTCTGACGATCTCCGCAACGCAGAGGCGGTAGGCCAACGAATAGATCTCATCACCTCTGAACTGCAGGAAGCTATAATGCTGACACGAATGCAGCCCATCGGTAATGTTTTCAATAAATTCCCGCGAGTAGTCAGGGACCTGTCAAAGAAACTCAACAAGACGATAGATCTGAACATTGTCGGTAAAGACGTAGAACTCGATAAAACCATTATCGAGTCGATTAACGATCCCCTCACCCACCTCGTACGGAACTCGGTTGATCACGGCATAGAAATGCCTGCCGACAGAAAACAGGCCGGCAAGGGTGAAAGAGGGCTTGTTATCCTTAAAGCCTACCACGAAGCTGGTCAGGTCGTCATAGAGATAAGTGATGACGGTAAAGGTCTTGACGGCGAAGCACTAGCCGCAAGTGCCGTTAACAAAGGCCTTCTCACCGCAGAACAGACCCAGGTGATGTCCGATAAGGAAAAAGTTAACCTTATTTTCCTACCCGGTTTTTCCACTGCCGAGCAAGTCACCGACGTCTCCGGTCGGGGCGTAGGCATGGATGTGGTAAAAACAAACCTCGACCAGCTCGGTGGCCATGTAGACATTATCAGTGAAAAAGGTGCCGGCACTACCATCTCCATCAAACTCCCTCTCACCCTCGCTATCATTCCTTGCCAGATAATTGAAACCGGTGGGGAGCGTTATGCTATTCCTCAGGTGAACCTTGAAGAGCTTCTCCGTATCCCTGCCAGCCAGGTGAAGGAGCGGGTTGAACGGGTTGGTGATGCTGAGGTCGTCCGTCTGCGCGGCACGTTGCTGCCACTCATCAGATTAGCTGACGTCATCGGCATTAAACGCACCTATTATGACGTACAAAACAACGAAACAACAGAGGACAGAAGAGCCTTGGTCTCAGACCGGCGTGGAAAAGATTCACCACTTTTCCACAATGACTCAGAACACGACAGCAACCAGTCCTCAGAAAACAAAAACACTCCTTCTCGTTCTATTATTGACCGTAGGTCTTCCGCATCAAGTGCCCTCAATATCGTTGTGGTTTCAACTGGTTCCATGAAATATGGTCTCATTGTTGACCGACTACAGGATTCTGAGGAAATTGTTATCAAGCCACTTGGCCGACACCTTCAGCAGTGCAAAGGTTATGCTGGTGCGACAATTATGGGTGATGGACGTATCGCTCTGATTCTCGATGTGGGTAATCTTGCCAGAATGGCGAACCTCACCTCACTTGATGGCTCAGACAGGGCGGCAGAAGTTGCCAAGGCCGCTGAAGATGCATTGAGGCTGAAAAAAGACAACCAGTCGCTGCTTATATTTAAGAGCTCAGAGACTGAACATTTTGGTGTCCCACTCAATCAGGTTGAGCGTATTGAAAAGATCAAGCGATCAGATATAGAGGATCTTGGCGGCAAACGGGTCATGAAATACCGTGAAGGCAGCCTCAGCCTCATTTGTGTGGATGACGTAGCCATGGTGCAGCCTCTCGCAGACGATGACAACCTGCTTGTCATCGTCTTTAATCTTGCAAAGAAAGCCGTCGGCCTGCTCGCTGTCGGCCCCATCGACGCTCTTGAGGTTACTGCTGACATTGATGACACTACTCTTAGTCAGACAGGCATTATGGGCTCTATCATCATTGGTGGCGAGACGACCATGTTGGTTAATGTCTTTGAAATGGTTCAGACTCTTTTCCCACAGTGGTTTGAAAAACCGGAAACCTTCGATATTGAGAGTATTGATGAAGGAACCGCCCCTACCATTCTTATTGCTGAAGATTCAAAGTTTTTCCGCAATCAGGTTAAAAGCTATATGATTGAAGTAGGTTATGATATTATCGAGGCCGAAGATGGACTTGAAGCCTGGAATCTTCTCCAGGAACATGGGGACGAAATATCCATGCTAGTAACCGACATAGAGATGCCGAACATGAATGGATTTGAGCTGACTCAGAAGATTCGAAGTGACTCCACCTATTCCAAACTTCCAATCATTGCCCTGACCACTCTGGCTTCAGCTGAAGATGTCGCCAAGGGAAAATCTGTTGGAGTGGACGAATATCATATTAAACTGGATAAAGAACGGTTAATGGTTTCTGTTCACGATTATATGAAAAGAATCCATTAGACGTAGGAGACCGCTAAAAGGCCGCTTTATGAGCAGATAAAATGTCAATTACTCTCTTTCGATTGTCCTTTCAAAAACGAACCCGACGGAAAAAATATGAGTGACCTAAACACTGTAAGTAACGGTAAAAAAATAGTCGAGCTTGCAACGTTCTACATTGGAGATGCCCTGTGCGGTATGGACATCCTCAAAGTACAAGAAATCAACAAATTGATGCAGATGACCAAAGTGCCCCAGGCGCCGGAATATGTCCTTGGCATACTTAACCTGCGAGGCCAGATCGTCACCATCCTTGATCTCGGCAGAAAACTGGGACTCGGTGAAACTGATATTTCCCAGGATCCACGCAATATCATCGTCAACTCTGCAGGTGGACATGTTGGCCTGCTGGTACGACAAATCAGTGATGTAGTAACCGCTGACATGCAGAAAAAAGAGCGTGCTCCCGCGAACATGAGAGGCATTCAGGGTGAGTATTTCACAGGGGTGTATAAGACCTCGGACAACCTTATTGGCATACTGAATGTCGACAAAGTATTAAGCATTGAGGACCTATAACACTGATGATAGGAACAAAAAATCTACGCGTTCTCGTGGTGGATGACACCATCGTTTACCGCAAGGCTGTCTCTGATATTATCGAAATGATTCCAGGTGTTGAGCTGGCAGGTGTCGCACACAACGGCAAGATTGCCCTGGCAAAGATCAAAACTCTTAAGCCAGATCTGCTCACTCTCGACATCGAGATGCCCCAGATGAACGGTATCGAGTTGCTCACAGAACTTAACAAAAATTATCCTCATATTGGCGCTATTATGGTGTCTACTTTAACTGCCGAAGGCAGTGAAATGACAATGCACGCTCTTGAACTGGGTGCCTTCGATTTTATTCTCAAGCCCCAGAGTAAAAACCAGGCCGAAGGTAAAAAGCTCATCAGAGAACTGCTTGAGCCAATGCTGAAAGCGTATAAGCGTTCTCAATATATCGCAACCCCGGCAGGAGGAAGAGGCACCCCTCGTACTCCCTCCAGTTCTTTTCGTACGCCTTTATCTGCCGCTCGACCTGCCGTGACAGGAACCGCAAGAACTGCTGTTGCTGCAAGACCGGCAAACGTTAAACGCTCCAAATCTGAGATTGTGGTTATAGGTATATCAACAGGTGGTCCGAATGCCCTCAGCCAGATGCTTCCAAGGATTCCTGGAGATATTGGAGTTCCATTTTTAATTGTGCAGCATATGCCGCCTGTCTTCACGAAGTCTCTGGCGAACAGTCTTAATAAAAAATGTGCTCTTACGGTAAAGGAAGCTGTCGAAGGTGAAAACATCCTGCCGAATGTCGCCTACATCGCTCCGGGTGGAAAACAGATGAAACTTATGGCGGGTACAGACGGACAGCACCGACGGCTAAAAATTACAGATGATCCTCCGGAGAACTCATGTAAACCAGCTGTCGACTACTTGTTCAGGTCGGTTGCCGACTACTACGTCGGAAGAACAACAGCAGTCATCATGACTGGTATGGGTTCAGATGGGACCAAAGGACTGGGAATCCTGAAATCAAAAGCTGCCTATATAATTGGTCAAGATGAGAAGTCATGTACTGTCTATGGTATGCCTAAGGCTCCTGCTGACCTTGGTTATCTTGACATAGTTATTCCACTGAACAAGATAGCCGATGCTATCACTAACAGTATTAAATAATAGATACTTTTATTAATTTCATGCGCACATATTATTATCAATGATTAAAATCGCTCCCAACGAACTCAAGATTATTGCCCAATACATCCATGATGTCTCAGGAATATTCTTAGATCAAAACAAGGCATATCTGTTTGAAACTCGATTAAGTTCAATTGCGGAAGCAAATAGCTGCACCTCTTACCAGGAACTTCATAACAAGGCTAAAAGGGATGCCAGTAAAAAAATAGAAAAAGCTATTGTCGACGCCATCTCCACCAACGAAACGCTATTTTTTCGTGATAAAGGTCCCTTTGAACTCCTCCAGCACAAAATTTTACCTGAAGTCATTGATAACCGAAGCGGGAGACCAGGCCTCAAACCGAAAATACGGATCTGGAGTGCGGCATCGTCCACCGGGCAGGAATTATATTCTATAGCGATTGTCCTCAAAACTCTTCTAGGTGACACCAACGCCTACTCTCTGTCCCTGCTGGGGACAGACATTTCGGACACAGCCATAACGCAGGCAAGCTATGGAAAATACAATAAGTTTGAGATAGAGCGGGGATTGGACCGTAAATACTTACAAAAATATTTTACCCTCTTCGGTAACTCCTGGAAAATTAAGGATGAAATCCGAGCCATGGTGAATTTTAAAAAACTCAACCTTATGCAGCCATTCACAGTTCTTGGCAAATTTGATATAATATTTTGTAGGAACGTGGCCATTTACTTTACCCTTGAAGATCGTAAAAAACTCTTCAATAAGCTGGCAGCGAGTCTTGAAAATGACGGCTACCTCATTATCGGATCGACAGAATCATTGACAGGTGTCTGTCCGCTGTTCATACCAAAGAGACATTTGAGATCCATCTTTTACCAGAAGAAGTAACACGACGAGGGCCCTCACATGAAAATTCTTTCCATACTTGTTGTAGACGATGACCCCGTAATCAGGCGCCTCTTAGAGCACAGACTGAAGACCGAACACTACGCTGTGCAGGTTGCAGAAGATGGCTATGCTGCGGAGAACCTCCTGAGAACACAATTTTTTGATGTTGTATTAACTGATCTGATGATGCCCGGCGACATTGGTGGAATTGAGGTACTGGAGATTGCCAAAGAAATAAATGACAAAACAGAAGTGATCCTTATAACCGCCCACTCATCCGTGGACACGGCGGTTAAGGCAATGCAGAAGGGAGCAAACGACTACCTCGAGAAACCTCTCAATTTTGATGAACTGTTTTTACGCCTCGACAAAATCGCCAATATCCAGACCATCCTTAAGAACGCTCAGGATCTGGAACATGCGATGACGACAACAGAAAGTGCCGCATCAGCCACTATTCAATCTTTAGAGATTCAAGTGGCGAACCTGCGGGACTCTCTGGATACTGTTGAAAACATCCTTCGGAACGACGAATTGGTTGATGGAGACAGGGTGGCAGATGCCTTGAATGTTATTGCTGAGTCGTAGACGGTTGTCCGAGACCAGGATTTTGGTGCTGTAGCGCTAACCCAGTTAAACGGGAAATAAGTCAGGACTCTTTTCAGTACTCGCTCGACGAGTATAAGTACCTTGTGAGTGTTAATAACCATATGACACAAAATAGAGTCCATATTTTCTTGTTTCTTGTTACAGCTTTTACGGAGTAAGGTACTAAATAGTGGCTGACCGAAAACCTGCAAATTTTTACGAGTACGAGGCGAACGCAAATTTTAACCACAGGCATATAGTTGATATTCCGAGGATTAAAATTTTCGAACAACGAAGTAATCGGGGAAATTGGCGGTTTTCGTTCGGCCACTAAATAGCAACAGGTCTATATCGGCACCGGCCTTACAAACTATCCCCTGCTTTCCAGAGGGCGCCGTCGCCTTCATATCCGATAGTGCCAGTGAGTGTCGCATTGTCAAAGAGAGTTTTTCTTATCTGAGCCCCCGTCAAATCCGCACTTGTCAGATCAGCCTTATAAAAGTCGGCCTTATCCAACCTGGCATTTTTCAGGTTGGCACCTACAAGCCGTGCACCTTTCAGGTTTGCTTTACGAAGATCAACCTTCTCCAGGTTGCAGCCTGAGAGATTTGCTTTTTCCAAATCTGCAAATTTGAGCTTCTTGCCAGAAAGGTCTAATCCAGATAAGTCACACTCATAACACTTCCTTCTGTCGAGCAGTCTTGTCAAATTGTCTCTTTTTGTTTTTTCCAGTGCAAGGTCTCCGCTCATAGCCGTTACCTTTTCTATGGCACCATCAGCCTGAGCACCGAGCTCACCCAGTGGTTCAGAAGGCTCTGGAGCCTGCTGTTGTACAACGGCAGCAGGTTGTTCCGATTCTTTTGCCATCTCAACCGTTTTTACTGGAGCATTTTCTTCTGTCACTGTTTCTTCTTCTACGACCATTTCCTGTGCTGTCTCAACTGTATCGTCACCACCTTGCTCCTCTTCAACAACAACAGGCGGAGGTGGGACCGTCTTTTTTGCAGCAGATGCTGGAGGGAGTTCGGCTACTCCTGCAGGGGCATCACTCTTTTCATCGGCTGAAACGGCTTCAACCTCTGCAATAACTGGCGGTTGTTCGCCAAAATCTCGACGTGAACCAACCTGTACCTCCCTGGTTCCTGGACTCTTTTTGGGTTGAGAGACATCTTCGACATACACTTCTTTTTCGATTTCAGAAACACCTTCTTTTTCATACGGCTTTATTGAGACAAATTCTCCTTCCATCTGGGCTCCCTCCAGATAGGCAGTATCTAAAGAAGCGCCTCGAAGATCGGCGCCTCTGAGGTCAGCATCACTCAGATCAGCTCCACCGAAAGCAGCCCCAGTGAGGTTTGTATCCTTGAGATTTGCTTTTGTCAGATCGGCCAGGAAGAATTTTGCCTGGGAGAGGTCGGCTCCTTCAAGATCTGCCCCAGTCAAATCGAATCGAGTTAAATTAGCTCCCGACAGATCACAACCTCGACAGCTTTTAGTCTTTTTTAGCTGCTCAATATTTTCCTGTACAGCCACACTTTCTTCGGCCTGAACACTGCCGGCTGTAAAAAGAGACAGAGCCAGGATACCTGAACAGACCGCGAAACAAATTTTCTTTGAACTTTCCATTATATACACAACCACCACTGGGGCAGAATCCTCTGTTTTAGTTTGACGTATCTTGATTTGCTGGTTGAAACTTTTACACAAGTAAAGACTTTATTACACCAGCTGTTTGTTTGAGCAGTAAGTCACTTTACTGCAAAAGCAGAATGAGTGTCAATACGCCAAGGTATCAAAACCAATTCCCTACTGTCTCTTCATCCTTTTCCACCTCCATGGGGGAACAGGTTTTTTCTCCGACCACAGCCCTTTATTAGTTTCTCTCGCCATTTTTTCATCCTTCTTCCAACGTTTACAGATTTCTTTCTTGCAATACCTCGGATACACCCAGGCATAACCAGAGACTATAAGCTCCTGATTTAAAACTTTTCCTCCGTAGGTTACGATTGCAACCAACCTCCCGTACGAATCATAATAGTCAGGGTACACTGTTACGTTTTTATCTTGCACCTGATTCCGCACAAACTTTTTTGCTGCCTTTGAAAATCTCTGGTTGTACTCAGGGCTGTCAATACCATAGAGCCTTGTTTCAATCTTTTTACTGTTGGTTTGTATCTGGAGGGAGTCACCATCAATCACTTTGACAACTGTACCTGCTATAGGTTCCTGCCCTAGAGCGACTTGACTAAGAAATAGACAGAAAAATAGTTGCATCATTACATACATAATTTCACCCTCACCTATTTTTCGGTTTCAGACCAAAACCATGTCTTCTGATGGAGAATGGTTTGAACCCCCGGAGAGGAATTGAGTGTACCTCCGTTCATTAGTACCTTAATCCGTAAAAGCTGTGATAAAAAACAAGCATATGCGGTTTTGAATTTATCTCATACGGTTATAAGCGCCCACAAGGTACTTACTTACCGTTTACCGGTGTTAGCTACTGTTTTTCTTTATTTAGTATGATATGCTAGAACGTGATAGTATACAATGAGTACGAACGTCACCAGATGTCCATTAAGAACAATACTACCTTACTACGATCAGACCAGATATGCCTACGCGTAAAATAAGTGAGACGGAAGAGGAAACCAGATCTTTCCTGATAAACCTTCCCATCTTCTCAAGTTTCAATGTCGATGAGATAGCAGCCTTATCCCGCCACATGAGCTACATACATCTAGAAAGAGATGAGCACCTCTTTCTGGAAGGTGATCAGGGAACGTTTATGGGTTTTGTCGTAACAGGTATCCTGGAGATTCAAAAAAGAGCAGAAAATGGTGAAAACATAGTTCTTGCACGTCTCGCAAAAGGAAGTTCTATCGGTGAAATGGCTCTCATCGACAAATCAACACGATCAGCAACCGTGATTGCCAAGCAGCCAACAACGATGGTTACTCTTACAGACAAAGGTTTTGATCTGCTTGCTAAAAAGTTTCCAGCGCTTGGCATTAAGGTTATACAGAAAATTGCCAGACTTTTGAGTCTTAATATGAGGAGAACGTCAAGCAAACTAGCAGACCTCATGCAATTATCACTGTAGCTCCCAGAAATGAAGTCAGCAATTCACGTCTTTTCCACAGGGTACGGAGTAACTCACCGTTCATCGTGGCTGCAGACCAAGAACACTTTATAATTATTTGATATTCCTTTTCTCTACAGGCTATGGCATCAACACCAAAAATACTTATTGCGGACCGTGACGACAGAGGTCTTTCGACCATTTCCGAGCAGCTGGACCTCCCCTTTAACTGTACTATTGAGCATGTTTTTTCAGATAAGGAACTGAACCTCGCACTACAGTCTAAATCAGTAAGCATACTTGTCATTGACATAGACTTTTCTGAGCAGACAAAAGGATTAACCCTTATCCATTCTGTTCAAACCACCCACCCGAACCTTGTGATTCTTCCCATAGTACCAACGGGGAAACCACAGCTCATTAAAAAGATATCCGAGCTCGATCTCTTTTACTTCATCCATAAACCGGTGGACCCTGTTGAAACAACTGTTGCTCTCAAAAGAGCTGTTGAAAATGTCAGGGGACCGCACACTCAGGTCACTGAAAAAGATGAGCCGCCTCCTCCTTCTTTTCACGGGATGATTGGCACCAGTCCCGAAATGCAACGACTTTTTGATCTGATCATAAAAGTTGCTGAGGATGACTTATCAACAGTCCTCATTCGTGGTGAATCAGGGACCGGCAAGGAAATGATCGCAAAGGCAATTCATGCCCAAAGCAGCAGGAAAAACAATAATTTTGTACCAGTTAATTGTGCCGCCATTCCCGACGAACTTCTTGAGAGTGAACTATTCGGTTACACTAAAGGCGCCTTTACCGGCGCAACTGCAAACAAACCTGGAAGAATTCAATATGCCGACCGGGGAACTCTTTTCCTCGATGAAATTGGTGACATGAAGTCATCCCTGCAGGCGAAGCTTCTACGGGTTTTACAGGAAAAGGAGTTCGAACCTGTGGGAGCATTCAAGGCAATACCAGTTGATACCCGTATCCTGGCGGCAACTCATTGCGACCTTGAACAGCTCGTCAGCGAAGGTACATTCAGGGAAGATCTCTATTATCGACTCAGTGTTATTCCTGTCAACATTCCGCCCCTCAAGGAGAGAATATCAGACATACCACTATTGATACGTGCTTTTCTTAAAAAATATGCTGAGAATCGAGGGAGAGAAAAGTTCACATTTTCTCCAAAAGCACTGGCAGCAATCGCCTACTACAACTGGAGAGGCAATGTAAGAGAACTTGAAAACCTCATCCAGCACATGAGTATACTCTTTAGCGGGCAGGAGATTCACTTTGAGGATTTACCTGAAAAATTCCATCAGGTTGAAATCCCTGATCAACCTGTTCTATTTGAAGAAACGGAACTGATCAGCTCCGGTGGCAATCAGGTACAGGATACAACAAGTGGTGATGCCAGGTGGGAGAGCGGCCCAATAGATTTCAACAGCCTCATTAACGACTTCGAAACAAAGCTTATCCTCCAAGCAATGAAACTCACCTCGGGAAACAAAAAAGAAGCTGCAAGGCTTCTTAACCTGAAAAGAACCACTCTGCTCGAGAAAATTAAGAAGAAAAATATTGAAGGGATGTGGGAGGAGTAAAACGTCGCCACCCAGGAGTTGAGCCGAGAAACTAAGCCGCCATCTTCAGAAGATTGTGGTTGATATTCTCTTTTATATCTTCTGCATCTGCAGGTGTAAGCAGGATATCCCTGACACCGTACTTAACTGCCTTTATAACCTTTGTTCTTGTCCACTCAGGCCCTGCCGCAATAATTGGCACCGAGCATGAAGAACTGATCTTAATAGCCGCACCAAAAGATTGCTCATTTACAGCCTTGGTAACCACGTAAACAGCTTTTAATTGACCTGGGATATAGTTGAGAAGATTGTCTTTAAAAGAAAATAGCCTGGCTGAGTATCCCATTCCGTCAAGTACATCGATAATCTTAGCCGCCTCCTGCTCATCATCACCAACCAGCAGCACATCTATTGGTCGAGAGGACGAGTCACTATCTCCCCTGCCCCCAACGTCTGAGACTGCACCTTCAGTCTGACCACTCTCGCCAACAGAAGCTGGTGACTCATTTGCCTGCTGCGTGGCCTGGAGCGACGAATCCTGCGTGGATTGGGCACTATCGCTCTCCTCAGCCCGGTTCAGCTGAAACAGGTCCGCAGGCAGCAGCAGATGCAGGTTGCCGCACGGTTTTTCGCTTATGGTGAGCTCCATCTTGCTTTGGTAGTAGAATTCATTCGGTACAGGTTCATCCGATTCAACATCTACTTTCATTGGAGCAACTTGCTGGAGGTCAGTCTTTACAAAGCGGATATTTTTGTGATACTGCTCTTCAAAGGTTGAGGTGTAGACGCCTGAAATAATATTTGCTATCTCGCCATAGGCGTCCTGACCATCTTCGCTAAATTCTTCATTGGAGATTGTAGACTCAAGCTCTGACGCAGGCAGCATTATGAGAACACCGCCAATCCGAATGGCATCTTTCAACTCTACCGCCAAAAAGCTCCTGCCCTCAAGATCACCAACAATATCCATGTTGGCAATAACCTGCTTTCCAGATACTTCATCGTAAAAGAAGTCTTCCTTGCTGACAATTTTATTACCCAGGTTTTCAAGCTCTATATCCGTTCCAAGCAACGCCCCCACCTCTTCCGATATCTTAAGGCGGCAGGACTCCAGCACTTTGTCTACAAGTTTTTTATGTTTTTCATAATCAACGGCTGGGGTTTTCGGTGGAGATGCGTCAACAGAGACGGAGGTTTCTTCTTCACCCTGTGTAACCTCCTCGGCAACTGTCTTCGGAGCTGTGTCGGCTACATTGTCCGTTGCACCCTCCGAGCCAAGAGTTTCAAGCTGCAGCATATGGGCAGGAAAAACCATATGGAGCTTGCCGAGATTTTTTTCATCAACTGCAAGGGACATAGTACTGACGTAATAGAGCATGTCAGGGCATGGTTGATCAGATTCGATTTCAACCTTCATGGGTACAACTTCCTGAAGGCCTTTTTTTACAAAGCGTATACTTTTGGTGTACTGCTGCTCGAAAACAGAAGTATAGACACCGGAAACTATATTGGTAATCTCTCCATAGGCATCCTGGTTGTCTTCACTGAAATCTTCCTCAGTGACTACACTTTCCAGCTCAGACGGAGGAAGCATAATGAGCAGCCCACCGAGGTAAATTGCGTCTTTCAGGCCAACGGCAAAATAACTCTTGTCCTCAACCTCTCCTACAACATCCATGTCAGCCAGTATCTGTTTGCCGGACGCCTCTTCAAAAAAGAACTGCTCTTTACTGGCTATTCTATTTTCCAGATCTGACAGCTTGACATCCACAGCGAGGAAGGCACTCAGTTCGCCGGCTATCTTTGCCTGGCATTCAGCAAGGATCCGATCCACTCTCTTGTGGTGCTTTCCGACATCGATTTTGGGTTGTTTCGATTCAGCCTGCTGTTCAGATTGAATGGTATCGGCGTTGTCTTCAGCAGTGCTCCCCGGCTCAGGGATCGATTCTCTTTCAGTAGTTGCATTTTCTGACTCTTCATTTACCTCTTCTGTAACAAGACTGAAGGTTGATGCGGGGAGCAGCAGAATCAATTCGCCCATCTGCTTGCCACCAAGCATCATAAAAACACTGCTCTTATAATATACCTGATTCTCAACTGGTTTAGCTGATTCAATATCAACCTTAGCCGGTAGAAGAACCTCCAGTTCTTTTCGAACAAGCCGGCAGGATTTAGGGTACATCTCTTCAAAAGAAGTGGTAAAAGAACCTGCGATAATATTGGCTATTTCGCCATACGAATCCTCTACCTCTTCACCATAATCCTCTCGACCAATGACTTCTTCAAGCTCAGAGGGCGGAAGCATGATGAGAGTTCCGCCCAGGCGAATCGCATCCTTTATCCCAATGAGCAGGCAGCCTTGACCTGTAACTTCTCCAACCACCTCCATCTGCGCACAAATCTGCTTACCTGAAAGCTCGTCGAAGACCTGCTCTTTACTGCACGTAACACGAGAATCCCTGACAAGTTCAAAATCGGCCCCCAGTAGGCCACCGACTTCTTCCTGTGCTCTTGCCTCAGCGGCATCAAGTATTTTATCTATTCTTTTTTGCGGGTCCATACAGAATCTTTATGAGTGCGAATTATAAACAGAAGATATCTTTAATGCCTTATCGGTAGGAAATATAAAAGAATTTACACGAAACAGTGATTTTTAATTGTTGAGAACGTAGAGCAGCTCAATCCAGAATGTCCCTTCTGCCATCGTCAGCGGCAGTATTACTCTGTTAGCATGGGCAATACCACTGATAGTAAAGGAGTCCCCCACAATGGACGTTGGTATTGCCAGTTCTATCTGAATATCGATACTCTCGTAGGAAATTTTCAGGTTGCCTGCGACCATATTAGCAATTTCACCGATTGCATCTTTAACATCTTCATCCAGTTCTTCAACATCCATCCCCAGGAAATTGCCGGTAATAGCCTTGGCAACCACGGCCGGACAGTGAACAGCCAGCATCCCGCGGATTCCGCCTCCCAGGCCAATCATGCTTGTGAGATTTGACTGAATGTGGTGTTTTTCTACCTCTCCGTCACAATCAGACTCAAGATCAACCATCAGCATTGTAGAGAACACATCCTTTGTTCCCTTTATTATCTCATCACCTATATCAAAAGTCTCTGCCATACCTCACCCCCAGGCTCTATAACTACAAAGGCAGGATCAAATAGTATCTGACCCTGCCATAAATTTATTCAAAAAATACACTTTGGGCTACCGTGAAAAATTGTTTTTCCTTCCAATCTCTGCCTTATGGTTTAAAATTTTCACTCAGAGGTAAGCAAAAACTCTGAGACATCAAATTTTTCAAGGTACCCTTTATTGTTCAATCTGAACTTCTATTGTAAAATTCCCGGCAGGACAACTAAAGGGCACGATAATCCTTTCAGTCGCTTTCGTTGACTGAAAATCATAGAGGCGACCAGAAATAGTGGTCGGTAGTGAAAGATCAATGTCTTTTCCCTTTACCGATAAAACAGATTTTATATCTCCTCCAAGCATATTGGCAAGTTCTCCCACGGCATCATCAACATCTTCATTCATTTCATCCACGTCCATGCCGAGAAAACTTCCGGTGATGGCCATGGCAACAGCCTTGGGTATGTGGATCGCCAACACTCCTCTGGATTTCCCTGCCAGGCCAATCACACCTGAGATACAGTCTTCAAGAGGAGGTAACTCTGAGAGAAAATCTCCTATTACCGAAACCTCCATCATAACCATCGAAGAAAATATCTCTGTTGCGGAGTCTATGATTTTATCGCCAAGTTCCACGCTTTCCTCCTTTCCGGTAGTTAAGATTTACAACAGAGGACCGAGAACCTCATTTACTTTATCCGGCGTGAAAGGTTTTTTGATTGCTCCAAGAGCACCAAGAGACTTCGCCTCGCCAATAATGTCGTCCCCCGTTTCAGTTGAAATCATCAGCACGGGAATATCTTTGATACCATCCCGACTGGCTTTTTCCCGTAAAAACGAAATCCCGTCCATATTCGGCATATTAATATCACTCAAAACGATATCCACATCATTGGCCTCCAGAACATCCAGCGCTTCCAGTCCATCCGCTGCCTCGTAGATATTATCGAATTCAATTCCAGCCTGTCGGAGGGAGCGCCCAATAATTTTTCTCATCGTGCTAGAGTCATCCACCAGCAATACATTCTTTCCCATTATTATCTCCTGTTACTAAGCAATTATAGATTTTCGTGTCCCCTGAAGCCAGTCAGCAACACCCCCATGCAACTGGTTCGTAATTAACGTTCACTAACATAATATCAGCAAGCTCTTATAAAAATCAAATGAGTAATTCATCGATATGCAGATTTTTTCATTAAAATCGTCTTGATCCACTTATTTTACACCTAAATTTTGCAATTGACTAGTCCAACAGAGATGTGAAGCAGCGGAGCTGAAAACGGACAACCACCCAGGGATATTGGCCCGATTATTGCATAAAACCAAATATGTTTAATAATAAGTACTATCTCATACTGCTGGCTATTCTCTCTCTCTTTACCAGCCCCTGTTTTGGCTCAGAATTACAGAGAATATCGAAAGCAGGCAGCAGGGACACGGTTGAACTCTACCTTACATTCGATAGACCTCCTTCGTTTTCGAGTAGTTCCATCGGGAAACGGGTCGACATTTTCTTCAAAGAATCAAATGCCTCCTCCAGCCTGCAGTCGCTAGAGGCCGACCAGAACATTGTCAAATTTTTGACAAAATCAGAGAGAGGTGTCCTGGTCGTTTCCTTGTTCTTTCGATATAAACCGCAAAAACATACAATCACCACAAGTTCAGATGGGAAGATTGTATTTGAGGCGCTGCTTGGTAATCAATACAGCAATGAATACCAGGACCTTGCAACACGCCTCAATGGTATCAGCGTGTTGGAAAGACAATCTATTGATTTCACAAACCCATACATTTTAACACCATACAAGAAAGACTGGCTGTCCTTTTTCCGATACTACGAGACACCTGTCTCAGTTAGTGTCCCTCTGGTATACAGTTGGCCGCCGTTCCCCATCCTTCAGTTTCTACCACCCGGAAAAATAGAAAATCTTAGCCTGATCAGCAAGGAGATGTTTGAGCTTGCTGATAACAACTTATGGGAACACCTGGCAGCGGCAGTTCTCTCCGCCATACGTGAAGAAAAGGATGTTGCCAGACAAAAGATGTATGCCCTCACTTACGGGGAAGCTCTTGCCCGCGGTGGCGATTTTGACAGTGCCTACAAACAACTGTATCTGCTCAAGGAAGAGTATCCGGAAGAACTTCTTGGTACCTACGCCAACTACCTGCTCACTCTTCTTCGTGCAAAAAAGATCGACCCTTATATTGCGGATTTTGAGTTCAGGGACCTCGAAAAACTGATCAGCGATACAAGCCAGCTAGCCCCCTACTTTTACCTCACCAGAATAGAATCGGCCCTGGCTACAGCTCAGTATAAAAGGTTGAATACACTTTTATTGAATCAATCTATTGCCCTTCCAGAGGTGATTGAAGAAAAGATTCAAATTCATCAGGCTGACTACTGGTATGCAATCAAACAGCCGGTTAAAGCCATTGCGTCTTACAAACTCCTGGCAGACTCAACCGTACTCCCGACCATGCCCTACTCTTTGTCTGGTTATTGCAACACCCTCTATTTTCACAAACTATTTAAACAGGCGGCACAGTGTTATGACCGGCTGTCTTCTTTTACTTCTGAAGATAATATCTTGGGTTCTGTCTCGTATAAAGAGGCCATGGCCAGACTGCAATTTACCGACGCTGAATCACTGATCGGCAGGTTTTCCCAAATTAAGAACGCTTTTCCAAATACCCAATCGGCCAATCTTGCCGCAATAAAATCCACTGACTTACGGTTTATTGCCGATAGCTCTTACGCGCTGAAGGCAATCGCCAGATACAAAAAAATTGCCGCCGCAGCACAGTTCAGATCGACAGCAGAAGAAGCCAGGTTCAAACAAGCGCTGATTCATGCCCTCTTAGGCGAGAATGACATCAGCATCACTCTCCTGCAAAAATTACTACGTGAGTCTCAGGTGAGTGATGTCAAAATTCCGGCACAAGCCCTGCTTATTGAGAGGCTTCCAATGGAAATCAGGAGACTGGTAGAAAACAAGGAATATGTTCAGGCCCTGGTTTTGGCCAAACAAAATAAGAAACTGTTCCTTAAAGGATGGGTCAACAATCAATTCCTTATTGATATCGCAGAGGCCTACTACAAAATAGGTATATTTAACGAAGCACAAAAGATTTACCTCTATCTCATCGAAGTCACCCCTGTAGACAAAAAAGAGGATCTCTTTTTACCCATGATTGAGGCTACCTTTAATCATGGAAATTATAATCTGGTCGAAGATTATGCCTCTCAATATTCTTACAACTACCCCGCTGGCAAATACTACGATGAAATACTTTTGCTTAGAATACAATCGTTTATCGCGGTTGATCGAATTGATGAGGCATTGCATCTCCTACCTGACCCACTCCCCGTCGACAGTAATATCTATGATGCAGCGGCATCATTATATTTTATGTCCGAAGACTATACTCTGTGCAAAGAGGTGCTCGAAAGAAAAATACAGCTAAACAACCAGCTTCCAGATGGCCAGGATATTACAGAAAATCAGAGATTTATGCTTGCAGAGTCCACTTTCAAATCTGAAGATTTCAAGGCAGCCGAGCAACTTTTCCTCGAAATCAAGGCGAGCAGTAAACTCTACGAACAAAGCCTTTACCGACTGGCAGAGATTGAACGAATACAAGGAAATGAGAAGAACGCCCTAATCCTCTTTGAAAAAATAGTCGAAACAGGAAAGAGTTCTCTCTGGAAAGAATATGCGGAACGAGAATTGCAATATGCTAAAACAGCCGCCAGGCTATAGATACATCAATTAGTACTTACTATTTTCACTTTGACGAAGGTAAAGCCATGAATTCAATACGAACCTTTGATAATAAAATGCAGCTCCTCAGTAAAGTCCTGGATTTGCGAGCAGAAAAAGCCCAGGTCATTTCTGCCAATATTGCTAACGCTGAGACTCCCGGTTATTCCGCTGTACGGTTTGATTTCGAGAATGATCTCGCAAATGCTTTGAATAAAAATGATGCTGTCAACCTGGCGACACCACATTCACAGCACATCCCTCTTGGTCCGGCACACTTTAATTCAGTTAACGGAAAGATCAGACGAGTTGAAGATCAGACTGGTATAGGCGACGCCAATGGAGTCAGTGTCGACCAGGAGATGATGGCACTCTCTGAAAATGAACTTCTTTATGAAACTGCCGCACAGCTGCTGAAAAAGAAAATCTCAATGCTCAAACATGTCGTATCAGGTGGCCAGTAGTCATTTCCTGTTAGTAGCTCAAACGTAAGGGCCATTTTTCACATTAGTACCTTACTCCGTGAAATCTGTTATAAAAAACAAGAAAATACGGATTCGATTTCATATTGATACGGTTATAAGAACTCACTGGGTACTTATCGTTTACTGATGTTAGCCAAAGGAGACACTACAATGGATATACTCAACACATTAAAAATCGGCGGATCCGCTCTTAAGGCCCATAGTCTGCGTCTTAACACCATTAGTTCTAATCTCGCAAACATTGAGACAACTTCTACCCCCGAGGGTGGACCTTACAAGAAAAAATCTGTCTATTTCCAGAGCAAGCCCCTCAGTTTCAAGGAACAGCTCCAGGGAGAGATGAACAACGCAGCCCAAGGTGTTGAGGTAACCAAGATAATTGAGGATACATCACCACCGAGAAAGGTTTATGATCCATCGCATCCAGATGCTCAGGAGGATGGCTATGTTGATATGCCAAATATCAGTGTTATTGAAGAGATGGTAGATATGATGTCAACAACAAGGTCCTATCAGGCAAACGTCACCTCTATAAAATCAGCTAAACGAATGGCAATAAAAGCTCTAGAAATTGGGAGATAATATAACATGAATTCAATCAATCAAATAGGATCACTCTCCCTCACACCACCTAAAAACATCGACACCAACCCCGTCAGCATCTCGAAACAAGGCTTTGGAGATATCCTTAAATCAACAGTTGAACAAGTCAATGCAACGCAGCTATCAGGTGACAATGCTATAGAAAAATTACAGACCGGGGAGGCAAAGCACCTTCACGAAGTAATGATCGCCGTAGAAGAGGCAGACGTATCTCTTCGGATGCTGGTACAACTTCGTAACAAGGCCCTTTCGGCTTACGAAGAAATTATGAGAATGCAAGTCTAACACCGGTAAACAGTAAGCAAGTAAGTACCTTGTGAGTGCTTATAACCACTTATTATGAAATAGAATCCGTATTCTCTTGTTTTCCATGACAGATTTCACGGAGTAAGGTACTAAAAGCCCAACAAAAGTGCAGACTGCTGCATTGAGAATTGCTCCATGACAACGGAGTACAAACTACCCGAAACAAGGACGGAACGATGGCAGAAAACGGTACAACCACCGCCAACCAGGAAGGAACCGAGCTGACTCAGGCTGCCCCCCCGGAACGTAAAAACCTGTTACAATTGGTTCAGGCGTGGCCTCTTTCAAGAAAAATCGCCACAGGAGCAATACTACTGATCTCCATCGCCCTCTTTTCTATACTCATTATCCAGGCCCGTACAGCAGACCAGCAGTTACTCTATGCGAATCTCTCCATGACAGATGCATCTTCGGTTGTGACCTGGCTCAAGGGACAAAAAATAAACTATACTATAAAAAATGGCGGTAGGGACATTTGGGCTCCCGCCGACCAAATCTACCAGACTCGCCTTGATCTTGCGGCAAACGGCCTTCCCAACGGCGGTGATGTCGGGTTTGAAGTCTTTGACAAGCAGAGCTTTGCACTCACTGATTATGTTCAGAAAGTAAACCATACACGGGCTCTGCAGGGTGAGCTTGCGAGGACCATAACTTCTCTTGCACCGGTTAAATCAACTCGAGTCCACCTCGCACTTCCCGAAAAACGCGTTTTTAAAAACCAGCAAAAGAAAGCCACCGCCTCTGTTATTGTAACTCTCGCACCAGGAATGGCCCTCGACCAGAAGCAGGTCCAGGGCATAATACATCTTGTTGCCGGTTCAGTAAGCGGACTCGAAGCCGAAAGCGTCAAGGTAATCGATTCGAGCGGGGTTGTTCTGGAACCTGAGAAAGATCCAGATGAGGAGGCGCTCTTTTCCGGCAACATGCTCGCCTTTCAACAGGAAGTTGAAAGCAGACTTGAAATGCGGGCTCAGGACCTGCTTGACAGAACAATGGGCAAGGACCATGGGATGGTTCGGGTATCCGCGACGCTTGATTTTTCCAGGGTGGAAAAGACAGAAGAGTTATTCGACGCCGAAGAGCCTGTTATACGAAGTGAACAGGTCAATCAGGAAACGAGCGGTGGCCAAACTTCAGGTGGGGTCCCCGGTGTCCAGTCAAATCTGCAGGGCAACGCCTTCGGTCAGACAACTGCGAGTCCCTCCTCAGGGAAAAATTCTAAAATCACCAATTATGAAATAAGCAAAACTATCAGTAAAATTATCAATCCGGTTGGTACTATCACCAAACTCTCTGTATCTGTTCTTGTCGCAGACCCGATGGAAATGAACGAGGAAGGAACAATTGTTCCAAAAGCTCCCAGGACGGAAGCAGAGCTTGACTCTATTAAGAATATGGTCTCTACTGCCCTGGGATTGGTACCGGACCGGGGTGATGTGATAAATGTTCTGTCTTTGCCTTTTGTTGACCCCGGCCCGACAGCACCAGTAGAAGAGCAGGTCACAGGAAACCTGTTATATGAATTCCTTCCCTTTATAAAATACGCCCTTATAGCGTTGGGTATTCTACTGACCTATTTCCTCCTCCTTCGACCAATAATTACTACCATGAAAGGTGAAGTCAAGGAACACTACAAGACAGTTGAACAGCTCGAAAATGAGCAGAGAACTCTTCGAGAGAATTCCAAACCTGAGGAAATTGTACCGCCCATCGAAGACACCATTACCTCCCTGCGCAGAGAGGTAATGCAAAATCAGGCTCCAACTGCATACATTCTAAAGAACTGGATCCAGGAAGGTTAACTACTCATGGGACTCGAAACACTTACCGGACTCAACAGGGTTGCGGTCCTGCTCATATGCCTCGGTGAGGAAGCTACTGCCAGGATTTTTGAAGAGTTTTCAGACGAAGAAGTCAGACAAGTGACCAGGACAATGTCGACCATCGATCACATCCCCAATGATGTAAAAGAAAGAGTCGTGGCCACCTTCCACGAAGCCCAGAGCCAGTTTGCAGGACTTTTTATAAAAGGAGATGATTTTGCCCAGAAAGCTATAGCGGCGACCCCGGGAGATCAGCGCGCGAGCTTTCTGATGGACCAGTTCTTATCAGGAACTGAAACCAAGTCACTCGAAACGATAGCCCTTATGGCACCACTGATGGTTGCCGGCTTACTTGAACAGGAACATCCCCAGACTGTCGCCCTCGTGCTCTCAACACAGCATATAGAACATGCCGCTGAAATATTAACCAACCTCCCTGAAGAAATGCGTGCAGATGTGGCGTACAGAATTTCAAAGATCGAGAAGGTATCACCCGAAGTCCTCAATAGAATCGAAGATGCTTTGCATCGAGAAATTGGACTGGTGTCAGGCAAGTCACACAAAAAGGTAGGCGGCCTTGATACTATTGTCGGCATGCTTAATCATCTGAAGAATAACATCGATACTGAGATTCTTGAAGAGATGGACGAGACTGACCCCGAAATGGCTGAGGAGATCAGGAAAATGATGTTCACCTTCGAGAACCTTATCGCACTCGATGGTAGATCGTTGCAGATGATACTTCGTGAGGTTAATAACGATTCACTAACCATGGCCCTGAAAACTGCATCAGAACAAATGAAGGAGAAAATTTTCGCCAATATGTCAGCACGTGCCGCTGACATGATTCGTGATGACCTTGAAGCCATGGGGCCGGTACGTCTCTCTGAGGTTGAATTGATGCAACAGTCTATTGTGAAAATTGCCTTGAAGCTTGAAGAGGAAGGCAAACTGGTACTTGGCACGGGAGGCGGCGATGAGCTTGTCTAAGTATTATAAAAATTCAAATTCATTCGAACCAAAGAAAATGGTCAGTGATGAGTCAAAAAAAACTGCGGGCTGGTATGCTGCTACACCACCTGTGCCCCCCAAACCATTCCAGAACCAAGAGGTCACCTCTACTCCGCTCCAGACGGACAAAACTCCTCCACCAGTCCCACCGATGCCAACCTCTGAACCAAGCAAGCAGGCTCAACAGGAAACAGTACCGGATGTGAGCAAAGAGCCTCGGCCAGGGGTTTCACCGACACAACCACCAACAGCGCCGGTTGTTGACCTGAGCAATTACATTGAGAGAGCTGCTGCAGAGGAACAGCAGAAAGCTGCCTACCAAAAGGGGATCGAGGAAGGCGCCAAAAAGACAGAACAGGATTTTGATTCAGCAGCAAAATCATTATTAATCGCGAGTCAACAACTTGATACAATTAGGGAAACCCTCATAACAAACAGCGTTGGAGAGATTCAGGAGTTTATTTTTGCCATAGCAGATAAAATTATCCGGTCTTCTGTTGTTGAACAGGATGGAACCATCATTGCCACAGTAGAAGAGGCTCTCCAGCGAGCAGTGAAATCCGATGAGTTCTACGTCTATATCCACCCTGAAGATTACGCAGTTGTTACTGCAAGTGCCAATGACCTCATCACCGGCGTCAGTGGCCTTCATAATATCGTTATAAAAGAAGATGCAACCATTGAGCGCGGGGGAGCTAAAATTGAGTCTGAAAACTGCACCATTGATGCAACGATCAGTAGCCAGTTTGAAATGATACGGGAAGCGATCAAAACGAATTTTTGACATTCCTCTGCCAACGCCTCGTCTTCTGAAATCGTTTCGTTCGCACCTTTTTCCAGCAGTCCAAACTTTAATGCCAACACTTTCTTGATCAACTGCAATGCCACTAGAAGCCGACCAGATAGCAAATCTTGACACAATCAAAGTATGGGGAAAGGTTACCCGTATTGTAGGGTTGGTTGTAGAAGGATTTTGCCCTCATGCCAGTATAGGATCCCTTTGCCAGCTCTCTCCGACCGGGAGTGGTCCAGACATATTTGCCGAAATTGTTGGCTTTAAAGACTCTGTCGCATTGCTGATGCCCCTTGGTGACCTCCGTGGCCTTGGTCCAGGAAGCCTTATACGCGTAGTCAGCAACAGCGCAACTATTGGAGTAGGAAATGGGCTTCTGGGCAGAGTGATTGACGCGATGGAGCAGCCCCATGACGGTTTACCTCCTCCTGTTTTAGCCGAGAGACAAGATCTCTATGCCCTGCCTCCTGGGCCTATGGAACGAAAGAACATCTCTGAAACTCTCGATCTCGGTGTCCGTGCCATAAACGGTTTAATAACCTGCGGTATGGGCCAGAGGATGGGTATTATGGCCGGATCAGGGGTCGGTAAAAGTGTCCTTTTGGGTATGATGTCAAAATATGCCAGTGCTGACATCAACGTCATTGCCCTGATCGGAGAACGAGGGCGTGAAGTTCGCGAATTTATTGAAAGAGATCTCGGCAAGGATGGTCTTGCAAGATCTGTCCTGATTGTCGTCACCTCCGACCAGCCGCCACTGCTGAGAATGCGTGGAGCATTTGTCGCCACAACTATCGCGGAGTACTTTTGCAATCAGGGCAAAAACGTACTGCTTATGATGGATTCTGTTACCCGTTTTGCCATGGCCATGCGGGAAATAGGACTAGCCATTGGTGAGCCACCGACCACTAAAGGCTACACCCCTTCAGTCTTCGCAACCCTGCCGAAGCTTCTCGAACGTGCCGGAAAATTTCATGGCAAAGGTACCATTACCGGACTGTATACTGTTCTTGTAGACGGCGACGACATGACTGAACCAGTTGCTGATTCGGTTCGCTCTATTCTGGATGGGCACATTGTTCTGTCAAGAGCACTTGCTGCCAGAAACCATTTCCCCGCAATTGACATACTGAACTCTGCAAGCAGGGTTATGCGTGATATCATTTCCCCCAGACACCTTGAACTGACCGGTAAGGCAAGAGGTGTACTCGCCAGTTACTCTGAAGCAGAGGATCTCATTAATATTGGGGCCTATGCCAAAGGGTCTAATCCGAAAATTGACTATGCCATCAGCAAAATTGACGCTATTAATGATTTCCTCAAGCAGGGTTTTAATGAAACAACCACCCTGAAACAGAGCCTTGAACTGCTGGGGTCCCTGCTCAGCGACAGGAAAGATGAAGAGTCTCTTGAAAAAAACCGGAGACAGTCCGATAGGCATTAAATCATGACTTCACTGAACTAACGAAAATATCAGGCAACACGACTCAGAAACCGAAGAAGAATGAAACCGTTTACTCTTGATACTGTTCTCACCTTCAGAAAACGCCAGGAAGATTTGGCCCAGCGACGTTTGTTTGACGCCAGAATAAACCGAGACCTCGTCCAGCAACGATTTGAAACAGAACAGACACATCTTGAAAATTTGATAAGGGTAACCACTGAGCAGCAGCTAAAAGGCATAAATATAACGGAGTTGATTCTACACGAGCAGAGGATCGATCATTTAAAAACCAACCTCCAGGCGATCAAGAAAACAGTTGAGGAGAAAAACGCACTTTTTGAAAAAGAGATGGGAAACCTTGTCCAACGGAGCAGGGAGCGACAAATCATGGAGCGCTTGAAAACCCATCAGAATGCTGCCTGGCGGCAATATATTGACAAAAAAGAAGCGGCAATGCTAGACGAAATTGCCGTTCTACGTCATGACAGTGATACCAATCTGCTATAAAGACAACTCCTAGCCGATAAAAACACTACAAAAAACATTATGAGACATATACAAGCCACTGCGATTATTCTCTGTGCACTCCTTCTCTTCTGCCATCAGACCTTCGCTGCAGATACTGACCAGTTGGAAAGCTTCGGCTCGGTTGAAGAAAGACGCCTTAAGGAAAACATCCTGCAGGAGCGTGCAACCATCAGAAAAGAGAGAGAAGAAATTGCTTTACGCAAAAATGAGCTAAAGACCCTTGAAGAGGGTGTCGATAAGAAACTTGCTGAAATTGACAACAAGCTCGATGAGCTGCAAAAACTGCAAAACAAAATCCAAGCTCTTCTGGCCGAAAAATCCGCAGTGGAAAAAAAGCGACTAAAAGATCTGGCAGGCATCTATCAGAAGATGTCACCAAACAAAGCAGCGCTGGCTCTCACTGGACTGGAAAAAATGCTTGCAGCTGATCTTTTGGCGAACATGAAGACCAAGTCTGCTGCAAAGATTTTAGATGAGATTTCAAAACAGAAAGCTGTTGAACTAAGCACAAGTTTTACAACCCTGCAACTTGAGTGAGACACGATGACACAAATCATGATGGCCCAACCGGCTGCCCCTTCAGCGCAGACCGATGTCAGTCCGACTGGCACCAGTAATGGTCACCAATTCTCCAGCCATCTAGACGACGCCATAAAAGCAGGTAACAAACTGGATTCAGAAGAAAGCTCAAAAACTGTAAATAACAACTCACTTTCCGAAATTCCAGACACAACCCCTCCGGCAACAGATCAAGAGGGCGCAGTTACAGCAACAACAGGGCTCACAACAAGCGGCAACGACACGGCTATACTCATCGCCGAGATGACACCAGATAATCCAATTACCGGTACCGAAGTCAATTTAGCAGCAGCCGAGAATGGCCAGTTTGTAAAGACCCAGACGGAGCAACAGGCTGTTTCGAATACAAACCAGCTGTTTACCACAGTCCAGGTTCCACAGACACCACGTGCAGAAGTACCTCTGTTTAGCCTACGTAATCAGGATTCACCATCATTGGAGGTGGTCTCGACCCCGCAGCAATTGCTTGGGACCCAGTCTAAAAACGCCCAGGGCCCGGAAGCGCTTCTCGCACACATTCAAAAGATTATAGACAACAGCAGCGAGACCGGAATCGTTACTGTTAAAAATGCTGCTCCCCATCTTGACTCCCCGACACTGACAACCAGCATTGCCCAGACAACTCTGGCAACCACGACCAGCCCCGAGACTCCACTACAACAAAGCTCTGTGATAATTGAAGGGAATGTTTTCAAAACCACCGGGGAAAAATCTGATGCATCACTGACGACGCTACGACAAGACAGTCAGCAGCAATATTATGAAGCAAAAATAAATCCACTAAACAGTAGTGAACAAAACAGCAGTTCTGATAACAAACAGCAAAACGAAAACGGCTCATCCCAATCATCCGCTTCTCCACAGGCGGGGATCAATCAAACCTCCACCGGACCTGCCAGCGACTACGCACAGGTCGCGGCCCCTGCAACACAATCCTTGACGACGGACCCCCTAGTAGATACAACAAGGCCAATTATGCTGCCATCAGGTACTGTTTTCACTGAAGACGAAGTTATCCAGCAACTTGTTGAGCGTTTTCAGATCACCAAAAGACAACTTGAGACCAAACTCAACATAAAGCTTCACCCTGCTGAACTTGGTGAATTAAAAATTGACCTCAACGTCAAAGATGGCCACATACGTGCTGTTGTGGTTGCCCAGAGCCTCCATGTTCAGGAGATAATCGAAAAGAACCTTGCAAAGCTGCGGACAGCTTTGCAAGATCAAGGTTTCTCAATAGACGAGATACTGGTTACTACTGAGTCAGATTCAGTCGGAGACTTTGACCTGTTTGATAAAAACCTCTCCGGAGAAAACGACTATATTTTACCACAGATGAAGAAAGACAATAACTACCCAGATGGTGAATTTACCCTGGAAGAATTGACTATGAATCCGCTTCCTTCGGAGAGAGGCGTTAATGTTAAAGCGTAACAATTTACTGAGTCTGGTTATTTACTAGGCGTTTTGTTCGAGATCAGGTAAGCGCAGACTCCGAACCATTCGAAAAAGACAGCTCCCCCTTATTTTCACATCCAGGTGACACTATGACCAGCTATATAGATTCTATAAATCAGGCCACGACAGCCGCTACCGGGCAAAGCAGCACTAAAAAAGAAGAAGCTGCTCTTGGTAAACAAGATTTCTTAATGCTGCTTGTAGCACAACTACAAAACCAGGATCCCCTCAGCCCGGATGATCCTACTGAATTCACGGCACAGCTCGCGCAATTCAGTTCATTGGAACAGCTTTTCACCCTCAATGAGACTATGGAAAGTATGGTTCAATCCAACGCAAATGCTGACAGACTCACCACGCTCAATACTATCGGGAAAGACGTGGTTTATCAGGGTAGTAGCTTTAATTTCACCGGTGATCCTGTTGAAGTTGGCTATCAGCTTGATGGTGCTGCTTCTGAAGTGACGGTGTCACTCCAACTCAACGGCGCGACTGTCGCAACCCTGAACGGTACCGAGCTGACGGAAGGAAATCACTTTCTGACATGGGATGGTCTTGACAATGATGGAAACATTGCCCCTTCAGGCGATTATACAATTGTTTTGTCGGCCAAAGCTGTAGAAGGCGAAAGTGTTGCTGCTGCTCCGCTAGTGAAATCAACAGTTACCGGTGTCGATTTAGGAGGCGAACTTGGAGGGACTCTGATCACACAATCGGGACAGGTCAGCTTTAATAATATCCTCGGGGTGTACGAAGCCGAACAAAACGCGCAGGATGACACCTCTTCAGAGGAAGAAGGAAGCGTATTTGAATCAGCAGGCCCAGGAGCGATTGATTCGTTAACAGATGCATGAGAAACTGTTGCCGATATCACCTAGGATGCCGTTCGAGAATAAGCATCTCGGAGTCTAACGCTTACCTGTCTCAAATTGAGGTTTTTCGAGAAAATAAGCACAGCCATATAGGTAATATCGAAGTCTACGCTATCTGCGAGCATTATTTTTATGGAAATAGCGAAGAGTT
>JAWSVG010000143.1:0-19085 GCA_033852035.1 Desulfocapsaceae bacterium | reverse complement strand
CCCACCTGTTGTCAATTATGCACAGTTTAGAAATTAAAACAAGGAACTGGGAAGAAATTTTTAGGGGACTTATGGCAGTGTTGCCCTGGTAAGCGGTTGGAGCTGATGTGAGGGGGATTGGGGCCCTCTATCAAAGCAAGTATTTGATAGAGGTGCTTAAGGGGGATAGGTAGAACGCTTTTTATCGCTCAGTCCAGTTCAATATACCACTTCTTATGTTAGTGATAGTAGTAGCGTTTTGTCGAGATACTGTACCTGTTGAGAGTTGAGTGAAGACACTGACAGCATTGGGGCCTGAGCCTGAACCGCTATGCAGAGATGGTGCTGTGGCGAAACCTTGTCCAAGTTCTACAAAATTTCGTGAATATGTGGTGGTAGTGCCACCACTGGTCGTGTCATATGTACCTAGGATCGCTGGGTCTGGATAAGCTGTTCCTGTCCTGTAGTAGGAACCATAGAGTCGACTATATCCTTCCCCGGTGCAAAGATCGAGGCCCGGTTGATATGCAGCTGTGAACAATACACTGCCTGCAAGTGCAGAGCTGTTAATTACTCGTGTAGCTGGTACAGTTCCAGATCCCTGTATGGGTGGTAAGTTCTGAAACCAGCCTTCTTTACTCGTTTCTATGTATGCTTCAAGTGTATCAAACGTTGTTGCTCCTGTGACTCCGCTGACTGCTTCTGTGTCGGTTTCTACTAATGCACTGCTAACGTTTACTAGTTCAGTTGTGGTAACGAGCGATCCTTTTTGTTTAACTCCATATATAGACTGAGTAGCGGTGCTCAACTGGTCATTGCTGACAAAGAGTCTGCCAGTGCCAAAAAATATCCATTTTTGATCTAGTTCGTCTATACCGGGTGTTACACCAGCCACGACTGGTTGGCTGGTATTTATAAAAGTCGTTGGCGCGCTCCAGTTGGTTGGGGATGCGTCTTCGTTGGTATTGAAAACCATTACTCTCCCGCTGGTGGAATTGTCGTCACCTACCAGACCAAAGTAGATTGAGTCTGCTTTATAGTCGAGGTCCCAGTCAACTGAAATAGGGTCGCCCACGAAACTCGCAGCCACTCCGGTATCACAGACCATTATGTTCATAAGACCACTTGTCCCATAGGTTTTTTGATTGGCACAACCGGGAGCGAAATCATTAATAGTTCCAGGATTGACGAGTTCTGCCAAGTCAAGAACATACAACTTCGCGCTTACTGTACTGTTGCCATCTATGGCTGAGGGGCCAGAGCCAAAGGTCAAAAACCATTTATTTTCATCTAAAATGGAATCTTGGTCTTTGACTGCGAGGGCTGCAGGGTAAGAGGTCGTGAAACTATTATCCGGGAGTTGGATTTCTCCTAGAAGTGTTGGTTCAACCTCCGGATTGGTAACATCCATAATTATATAAGCAGAGCTGAATACACGGTTGTCTGCCGTACTGGAATTGACCCCTAAAGTGTCTAGACCTGTATCAACTGTGATTTTTCCACCACCAAATCTCATTCCAACCACGAGAATTGTCCCCCAGCCACCTGGGTGATCACCGTCATCTGAAAATATTTTCACATCAAAATAATTAGGTTTACCGTCTACATAATACATATGCTGATAGTCAGGATCTTTGAGCCACTTCAGGTGTGGCAAAAGGTTCATTGGGACATAGGCCCATATTTCAGCGCCAAGAGGATGTTGTGCGGCTGATGAACCGTCTGATATGAGGAATGATTGAGTCTCTGTGTCGTAGAAACCACCGTTAAAGGCATGTAGCATTCCACCGTTACTGCCGACATAAAGGACTTGGCGCCTATTTCTGTATTGCTTTTTAAATTTTGCATATGAGTCATCTTTATATAATAAATGTAACGCCTCTTGCGGATCTCCAACTATTGTAGGGGTTGCATTTACAACATCAGCTAGTCGGATCACCTTATCACCAGTCCCATCATAATCAATGGTTCTGTTGCGTGAACCGGTCATCTCCTTTCCCCTGGTAAAATCAACGACATTATCGGCTTCCGCTTCAGTCGCTACATTGAATATGCCATAATTTGTTGCAGTAATGGCTATATTGTCAAAATCAATATATTCTCCCGGATCTACAACTCCGTTTCCATCAGTGGATTCAACAACCCCATCGTCATCATCATCTACCCAGGTCTTAATAAATCTGCCGCCCGTAATCAAATCGCCCCTGGCGGGGGATGTAAAGGCCCTTTGGTCTTCAGCTATTGCAGTATCAAAGCTTAACTCTTTTCTGGCATTCCAAAGAGGTCTGACGTTCTCAAAGTCATCTTCAGAAGTTTCAAAGTGGCTGACCATAATCACATCGCCAATAGCAATCCAATCTCCATTAGGAACTACGGTAAAGGTCTTACTGGCTGTTATTCCAGTGATGGTTGATGATGTAGTGCTTGTTCCGGCATCTCCAGATAATAGATTTGAAACCGTCCAACTGGTGAAAGGACCATCCCCGACGCTATTACTGGTTTCATCAACGATAAACGTCACAACGCCGGTCGATGCATTATACGCGGTCACTTGTCCCTGCATAAAGTGCGGGGTAAAAACATCATTATCTGTACTTTCATAGCGACGAATTCTGGTCTTGTTAGCGAGTTCGTCGTGAAATTGTTCAATTACCGGGTCTGTGACATAGTCGTCAAGGACGGCATCCGCGTCGCCGTCTTCACGCAATAGACCATAACTGTCAAGCCAGAGTGCCTGCACTGTACCAATCCATGAGACACTCTTGTTATTGACATCTTGTCTGGATGGTTCGTAATATGCCTGGTAAAGAGCACCTACGCCGCTTACATTATTTGAAACAACGGCTGCTGCAGTACCAGATGAAGCGCGTTGCAGTATGTTAAGAAAAACACGATTAAGTGCATTTTCAAGCTGCAAGGGGTTGGTTGCAAAAAAATAGTTATCAGGAAGGCCGTCTGCGCCGGGAGTTCCGTCACTATTGTTGATTGCATCCCACTCATCAATGTCATCAGGTTTTTGGTTGTCATTCTCGTCAATGAAACCACCATACTTAGCAGTGTACCAGAGGACATCTTCTAATATACCTGCTGAGGAGCCGGTAACGTTATAGGTGACGGAAGTGGGGCCATTACCAACAGTGCAGTTGTTACAGCCAAGAACACCGGTAGGATCTGTGAAATAAAATCCATTCTGACCTGAGTGAAAATGTGCTCCATCGTGGTCAGTTCCACTGATTGTATAGCCAAATCCCTGTTCCCGGCTCGCGGATTGAGCAATAGAATCGGTTTGGATTCTAATAGTATTACCGCTCACAAAATATTCTATAGTACCCCAGACATCCTGGTCATAATCACCGCCCATGGCGCTGACTTCCCAATTGACATAAAACTTTCCATATGTAGCAGTTTTTGAAATAATTTTAAAATCAACCAGGCCTCCACTTCCGTATGGGTCACCGGCTGATGCGCGCTGCAGTCTAAACGCTGGTAAAATGGTGACGGTTTTGTCATTAACTGTAACTTCAATTTTGGGAACGTTTGTGGAGAGCGCGATTCCGTAGGTGGTGACCATAAGGTCTCTTGAGTCCGAGCGCGAAGGAGGTATCGTCAGGTCGGTACGAATCTGCTCAGTGTTAGCGTGATACGCAACTCCTGACATCAGATACGTCCCTTTCTGTGTAGGACCTTCGGGGCACAAGCCGGAATAGGAACCAAAACCGCTGCCAATGTCTTTGGAAGTACAAAGATCATCAGAGCTTACCCCGTTGTTGCTGATAAACCAGGATGACCCATCAATTCCCTCCTCAACACCAACTGTATCTGTCAGTGCTGACGCAGAAGAAGTTGTAGCCAAATCCGTCACTCCGCCCATCTGGTCGTTGTCGTTACCTGATACGCTGGCATTGAAATTCAACACATTCAGTGGGGCGCAATAATTGCTGGTACCAAGTGGGTCAGACCAAGACGCTATTGTAAGCCCCAGAGCTGCGTCTTTAGAGCCTGCACCATAGGTAAAAGCTGAGGTGGCGGACTTCCCTGCAAGGTACCGTAATGATTCAAGATATATTTCTGACATGGGGTTACCCCATGAACTGCAATTCCCCTCATTGGCAGGTTTACCAAAACTAGTTGATCCACCTGACAGTACGAGGCTGGTTTGTTGATAATTACAGCTATCATGGGAGCCAGTATAGACACCACTGTTATAATCGTAGCCATACATTCGTATCTTATTGAGATTATCAACTATGCTGTCGACTACCGAAATAAAGGTACCATCAGTTGTGTTTATCTCGTCCTTAAAAGAAGTTGCGTTTTTTCGTAGCACGCCCCCGGAACTATTCTTGGTATAAGATCCGGTCATTAGGCCAAATGAGATCTGATCCCCTTCGCCGTAAATCTGCAAAAGGCCAACAGGTTTGTAATTGCCGTTATACTCTCGGCACTTTTCCTCACCGAGTAGCGATGAGTTGCAGGCTTCAACTCGAGCAACATAGTCGCCAGTAGCTATCCCGCTACCCAGGCCTTTACTTCGTGATGGATTACTGCTGCTCGCAGTTAAACCTGATGTGGCTGGATTATTTCCATTGCTGGCGGATTTTTCTTCAGACCAGTAGCACTGCCAGCGCTCATTAGCGGCCCACAAGGCATGGTTTCCTTCTGCAACCCGGATAATAGGTGGTTGTGTGTTGGTCTCGGACCATTGGTTACTACCACTGGATGACCCATGGGTAAAATTGGCAATGGTGATTTCGGATACTGAAAACGGGGTCAAATCATCAATATCACTCCCGTCATAGAATTTGGCAAATGAATGGGCATCCGTTGGTAAAAACTGCCGTTCAAGAACAGTAAGGGTACTGGTGTCAGTGGATCGCATGCCACCGTATAACAATTTACGTACAACATCCATACGCGTCATTGTCGCCCAGTTCATGAAATTACCACTCCACTGAGAACTGCAATAGTGATCATTAGTCCCTGTTGCAGTTGCGGCAGGCTCAAATCGGTCATCTCCGGTGTCATAGCTATAGCATTTCGTTGAGTCGAAATAACCGTAGTACGAAATAGTGTCATCGTACGTGGTTTCTACGTTATCATCACCATCGAGATCGGAATAATCGTTATATGCTTTGTATGACAATTGGTGGTCTCTGGACATATTAAGCATGACCAGTGGAGCGACGTCATTACCGGAAAGATTGATGGGAGTTTGGGCGTAAGTAGCGTTTGTATCATTAGTAACTTCCGCAAGAGATGTATTTGTACAAAATAAGAGAAGGATTAATCCCTGTAAGATCAAAATATAAGGGTGTTTGTAAATACTCATTGTGCCTCCTTGGCGATGGTAAACTCGTCCGAATCTAGGAGCTTGTCCGAGAATGTATCTGCGGAGTCTCGTAAACTCGCTTACCTGTCCCCAACTTTTTGTTATTTCCATAAAAAGAATGCTCGCAGATAGCATAGTCTTCGATATTACCTATATGGCTGTGCTTATTTTTCCGAAAAACCTCAATTTGAGACAGGTAAGCGTTAGACTCCGAGATGCTTATTCTCGGACAACCTCCTAGTAACGCCCTATTAACTCTTGACCAACGATATGGCGATATTGGACTGCAATCACCGATTCACTGTTTGATCTACCAATATGTTGTGAATACATTGTAAATAATATTTGAGTACCCCCTGATGCTGCAGCTCTACCAAGTCCGGCAGCTCCTGCCATCATTTGCAAGCCGAAACCAGCAGTGTTTGATGTGTTACCACCCATGATGATGTTTGTGTGTGGTGCGTCATTAGGGCTAGCGACATTGTAACCATCAGGGAAAAATGCAATATCCCTGCTAGCATCAGATAAATTCGTCTCATCCCGGTCATCAGCGTTTACTGCTACGTCTGTGTCATTAATCAAGATAGTTATGTTAGGATCAGTAGGGTCCTGGAGTAGATTATTAGCGTCTAGAGAGGTATTGGAAAAGGGCCCACTGGCACCAATACTCTCTTCAAGGATCCGGGCGGCTATCTGTGTTCCGCCATCAGCTTGGTAAAATGTTTCTTTGTGAACCCGGTCATTGCCCGCTATCTGCAGCTCAAGAGATGTGTTTGTGGTTGCAGAGATGCCAATCACCATTAATAGCATCAGTATGAGCAAAGCCCCGACCAAAACAAACCCTTCTTCATTGTTCTTGTGTTTTACAGCTGGTATGTGTTGTTGCATTTCAGATAGGCCTCATCATTATATAGTCTTGGACTATTTCCTTAACGGTTTTGTTGTCGATTCGCCGAATAATAACCCGCATGGTTTTTGTGCCGAAAATTGGATAGTTATCGGCTATATTATAGAAAATGGTAAAACTATCCTGAATAAAGGGGCCATAATCGGCTACTTTGCCTGTTTCATCAGTATTACCAAGCCCAGTTGCACCGGCATTTGCCCCTGTGTCGCTTACGTCTTGTAGGCTGTTAATGTCGTTATATGGTAGCGTCATGAGTGTTTCAAGACGATCGCCCCCCAGGGTTGCCGCTTGGGTCATTTGACTTGCAACACTATTGCCATTAATGGCTGCCCCCTGCATAGCGAAGACGCCTAAAATACCAATAGTTAAAACAAAGAGCGCTATTATTACCTCGATAAGTGTGAAGCCATCCTGGTTGTCATGTTTTTCCATAATTATAGTCCAATATTGCGACATTGTATTGTTGTGGTGAATAAACGACGGCGAAAATTATCGTTATATGGCCCCCAGTCAAGAGCACTGGTGGTCACGACATTAAGTGGAGAGGTATAAGACGGTGTGTAATCGATCCCATTAACAAAGCTGCGGTCGGGATTACTGACAACGGCTACCAGGGATATCCGTACTGCACGAACGTTGTTGGCGGTCGTTGTTACTTCGCCGTCGTCCTTTAAGTATACAAACTCCAGTTGACCGATGTTTTCAGCCACGACCTGTCGGCCTGTGGACCCACCGCCTGCTGTTGTTGTCTGTAGCGCCAGATCATCAACAAAGCCATCGTTACTCGGTGGAGTGGTTCCAGCGAATGCGTCAAATAATGAAAACGATAATGTTTCTAGACCATTCGCCGCATCATCTCGTGTAAATATAAGATTTTGTGGATTTGCCGTAGTGATACGGGCATTGAGATTGTTTGGATCAAACCCGGCGCTTCGTATATCGGCGGCGAGTGTTTCAACTGCAGCACGACCGTTTTGCTGCATCTCAACGACATCGTCTTGAATGAGGTAGTGTTTGTGTTGAGAAAGAAAGGCGGTCATCACAGCAGAAAGTACAATGGCACCAATCGTTAAGGCAACAAGCATCTCAATCAGAGTAAAACCATGGCTATTGCTCTTTGTGTTTAAAACTGATGGTAAACATAGCTCCCGAGGGTGGATATTTATCATTTGAGCCTCACATTTCCAGCAGATGATACGCTGACTGTATAATTTCTGGAATTACCATTTGATCCAATTGCTATACTACCAAGGTTTATGGGGAGGCCCCGGCTGTTGTAGCCAGCCATTCCGTTTGCAAAATTAGTGGTTAGGTTCATATCCATTGGTATTTGATGATTAGGAATTATAGTAATATCACCAGCATCTAAAGTGTGGGGTGTAATTTTATCCATATTAATAAACATCTGATATGAGCCACCCTGGTTACCGACTGCGTCGACAAAAAGAATTACAGCATCTCTGTTATGCTTAACCGCTTCAATTTTTGCCCTCTTCAGGTTGATAACTAACTCACGGACTTCAGCACGGAGTTCGTAGCGGGGACGCAGTTTGCTAAAACTGGGAAATGCTACTGCAGCCAGAACCCCAAGGATTGTGATAACCACTAAGATTTCAATCAAAGTGAAACCTGCTTGATACGATTTGGCTTCCATAAAATTACTCAGGTAGAATTTGGATTGTAGGTGATGTTAATAATTACATGCAAATAATGGACCGTCTGGGAGACTTTGCGGTCGTCGTGGTTAATTTTCTTAAAAAAGTAATAATATTAGCTGAATGTTATTTTTTTAATAAAAATGACTGTGTTTGTAGGACTTGAAACTGTAAAAATACTTTACAATCAATTGGCTTTGGAAAAAAAATTGACAACAAAATTATTGAGTACCTTAGGCACCACATAGGTCACCATTCTTTTAAGTGGCGGTATCTACCAGTTGTGCATTACAAGATTTTCACTTGACTTTTTAGCTCACAAAATTATATATGAGTCTTTGTAAATGAATACCGGTTCATTATGCTTTGGAATGACGAGCGTTGTTGCAAGGTTTTATAAATTTAACTTATGAAAGAGGAATTCTATGTCTAAATTAGTCGCACCTCATGGTGGAAAAGGTCTGGTTTGTGCTTTACTTGAAGGCGCAGAGCGTGAAGCAGAACTCAAAAAAGCTGCTGGCCTGAAGCAGATTGAAATTTCTGATCGCGCAAAAGGTGATCTCATCATGCTCGGTATTGGTGGTTTCTCTCCACTTACCGGTTTCATGAATAAAGCTGACTGGAAAGGTGTTTGTGAAACTTTTCAAATGGCAGACGGAACCTTCTGGCCTGTTCCTATTACCCTCGATGTTACTACCGCTGACGCTGCAGAGATTGCTGAAGGCAGTGAAGTTGCTCTCGTAAAAGACGGTGAAGTTTTCGCAACCATGACCGTAGAAGAAAAATACGAGATGACTGAAGCTGACAAGAAATGGGAATGTGAGAAAGTATTCCTCGGAGAAGGCGAAGAGTCTGTAGACGGAAAATTCTGGGAAATCGGTCCTGAAGATCACCCAGGCGTTATCATGGTACTGGCTCAAAAAGATGTGAACCTTGCTGGTCCTGTTAAAGTACTTTCTGAGGGCGAGTATCCTAAAGAGTACCCAGGTGTTTACCTCAAGCCTGCTGAGACCCGTGCAATGTTCGACGAGCGTGGATGGTCTAACGTAGCTGCTCTTCAGCTTCGTAACCCAATGCACCGTTCACACGAATATCTCGCAAAGATCGCAGTTGAAGTATGTGACGGCGTTTTGATTCACTCTCTTATCGGTAACCTCAAGCCAGGTGACATTCCTGCAGAGACTCGTGTTCAAGCTATCGATATTCTTATCGAGAACTACTTCGTAAAAGAGAACGTAATCAACGCTGGTTACCCACTCGACATGCGTTATGCCGGACCACGTGAGGGACTTCTTCACGCGACCTTCCGTCAGAACTATGGTGTTAACAACATGCTGATTGGTCGTGATCATGCTGGTGTTGGTGACTTCTATGGTCTCTTCGAAGCTCAGGACATTTTTGACCGCATCCCTACCACTGGTGATGCAGCAAAAGATCTCCTGTGTCGTCCAATGAAGATTGACTGGACCTTCTACTGCTCAGAGTGTGATGGTATGGCTTCACTTCGTACCTGTCCACACGACAAAGATTCCCGCGTTATCCTTTCAGGAACCAAGCTGCGTAAGGCACTTTCTGATGGCGCAGAGATTGTAGACCACTTCGGACGTGACGAAGTTCTTGATCATCTCAAAGTGTACTACGGTAACTTGAAAGAGAAAGTTGAAGTGAAGATGCAGGGCGCCGCTTCTGGTGATTCCATGTAGTCTGGGACTTTCCTGGTCGTATCCCGTTTATCGGGATGAGGAGATACCGCTTTATTGCGGTATCTCCTTTTTTTTTGCTTTTTTTTCGTGTACCGTGTCTCTACATTCGTTCTATTAACAATTGAAAAATATAGAGGAAAGTATGCACGAGTTAACCGTCGGATTAGGCGACAGAAGTTACCCAATATTTATTGAAAGTGGCTGCCTGTCAAAAATTGGTGATGACCTCAGTAAAAGAAAGGTCGGGAAAAGATATGGAGTTATTGCTGACGATAAAGTAGCCGGCTTATACGGTTCTCAGTTGATGGAAGTTCTTGATGCAGCTGGTCTTGAGGCCGAGTTGATTACTTTTCCAGAAGGGGAGAAAAACAAGGTCTTATCGACTGTTGGCGACATTGCCGGGCAGCTTGCCAGTCGTGGTTTTGATAGACAGGATGCCCTGATCGGCCTTGGTGGTGGGGTGACCGGAGACCTGGCAGGTTTTCTCGCCTCCTCTTATATGCGTGGTATTCCATTTGTGCAGATCCCGACGACACTCCTTGCTCAGGTTGACAGTTCTGTTGGCGGAAAAACGGGTGTTGATATACCTGAGGGGAAGAATCTCGTCGGAGCATTTTATCAGCCGCAAGCCGTCTATATTGATACTACTGTTCTTAAAACCCTGGATGAAAAAGAACTGTTAGGTGGTCTGGCCGAGGTTATAAAGTATGGAGTTATTCGGGACAGGAAATTCTTCGATTTTCTTGGTAAGAATAGAGAAGGTATTCTGGCTCTCGAACCGGAATTGATTCAAAAGACTATCACAATTTGCTGTCAAATCAAGGCAGATGTGGTGTCTGAAGATGAGCTGGAAGGCGGGGTGCGAAAGATTCTTAATTATGGTCACACTATTGGCCATGCTGTAGAAGGTGCATCCGATTATACCCTTATCCACGGTCTTGCGGTTTCAATAGGTATGGTGGCTGCCGCAAAACTTGCCTATATGAATAATCTCATCGAGGAAAAAGAGGTACAGGAAATTGTGGACATCCTGTCAGCATATAAAATGCCAATCCACGTCCCAGTTGCTCTTGACAGGGCAAGAATAAAAAAATACTTATTAACCGATAAAAAGACTGTAGGCGGTATTGTATTTTTTGTTCTGCCAACAACTATTGGTGACACCTGTATCACCGATGCGGTCACAGAAGAACAGGTTGATCAGGTGCTTTTACCCTGTTGAAAGACCTTTTCCTTTTAATATTGATGTAACGTGTGTACCTAATTTAAAGTGAACTTGGGACCTTAAAACAGAATATTATGCCTATTTACGAATTCTACTGTGATGTCTGTAACGTGGTTTTTAACTTCCACTCTCCAAGAGTTAATACCGAAAAGGTGCCCGACTGTCCAAAGTGCGGTAAAAAAGAGCTTTCTAAACAGATCTCAAAATTTGCTACCATTGGTAAGGCAAAAGGTGAGGAAGACGATGCCTTTGCCGGTATGGATGAGTCCAAGATGGAGCAGGCCTTTGAATCTCTTATGAGCGAGGCCGAACGTGTAAATGAGGATGATCCACGACAGATGGCTACTCTTATGCGTACATTCACTGATAAGACCGGTATGCAGTTGGGTGACTCTATGGAGGAAGCGATTTCCCGAATGGAAGCAGGTGAGGATCCGGAACAGGTTGAAAATGAAATGGGTGATGCACTCAGCGAAGATGATTTCAGCTTTGCTTCTTTGAAAAGAAAGCTTGGGGCTCAAAAAGCAAAGCCTGTGCACGATGAAACCTTGTATGATTTGTAACCCCTGAGAGCTATGAGTTGCTGAAAAATATGCGAGTACCTTTTTCTGCATCCTTAATGTGTAGTACCAGAAACATCATCACCGAAAATTTCTCTGGCGCTGAGCGTTGCTTCTTTTTGCCGCAGGATCTCCTTTACCTCTTCTTCTTTCATATTAAGCGATTGTGCCAACTCTTTGACATTATAAACAGGCTTGCCGTTGAGATCAAAATGACTCGGGGTGAGTTCGGGAAACGAGGTTTGGGTTGCCATAGCTGAAGCTTCGAGCAATAAATCTCTAATCTCTGGTGGACCGTTTGCAATCAGCCACTCGACAGCATCTGCCCAGAGTTTACTGTCTACACTGTCGTGGGCGAGTACCTGCATGGCGCTTTCTAAATCCCAAAGGCTCTTGTTTTCCATTGTTTGCAACCTCCTACTTAATTTGTATCCGTTCGTGATATACTACTATCTACTATAGGGTGTTTTTTCCCTGTATGCAAGATTGAGGTGATACTGAAAGGAGCAGATATGAATCGTTTTGACGGCGGTATTTTTCTTGAAAACATTGAATGGTTTGATGATACAGGTGAGGAACTTGTTCACCGCTTACCTTCAACAGGATCCGGAGAAATTAAGTTTGGTGCACAGTTAACAGTTCGGGAAAGTCAGGCCGCTGTGCTTTTTTACAAAGGCAAGGCGTGTGATTGTTTTGGGCCCGGACGACACACTTTGAAAACTGGAAACCTGCCTTTACTGACTAAGCTGCTTTCCATACCGTGGCGAGGAGACAGTCCACTCAGGGCTGAAGTGTACATGGTCAATTTGAAATATTTTCCTCATCTGAAATGGGGTACTCAAAATCCTGTTGCCTTCAGGGATAAGGAACTGGGCTTGATACGTCTTCGTGCCCATGGAATCTATACCATCCAGGTTATGCAGCCTGTTTTATTCATAAATTCTCTGGTTGGCACCATGGGCAGGATGGATACGGATAATATTTCCGGGTATCTCAGGCAGGTTATTATTTCGAGATTTAATGATTATCTTGGGCAAACGCTCGATTCTCTTTTTAACCTTCCGGGTAAGTTTGACGAGTTTTCTGATGAACTTAAGAAAAGACTCAGTGATGACTTTTCAGATTACGGACTTCGTCTCAGTCACCTTTTTATAACCTCAATCACGCCGCCGGAAGATGTACAGAAGGCCATAGATGATAAGAGTAGAATGGAGTTGATTGATGACATGGGTAAATTCATGCAGCTCAAGGCAGCTGTGGCCATGGAAAAAGCTGCAGAACAGCAGGGAGAAGCAGGGGCGGGCCTTGGGATGGGTATGGGAATGATGCTGCCTGCAATGTTTTCAACGAAATTTACAGAGTCTGCGCCACCATCAGAGAGCCCGAAGTTCTCAAAACAGAGTGTTCAGTGTCCTGATTGTGAGAGTGCTATTCCAAAAAACTCTCGATTTTGCCCATTTTGTGGACATCAACAACTACTTATTGCTAAATGTTCTGATTGTGGAAAAAATCTGACACCAAAGGCACAATTTTGTTCTCAGTGCGGCAAAGCTGTGGAACTTGGAAAAAAGACTGTGAGATGCGGGCAATGCGGAGCAGATAATCTGCCCGGTTCCATGTTTTGCAATGAGTGCGGTACAATAGTCACTGGATAAATGGAACTGAGAATTGAACAGAGTTGTCCGTCATGCGGAGCATCGATAGTCCTGCATGAAGCCGACAGGCTTTTGAAGTGTGCTTTTTGTGATGTGCACAACTACAGACTGGGAAGTTCGGCCGGTAGATACGTCTTGCCGACTTCGCTACCGAGCCATATAGATAAGAAATCCGTTTTTTATATTCCCTATATCCGGTTTAAAGGGGCTGTCTACTATGTAAGAGATACAAAGGTTCTACACAAGATTATAGATACCACACGTATAGGTGTTGAAGATGAGACATTTCCTCTGTCACTGGGATTGAGGCCCCAGGCTATGACGATCAAGCCAGTAGTCGCTGTGACCGCCGGAGTCTTCGTGCGACAGTCAGTTGAGACGAAGGCTGTCTTCTCACATGCCGTTGCGATCGTCGATCTTTTTAGCCCCAAGAGGAAAAAGAAGGTTCACCATCGTTCGTTTATTGGTGAAACTATCAGCAGAGTGTATCAACCGTATTATGTACATGAAAACGTCGTGTATGATGCTGTAGATAATCGCGAATTTTGTGACCTTTCCAAAATAAAACATATCCTCGATAACACAATGTCCAGCAAGGTTTCATGGGAACCGCAATTCATCTCGACGCCTTGTCCCCAGTGTGGCGATATCTTATCAGGTGAACGTGACAGCCTGGTAATGCATTGCCCCAATTGTCATACACACTGGCAGGAAGACGGAAACAGGTTCAGGCAGGTACAATGTGAGATCGTTGAAGGAGGGAATGGAGAGAAGAGTATTGCCATGCCCTTTTGGAGGATTTCTTTTAGTACAACTGGCAGCGTGCTACAGAGTTACGGGGACTTTCTCAGGTTTACCAACCAGCCGGTCATTGTGAAAAAAGCGTTTAATGAGATGAAGTTGGTTTTTAGAGTACCAGCTTTTAAAATGAACCCGAAGTCATTTTTACAGATTGCATCCCGCTTGACCGTCAGTCAGTTGCGTATCCCAGAGGGAAATGAAGGTAGACCCAACAACCCCCATCCTGTAAATCTTGGCCATAAAGAGGCAATACAGGCAATTAAAAGTATACTGGCAGCTACCACGCTTAACAAAAAAAGGTTGCGTGATTTTTTGTCTAAAATAGTGATAGTTGACCCGCAATGCACTCTTGAGTATCTTCCTTTCTCTAAACAATCCCATGATCTGATACAACAACATACAGGTACTACTATTCGAGCTGCTGCTGTTCGTTTTGGTAGGTCCCTCTAAAATGAGACCTAAATCTTGTATACGCAAAATTTGAGTGAGATTATGAATAACGAAAAATTTATGGCGCTGGCACTGCAGCATGCTTCAGTAGCTCTTGATGATAACGAGTTTCCGGTTGGCTGTGTCATGGTGTTTGATGGCAGGGTCGTTGCTTCCGGTAAGCGCAGCAATACATTCGGCACTGTAAATGAGATGGACCACGCCGAGATACGAGCGTTAAGGGAACTGCTGGATGCAGATGCAGAACTTGACCTTCAGTCTGTTACTGTGTATTCAACCATGGAGCCTTGTCTCATGTGTTTTGCAACACTGCTTGTCAATGGTGTGAGAAACTTTGTTTACAGCTACGAAGATGCCATGGGTGGTGGAACCAATCTACCTCTTGAAAAACTTTCCCCCCTTTATAAAAATCTGAACATTCAAATTACAGGTGGGGTTTTAAGGGAAGAGAGCCTTACACTCTTTAAAAAATATTTTACTTCTCCTGAGACCTTTTATTTGAGAGATACTCTTCTTGCAGAATATACGATACGTCAACCCTGAGGCATGAGCCCCCGGAATTATAGGTTACATAATGAATACTCCCACACGAACAGTTGGTTTTAAACCAGGTGAACGAAATGTTTTTTTTCACATCCTGACTGCGTGTAATCTTACCTGCAGCCATTGCTATATTAATAAGGAACAACATGGCACCGAGACGCTCAAGATAGAACAGATCAATAAGTGGATTCGGTTGTTCGCTGTGCCCGGTAGGGTTTCAAATATCATTTTTCTTGGTGGGGAACCGACACTGCACCCGGACTTGCCCTTGGCTATCAAGACAGCCAAGGAAGCAGGTTATTATGTAACAGTTGATTCAAACGGCTATCTCTTTAATGATCTGCTTGAGCGAACCAGTCCTGCAGAACTTGACTATCTGAGTTTTAGCCTTGATGGGCCTGATGCTGAAATCAACGACGCACTTCGAGGACAGGGTGTATTTGATATCTGTGTTGCAAATATAGAAAAAGCCGTAGAAAAAGGTTTTAATGTCAGTGTTATTTACACTGTAAACCGAAAAAACATTGAGCATCTCCACCGTATGGTTCCTCTTCTTGAAAAACTCAGGGTAAAGAAGTTTTTTATTCAGGTTATCGGTCTGAGAGGAGAGTCCGCCCAAAAGACAGAAGAGACTATACAGGCAAGTAAAGAACAGTGGCTGAAGATTGTTCCTGCGGTTGCTGGTTCAGCTGCGAGTAAGGGGATTTATGTGACCTATCCAAAGGTGTTCCTCTCGAGGGAGGAACCGTTTGAATGTGCTGGTAATGTGGCTGAAAATTTCTTCATTTTCCCAAACGGCAGAGTGTACCAGTGCCCATTGTGTGAAGATCATCCTCTCCATTCCTATCGAATCGAAGCCGACTGTTTCGTTAAAAATGGAGGGCTTACCGAAAGCGATTTCTTCACGTTACAGATTGCGGAAGGCTGCGTCATGAACAAACTATTACAACCGGCCACCATTGATTATGATGATGACGGTAAGCCTCTGGCCGCCATCTCCTGCTGTCTTTTGAAGCAGGAGATGGGAGAGAAGTTGCCCTGAATTGGTTAATGAACTTACTAGTTGTCTAATTTCTTTTTGTTGAAGAGGCTGCTGAGGAATATGCCGACCTCATATAAAAGAAAGAGTGGAATTGCGAGCAGTGCTGTTGCCATAAAATCCCCGGCAGTGAGCAGGAAAGAGAGGACAATGATTGCAATATAGAAATACATGCGCTTTTTTCTAAAATAGGATGCTGTTACCAGGTTACCTTTTCCGGCCATAACCATCAGGAAAGGAATTTGAAAAGAGAGACCGAAGGTCAATAGAGTTCGGGCAATGAACGTCAGGTATAATCCCAGTTTTGGAAGAGGTTCGAGGTTATCACTGGCATAGCTCATTAAATAACTGAGCATTTGGGGCAGAACTGCGAAAAAAGCAAACAATGCACCGCAGGCAAAAAGTGCAGAGCCCCAGAACACCACAATAACGGCAAGTTTTTTCTCATTTTCTCTCAGCCCTGGGGCGATAAACATCCAAACCTGGTAAAGAACCACAGGAAGACTGGCGATGAGACCCACAAGTACCGCAAGTTTAATGTAGGCCAGAAAGGCCTCGGGAAGGTTCGTGTAAACAAGCCTGTCGACCAGGGGGCTCGAATTGAACAGTGGAGAGATGAAGAGTGCAGCAATTTGTTCAGAAAAAATATAGGCAACAATAGTGCAGCAGACTATTGAGACTAAGATTTTGGTGACTCGTTTTCGCAACTCCTGGTGGTGTGGGCGAAAAAACTCGAGACTCCTCTCCAGCACGGGGATTGTCTTTTGAAGATTGTATTCAGCCATTGTCAGTAAAAGTTACTCTGCGCCGCGAGTTTTTGTTGAGTCAACCGGCTGTTGACTGGTGTTGTCTACCACGCCTTTGTCGGTTGTTGGAGTGGGTGTGTCGATTTCATTGAGGTCTGCTGCTGACACCTGAGAGTGTATTTCGGGACTTGCTTCCCTGGTAGTATGTTTCATCAGATCCTGGTAGGCAGCTGCAGCATTATCAGCATCATCCATGTCAATCGGAGGGTTCACACCTCCACTCACCCCTGCATCTTCTCTCTGGTAGGGGGGGGTGTCCAGCAAATTAGTTTGGAAGTTTTTGGCGGCCTCTTCAAGATCTGGGCGTATTTCCTCCAGAGGATTCCCTTCTTCGGCAAGAGTCTCCTTTAAACCTTCAGCTGTTTTTTTGAGCTCCATGATACCCTTGGCCAAGGATCTGGCAAGGTCAGGGAGTTTATCAGGACCCACTACTATCAGGGCTAACGCCATGATCAGGATCATCTCTGGTAGACCAATGCCAAACATAATATGCCTCTATTGCGTGCCATCTACCGTATGGATCGGCAAAAAGCGTAAAATAAAATGGTAGTGTCAATTGCAAAATTCAGGTGTCAGTCAACAAAACTATGTGAGTGAACAGGGAGTCAAATGTAAGGTATTTGCAAAGGTGTGTCAATGAAAGACGATTTTGCTGCACTATAATAAGCACACTCGCTTACGGTTAAAGCCTTGATTGTAGAGAAGGCAACACTTACCTTACGTCCATAAATTTGTGGAAATATTCATTGATTGACATTGTTTTTACAATTGACTATAATTCGCGGTTTGCCTTGTGACGGATTGATGGTGAATGTGATTGGGCTAAAGGCTTGGCTTTATTGCGACATCCTTGGTAATAACTAAAATTTCCAGTTAGTTGGTGACAAAAAAGGGCTAGCGAAAGAAGCTACTTTTTTACTGACTCTCATTCGTCGTGCAGGGCCTATACATTGTTATGTAGATACTGGTTATAAATTGACATAACTGGTTTCAAGTATATTTATATTGCACGTTTTTGAAGAAGATAAACCTCTGAGAGGAGATATTAGATGTCCAGTGTGGTGGTTGTAGGTACGCAATGGGGAGATGAAGGTAAAGGGAAGATTGTTGATTTGTTGACCCGTTACGCTGATTATGTCGTCCGTTTTCAGGGCGGTAACAACGCCGGGCATACTCTGGTGGTGGAAGGACGAAAATTTGTCTTTCATATCATTCCATCCGGTATCCTTTATCAGGATAAAATGTGTATGATCGGCAATGGTGTTATTGTTGACCCGGGTGTCTTGATCGACGAAATTGCTCAGCTGAAAGAGCAAGGCCTGAGGGTGACCCCCGAACGACTCATGATCAGTGAAAGAGCCCACCTCATAATGCCGTATCACTCCAGTCTTGATAAAGCCAGTGAATCTGCACTCTCGGATACAAAAAAAATCGGTACAACAGGTCGGGGCATCGGGCCTTGCTACACGGACAAGGTCGGACGAACAGGCATTCGAGCAGGAGACCTTCTGGACGACACACTGTTCAAGGAAAAACTAAAAGTTGCCATCGATGAAAAAAACTTTCTTCTGACTCAAAAATTTAATTGCGCGCCTATAAATTCCGACGATGTCTATAGGCAGTTCCAAACCTACAGAGAAAAATTGAGCCCATTCTTTGGTAGTGTCTCAGTGGAACTCGACAAAGGCAGGAAAGCTGATAAAAATATTCTTTTTGAAGGTGCTCAGGGAACACAGCTTGATATCGATCACGGCACCTACCCATTCGTGACTTCATCCAATACCATTGCCGGCAATGCCTGTAACGGATCTGGCTTTGGACCAGCGCATATCGATGCAGTCGTTGGAATTATGAAGGCGTATACAACTCGTGTTGGAGCAGGGCCATTTCCAACCGAACTTTTTGATGAAACTGGGACCCAGCTTCAGGAAAAGGGACACGAATTTGGAGCCACTACTGGTAGAAAAAGGCGATGCGGATGGCTTGATGGTGTCGTGGCAAATGATGCAGCAAGGCTTAACGGTCTGACTGGTCTGGCCATTACAAAACTCGACGTACTGAGTGGTCAGAAAACGATAAAAATGGCAAACGCATACGAAATGAACGGGAAAACTGTGAGTGCGATGCCATCTAATATTACTGAAGCTGGCGAAGTTACCCCAGTGTATGAGAGTCTGGAAGGGTGGCAACAGGAGATTGACCATGTACGTGAATATGATGAACTGCCTGTTCAGGCCAAGGATTATATCAAACGCATAGAAGATTTCACCGGAATTCCTTCAGATATCATATCAGTTGGTCCGGACCGCGCTGAAACACTTTTACTTAAAAATCCGTTTGACAAGTAATGGCCTCAGATCGGTCAGTTTAGTGCCTTATAAATCAGTTTCTTATTTTTTCAAAGAAACTGCTTTGGTTAAGGCACTTACTTGC
>JAWSVG010000142.1:0-1010 GCA_033852035.1 Desulfocapsaceae bacterium | reverse complement strand
TTATATCTCTCACCATAATGTCGAATATCGTGGATTTTTAAATACTCAATAGAGATAAAATCAGGATTGTTTGTTTTATCTGCAGCTTTTGCGTCGAGTCTTTTCCATAGTCTCACCCAGGCAGATCTAAAGATACTACCAGGTGCCAATATCGTCGTTTTAGCTTTTCTGTGGTGTGGCTGCAGAAAATAATAGCCGTCTTTGTAAGTCGGCAGTTTCTCCAGTACTTCTGTGACCCTCATTGTTAGCGGTATTTTTCTTGGAATCCCGCTTTTTGTTTCCTCAATAATGATTGTTCTTTTTTTAAAATCGACCTTACCCACCTGAAGTCTCGCGGCTTCCCCGGCTCTCATGCCTGTGTGCATTAAAAGTAAGATGTATGGATAAAAGATCTTGCTGGTAGTATTTTTAGTTTCCTCAAGGAGTGTTATCGCCTCGGCTTCTGTGAGGAAACGCTCACGGCCAGGAGGTGGTGCTAATCGTTTGAGATCATCTACTGGATTTTCTACTGGAAGACCCCATTCTGTTCTTGCGACCCGGTACATCTTTGAGAGCATACATATCTCTTGGCGAATAGATGAGGCAGAGGAGCCCTCGGTCAGTCTGGACTCTTGGTATTTGGCTGCAGTGGGTGTGGCTATTTCAGAGAGAGGGGTGTCTTCACCAAGCAATCTTTTAAGGTGCCCTTTTGATGTTTTTTCCCGGTCCAGTGTCGATGCCGCTTTTCCACTTGTTACCGGGGCGTAACAGGAATATTTATCAAGGGCCTCGCCTAGTGACACTTTTTCTGCTAAACGAGGGTCTTTGTATTTTTTGGCATAAATGAGAGCTTCTTGCTCTTGTGCCCAGTATTTAGCCTCTCCCTTGGTGTCAAATGTTCGCTTTATAGGTTTGTATCCTTTTTTACGGACAATAGCCTGGATACCAAGGCCTTTTTTTCTTTGCACTTTATTGAATGTTGCCATTACCGGATCCTTTTGGGTACAAGAGGACTTACTTTCGGGTACAAT
>JAWSVG010000061.1:0-54759 GCA_033852035.1 Desulfocapsaceae bacterium | reverse complement strand
CACCGATAGTAAGATCTTCGTTCAGATCACACTGATTTCCCGTGGCATAGCGCCATTGCTGATCAAGAGGCATGTCGGGGGTTCGACCAGAAGTGCTCACAGGTGATTCATCATGTGCACCCCAGCGGAAAATAGCCACTTCTGGGCAAAACGATATTGCAGACCTCGTGAAATAGGTCCCCAAATGGCTTGATTTTTTGGACACCTTTCAGGATGGACTACCTCCAACTTTTATAACCAGCCATTTGTCCGATGGAAGCCGTGCGCCAAGGGAAGTTAATTTGCGACAAAGTTGTTCCTGGGCTGCGCGTCGTTTGGGTTGTTGCATTGGCTCCAGGCGGACTCTGACTTCACTCTTGCTGGATTTCACCCAGCCATGGCAATTCGTAATGGCATAAAACAAATCTACTACTTCATTCTCCTGGTCAAAAGACTGACCCAACCATTCGACCATCTGCTTACGCGCATTCCACACTGAACTCGTTACAAAATCAAATAGATTTTTCCCTTCATTGTCTATTGTTTTATAGGATTCATAGTTCTCTAATCCTGAGACATCTACTTTTTCTGGTAGCTCATGTTTTTTTGTCTTATTGTTTCAACCTAAGCTTCAAGATCTGCGATTTCTACTTTGAGTTTCTCTTTAACGCTATTCTGGCGGGCCGTTCCATCTTTATTTAAAGCGCTCTTCGCCTTTGATAATTTCTTGTATAATTTACTAAGCTTTTTTTTGCAACGACTTGATTGATGCCTGATTCTCTTTGATATCAGGATTGCTTATCTCTTGGTTGTCGTTGTTTTTCGATGTAAATCCAGGGTGATAATGATAGGGGTGTCGATCTTTTAGGTGCTTGAAAGTGTTTTCCGATGCTCTCCATCTGTTCAAAATTGCCCGAGCACAATCTGCTGTACTTGCTCCATATCACCTGTCCAGGCCAGTTCACATGTTCTACGGTTACAACTTCTATTCCAGATGTAAATTCGTCTCACCTTAAACTTAAGCTCTTGCTTGCCGCCCTCATTGCCGGCTGTTTCAAGGGTGCAGGTAATTTCTTTCTCCCCCCTCGAATAGACTGTTTTTTTCCATTGACAGTTATCTCTTGGCTAAAAAACGCAGTGTCAATCTTGGCCAGCTTGGCGGTGTCAACGTACTTGTCCCATGTCACAAATGGAATACCGCCATCAATGAGTCTGTTGATTTACCAAGCCCCAATGACAGCTCCAGCGTAACCAGTTGTAATAGTGTTGTTTTTACGCACAAGGGGCTTGACAGAACGTGAGCCTTGTTCTATGTATGTATAGAATAAGAAGCCCCCAATTAACTCTCACAGAGCCCACTTTCCTGATGCCCAATATCTTGCCTGTAGATGATTGGTCTTTTGTCTACAAAGAAAAAATATGGCCTCTCATTGACAAGAATCAATTTAAACATCTTTATGTGGAAGAAGGAGGGGCGCCAAATGTTTCAATCAAACTAAATTCTACTTTTCGACTCATAACTATCTGATTTCACGAATTCGGATAGCAATCGCAGGGTTCATAACCTTATAGCGATATTTCGTTATCCAAATCAGATGGACTTTTAAATCATGTACACTGTGCGATGTTTTTCTGTAAGACCTCATAGGTGAGAGTTACTAAAAGTCTTGGACTAAAGTCCATAGTTTTGACTAGCGACTGAAACAATAAAAAAGTTCAAGAGTCAGACGTCGTAGAAAAGTTGGTTCAAAAATATATGCACTAACACCGGCAAACGGTAAGTAAGTACCTTGTGAGTGCTTATAACCATAGGATATAAATTCGAATCCGTATTTTCTTGTTTTTTTGGGCAGCTTTTACGGAGTGAGGTACTAAAATATCACCGCCTGCATTTCACCAAGACCTCTCTTCCAATGACAAACCCGCCTTACAAACCAATTACCGTACATTTCAAGACCACGAAATCCAATATTAAATAAGTATCCACTATCAGCTCAAAACTGAGGTCTAGAAAAAATCATAGTCAAGAATCAACGATGACAAAGAGATCATGCCAATAAGTTCCCCTTTATCCTCGACTGGAGCCCTTCGGATACCGGCACGGTGAAGTAGACGAACGACATAACGTATATCCATATCAGCTGGTACCGTGATAATTGGTTTTGTCATAATTTCATACACATTAACCTCCTCTGAGCGGCGCCTGGGTACGATTACCCCTGTAATGAAATCCTGATAGACTAAAATCCCCCAGGCATCATTCTCGTCTCTTTTTTTAATAAGAAGAGAATGTGTGTTTTCTGCGCGCATTGTTGCAGCAGCTTCCTTCGCAGTTGCCATACCATCAATAGACACAAAATCCCCCCTCATCGCGTCTTTGGCCCGGACTATTGGAGTGTTGTCGCCTCTCATTGTTTGTCTCCTCTGCTTAATTACTAGTACTGTCAAAAATAACTTTTCCGAACATCATCCTGGAATTTTTCTATTTGACTTTCAAGTCCTATGACGTGCTCAATGGGAAGGACGAAGGCTATTCCTGTCCCGGGTTTTTGAAATTCGCCTGCTCTTTCTATAGATTCCATAATATTGGGGATTAAATGTTCTTCAACAACGAACATTATTATGTCTGTTTGTGCTTCGAGGGTAAGACCAAAAAATGTCTTTGCCTCCTTTATACCCGTTCCTCTGGCAGGAATAATAGTTGCTCCAGTAGCTCCCGCCTGTTTTGCTGCATCAGTTATCGTATCAGTGATATCCGCCTTTACCGAGGCGAAAATGAGTTTAAAGCGCATGAGTCTTCTCCACGATTTTTGTTTTGTTTCGTTTCACATTCCAATCTATTAGCTGAGCGTAGCCCATAACGCTAATGATTGGAAAGAGACTGGCAAAAGCAATAAGGCCGAAACCATCGAGAGCAGGGTTCCTTCCAGGAACAGTTGCAGACAGTCCAAGGCCAAGTGCTGCCACTAGTGGAACTGTAACTGTCGAGGTTGTTACCCCCCCTGAGTCATAAGCCAGAGGGATAATTTTCTTTGGTGCAAACATGGTTTGTACAATGACAATCATATAACCGACAAGGATGTATATATAAAGAGGAGTTCCGGTAATAATACGAAATGTTCCAAGGCTGATACCAAAGGATACTCCCAGGGCAACGGTTATTCTCAATCCCCATTGGCTGATTGTTCCAGCAGAGACTTCACTGGCTTTATATGCAACCGCGATCAGAGATGGCTCTGCAATAGTGGTCGCAAAGCCGATCATTGCAGCAAAAAGATAGACCCAACCGTATGCTTTCCAATCTGCCTGAGTGACCACTTTACCTACCCCGTAAATAAAATCAGGGTCAGAGAGTTGAGCTGCCATGATCTTGCCTAGCGGGAATAGAGCTTTTTCAAGTCCTGCCAGAAAAAGTGCCAGACCGATCACAACATAAATACCGCCAATAATCAGGCGTCTCAGATTGGGGATGGATTCTCGAAGGACCAAGAGCTGAAAGCCGACAATGAGCACGACAATGGGTAGTACGTCTCGACAGGTACTGAGAATTATGACTCCGAAATCAGTAAAGAATCCCAAGATTGTTTATTCCTTTTTCAACCAAAGACGATAAGTCCATACCCCATAACAAAAATCATGGGAAGAAGTGAAGCTAGAGCAATAAGTCCAAATCCATCCACAAGAGGATTTCTGCCTTTGATGGAGGAAGCCAGACCAACTCCTAAAGCGGCTACCAAGGGCACAGTGATGGTGGATGTGGTAACTCCACCAGCATCATATGCTATTCCAATGATTTCCTTTGGAGCAATGAAAGTCATGAGCATGACCACTACATAGCCAGAGATGATGAGATAATGAAGAGGCCATCCAAGGATGATGCGTAGGACACCAATAAGGATTGAAAGTCCTACAGAGAAAGCAACTGTCATGCGTAGCCAAAAGGCATATTGCTTAAGAGATTCAGGATCGGGAGCAATAATTCCTCCACGACCAGCAATTTCTGCAGCTTTTGATGCTACAGCAATAAGGGCAGGTTCTGCAACAGTGGTTGAAAAGCCTAGAGCGAAGGCAAAGGTCAAAAGCCAAAAAAGGCTCCCTTTTCTTGCCAGTGCCCTTGCCATGGATTCGCCGATGGGGAACAGTCCCATCTCCAAGCCCTGGACGAACAAACTTAACCCTGCAACTACAAGAAGGGCGCCAAAGAGAACCTCCCCCATCTGAGGTAGTGGTTGTCGCAAAACAATCATTTGGAAAAATGCGATCACCAAGACGATAGGCAGTAAGTCTGTAAAAGCTCCTTTGATTTTTTGCAAGACTATTAAACGGATCATGGTGTCCTATGTTCCTTTAGTACCTTATACCCGTCGAGCGAGTACTGAAAAGAGTCCCGACTTATTTCCCGTTTATCGGGGTTAGGTGGTTACCTATTTTTAAAGAGTATCACGGATACTCTTTAAATGACAGGCACGAGATGTGGAACAAACACTGTCAGCAATAACCAAATCTCGATATCATAATTGGAACGATAGCACCTGAACACACTTATGACCTGCCTTGGTCCATATTCCCCATACAGGTAAATCAATGAATAGTGGGGTATTGCACTACTGATCACGTTGCAGTGGAATATTCCATTTTTTCATATATTTCCAAATGGCAGTGCGGCTTACTCCGACTCGTCGACCCACTTCTGCTTTATTCCAGTCACAGTCTGCCAACAATTCGAGTAGGTCTTCCCGAGTAAGCCCTCTATGTTTCGACGACTGTTCATTAGCTCTATTATTTCGTGTGATTTGACTTTTGACATTGCTACGAATTTCAATAGGCATATCTTTAAGCTCGAGTCTATCATTTTTGCAGAGTACAAACGCATGTTCAATTGAATTCTCTAACTCTCGGACATTTCCAGGCCATGAGTGGTCCATCAAAGTACCCATGACATCTCGTGAGGTATCTACAACTTGTTTACCGGTTTTTTTATTCATGATACGAACAAAATGGCTTACCAGCAGAGGAATGTCTTCTTTGCGTTTTCTTAAGGGTGGGATGGTTACCGGGAATACCTTAAGGCGGTAATAGAGATCTTCTCTAAATTTACCTTCTCTGACCAGATTATAAATATTTTGATGGGTAGCTGTAATCACACGAATATCAATTTTCCGTTTTTTCGACTCTCCAACTCGTTCTACTTCACGCTCCTGTAGTACTCTTAAAAGTTTGACTTGGATAAAAGGGCTTAACTCACCAATTTCATCGAGAAAAAGAGTACCACCAGCAGCCTCTTCAAACCTGCCGATCCTATCTCGAAGAGCGCCCGTATAGGCACCTTTGGCGTGGCCAAAAAGTTCACTTTCCAATAGAGATTCTGTGAGAGCGCTGCAATTGACAGTTACTAACGGTTTATCCTTACGAATGCTGTTAAAATGAATAGCCCCAGCTACCATTTCCTTCCCGGTGCCGCTTTCACCTTGAATTATAACTGTAGCATCACTATCAGCAGCTGCTTTAATTGCAGCAAAAACATCTCGGATTTCTTGACTTTTGCCAATAATGTTATCCAGCCGGTGGATTTCCCCTAACCGGAGTGCGGCGTCTTCAGCTCTCTTGCGCGCCTGGTTGAGTTCAGTCACATCAGTTATCGTTTCAACCACTCCAAGAATAGTCCCATTTTCTTCTTTGACCACGCTAGCATTTTTTATAACTGGTACGTCATATCCTTCTTTATGGCGCACATAGCACTCTTTAACTTCAACATGTTCTTGCTCAAAGATTTTGCATCGTTTTATATTTGCAGGGCAGTTTTCGCCAAAACAACGACTGCAATGTAACAAATCACAACGCCTGCCCAAGGCTTCCTTTGCAGTATATCCGCTAATCCGTTCCATTGATCTATTCCAGGAGGTAATGTTACCGTGGCTGTCCATGGTAAAAACTCCATCCGCCATAGAGTCAATAATCCTACTGAGAAAGCGTCGGTTCCAAACTTCATGTATTTTCGAATCCATAGTCTACTGTAATCCTCCACCATGTAACGGTAACGTTACAACCATTACCGTTACATAATTCAACATTTTAAACAATTTGTCAATATACTACGCACTAGGACGAATCAGTAGAGAATGTGTAAAAGAAACATAAGTAGCTATTATTACAACATAATACTTTCATCGATATAGAAAACATTATAACCATTTGGAGTTCAAAGGCTTACTGTTAATCGTAATTGAACAAATCCTCTTAAGCGCCACAGTAGCGTTACCTTGTTTTCCTGAACATCTCCAGCAAACACAGTCATATCCAAATTCTAAATATATCTTGTCACAGTAGGCAGTTAGGTTAACATTGCTGTTTTGGCATGAAAATTGTTTGTATCAGTTCTGCAAGAGGATATTGCCGACAAAATTTAGAAAATATGTTGTGGGTGCGGATATGGCCGAGATACTAACACTGTCAAATTCTGATGAACTCGAGAGAGTTTCACAACAAGAATTGAGTTTGATATTTTTTGGCACTCCCCGATCAGCTCCATGTCGGAGTCAGCATAGGGTTTTTATAGATTTTTTTCGAAAACACAATGGGCTCATAATAATTGCACTGGTAGATGTTGAAAAAAATCCGAGAATATCCCGGAAGTGCAATATTCAGACTGTTCCTACATTAATACTGTACAAGAAAAGAAAAGAAATCAGGCGTCTGGTGGGATTACAGTCTATCGAAAACATCAATACATTGTTAGGGGAGATATGCTTTCCAGTATAACTAGTAATGCTACAAGTGAGGATAAGTTGCAATGCTGACATGTGTCAATCACCCTCATCGTGAAACCAGCTATCTTTGCTTAAAACATAACGTTTCTTTATGTGAAGAATGCATCCGCTGCAGCGACCCAAAGTTGTACTGCAAGTTTCGTTCATCGTGCATAATCTGGTTCATCACAAAAAAGACAGTTGGGATGGATGAAGCGACTAAAGTGACGAATGATTGAGCTTTCAGGAAGATTTTAGCACAACACTAATAATTGCAAAAAAAATCACGTAATCGGTACGCTAGCAAATTTAAATAATAACGAAAAGGAGCTGCTATGAAAAAGGGTGAAAAATTGGTGATTGTTGGATGTAGTGGTTCAGGTGGGCCAGCAGCCATGATGGCAAAGAAATTGATGCCAGAGGTGGATGTTACCGTTATTCGAAAGGAAGAATTCTTTATCGTCAGGTGAGCGCTACCACACGTAATAGCCGGTCTGGCTAGCAGCGAATCAATTGTAGTCCCTGATAAAATGCTTCAGGGTATGGGAATACATGTTGTGCATGATGAAGTGACCAAAATTGATACCTCAAACAAAACTGCCTTATCGTCAAAAGGAGAAGTGTTCAACTATGACAAACTCTACCTGGCCACAGGTTCCAGTTCATTTATTCCACCTATTGAAGGAAATGACCTGGAAGGCGTAATGACATTGCGAGGACTTCCTGATGCTGAAAGAATCAAAGCTTCTCTAGATGTTGATATTAACAAAAATATTATATTTATTGGGGCTGGTTTCATAAGTATGGAAATCGCCTCTCTTTTGGCAGAGACCATGGCAAATGCCTTCCATATTTCTGTAATTGAATTAATGGACCGTCCACTACCTCTCATGCTCGACAAAGACATGTCCGATTCCGTTCGAGCGTACCTTGAAGAGAAAGGGCTGGATATTAAAACGGAAGAAAAAGTCGAAAGGCTCATAGGAAAGGACGGTAAGGTCGTGGGAGTCCAACTATCATCGGGAAAAACACTTGATGCTGACATCGTCTTTATGAATGTTGGAGTCCGCCCTAACATTCAACTTGCAAAAGATATAGGGCTCGAGATGGGACAGTTTGGGATTAAAGTGAACACGTTTCAAGAAACTTCAGACCCGAGCATTCTTGCCGGTGGAGATTGTGTAGAAAAAATAAATTTTATCACAAAACGACCTACTCCTGGACAGCTTCGTGGTCCGGCAGTAGTCCAAGGTCGATTAGCAGCTAAAAGGTTAGCAGGCTTTACAGTCGAATTCCCTGGTGTACTTGACGCGGGAGGGTGCAAGATGTTTGACATGACCATAACTGCTACTGGCCTTACTGAATCTAATGCAGCTAAAGAAGGTATTGAAACAGTGTGTGCTGTGGTCGATTCAAGAAGTAAACATGGCATGATCCCTGGTATGAAACCATGGAAACTTAAACTGGTGTTTGACAAATCAACAGAGAAACTTGTTGGGGGACAGATAGTCAGTCATTCTATCGCACCAGCTAGAGAAATCGATGCCATTTCTGCATTTATCCTTGGCGGAAGAACAATTTCAGAACTGACAACTTTTACTTCTGCCTGTAATCCTGATATCTCTTCTGAACCAAGCATGGAGCCAATCACAATTGCAGCTGAGCAGGCATTGCAAAAATCGAGAGCAACGAAGAGTTAGGGGAAAATGGCCATTTATTGACAGGCACGAGCCAATTTTTAGGAGGAATTTTACGATGCTTTGGAAAAATGAAAAATGGAGGCGACTTCTTGTTGTAAGTATCATATTAACACTTCCGGCACCCATAATAGCACAGGGAGCTGGTGATACCGGACGAGACTGGTATTGCTCAGATCCGAAAGCTCATACGAGTGATTATAAAAAACATTTGAAGCTGCACATTGACCACGAAGCTGATAGAATCGCAGCCAAATTAAATAATATATATACTAACCAGACATTCACTTCCAAAGAGAAGCAAGCAAAGACAGTAGAGATTCTTAACAGATATCTATTGCAAGCCAAAGTTGGTATGGGCGATTGAAAAATAATATTTTCAATATCGGTTAAATATGACAGTAGCCAATAAAAAGAAGGTTACTGTCATTGGCTTATTTGGTGATAATTTCTCGATTTTAACCAGATAAGCGGAGACTTCGAAAATCCTCTTCTCGGACAGCCTAGTAATAGTACCTTACTCCGTAAAAGCTGTAGTAAAAAACGAAGAAATTACGGATCCGATTTTATAGTAAATGGTCATAAGCACTCACAAGGTACTTACTTACCGTTTACCAGTGTTAGAGTTGTGATTCTGCGGGGATCAACCGCAAAAGCCTCACCATAAACCTTTGCCAAAGACTGGTGAAAGGTTCAGCAAAAAAAGTCTGCTGCTTTCCATCAACAAGGCCATGCCAGACAATATACTCAAAATTATCCTGATCTTTTTTCAACTCCAGACGAAAAGCAACCTCTGCTATGTGGTTGTCAAAAGGATCTATCAGTTGGTTTGCAATTTCCGCAGAGTCTATAACAATGCCAATCTCCGTGTTCTGAACAACTGAGCGAGGGTCAAAGTTAAGAGAACCTATGAAAACTTTTTCCTTGTCGAGAACAAAAGCCTTAGCGTGCAAACTGGACTTTGATTCATAAAACGCGCCTTTTTGAATATCCTTTCCAAGGTCTCTTTTGAGTTCATAGAGTTCAACCCCCATCCTCAAGAGTGCCCGCCGGTAGTTTGCATAGCCCGAGTGAACCACTGGCACATCGGTTGAGGCGAGTGAGTTAGTGAGAATCCGTACTCTGACACCCCGGCTACGCAGCTCTTTGAAGAAAGCAACTCCCTCTTTTCCTGGGACAAAGTACGGAGAATAGATAAGAAGATCACTCCGAATGCTTGTAAAATATGGCCACAGCTGCTCCAAGAGATGATATGTTGTGTCACTCGTGTCAGTGACCAGCTTTTCCGGATCATCCGCAACGACATGACCTGTAGCCCATATATTGTTAACAGCATTCTCTTTCAGTGCTTTTGCAAGGTCTGTTGTATTCAGACGTTTGACGTACGCCGACTCTTCTTGACCCTGAATAAAGAGGGTAAAACGCTCCATGGCACGTCTGCTTTCTTCAGCTGTGGGCTTCTGCTTTATCAGTAGGGAGATCGGAAAACTCAATTCGTGGTTCCAGTATTTATCGAATGAGTACGACACCTCTTTAACAACAGGGCCAATTATAAAAACATCAAGATCCAGAAAAGCGAATTGTGGGTCTGCAAGAAAATATTCATCACCAATGTTACGCCCACCAAGGATGGTTGCAACATTATCAATGGAAAATGACTTATTGTGAGATCGCCTGGTCTGCTTGCCGAACCCTGTCAGGAACTGGAATGTACGCCCTGTATTACGGCCAAAAGGATTAAAAACACGAATCTCAACATTTGGATGTTCATTTATTATTTCAAGGTTGAAATCACGACCTTCCAGACCGATATCATCAAGGAGTAATCGCACACGCACTCCACGATCAGCGGCTTTTAAGAGCTGATCAATGAACAGACCTCCGATAGTATCCTGATGAAGTAGATAATATTGTGCATCTATCGTATGTTCGGCCGCATTGGCAAGGACTGCCCTTGCCACGAAGGCATCCATGCCATCTTTCAGAAGTAAAAAACCTGATTCGCCTGGATTGGCGTCAAAATGTTCTTCAGTATTTTTGCTGATAGTTGTGTTATCGGGTTCTGTATACGCATAAGAAAATGAACGTTCAGAATTGTCAGGTAATTTGGCGCACCCTCCGATCAGGACCAGGATGCAGCAAATCAGTAATACAGCAGTAATGGCTCGGCTCATTCGGTCCCTTTTTCTTAGGAGTGAGATCTCTCAGTCAGAATAGTTGCCAATAAAACTCAGTTACCGGGTATAATTTTAATAGATCCCTTGGTCTTCGCCAAGACATATTATGACTCCATCAACCGGGAAGGCTGTATAAAGACCTTATGGTATGAGGTTGCTGCAATGATGAGGAGGGAAAAAAGAACATTTTCAGAAGAGACTTGAGAATGTTTCCAGTGCCCGGACCAGAACACTGGAAACCTCAGTCGGAAGATGGCATCTCTGATAAAATTCTTACATACAGCCACCCTTGAGTTGAAAGCTTGAAGTAATTGCCGTATCAGAAGTTAGGAACAACCAGGACAGGGATACGAGACATCCGGCTTACTCTTCTAGCAGTAGAACCCATTACCCGAATACCGCGAACCTTCCTTGTGGACTTACCCATAATGATCATATCGGCATGATCCTCTTCAGCAACCCGTAAGATTTCTTCGCTGGGCTTGCCGCTCACGACATGAACCTCCTGGACAAGAGAAGAATAATCACCTTCAGACTCCTCTTCGGTATAGAATTTCTCAAGCCTTTCCTTCATGTTTTTCAGGGTCTTTTTCATTGCCTCTTTCTGCACATCTTCAGTCAATGATTTCGATAAATAGGCGCTCACGATGGCCTTTGCGGATTCATCCATCGGTTCAACCACATGGAGCATCACAATTTTGGCGTTGTATTGTTTTGCCATTGCAAGTGCATGCCTGAAGACCGGTCGAGTTTGACCTCCAAGATCTGATGCATACAAAATAGTTTTTACACTGGGGGTATGAGTCATTTCATTTCCTCTTCTTTATTGTATGAGTCTGTTGATTTACTAAGTGTTTTGTCCGAGATCAGGTAAGCCCAGGCTCCAAGGCATTCGAAAAAAACAAACACAGGCATATAGTTGATATCGGAGTCGTCGCTTACCTCCGAGGATTGTTTTTTTTAATAACGCCGATATTGGGCAAAAGAGCAGTAAATCAACGGGCTCATTGTATATTCACCTTCATTTTTTAAACAGCCTTAATCTGGTACACTAATCATTATTAAAAAGGGTGCGACCATACTCTTTTTGAAAAGAATCGAAAGAAAAAAATGATAGCCCGCTCGCTTTGCGAGAACAGAGCCTGGAGAAGCTCCGTAAGCATTCGTAGCATTACGTTCATCCACACATTCCCCATCTAACTCATATTCAGTACTTTGGAACCCCAGACAGCAATAACGTGGTTTTTGCAAAGACCTTTTTGCTGCATTCATTCGATAGAGTCATGGGACAGCCAACAATAACCCAAGATAATGGCATGCAATGTATCAATCTTATTGATATATATTTAATTTTACGCTAGCATCGTTTTCTGAGATAAAAAGGCAATGGTAGGGCTGGCCAATTATTAGCGCTTCCCGAAAAGTTCTCATTATCACCCCGTTGCAATAATATAGAATTTGTGAATAAGAAAGGAGGTGTTCCCAGCAGGAAATCTATCCGCGAAAATCGGTGATTTTTCGTAGGAGTCTGCTGCATCAGATAATATCGATTAAGAGGTATACCAAAATACTTACCACAAGCACTAAAGGAGTCATCAATGGCATCTGGCACGAACGATAAAAGTGGATCAGTTATGGTTGTTGGAGCTGGTATTGCAGGCATGCAGGCATCGCTTGACCTGGCTGAATCCGGCTACTACGTCTACCTTGTTGAAAAATCCCCCGCTATCGGTGGGGTAATGTCACAGCTCGATAAAACCTTTCCGACAAATGATTGTGCGATGTGAGTTATCTCACCTAAACTGGTCGAGGTCGGCCGGCATCTAAATATTGAGCTATTAACAGACACTGAGCTTCTAGGCGTAGAAGGCGAATCTGGAAATTTTACCGCAAAAATTCATAAGAAACCAAGATATGTAGATCTGTTAAAATGCACGAGCTGTGGCGAGTGTGAAAAGGTCTGCCCTGTTTCCCTCCCGAACGAGTACAACGAAAGACTCGATTTTCGTAAAGCAATCTATAAAATGTATCCGCAGGCAATCCCCGGCGCCTTCGGTATTAACAAAGATGGAACCGCCCCCTGTAAGGCCACCTGCCCCGCCCACGTAAGCATTCAGGGTTTTGTCGCCCTGATCAACGACGGCAGGCATGAAGAAGCTTTAAAGCTTTTCAAGGAAGAACATCCGTTTCCCGGAATTTGCGGCCGGGTCTGTCACCATCCATGCGAAAGTGAATGTACACGAGCCCAGGTCGACCAGTCACTGGCCGTCCGCGAACTGCATCGTTTCCTTGGGGACTTTGAGCTGGAAAGGGAAGAGATGTACATTCCCCCGCCCAAGGTATCTAAGCGCAGTGAGAAGGTAGCCGTGATCGGAGCTGGACCCGCGGGTATTACCGCCGCCTATGAATTGCTCAGACAAGGGTATCATGTCACCATTTTTGAAAAGCAGGATGAACCAGGCGGTATGATGCGTTACGGCATCCCCGAATATCGTCTGCCTCGAGATATCCTGGCAAACGAAGTTAAGATGGTTGAGAAGATGGGTGCCGATCTCAAATGCGGTGTCACCTTCGGTAAGGATGTTACCCTTGAAAGCCTGAAGGCAGATGGCTATTCCGCCACATTTCTTGCTATCGGTTTGCACGCTGGGAGAAAGCTCGGTATAGAAAACGAAGATATTGAGGGCGTTCTGCAGGGTGTTGATTTCTTACGTGAAGCCTCGAAAGGCTCAAAAATTGAAATAGGCAAAAAAGTCGTGGTTGTGGGCGGTGGAAACGTTGCCGTCGATGTGGCCCAAGTTGCCAAACGTCTTGGCGCCGAGAAGGTAACACTTATCTGCCTGGAACGCCGTGACGAAATGCCCGCCTGGGAATATGAGATCGCAGAGGCGCTGGAAGATGACATCGAGATCGTCAACAGTTTAGGGCCCAGAAACTTATTCCTCGACAATTCCAGTAATCGAATTTCCGGTATGGAATTCAGGAGCTGTACACAGGTCTTTGATGCAGACGGCCGCTTCAGTCCGGAATACGACGAAAGCATCTGTCAGACCTTTAACGCCGATACGGTCATCATGGCCATCGGCCAGAGCGCCGACCTAGAAGGCATCACCGAGCAAGGGATAGGCATCTCAGGTCCCGGTGGTCTGGAAGCTGACCCGATCACGCTGCAGACTCCCATTGACTGGGTTTTTGCAGGCGGCGACGCCTTCTATGGACCAAAGTCTGTTGTTGACGCAGTTGCCTGCGGTAAGGAAGTTGCAATTTCCATCGATCGTTTTATCAACAACATGGACCTGAAAGAAGGTCGTGAAACGGTCTGGGAATACGTCCGCCCTGCTACTGAAGGTGAAAGCATCATTGAACGCGTCAAAGCCGAACACCGCTCTCCCGATGAGCGCGCAGGTAATTGGCTCGAAGTTGCTTACGGCTTTGACGAGGACATGGCAAAGAAAGAAGCGCACAGATGTATGAGCTGCGGCATTTGCTCGGAGTGTTACCAATGCCAGGATGCCTGTCTTGCCGGCGCCATTGATCACAACCAGGTAGCAGTTGACAAGGATCTCACCGTCGGTTCCGTGGTTCTCGCCACCGGTGCCAGACCATACGATCCCAGTCCACTTTCAGACATCTATCTGTACGGGAAAAACCCCAATGTAGTGACCAGCCTGGAATTCGAGCGACTGCTCAGTTCCGGAGGCCCTTGCCAGGGTCACCTGACTCGACCATCTGATCACGAGGCACCTAAGAAAGTTGCATGGCTCCAGTGTATCGGCTCAAGAGACAACAATAAATGCGGAAACAGTTACTGTTCCTCCGTCTGTTGTATGTACGCGATTAAGGATGCAATGATCGCCAAAGAACACGCCGATTATGATCTCGATGCAGCTATTTTCTATATGGATATTCGCTCCTACGGTAAAGACTATGAGATGTACTACGACCGCGCTAAAAATCGGGAAGGCATCCGGTTCGTTAAAGCGCGGATCCACTCTGTAACAGAGAATCCGGAGAATAGAAGTCTCATCCTACGCTTTGCCGATGAAGATGGCAATATGATCGATGAAGAATTCGATATGCTCGTTCTCTCCGTCGGCCTTGAAGTTCCGAAAGAGACACTTGAACTGGCGGAAAATCTTGGGATCAGTGTAAACGAGAACAATTTCCTCAAAAGCGAGACGTTCAATCCCCTTGAATCCACGAGGCCGGGTATCTATGCCTGCGGAACCTTCCAGGGACCAAAGGATATTCCGTTCTCAGTAACTGAAGCAAGCGCCGCAGCAGGTCTTGCCGGTTGCCAGATAGCAGAAGCACGGGGTACCGATACAAAAATCATTGAGATACCTGAAGAAATCGATATCTCCGATCAGGAACCCCGCGTTGGTGTCTTCGTCTGTAATTGCGGCTCCAATATTGCCGGTGTTGTTGATGTTCCTGCATTACAGGACTATTCAGAGACATTGCCGGGGGTCGTCTTTACCGATAACAATCTCTTTACCTGTAGCCAGGATACCCAGGCCAAAATCAAGGATACCATCCTTGAGCAAAAATTGAATCGGGTGGTTGTTGCCTCCTGCAGCCCAAAAACCCATGCACCGATGTTTATGGAAACATTGGAATCATGCGGTCTCAACAGGTATCTTTTCGAGATGGCCAATATCAGGAACCAGGATTCCTGGGTGCATTCCGATACTCCTGATCTCGCAACAGAAAAAGCCAAGGATCTGGTTCGCATGGCTGTTGCCCGCTCTATTTCACTGAAGCCGCTTCATGGTAAGGTCATCCCCGTCAACAAGCATGCTCTGGTGCTGGGTGGTGGTATAGCCGGCATGAACGCCGCCCTTAATCTCTCAAAACAAGGGTTTGAATCCACCCTCATTGAGAAGCAGGGAGCACTTGGCGGACTGGGTAATAAACTGCATCATACCATCGAAGGTGACGACGTCAGGGGGTATGTCGGTCAGCTTGCCACTGAGGTAAACTCGGATGACAAAATCACCGTTCTCACTGAATCCGAGATCGTCAATTTTGAAGGTTTCCAGGGTAACTTCAAGACCAGTGTTCGTGCTGGTGCAGCCGTTGAGGCACAGGAAATCCACCACGGTGTCATCATAGTAGCAACGGGTGCAACCGAATACAAACCGAAGGAATATCTCTACGGTGAAGACGATCGTGTAATCACCCAGCTCCAGCTGAGCGACAGGCTTGCCGACAAAGGTGTTGCCGATCTTGATACTGTCGTCATGATCCAGTGCGTGGGCTCTCGCAATGAGGAGCGGCCCAACTGTTCCAGAATCTGCTGTCAGTCCGCAGTAAAGAATGCGCTGGCGATTAAAAAATCCAGTCCTGATACCCAGGTGTTTCTTCTCTATCGTGATATGCGTCTCTACGGCCAGATGGAAAACTATTACACCGAGGCAAGAAAGCAAGGGGTCATATTTGTCCGCTTTGACAAAGACCACCCACCCGTGGCGAAGGCTTCAGAGGAAGGCGTGCTGGTAACGGTTAAGGATCATGTCCTGCAGAGGGATATCGAAATATGTGCTGACATCCTGACACTTTCTGCTGGCCTGATACCAAACCTCTCCGATGAGCTTACCAGCAAGATGAAACTAAATGCCAACCCGGAAGGGTATTTCCTTGAAGCACACGTCAAGTTGAGACCTGTGGATATGGGGAGCGAGGCCATCTTTTTATGCGGTACGGCCCACAGCCCACAACTGGTCACTGAGGCAATCGTGCAGGCAAATGCTGCTGCATCGCGGGCAGTTACCATCCTCTCGAAAGATGAGATCAAGCTGTCGGCCATCAAAGCTGAGGTGTTCCCAGAGAATTGCGTCAAGTGTTTGACCTGTGTCCGGTCCTGTCCGTTTGATGTACCACAGTTTAATGTGAATAAAGGTGAGATCGAAATCGATCCTGCACTCTGTCAAGGATGCGGGGTATGCGCCTGCGTCTGCCCAAGACAAACCATCAACCTCAACAACTATGAAGACAACCAAATTACCTGCGAGATTGAAACTCTGCTGGCGGAGGAAGTATAATGGCTGATTTCAAACCAACTATTGTAGCATTTTGTTGCGACTACTGAGGGTACTCCGCTGCGGACCTGGCAGGTTCGATGAGACTGACGTACCCAGCAAATATTAAAATAATCCGTGTTCCATGTACCGGTAAAGTGGATCCAATGTACCTGCTTAAGTGCTTTCAGGAAGGTGCAGACGGCGCTTACTGCGTTGGTTGTCTTGAAGGCAACTGTCATTACAACGAGGGAAATCTGAGATGTCGAGAACGTGTCGAACACATCCATGCTCTCCTGGAGGAGATCGGTATCGAAGGCGACCGGGTCAGGATGTATAACCTGTCATCGGGCGAAGGACCTACTTTTGCCAAATATGCCAACGAGATGACCGAACATATTCTATCGCTTGGACCTAATCCCTTAAAGGCTAAACCAAGAAAGGCTGCTGAACCTGCATAGCTTGGTAGATTAAACTGGTTACAAAAAACTTTTAAAGGATACCTCGAAAATAACGGCACTTCATGAAAGGAGTTAATTATGTATGAAGGAGCAATCCGAATAAGCGGTAAGAAGAAAAGCAGGTTCATGGACCAGGTCAAAAGCCTGCTGCCCGAAGGCGGCAACCTTGACTTGTGCCTGACCTGCGGGGCCTGCGTTTCCGGCTGCCCTGCAACGGGCCTGGAAGGTCTGGACCCACGAAAAATGTTACGCATGGCGTCCATGGGTATGGACAAGGAGCTCATGGCCTCCGACTGGCCCTGGATGTGTACCATGTGTCAGCGCTGTATTTATGTCTGCCCGATGAAAATTGATATCCCCCAGCTGGTTTTCAACCTGCGGGCTGCTAGGCCTCGAGAAGAGCGCCCTAAAGGTATCCTTGGCTCATGTGACATGGCCCTGCGCAGCGACACCTGCAGTGCCATGGGTGCCAGCGAAGAAGATTGGCGCTTTGTGGTTGAAGATGTCGCCGAAGAAGTTCGTGCGGACCAACCCGGCTTTGAGAAACTGCTGGCCCCTATGGACAAGGAGGGATCATATTTTTACCTCAACCAGAACTCAAGGGAGCCGATGACCGAACCAGATGAAATGGTTCCGCTCTGGAAAATCCTGAACAAGGTGGACGCTGACTGGACGTATGGCTCCAAAGGATGGGCAGCGGAGAATTACTGTCTCTTTCTTGCTGACAATGAGAACTGGGAACATATCATCCGGGTGAAGGCAAAGGCAGTGGATGATCTTGGCTGCAAGGTGTGGCTCAACACGGAGTGAGGCCACGAACTATTTGCAGTCCGGGCCGGACTGAAAAAATTCAACATTGAACACAACTTCGAGATTGCCAGCATCATTCAATATTACGCGAAATGGATCAGGGAAGGAAAACTGCCGGTCAGCTCCGACTGGAACAAAGACTTGAAAGTGACCTTCACTGTTCAGGATCCCTGCCAGCTGGTCAGAAAAGCCTTTGGAGACCCCGTGGCCGACGACCTGCGTTATGTTGTGAAAAAGGTTGTCGGTGAGGAAAACTTCATCGATATGGCACCAAACAAGTCCAACAACTACTGTTGCGGCGGTGGTGGTGGTTTTCTGCAGTCGGGGTTTCCCGAACAGCGCCGTCAATATGGCCGGATAAAGTTCGACCAGATTCAGAACACAGGGGCTCAGTATGCCATCACCCCGTGCCACAACTGCCATGCACAGGTGCATGACCTGGCTGAGCATTATAAAGGCGATTTCCACACCTTGCATCTCTGGACACTCATCTGTTTGTCCATGGGGATGCTTGGTGAAAACGAAAGAATATACCTTGGGCCGGATCTCGCAAACATCGGTCTGTAGCATCTTTTTAGGACCGGGAGAGTTTGTGCATACAACACATCCCGGTCCGTTTTGGAGGATATTTTTATGATAGTTGCGAATAGAAAACCCTTTGCCGAGATCAAAGAGATGCTGCAGGGGTATAACAAGGTCCTCAACGTCGGTTGCGGAACCTGCGTCTCCGTCTGTTTGACAGGCGGTGAAAAGGAAGTTGACTTATTGAATACCGAACTTGAGATGACACGACGCCTCGACGATGATCCCATCAATATTCACGGCCACACCATAGAGAGACAATGTGACCGCGAGTACCTCGCCGAACTCGACAGTATCATTGAAGAAGGAGAGTACGATGCACTGATGTCCATGGCATGTGGTGTTGGCATTCAGTTTCTCGCTGAAAGGTATCCGCTTATTCCAACTTTTCCCGCGGTTGATACCAGCGGGCTGGCAGTCAATCAGGCCGTGGGCTGGTATGAAGAGCGTTGTCGCTCCTGCAGTCAGTGTGTTCTGGGCTTCACAGGGGGCATCTGTCCGATCACCTTATGTGCAAAAGGCTTGCTGAACGGTCCATGTGGAGGAACCAATAAGGGTAGTTGTGAGATCGGTGACGAACAGCCATGTGCCTGGCACAGGATTTATCACCGACTTTCCGGCCAGAACCGGCTGGATGCCATTAGAAGCATAAACGTTACTCGTGGCTGGAAGGATCAATCTCCGAGGGATCTGCTTCAACCGGGATACAAGAAACCGGAACCTATGACAAAGTAATGGAACGAGAACTAATTCATTTTTCCTCTTACAACTATCAAGAACCAGAGGATCACCTATGAACACTGAAACACATAGTAATTCTGCAAGCAACTTGGAAAAGGTCCTGAAATCGGGAGAATTTGCCTTCACCGGAGAGCTTGGTCCCCCAAGGGGGACCGATACCGAAGAAGTGAAAGAAAAGGCTCGTTTTCTAAAAGGAAACGTAGATTCCGTCAATATCACGGACAATCAAACCGCCGTGGTGAGAATGTCCAGTTGGGCGGCATCTCTAATTCTGTTAGGAGAAGGGCTTGAACCTAATTATCAGATGGTATGCAGGGATCGAAATCGCCTGGCCATGCAGGCTGATATTCTCGGCGGATCAGCACTGGGTATACGAAATATGCTCTGTCTATCAGGGGACCATCAACAGTTCGGAGACCATCCCGATGCCAAAGGAGTCTTTGATATCGATTCCACTCAATTGATAGCCATGGTCAAACAAATGCGTGATGAGGGTCTCATGTTGAGCGGAGGCGAAATCGATCACCCACCCAAAATGTTTATCGGCGCTGCCAGCAATCCTTTTGCTGAACCTTATGAATGGCGCATTGACCGGTTAGCCAAAAAAATTGAAGCTGGTGCTGACTTCATACAAACGCAGTGTATTTACAACATGGACAGGTTTCGTGAGTTTATGCGTGTTGCCAATGAAGAAGGCCTCACCGAAAAAGTATATATCCTGGCCGGAGTCACGCCGATGAAGAGTATCGGTATGGCGAGGTATATGAAAGGCAAGGTTCCCGGAATGGATGTTCCGGATGAAATCATCGAACGTTTAAAAGGTGTCGAAAAAGGTAAGGTCGCAGACGAGGGTATTAAAATCGCCTGCGAACAGATTGAAGAATTTAAAGAGATGAAGGGCGTTCATGGTGTACATATGATGGCCATCGAGTGGGAGCATAAAGTACCCGAAATCGCCGAGAAGGCCAAGGTGCTCCCCCGCCCGGTATTCAGTTAAACTTTTCACCCACCATTATCTGCAAGGCCCGGTCTTCAACAGTGACAGACCGGGTCCTGTTTTCAAACATTATGCAAAAGTATCTCTTCAGCCTTCTTGATTTCTTCAGGAAAGGCTTCAAGTATCTCCTGATATTCGTCCTCGGCCTCAAGAAGGTGATCTTTGAGTGAATCACCGATCGGAGCAATAACTTCGTCTTTTAGGCCATAACCGACAAATTCTGACAAATACTCAGTGATTTGCAAAACGCCGATTTTGGAGTCCGGAGCAAGCGTGTGATCCATAGTGTGGTGCATCCTGATTGTCTCACCAATGTCACCGACGATTTTCATTTTATTACTGAATATTTCACCCAGGCTACAATGGGTAATGCCCAGATGTACTGTTTCATGCTGGATGATATCCGGTTCATCTGATGTCCATTGGTCATATACCCTCGGGAAGATATGAGCAAGCATCTGATCTTCAATTAATAAGCCGACATCATGCATAAGACCGATAATATACGCTTCATCACCATTCACCCCTAAGAGTCTCTCAGAGACCATTCTCCCAAGGGTTGCTACAGCAACACTATGCATCCAGAGTTTACGTTTAGGAAAAGATGAGGTCCGTACAGTTGCATAAATTCTTTGCAGCGGTTCCATAATGACGCAATTATAAATATTCTTTCGCCCCAGATATGCGATTGCCCGATCCAGGGTGATAATATTTCGACCACCAAAAAACGCACTACCCGCAAGAAAAATAATCCTACTCGCAAGAATAGGATCAAGACGAAGAACCTCTTCCAGATCAGCGACGGTACTCATTTCATCCTCAAGGAGTTCGGACACCTTCAGAACCACCTCCGGGAATTCATACTCCTTTTCAAATCGCGAGATAACACTCTTTAACTTCAGACCTTCAATGACTGTAGATGTTGCCATGTTTATTTACCACTAACCGGAAAAGACAGCCCCTTCAGGGGGGACAAAAATAACGTAGGGGCGCGAGGAATCTGTGTTTCCCCTGCCCTCACAAACTCAATACAGCTGCTATCTCATGGTGAGAACTAGCCCGAAATTCTCATCAATCCAGGCGGCGTCAAGTTAAAAGTTTTTGGCAGTAAACTATAATTGGTTATGTTTGCTGCCAAAATACTGTAAGAGTTGGCGCCGCATGGGCTGAGCTTTGCTGAACATTGTGTAAATTGGAGTTTTGCCAATAGGGCAGAAAACCGAACAGCTATTAGCCTACAGTCAAACTGACACAATGTTCATGAGAAATGCGGGCCAGTCTCAGTATAGCAGGGTATAGAGTCAATAATCCATAGCTATATGCCTTGAGAGGGGAATTCCTTCATCGCTGATTATTTCAAAACTCTGCCAAAACTTGATGGAGAACGAGATCAAAGGCTTACATGAAAAACAGTATCACCTCAATTTTGCAATTGACTCGTCCACCAGAGATGCAAGGCAGCGAAGATGAAGACGTATAAATAAACTTCCAAGCTTCGTTAACAAAGGAGATTCGGTGGAATTATCAATCTCGAAGGTAGCAGGTGACAGTAAATGACGAACATCTACCTGGTCCTTAATTCAGTCAGAGCCAGATAAAATGTACCTACGGTCAATTCTGCACAGTGATGATGGTCGAGAGGTAAGGTTTCCAGCATTTCGATAATTTCATGTGTGCTGATCTCCCAGGATTTCTCGATATCCTTCCCTTCAATAAGGACGGCCAGTGCATTGCAGCAGGCGTTAGTATGAATGCAACCCTCGATTTCAAACGTAACCCGGTTGATTATACTATTTTTGACAGCTAAAAAGATGGTTACAGTATCACCACAATCTCCCGTTTTCCGACCATATCCATCCGGCTTCTCCATGGACATCCGCCTGTCCCACTGATAGGCCATGGTGAGAAAGGTACTGGAGTGATCGTTCCAGAAATCAAATGCTTTTTCCATTTTTGTCTTTTGATCCCTTTTCAACCTGAAAACGCATAGGTCAAATTATTAAGGCTCAGTTTCAAACACCCTCTGTTGAGGTGCATGTGTTACAAGTACGCAGCACTGCATTTATTCCTACAAGATACTCTAGTTTGTTGAAAAAACACATTACTTGCTCATTGCAAAGATGTTTTTCTATAACCATAAACCGGAACAGGAATCTGTGGAAATTCCTGCCCTGATGTAATTAGTAACTTGTCATCGGGCTCCTGGAAGAATTGAGACAGGAGATACCGACGGGGGTGATAAGGGAGTAATTTCCATCCATTTCACTCTGGATTTCACCTGCCTGGTCCATGGTGAGGAGCAGCTGCCTGGTTTCTTTCAAGCTCAATTGTAAGGCATCGGAAATTCTCCGGATGCCGACAACCTGAGGCTGTGGATTCTTAAGATTTTCACAAAGGATAGAGAGTACGCGAAGTTTCTTTTCTTTTATCGTATTCATGATTGATTCAAGGTTCCTTAATGATGTCAATATAGTATTATATTAATGGGTTAACAACCAATTCAAGGCAGTAATAGATGGAGCGCGTCAGTCATGTCATCTTCAAATTTCTGAAGAAAAACTTCCCAGTCAGCTCCAAATCTGTAATACGCCATTGAAGCCATTTTTTTAGTGAGAATGGCATTGCGGTACGGCAGCAGTTCAGGTTTTTCCAAAATATTCAATATTGTCTCAAGTCCCATTTTTTTAACGAGAACAGGAGGTATATATTCCTGAAAAACGAGACTCATCAGGTTCTGATCTTTAACAATGACGTCGAGATTTTCTTCGAGCTTATCCTGAAGTGAAAAGATCTCTTCACTGGTTTGCTCCGACAAGACAAAGAGGGGCGTCTCTGGACTGAGCTCATTGAGTTGAATAAGCATCTCCGTTTCCTGTTTTGCGTAGCGGGAAACAAGAACAATCATCTCTTTTACCAACCTCCACCTCATCGCCTTATCATTGAGTAGTAATTTTTCATACTCTTCACCGAGCAGAAAAGCGGTGAGTACCTCAGCGATAGAACTACTGAACACCCCTCCTTTGTTTGCACTGGAATCTTTGATTTGTTTAATAGAACTCTCTAGGGAAATATGTCTCCTGGCGCTGTCATCAAAAAATACATTGGCACCTTCGACAATGTATTCGAGTTCTTGAAAGTTATTGAGAAATGGACGAATATTCCCCTGGTTTATTGTATCTTTAAAACCACCACAGGGAATAAAGGCACGAATATTTGCCTGTTCAATGTAGGTTCGTACGTTTTCTCCGATCAGGAATGTTCGGTGAAAAAGAGCTCCATCGCTCACAATCGTACCATCCGGCAGTGTCACATTCGTTGCATCCAAAGGAACACTAAAACCTTGAGGGCTCAGCTTTTCCTGTGGATAACCTATTGTATTCACCCGGGGAACAGAGTTACGGCTAAAGGAAATTTTTCGCAGCTCTTTTTTATCCAGGCCTTGTGGATCGAATAGAATTGAGCCCCCGTCAATAATCAAACAGATTTTCCCTTTGTAGCACTGAATTTCGTTCGCTCCAAGATCACCATCCGGTCCACCGGTAATCATGAGGTTAAGCTCTTCTTCCCTGGCACCATAGTGAGTGATAAGTGCCCTGAAAGAAGACATGACCGAGGTTGTTGTCATGCCGCTGATCGTGACCTGATCTCCAATCTGGTCATGTATTTCTTCCATGTTGGTGGTGAGAAGAGTAGTGTCACCATCAATCTGCAATTCAACACCCTTCTTGCTCCGATCAAAAAGGCCGAAAGTCTCGCCGTTCTCGAGGATACCGTAGGTATCATGGGGAATACCAAAACTTTTCCCTGTGGTAAGTGTTCGCCAATAGGTATAACCCCTCTCTTTGGCTCTCAAAGCTACGGAATCCATAAGCTGAGCCGTACCCTCATCGGGGCCGAAGAAGACCATCTCGGGCTGCCCGTAATAGTCCACAATACAGCTACCTTCCAAAAGGATCAGGTCCATGATACCGTCTGTATAGTCAAACAGTGCATCCTTGCCGCATTTGGCGTAGATGGGGTGAGGAATAACGACCCCCTTAGAGCCGCTCTCACAAATATCCTTGTGCTTGATCCGCTGCGCCTTTGGTCCAAGTGCGTAATTAAGAAGAACCGCCCCATCCAATTCTGTATCGTAATTTGACCTGGTGACCCGAAGGAGCCTCAAACCGCCCCGGGAGATATCACCAGCTCGCATATGGGTACCACAGCCATAATGGCCATTGACGAAAAAGATGCCGTAAACAGGCTGAGTGAAAACCAGGGGATCAAGTATCCGAGAATCAAATCGAAAAGAAAAAGATCGTTTTTCCTTGCAGAAAAAATTCGTTTTAAGGGTACAGGACAATATCTTGAACATGAAGCGAAAGATATCGTATCCAAGACGAAAATCGATAAATCTACTACGGATTTTCTTGTCAAACTGGGTCCATGTACCTTCGATATCCTGCTCTGACAATCGTCTTTTTAGTGATGGATCAAATCGTCTTTCAAAGAGCGAATAGAGATCCCGTATCAGGTCAATATTTTTTCGAACAACATCTTCTATAACGGCAGCGCCGTAGGTAGACTTGTTGGAATCTTGAATCCTCTTGGCAAAGGCTTCTTGTTGATCTTTATTGACGAGGTTTTTTAGAATTTCTCTGTCTGTTGCATTCTCGCTCTCTTTGAAGATAAAAAGATGGGTAAAATCTATTGCGTTGCCGCCAAAAAGCATCTCATTGAAACTGATCTCCCCTTTCATATAAAGATTTGTGATGGAACTCTGAGCAAATGCCAGAAAGTTGCGTATATCAGTTATAAGAACTTCCTCGTCTTTTCTTGTCAATTCCTCGCGGATGTACATGGAGCAGATAGACGCCGGGACATCGTCAGTTGTGAGGTAGGGCTCCCAGTACGCCCGCCCCATTGTGTACCCCCGATCTTCCAGAATCTTCCTGAAAATTGGCAGCTGTGGTGATTCAAAATCGCTTTTGAACATCAGCCTGGTTTCGCCGGTCTCAGGGAGGTTGAATATCTGAATAAGGGGAATGGAAGACTGTTCAGACTGCTGCAGAAATTTCTCGTAACGTCTTCTCGTCGGCACTGGAGTCACACCATAGTCACCCGCAAGACTAAAAAGAAATCTGGATTCCTTAAATCCTTCACAAGGGAAATCTGCGACTGTCTCCGATCTGATAATATAGGTGTAATAGCTCTTTTCTGGACTATAGTAATACTCTCTTCTATGACCCGAGAGCATCTCCTCCAGAATAGCTTCCATACTGTCACGAGTTTCTTCGGTGGCGATACGAACACGTTGCCCTTCTGCGCCATAACTCAGATCAAAATCAATGTGAGCTACACGCCCAAAGAGCGCCGCACGTCCTTCCATTACTCTGATATTTGAAGCTATTGACTGCAGTAGCTGGCTGAGGGACTGCTTGTGAATGTGAGCGAAAAAATAAGGCGGTAAACCGAGGTCTTTGAGTAATATACCTGCGGCCAGGTTGATACAGTTTGCGGTCAATAAACCATCAGCAGAGAGATCGATAACCGCTTCATAAAGAATACGGAGATCAAGTCCGGCGGCCTGTGCCTTTTCAATTATGTCAGCGCCACTTTCCTGCTGAAAAAAATTAATATCGGGTGAATCCTGCAACATGTTTTGAACGGTACCCATTCGCATCATAGTCCTTTATGACAACTCGTCAATTTGCATTACTACAGATATTTATGACAAAAATTGAGCACATCGGCAAATTCTAACTGGTTCAGACCGTTGAGCTCATACCTTAATCCTGCACACGCAAAGTAAAGAAAAATGATTTATCATTTCAGAAACTCACCTGTTCATGAGTATCATTTTTTCCGTTACTTGCTACCCTTCGGAATTGACAATTCCACCGAATCTGCTTTGTTAGCGAAGCTTTAAAGTATATTAATACGTCTTCATCTTCGCTGTCTCGCATCTCCGGTGGACTAGTCAATTGCAAAATTTAGGTGATAAACTACCTTTCGATTACTTTCTGGTTCCAACCTCTTCTTTGGTGAGCTATATTGTATACAATCAATGAATACAGTTTCAGTATACAAACAAAGAGATTCTGTCAAGTGTTTTCTATGAGAGTGCTTACTATCTCGCAAACTCTTTTTTATTGAACTGAGAAACGTTTTTGTTGCTGGCTTCATAAAGTACTTTGCCCCCAGCCTTAATGGGAAAAAAGCCAGGTGGCTGTTATGTCACTTCTTCGACTATTGATAGAGCGGCGGCAAACGACTATAGTAAAATAATCTTGCCTGGCATCGGCATAGCTGGCTTCGTCAAACGAGGGATCGAAAAGGATAAGGAGTGGGTGCACAGCATAATTCTACGACGTGTGCTTCAACTGATCTTTTGAAAAATTTTTATTACAAGGCCGACCATAAAATGTACAAAACAATTAAAGTAATTTCTGTTGTGCTGGTTTTTTGGGCACTCTCCAGCTGCTCAACCAAACAGGCTCAGGAAGTGACCGAGGAAATCAGTGACATTCCTGCAGAACTGCCCTTTGAATCCCCCGCAACATTCAGCGGAACCATCCCCTGCGAAGACTGTACAGAAGTTGGTATTACCTTAAACCTACTCCCTGACACGATGTACCAGCTCAGGAAGAGGTACAAAAACGATGAGGGCCCGGATAAGATTAAATCCCAGATAGGTAAGTGGTTATACCTCCCGGACGATAAGCTTTTGATCCTTGGAAAACAACAGGGTTTACTGAAGACCTATACCGTTGAGAGCAGCGACAGACTTCTCTTCGTCGAATGGGAAGGTACGGATAACGCTACGCAGATACAATACGAATTGTTACGAGACGAAAGTGTTGATCCATTTACTGACCTCGTCAAAATCATAGGCGATTTTAAGGTCGAGAATGGGTCCGGCATTTTCACAGAGTGTACTACAGGAGTGACTTTTGCTGTACAAACCCATAAGGACTACTCAAGCTTGCTGCAAAACTATATGAATACTCCCCACGACAAAGATCAACCACTGCTGGCCTCTGCCCTGGTACAAATCGTTGAGGGGGAAAACGATCAGCCTGAACTATCAATTGAAAATTTTAAAAAGATCTACCCGGACAGCGACTGCAAGGGGAGTAAAATCAGAAACAATCTGACCGGCACATTCTGGTACCTGCATGACGTCAGCGGCCTGTCTGCCATCAAGCCGGCAGAGGAAAAGCAACCCTACCTTCTGCTGAATTCTGATCGCTCATTCCAGGCTAATGGCAGTTGTAATGAAATGAAAGGCAGTTACCTGGTAAAGGGGGATCTCTTTTTAATAAATCGAAAGCCGGAGATTCGGATGGCCTGCCCTGGCGGTATCGGAGTTGAAAACAAACTGATCAAGGCTTTTAAAAATACAAAGTCCTTCAACATTGACGCTGGCATGCTGGAATTATTGGATCAGGGGGGGCAGGTTATCGCCAGATTTAAGGCAAGAAATTAATGAGCCCGTTGATTTACTGTTTTTTTGCCCGATTTCAGCGTTAAATCAAAAAAACAATCCTTGAAATATCTACTATACTTCAACGCTTCGGTAACAACGCAGATTCAGTGGAATTGTCAATCCCGAAGGGTAGCAAGATTAAGGTCAGACATTATACTGACCGATCGGTGAGGAAGAAACCCGCTCCGAATCGGTCAATGCACACACTACTCTACCAGTTCATCGCCTCTTTTACTTCCTCATCGGTGATATCCATTTTCTCCTGGGTATCAGCCTGAGCAACGTTATAGAATGTTTCAGTGAACCTGTGATCGGCCGCAGTTATACCGGCATCCCGGTTAAACTGATGCTCCCTTCTCAAGGTATCTTTCACGAATTCGTCGAATTCCTCGCTAGTGATCTCAACACCATAGAGAGATGTAATCAGCTTGAGCAGAGGTGACATATCGTTACGTACAGAATAGCGGACGAAATTACAGGTACCCATGGCGTCCATACGAGAACCAATCAACTGAAACTTTTTCGAAAGTGCAACCTTTCCTTCCTTGGTTATTGGGTCTTCTTCATCACGCAGAGTGAAACCGAATGTGTGATCAGCGCCCATAGGTGTTGAAAGGTAGGTCATCGCCATCCCTTTTGTTCCTCGTGGTTCATACGCAGGAATTGCCTGACCAAGAACATGGGGTGCATGCTTGACACCAAATACCTGAGCGGCAATCTTACAGCCTGATGCCAGAATACGGCCAAGAGGGGTAATATCCAATACGTCATTCATCAATTTGATCACAGCAGCATCATCACCGAATTCGGCAATACCTGCTTCCATAGCAACTCCGATGGCCGCACCGACATCCAGTGTGTCGACACCCGCATCGTTTGCAATCCTGTTCATCTCAGCTATGGTGTCAAGGTTTGTCAAACAAAGATTAGAACCCATTAAAGCCATGGTCTCATACTCGATTGGCGAACAGAGCAACTTGCCCTTTTCGTCCGGATAGACATTCGAGCACTGGATGGCGCAAGGCAGCATGCAAGCGTGTTGGGTACGCCCAGCACCTCCACGAGCCTTTATGGTATCATACATCGTCTGGGCATTTATCTTTTCCGCACCATCCAGTGTACCCCTGGTAAAGTTTCTGGTAGGCAGAACTTTTAGGGACTGACATATATCAACCATGGCGGCAGTGCCGAACTTGGTAAACAGTGAGGATACCGGGTTTTCCTTCAACAGATTAATAATATTCCTACTGCCATCCCTGAATTCCTGCAGATCTTCATATTGCGGTTTCACCTCACCATCATCGAGAATCACCATGGCGATGATCTTTTTAGCTCCCATTACAGCGCCAAGTCCGCCACGACCGGCATAGCGAGAACACACTCCATGTGGGTCGGAACAGGCAATCCCGCTGGCGAGCAGGAGATTTTCACCAGCTGGTCCAATGGTTATGCAGCCCGCCTTCTTACCGAACTTTTCAGTTAACAGTTCGGACTTGTCATAGACGCCTTTACCTGCCAAAAAGTTGCCATCGACGATTTCTGTTTTGTCTTTGCTTACAACAACAATCTTCCACCCATCATCCTCGATCGGCGCATCTTCAAGAACAATGCAGCGTAAACCCTGCTTGGCCATAACCGACCCGACAATACCACCGGCATTACTCTCTTTAATACCACCCGTCAGAGGACTCTTGCTGCCAATGGACAGTCTATTAGCGCTGGAAACGGTGGTTCCACTCAGGGCCCCAATACAGAAAAACAGCTTATTTGACGTACCGAAAGGATCACAGCTTGGTGTAATTTCTTTACTCACCAGAAAAGAAGAAAGCGTTCTGCCGCCTAAAAGGAATTCCTTAGAATCGTAACTTTCTGTCGTGGATTCTCCGGTTGCGGTGTTAATTCGTAAAAGTTTAAACATGTTCTTTCTCCAAATAGTATTTCAAGTTGCAAGGTTGACATTTTTCAATCTCTTGCATTGTATCCAAAAATTGTATACAATGCAAGAATTCTCATCGCAACAGTTCTCCATTTTTCCATTTTTCTCGCCCTGTGACCTGATCATAAAAAATAATCGCCGTTGGCGATAGTATTCTTTTAATTTTTATACAACAAAGCCCCCTGATTGTGACAAGGGGCCCTTCTGCTTTTTGATAGACATCTAAGAGAACCTTCGTTAGCCCCCCACAACTACCTCCAAACCATATTCAGTAAACGTTGTAACAACTCTCCTTTGTGCTTCCTCGTTGGGCTCAGCCATTTCTTTAAAATCATATACCTGCCCAAGCTTCAGATACTTATTGGCTGCGATGTTATGATACGGCAGTATATTGACCTTCTTTTTATCTCCTGAAAGGCTTGCTATGAAAACAGCAGTTTGCACTATATTCTCCTCATCATCATTAACACCGGTGATAAGCGGAATACGAATATCAATGGCTGCACCGCTTTCAGCCAGGAGTCTGAGGTTTTGTATGATTTGCTCATTTCCTACACCTGTCCATCTTTTATGTCGAGCAGAATCCATCATTTTCAGATCATAGAGAAACAGATCTGTTCGTTTAGCAACGGAGAGCAGTCTCTCACTTTTTGCTCGTCCAGTTGTATCGACGACCCGGTGGATCGATCTTGCACCAAGTTCGTCTAGAAGGGCGATAAGAAAATCCGACTGCAGCAGCGGCTCACCGCCGGATATGGTCACCCCCCCACCGGAGTGTTCAAAAAACACTCGTTCCTTCTCAACGATCTCAAGGAGTTCCTCCACAGTGGAGACCCTACCAGACATTTCAGTTGCTTTGGTTGGACAGACATCCGCGCACTTACCACAGCTGGTGCAACGCTCAAAGTCAGTAACAACACCCTTTGATGTGAGTGTACATGCATCTTCGGAACATACCTCAAGGCATGCGCGACACCCTATACACTTATCCGGGTTATAGAGTTTCTGAACTTGTGAAGAAATACTCTCTGGATTATGGCACCACGCACAACTGAGCGGACAACCTTTAAAAAAAATTGTGACCCGGATCCCCGGGCCATCGTTTATCGCATATTTTTTTACATCAAATATCAAACCTGATTGCATCACTGGATTACCGTAATAAAAATGCCATCTTCACCATTTCCACAAGCAATTGCAGCCCCCCATAAGAGTATTATGTTGAGGTCTACAATCTGTAGGAAACAGCCGGATAGAAATTGTATTTTCGAGACTAAAACCCGTTAGAAAAGATCATTTTCAGTACGTTCAATAACCTCCTGCTGCAAGTCGTTATTCATGTCATTGAAATAATCACTATACCCGGCCATGCGTACCAGCAAATCCTTATAATCATCCGGACACTCCTGCGCTGCCATGAGAGTAGCTGTATCTACGATGTTAAACTGAATATGGTGACCACCAAGTGTAAAATAGGAGCGGACAAGCTGGCTGAGCTTTCGTATATCCTCGTTTCGTTTCAGAAGACTCGGCAGAAAACGCTGGTTTAAAAGAGTTCCACCGGTTTTCACATGATCTATCTTGCTCAAAGATTTTATCACTGCCGAAGGGCCATTGGTGTCAGCACCATGTGAAGGCGAGGTGCCATCAGAAATGGATTTTCCCGCCAGACGACCATTCGGAGTGGCTCCCAAAACCTTACCGAAATAGATATGACAGGTGGTTGATAGCATGTTGAGATGATACTTACCACCCTCCTTGATATTTGGGCTTCCATCTATGGTATCGACCAGATCATCAAAAACCTGAACCGCGATCTCATCGGCGTAATCATCGTCATTACCAAAAAATGGCGTTCTGTTCATAATGGTCTGCCTCATAAACTCTTCGCCCTCAAAGTTCGCCGCTACTGCTGTAAGCAGCTCATCCATAGAAAAGCGCCCTTCTTCTATTACGTGCTTTTTGATAGCTGCCAAACTGTCAGTCACGGTCCCAAGACCGCAGCACTGAATATAACTGGTGTTGTAGCGTGGTCCACCGTCATAATAATCGCGGCCCTTACTAATACAGTCATCTATAACCACAGAAAGGAACGGAGCAGGGGCGTACTTGGCAAACATTCTGTCAATATAATTGCTCACCCTGATTTTTTGGTCCACGACATACTGAACCTGAGCCAAAAAGGCTGTATACAGTTTTTCAAATGAATCAAAGTCACGAGCATCGCCAGTCTCAATACCAACCTTCTTACCGCTTATCGGATCAATGCCGTTATTAAGGGTTACCTCAAAAATCTTTGGTACATTGAGGTAGCCGGTCAACAGATAAGCTTCTTTTCCAAAGGCCCCTACTTCGATACAGCCGCTACATCCACCTTCACGGGCATCTTCCAGAGTTTTTCCCTGTCGAACCATCTCCTTGATGTAGATGTCCGGATTAAAAATGGAAGGATAGCCATGACCTTGACGAATAACCTTTGCTGCGGCGTGAAGAAAAGTATCCGGTGTGTTTTTCGCAACATGCACAGAAGAGCCCGGCTGCAGTATATGCAGTTCTTCGATCACTTCCAACAATATGTAGGAGACTGGACTCGTACCGTCCGACCCGTCACGCTGCACCCCACCAATATTAATATTGGTAAAATCATTATACGTTCCACTCTCCCGTGCAGTAACACCAACTTTAGGTGGCGCAGGATGGTTATTCACCTTAATCCAAAAGCAAGAGAGGAGCTCTTTAGCTTCGTCCCTGGTGAGACTCCCCTCTGCCTGTTCTTTTTCATAGAACGGCGCCAGATGCTGATCAAAATGTCCTGGGTTCATAGCGTCCCAGCCATTCAGTTCGGTGATAGTCCCCAAGTGTACAAACCAATACATCTGAATAGCTTCCCATAAGGTTTCCGGCTTATGTGCGGGTACCCGACGACAAACCAAAGCAATTTTTTCAAGCTCAGCTTTCCTCTTCGCATCAGATTCGTTCTCGGCAAGTTCTTCAGCAAGATCTGCATGCCGTTCAGCAAAAATAATCACCGCATCGCAGGAGATCGCCATGGCTTTCCACTGCTCAGCTTTGTCTGTGGCTTCAGTATCATTGCGATAGTCGAGAGCGTCGATATTGTCGAGAATTTCCTTTTTAAGATCGAGCATCCCGTTTTGGTAGATTTTACCATCTAAAGCGGTATGACCAGGTGCCCGCTGCTCCATGAATTCGGTAAAGAGCCCTGCTTCATAGGCAGCTTTCCATTCTTCAGGCACATGGGAAAATATACGTTCACGCTGGGTCCGCCCCTGCCAGTAGGGAATAATCTCGCGCTCGTAGGTGTCAATATCTTCCTGGCTTGTCTTGTAGCGCTGCATCTCACGGGTATTAAGAACGTGAAAGTCTTCAACGCTGTGGCAGGTTAACTCCGGGAAAGTTGGGATGGCTTTTGGCTTTGGCCCTCGTTCTCCAACGATCAATTCGTCTGCCCCGAGAAACAGTGTTTTCTTCTGACAGTGATCAAGAAAGGTCATCGCCCGCAGTACGGGAACGGAATACTTTCCAAGATTTTCCTTGTAAAATTCTGTCTCGTGCAGCGCTCTTTCAATGGAGAGCGTGGGCTCTGCATCAACTGATAATTTTCGAAGCCGCTGAATACGCTGGTTCATCCCCGGACCGACCTGGCCACCAAGAGGAGCATAAAAATTACCTTCTTCCGCCGCAGACCTTTCCGGCTCTGTATTTATAGTTTTGACCTTTTCAAACATAGTAGTTTCCTCAATGTAACAAAATTAACTTCCCGGCCCCTATCATTGCTGACAGAACAGCACCAGATGGCTTGGAAGACGACTGTAATGAAATTATAGCCTGAAGCACGCAATTATCCTGCGCCCTACAAAAAAGGAATGTACTGGAGGAGGCGCCAGGAGCTTGTCCGAGAATAGAGTTTTCGCCGCAGATCTAGGCATGTTGGGGAAATAAGCACAGCCATCTACTTAATATCACGAGCATTATTTTTTTTACATAACGACGATATGTGGTGAAAGGGCATTCTCGGACAGGCTCCTAGTGGTATAGCATATTACAGCTATATAGGCAGCGATAGCACTTGCGAAGATTGGTAGACACTACAAAGCTTGTCATGGCAGCTCTCTACGGTATAGTTTTACGAACCTGATGATACTATCGTACCATACTTGTGTTCCATTTTAAATAGTAATATTTCTCAATTACAACGATATTGCTATTTACCAAAAGGGTAAAACAGTTCAATCTTTTTGGTATTTACCGGCATCAACAATGCTTTGCGATTTCAGTCTTCTTCCAATGGCAGTCGAAGTAGGAGTAACAGACAAGCCCCCAAGGGCAGTACAGCGCAATTCATGAGGTATTGCCCGCCCTACTTTATCCATGGCTTCTACGACCTCGTCAAAGGGTATTACCTGGTCAAATCCGGCCAGAGCTAAGTTAGCACAGGAAATACCGTTACTCGCCGCTAAAATATTTTTCCCCAGACAGGGGACTTCTACCCTGCTGGCCACCGGATCACAAACCATTCCGAAAATATTTTGCAGTGCCATAGATGCAGCGCTCAGTGATAAAGTATAGTCCCCTCCCACCATCGATACCATTGCTGCCGCGATCATTCCTGAAGACACGCCACACTCTGCCTGGCAGCCGCATATCTCTGCAGAAAAGGTACTTTTGGTAGCGATGAGCGCACCAATGACTCCTGCTGCCAGCAAACCTCTGGCCTTAGCCTCCCTGTCAAGGTTCATGGTATCCGCAACAGCTATCACAGAACCAGGCAATCCACCACAAGAACCGGCCGTGGGTGCTGCCACTATAACATCCATTGCACTCTTGCTTTCCATGAGAGCACTGATATATGGAATGACATGGTCCAATACCCCTAGATTCAACATTGACTTTGCCTCACAGCTTTTAACGTAATTGCCGGATTGAAAGCCAAGGATCCTATCTTTACATTCTGTTCCCTGAAGTCCATTTTTGATAGATTTTTCTATGACGTCAACTAGGTGTAATGTTTTTTTCATCACATTATCCCGAGCTATACCACCTCTTGCCGCTTCATAGTGAATGGCAAGATCAGCAAGATTGCTGATTCCTGTCTTCTTCCCATATTCCGCCATTTCCAAAGCTGTGGTAAATGGTGCAATCGTCTTTGAAGTTGTAAGAATGGGTAGTACCGGTAAAATAAGCCGCATACTTGTTACAGCCTGATCGCCTGAAATCTTTTCAAGAGACTCCCGATCAAATTCCTCTAACCTACGGACAAAAACCGGCAACGCATCCCCAGGGTCCGAAACATACACTTTGCAGTTTAAGTCATGCAACAACTCAAGCAAAGAGGATTGATTACCAGTTGTCGAAATCACCAGGCCATAACAATCGCCGTAGTAGGAAACAGTAAGACCATCGATCTTGGTTACCTCTATCATGCCTCCTCCTGTGGAGATGGCAACAAGGGTATGTTCCTCTTCGTTGTTTTTGAGGGTCAGGTTGTAGGTGTTGGGATGCCGGTCTCCGAATTCACCTGCAATACAATGTATCTCAAGAGCTTCTTTTTTTAACTCACTCTGATAACTGACCAGTCTTTCATCATCGGCATCAAAGCCCAAAAGGCCACCGGAAAGGCCCATATCCGACCCTTGTGACAGCCAGGTGGTTGGAAGTGAACCACTACTATCATAACGGACGGTAACGTTCTCAATCCGACCTCCCATCAGGTCCCGCGCTATTCTCCCAATCCTCACCGCGGCTGCGCTATGTGAACTGGAAGGACCACGCATTATCGGACCAATGACATCATTTAATATGCTTGGGATATTCATAGAGCGACTCCTTTTTATCTTTCATGGTCAAATGTCGGCCGCGTGACAATGTGAAGTATTCACACTGCACACACCGACAATTAAAAATATTCAGATCGTTTGGCCTGCACTACAGATGGTGCAATGCATTATTTTTTTTATCGACGGCACTGATGCGTGGAGCTGTATTCTCTTTGAATTAAAGTGGAATTTATTTACCATCCACTCAATATGCATTGATCACATCAATGTTACAGCGCAAATTACATCAATAATATTGCTGTTACGCAGAAACTATTGTATACACTTATTGCATACAATAATCAAAAACTAATAAATGCGCTCAGATCACAAATAATGGAATTAGTCTCTTGGAATTTCATTTTTTATTCTTTATAAATGAGTTTTGCGTAGAGAGTTCCGAGATCAAGGAAGTGAGGAGTGGGTTGCCACCCGAAATGAGCAACCCATGATTTATTCATTTTTTTCACAAGGGGAGAAACACTACAATAACACAGCGGAATTTATGTCCAAAAGTGGATATTACACTCAATTTTAAATGTAAGGGAGAGTCTAGAATGAGCAATAAATTCAGAGCTATTGTTTGTATCAGTTTATTAGGTATGTTCGTTGCCTTCAGCGGCAGTTCAGCCTTCGCAGCACCTGAAATGGTTCTTAAGTTTGCCGGGCAAAACAATGTCGATCACCCAGCAAGTAAGCTTATGGCTGACATTGCAAAAGAGATTGGCGAAAAGACCAACGGACGAATTGAAGTGAAGACCTATCCTGCCAGCCAGCTTGGCGATTACACACTGGTCTATGAAGAGCAGATTCGCGGAACCATCGATCTGTCCTGTATCTCTGTACCAAGTCAGTTCGATCCAAGAATGGAACTGATTTACATCAACGGATTTGCAAGTGACTATGATGATCTGAAGAATGTTTTCGCCCAGGACGGCTGGATGTTCAAAAAGATGAACGAATTTAACGAGAGACTCGGCGTTAAACTCCTCGGTTTTTTTGTCGAAGGTATGATTGGTACTGGTACCACCAAGCCGGCAATCGATCCCCTCAACCCTGAAGTAGACAAAGGTGTTCTTATCCGTGTGCCTGGCATGGATGTATACAAGCTGGCCGCAGAAGCTATGGGATACAACTCTGTCGGCGTTCCATATGCAGATGTTTATCAAGCAATTCAGACTGGTGTTGTTAACGGTGTAAACGGTTTTCCTGTTGCCTCTGCCTATACCAATCTTGGCGATGTCCTTAAGTACTGGTACATGACCAACTATTCTGTTGAAGTTCTTAATTTCATGATCAGCGGGAAGACCTGGGGTAAAATTAAACCAGAAGACCAGAAAATCATTCAGGACATTCTTGCAAAAGCTACCATCGACAGTATCAACAATGCTAAAAAACTTGATGAGCACCATATGGCTCTGATGAAAGAGAAAGGCATTGAGGTTTTCACCTACACCAAAGAAGAGTTGGCACCTATCATGAAGGCAAGTGCCTCAACCTGGTCAGCACTTGAAAAGAATATGACCAAAGAACTTATGGACGAGTTCAGAAAAGAGCTGGGCCCTAAGTGATTATCCGCATGATTTCAAAGTTTTCTTTTAACCTCAATTTTGCAATTGACTAGTCCACCGGAGATGCGAGGCAGCGAAGCTGAAGACGTATAAATAAACTTCAAAACTTCGGTAACAAAGCAGATTCGGTGGAATTGTCAATCCCGAAGGGGAGCAAGTAACAGAAAAATTAATGCTCATGAACAGGTGAGTTTCTGAAATGATTATGATGAATGCAACGTCTTGTTGTGAAATGATAAATCATTTTTTCTCTACTTTGTGGCTGCAAGATTGAGGTTTCATTAAAAGGCCAGACCCGGGGCCAGCCACCCTTCCCCGGGTCTGGTGCTTGTCAAGGAGGTTAATCGTGTCAGAAAACCAAGATAAAAAAAACTCTCCGCAATGTAAGATCGATTGTCTGCCGTCGGAGATGATTCTAGCCAGTACACCGAAAAACTTTTTTGATACGATAGTTATCAATAGCTTTTCCTTCATCTGCTTCAGTACCAGCATTATCCTGACCCTCATTATCTGTGCCGCCGCTTTTTTTCGCTATATCCTCAACGGAGATCTTACCGGTTATGAAGAATGGGTGAAAATCTTTGCCTTCTGGCTCTACTTCTCAGGTGCAGCCATCGGTGCTTATAATCGTACCCACGTTTCTGCAGATCTTGTCCAGGCATATGTTGCTGATGGCAAATTAAAAGATTTTCTGGTTTTTCTGAAAGATCTGATAACTGTTGGGGTATGTCTGCTTTTTGCATGGTACGGATTAAAATTTTTCGAGTTCGGATTCATGGGCCCATTAGGGTCATTTTCCGACCCGATGGGGCCAAGGATCGCAGTCCCCACAACCAACGTCTGGCGAATTAGTCTATGGGTAGGGTATCTGTCTGTTTTCCTGGGGCTTATCTTTATGCTTTATTACTTCGCCAGGGATCTTATTTCCAGTACGCGTCTACTATTGGGGAGAAAAAATAAATGATTTATGTAGCCTTATTAATCCTCGTTTTATGCCTCATCGTAGGAGTCCCCGTACCAGTAAGCTTTATGGCTTCTGCGGCCTGGCTTATCTTTTTTGGAGGAGCCGACGGTTCCGGATATGCCGCAAGCCAGCTGCTGCCCTATGGCTACAAACAAATGGATTCCGTCCCCCTGATCGCCATTGCCCTTTTCATTGCCGCCGGTGGTATCATGGAACGGGGTAAAATCGGTGAAAAGCTTATTGATTTTGTTGATGTCTTTGTTGGAGACCTCAAAGGTGGACTTGGAATAGTCGCAACAATATCCTGTGCAATCGTCGGTTCTATATGCGGTGCTGCCTGTGCCACCTTGTCATGTGTGGGTACCATTGTGTTCCCCCGGTTCAGGGCTGAAGGATACCCAAGAGGATTGTCCGCCGCACTCCTCGCCAATGCCTCTCTCCTCGGTCTTCTTATCCCGCCCAATGCAACGCTTATAATCTTTGCCTGGATAACCGGGCAGCCTGTACTTGCATGCTTTCTGGCAACAGTAATACCTGGCCTCATGGTCATTTTCCTCATCTGCGTTGTCAATAGGTGGCTGCTCAGAAACAACACAGAAGTTGTAGTCGCTGACAAAAGGTCAACTGGAGAGAAATTAACCCTCCTCCGAAGTAGAACAAAGTCGGCCTTACCGGCGTTAATGCTTCCGTTCATCGTTCTTGGTGGTATCTATGGCGGTTTAATGACCACCACTGAAGCCTCGGCCATGGCCGTACTCTACGCAATCCCCGTAGGAATATTTGTTTACAAAGCTCTTAATCTGAAAAACACCTACCAGGTGCTGATTGAGTCGGCTATCACTACCGGCGTTATTATGGTAATGCTTTATTGCGTCGCCATGCTGAGTCGACTGTATCTGCTGGAAGATCTTCCGCAAGTCCTGCTTAACCTTTTCAAGGCAATTTCTGAAGATCCCATGGTAATTATGTTCATGATCAATATTTTTCTCGTTATCATGGGCATGCTGATGGACGATATCAGCGTGGTAGTTCTGGCCTCACCAATCCTCATGCCTATCATTTTAGAACTTGGCTTCAACCCCATTCATTTTGCGGCAATAATTGGCGTCAACACCGGACTCGGATGTATTACTCCACCTGCCGCTCCCGTCCTCTATTTATCCGGGCGACTCGGGGCCGCACCCATTGATGAGATGATGAAACCATGTATGTGGTTTATTCTACTTTGCTGGATACCTGTACTCGCTGTGGTCGTCTTCTTTCCGAAGGTATCACTCTTGCTGCCACATTTATTTCTGGGCACCCCTTGGTAAGGTAGAAAAATGACTTTTTATCGGAATTTATTTGCAGTCCTTTGCTTTGCATTCTTTTTTGCTGGCCTGTCAACCCAGTCACCCTTTGCTTTTTTAGTGGCCTTATTTTGCGGGGCATTATCAAGGACTGCAGAAAAAAGAGGCTGGCCAGATCCGTTTTGAGTCATCTCTATTGCCAGAAAATGACCAAAGGCACTTCATTTTTAATTTGCAGTTCTGTTTGGGCATAAGGTACCACTTTTGATGCCTCCCTTTCTGTGACCATAGCCGGTTCACAGTTTTGGAGGCTTCATCATTTTCTAAAGACATAAACACTGCAACAGAGGTTCACATGAACACAAACACACTTCTATTCTTTTCCAGTGACGACGTAGAAAAGACCTTAACCATGCAGCAATGTATACCTGCCATGAAAAACGCCTTCAGCGCACTCAGTACCGGTGAGGCGGTTATGCCTTTACGTTCGGCTCTAGAAATGGAGGCCGACAATGCTACAGCCTTATTCATGCCTGCCTATTTACCTGAGATAGGTAAATTTAGTGTCAAGACTGTCAACATGAATAGAAACAACCCTGGTAAAGGTCTTCATCTGATTCATGCCATGATGATGGTCTTTGATTCAAATACTGGTGTGCCACTTGCCGTAATGGATGCGGAGAGCATAACCGCAATGAGAACCGGTGCGGTTTCAGGACTGGCAACCTCCCTGCTGGCAAGAGCAGACTCAACAGTCGCAGCAATCATTGGCACAGGAACACAAGGGGAAACCCAACTTGAGGCAGTTTGCTGTGTCAGAAATATACAAAAGGCATACGTTTTCGATATACAAGCCGACAGAGCCAAAGGTTTCGCTCAAAAAATGGCCCAGAAACTGGGAATAGAAGTGATAGCTGCTGAATCTGGCGCTGACCTGAAGAAAGTAGATGTGCTATGTACCTCAACTTCATCAAGTTCTCCTGTTTTTGATGACATACATCTTAAAAAAGGAGTTCATATTAATGGGGTTGGCTCCTATAAAGCCACTATGGCCGAAATACCACCAAAAACTATTGCCAGATCAAAAATATATGTGGATCAGATGGAAGGATGTCTCGCTGAAGCCGGTGACATAATACAGCCTATTCAGGCAGGAATTATAACTAAAGATCACATCCATGGTGACCTTGGTGACCTTGTTACCGGTAAAATAACTGCAAGAAAAAGTGATGAAGAAATCACAGTCTTCAAATCAGTTGGGGTTGCCGTACAGGATCTGATTGCGGCCAACCTTGTCTTGAAAGCAGCTCAAGGGAATAATATCGGGAGGAGCTTGACTTTGTAGGAATAACCGCTCAACACCATTAAAAATGATGGTCATAGCGTCAGCCAGGTCCTCTGTTGTGCAACTGTATGTTGGCTAAAGAGTTCCATCATAGGACCTGATGTCATCTTTGAGTACAACTCTCAGATGTTGAGTAACAAGAGTTACAATATATTATCTGTCATTTCAGTATTGTTTTGTAATACCTTTTTTACAACCAGACCAAATTCAGCCAAGGTATACGGTTTTTTTATAAATTCATGAATGCCAAGTGCCTGCGCCTTTCTCACCTCCTTATCTTCTGAAAATCCGCTCACAATTATCGCCTTTTGCTCGGGATTAGAAAGAATCATTTTTTCATAGGTCTTTCTTCCGTTCATGCCTGGCTCCATAATCATATCCAGGACAACCAAATCTATCGTTGCGTCTTTGATATATTCAACAGCTTCATTTCCAGAACTGACTGCTTCGACCGTATAGTCAAGTGATCGTAATATTTGACAGGCAATATCACGCTGCATCGCCTCATCATCGACCACTAAAATTCGCTCTTTATTGCCAATGATAGCCTCCATTTTGATTGAACCAGGCAACTCAGCCACGTCTTTTCCAGAGACCGGAAAGTAAAGCTCAAATGTGGTTTTTTCGCTGGTGCTTTCAACTCTTACCATTCCTCCGTGTTCATGGACAGTCGTCCAGACTATTGCCAGACCTAGACCGGTACCGCTTTTACCCATTACCTTTTTTGTATAAAACGGTTCGAAAATGTGGTTAAGGTCCTCTTCCTTTATACCGGTCCCATTGTCACAGATACGAACAACAACATAGTCTCCTTTGGGAACGACATAGTCTCCGGAAACCACCTCATGGTCAAGATACTGGTTTTTTGTAGATACCCAAACCAGGCCTTTGCCCTTGATTGCCTCAACGGCATTCGTCATCAGGTTCATCAGGCTTTTTTGCACGTGATGCACCGAGCACGATAAGTTAGACAAATTACTTGCCAAATCTTTCTTGATCCTTACCTCAGAATGTGAAGTGAGCAAGGCTCTACATTCAGGAGAGCTGAGGTAGCCCGTAATAAGGCTATTCAGATTGGTAATTGTTTTTTGCCCGACACTTCCTCTTGCAACAGTCAAAAGATCACTCACCACACCAGCAGCCCGTTTTCCAGACTGTTGTATTGCCTCAATGGAGTGTCTCAACTCACTCTCTTCTGGAATTTGACGTAAGAGTAGGTCCGGATATGCCACAATTCCTGTTAATATGTTATTCAGGTCGTGCGCCACCCCTCCAGCCATAAGTCCCAGTGCTTCCATTTTTTTGGCCTGAAGTAATTGTTGTTGAAGGTTTTTCCGTTCTTCTTCAGCTTTCCTCTGCTCAGTTATGTCACGACCAATCCCTATGATATCTGTAACATTCCCTTCACTATCAAGCACAGCTGTGTCTGCCCAGGCGAGCCATTTCCAACCATCAACTGTCATTGCGCGTTGCTCAACATATGCCGTGTGAGGAGGGGAAAACAATTTTTCCATCTCACGCGCGGTGCTCTCCCGGTCATCTTCGTGTACCAAGGGCAGAAATTTTCGGCCTAGAAGATCCGCCTCTACCTTCCCGAAAGTCTTGCAATAAGAAGGACTAACAAATAAAAATTGACCGTTAAGACCAACTTTTACGATCAAATCTGTCTGGTTTTCAACCAGGATTCGATATTTTTCTTCACTTTCACGTAGAGCGTCATGGGATTGATTGTTTTTTTGTGTGAGCTTTGCAAGGAGAAAAAACAGGAGCAACGAAGTGGTGATCACAAAGAGTAGCCCCTTATAAATAGCTATCTTTGTCATAAAGCCCGAATCTTTGACGAGGAGATTCAGTACAGTATCTGAAAAGTAGATCCACATGCAGCCAAACAAGGCATAAATGGAAACAACTACCAACACCTCCTGATACTTTTTCATTTGCTTGAAAAGATTCATCCCGTCACACCACTTAAAGGAGACAAGTTTTTTGAATTATATTATTCTGTGCAGGCAATCCTGCTTAAAAATGTAACACAACAACACAATTACACAAGGTTGAAAAAGACTTGAGCAACTATCTCATTTCTGCATGGAGCCTTTATGGATGAGCCATTGCTGTATGTTCAAATTCCTAACCCCGATAAACGGGAAATAAGTCGGGACTCTTTTCAGTACTCGCTCGACGGGTATAAGTACCTTCACCAAATTATTTTGAAATCTACGCTTATCTCTGCCATAAAAACGCAGAAAATAATTTCTGAAATACTAATAGGAGTAGTACAGTTTCTGTATGTTTTGAAGGGATCTGTTTTTTAAAAGTGCCAGCATAAGCAGGATTCTGGATTTTGCAGGATTCAATTCATCAGCGGCTATCAATTTATAATGGTCATCATCAACTTCCACATTCCTGCTTACAGTTCCACTGGGAACCCGTGAACTGCGGACGACAACAATCCCATTTTTTGCTATTATTGAAGCCGCTTGCAGCGATTCAGCATTCATATTACCATTACCATCACCAGCTATGACGATGCCTTTAGCACCTTTTTCAACGGAACAGCCGATCAGGTCTGCAGGCATGTCCGCACAGGCATACAAAACATCAACCCGGGGCAGTTCACGCACTCCTTCCACTGAAAACTCGCTGAGGTAGGTGTGGTTACGAAACGGTTTTCTGAAGTACCGCGCCTTGCCATAATTTATAATGCCAATGAGGCCAGTAATAGGCGACAAAAAAGTTTCCACCGAAGTCGTGTCGGTTTTCGTAAGGGAATGTGCACCGTGAATTCTGTCGTTCATCACCACAAGAACTCCCCTCCCTGCCGCCTGAGGATCTGCCGATACAGCTACTGCATTGTACAGGTTCAGAGGCCCATCGGCACTGACAGCCGTAGAGGGCCTCATGGAGCCGGTCATAACAACCGGTTTCTTGCTCTTTATGGTCAGATTCAGGAAGTGTGCAGTTTCCTCCATGGTATCCGTACCGTGGGTTACCACAATACCGCTGACCTTCTCTGACGCCAGCAGTTCATTTATCTTGTTGGCGAGGCCGATCATGATCGAAAACGTCATATCCTGAGATCCGACATTTGCAATTTGCTCCCCTTTTATATGAGCAATCTTTCGGATTCCAGGCACCGCATCAATCATCACATCAATGCCCATTTGCCCCGATGTGTACCCCGATTCCGTACCGGACTTTGCTGCTCCTGCTATCGTTCCGCCTGTTGCTAATATAACTACCTGTGGCATAATTCTATCCTCGGATTACGTGATTTCATACGTATGAGTATAGCATTATCGCGGCTTTTCTCATCTGGAGACATCATGCTGCAGGAGCTGTCTTCTCTTTTTCGACAATATGCGGTTCGTTGGGGCAGGATTTTGCCACACGTACCTGGCTTGGGTCCATGTCATTCTGGTCGTAGCAGTATATACCGCAATTGAGGCAGCGAGCAGCCTCAGAGAGGCATTGATCCTCAGAAATAGTCCCCTCAACTTCCCTGAAGCTTCCAATACGCTCTTCGACAGGAATCATTGGCTTTTCAGCGCGAGTGGTAATAGGCAGAACATTAGCCAGAGAGTCGACCATTGCAGGCGGCATCATCTCTCGCTGCCGGTCTTCAATAGGTGGAATCTCACCTGTCGTCACGTAATAATGAATAGACCTGGCGGCAAACCTTCCTCCTGCAACTGCTTCAACGAGAAGTCTCGGACCGGTAAAACAGTCACCCCCGGTAAAGACGCCGGGGATATTGGTTTGTAAGGTTTCTTCATCTGCTTCAATGGTACTAAAACGAGTTTTTTCAAGCCCATCAGCCTCCACGATGGCCTGCAGGTCAGCCGCCTGGCCAACTGCCTGAATAACAACATCACAGGACAGGATTTCTTTTGAACCCTCTACTGGTATGCAGTCCGGCAAACCTCCAGAAGTTGGTTTTAAAGTGACCGATTCGGTCTCGATGCCCGTCAATTGTCCTCCCTCTCCAACAAAACGTACCGGAGAAACCGTACATCTCATTTCTACCCCCTCGTTTTCTGCATCCATGATTTCGTGGGGATTCGCCTCCATCAGATCTTTGGAAAATCGGAATATCAGAAGGACATGTGAAGCTCCGGCTCTCAATGCAGACCTGGCACAATCCATTGCAACGTTACCAGCACCTATAACCACAAATTTCTTGCCGGTTATGGTTTCTTCATCGGTGTGAAAGCGCCGCAAATAATCAATTCCACTGTAAATCCCTTTCAACTCTTTTCCTTCAAAAGGCAGCAGCCGTCCTTGCCATAAACCTATTGCAAGATATACTGCATCAAAACCCACGGCTTTCAATGATCTTATAGTAATATCTTTTCCAAGCGTGACACCGGTATGTACCTTCACGCCAAGGTCCAGTACGCCGTCAATATCCCATTTGTATTGCTCTTCGGATAATCGATAATCCGGAATACCGTAAAATGGCATACCTCCAAGTTTCGGCATCATTTCAAAAATTTCTACCTGGTGGCCAAGCCGCGCAAGGTAATAGGCCGCAGATAGCCCTGATGGTCCCCCCCCCACCACCGCTACTCTGAACCCTGTATCTGCTGCAACAGGAACCTTCAGTCTGGCACCGCTCTCCCGCTCCCAGTCTGCCACGAAACGCTTCACAGCATTAATAGCGAGGGGATCATCCTGAATCTGGCGCCGGCATTCCGTAGCACAAAGCTCAGGACAGACGCGCCCTGTGGCAATCGCCAAAGGATTATTGTCCTTGATAGTCAAGAGTGCTGCACCATATTCACCTCGACGGGCGTGAGCAAGATATTTGGGTATATTAATCTGCGCCGGACATCGCTGTCTGCATGGGGACAAGCATTGTGTGTACTGGTTCCAGTGGAGAATCTTGGTTTTGGCTCCCACAAGCGAAATGATTCCCTTGGGACAAGCAGCAACACAGCTGCCGCAGCCGACACATCGTTCAGGATCGAAGACTGGGAGGCCATTGTCCGGATTAAGTCGAATTGCACCAAAGCGACAGGCATTTTTGCAGGAACCAAGCCCAAGACAACCGTTTTCACAGCGAATGAAACCATGATATAGCTGCAGCGCAGCACGACAGTCCTGCAACCCCGAGTAATTATATTTACGCGCGGCACGATAGCCTCCTTCGCAGGTTGCGCAGGCAAGTGCTGGTTCAGCGCCGCCCACATCGTAGCCAAGAAAGGCCCCGATGGCTTCAGCCGCCTCGTTGCCTCCTACCACACAAGAGTTTACAGGTATCTCTCCCTTAACCATCGCTTCGGCTGCAGAGCTGCACCCTGCCTGGCCACAGCCACCACAATTGGCACCGGGCAGTAGATCCGTTACAGCTTCAATTCTTGGATCTTCCTCTACATAAAAGACTTTTGCTGCAATGCCAAGAATAATAGCCGCCACAAAAGCGATTCCGACAAGCAGGAGTACTGACGCAGTCACAATAATTCTCCTTAATTCTTTAAGAGGCCATACCCTGGAAGCCCATAAATGCAAGAGCCATAATTCCTGCGGTCACCAGCGCAATTGCCGTCCCCTGCATACTTTGCGGTACCGCCGAGATCTGGAGTCGCTCACGGTGACCTGCGAACAGGACCAGAGCCAGACCGTATCCCACCGCACTTGTAGTAGAAAACACAATCATCTCTATGAATGGCAGTTCTTTCTTGGCAATGAGCAGGGCCACACCCATGACTGCACAGTTGGTGGTTATAAGAGGGAGATATACACCAAGTGCATTATAAAGCGTCCGACTCATCTTCTTCAGTATTATCTCAACCAGCTGTACCAGAGAAGCGATGATCAGAATAAAGGTCAGTGTCTGCAGAAATTCAAGATCATACGGTTTCAGGACATAGGTGGTAACCGACCAGGTAAACGTTGCAGCAAGGATAGTAACAAACACGACTGCTGCTGCCATTCCAAGGGCAGTCTCCAGTTTTTTGGATACGCCGAGAAAAGGACAATTGCCAAGGTACTGGGCAAGAAGAATATTGTTAACGAAAGTAGCAGATATAGCCAGGTAGAAGAGATCCATAAGATATTCCTTTATCCCTGTATAAACTTCTCACCACGCCAGCGTGAGTAGAGATTTTGAAGAGCAACCAAGATACCGATTGTGACAAATGCTCCAGGTGCTGACACCAGAAATGCCATCGGTTCAAAGGAGTCACCGAACATAGACGCTCCAAACCAGGTCCCGGCTCCGAATATTTCTCGAAGAGAACCGATAAGAGTGAGCGACAGGGCATAGCCAGTGCCAACACTCAAGCCGTCGACCATGGAGATAAACGGGGGATTTTTAGAGGCGAAACCTTCAGCCCGCCCAAGTACAATACAGTTCACCACAATAAGGGGGATATAGATGCCGAGTTGTTCAGAAAGGGGAAAGAAAAAGGCCTTCATCAGGATTTCGACAATTGAAACCAGGGTGGCAATGATCACAATATATGAGGCGATGCGCACTTTGCTGGGAATAATATTCCTCAGGCTTGAAATTGCACCGTTCGATAAGGTCAGCACAAAAGCCGTTGCCAGCCCCATCCCGAGGCCGTTTTCTGCCGACATCGTTACAGCCAGTGCCGGGCACAGCCCAAGCACCAGACGAAACGGCGGTATGCGTTTCCATAGGCCGGCAGTCAATGTAGCTGTAAATTTCTGTTCCATTTGTGTTAGTCCTCTTAGCGCTCTGAGATCAGTCTGAAGATCTCATCTTTGTTTTCACGTACAAAATCCAAAGCGTCATTGGTTCCGTTGACAGCGGCCCTCGATGTCGTTGATGCTCCACTGATGGCATCTATGACTCCTCCATCACTGGTCAGTGCAACAGAGTCATCGATGGACAGTCCCTGCCACTGGCGGCGGAAAGCAGTCTCGACGATACGTGCGCCAAGACCCGGAGTCTCACTGTGACTCACCACCTCCATCCCTGTCTGAACTTCTTTGACAAGGTCGATTCCCACCATGATCTTGAGGTCACCACCAAAGCCGCCTTTGCCTGTCGCTTCCACGGCCAGGGCTGATACTACCTGCCCTTCACGAGTGAAAAATATCGGAACTTCGGTTTCACCGGCACGTATGACCACCTTATTCTCCAACACTTCTTCTGCCGGCTTGCCAAAAAGTGTCTCCAGGGCGGGTCCACGAACATAAAAATCTGTTTGCTTTTCAATCCTCGGCGCCAGCTGAGAATTAGCTGCAGTTAGAGCAGCAGCACAAAATCCTGCAATAAGTGAAAGCACAACAACCATGCGAATTATCTCAGACATCTTCAGCTCCCTTAACTTTAGACTTGATCATGTCCATGAGTGGCGAGCAGAGGTTGACCAAAAGAACGGCGTAGACTATGCCATCAACGTGTTTCGAGTACCCCCTGATGAGGATTAACAGCACTCCTGCCAGAATCCCACAGAGAAACATGGGCAACCTGTTCACTGGTGAGGTGGTGTGATCAGTAATAAGAAAGAGCCCCATGAACAATGTTCCGCCACTCAAGAGATAAAAGAGCGGAGTTGCAAATGTTTCAGGACTAAGCAGATGCAGTATAGTTGCTGTGCCAAGTAGTCCGATCAAAAATCCTGCTGGAAGTTGCCATTGAATCTCCCGGGCTGCCAGGAGAAATATACCTCCGAGTACTATACAAAGCACCATCCCGTCAGCGGTACCAGCAACCTGGTGCCCCAGCAAAAGATCATACCAGTGGTATTGCGCTTCTGCGGAAACTCCCATGGATTTCAACAAACGCAGTGGCTCAATCATTGTCACTTGCCAGTCCAGGTTTTTGAGTGCATCTGTATTATCCATGCGGCCGGGCCATGACAATTGTAAGATTGCCAGACTCAGGACAGCCGGATGAGCTGGGTATGCTCCGACTCCACCAAACAGTTTCTTGCCGATAATGACCATAAAAAAGCAGCCCATCAGGATCAGCCACCACGGTGCGTTGAGCGGCAGCATGAAACCCAGCAGTAATGCCAGAAGAACACTGCTCCAGTTTGAGGTGAGATCCCTCGAAGGTGCAAGTTTCTCGGAGACAACATCCAAGAGCACAGCGAAAAAGGCGCAGAGACCAAATACCCGAAGAGCCGCTGGCCCGAATAAGAAGAAACTTGCTGCCATGGCAGGTATCAATGCGATTATCCAGCGCTGGTTTATTGACGCAATTCCGGTTCCGATCCGGTTATGTGGTCCAACAGCCACATCAAGCAGACGTCTGCTTGTAGGTTCAGATTCTGGCTGCTCGAACATCTTGAGTTCTTTCATTGATTGCCTCCGGCACTCCAGGTGAATCGTTCCCCGTGACTCATTTCATGATTACAAAAATAGAGGAGTTGAACTATGGGCCGTTCCGCCGGACAAACATGAGCACACAAGCCGCATTCATGGCAGGCTTCAGGATGGAGCGCTTTTGCAGATTCCAGCTGACCAAACTCGATCATTCGGTTAGCTAAATGCACTTGAATATTGACTGGGCATACCCGGGTGCATCGGCCGCAAAAAATGCATGGTGCAACCGAGTCAAAGGGTGCAACATCTTCATTGATGAGATAGACACCACTGTTATAGGTAAGCGGAGTGAGATCAGAATACTGGGCAAAACCTTTCATCGGTCCTCCCACCACTGGCCGGGTACAATTTTCAATATCCAACCCCTGGCTGGCAAGTATGTGTCTCAAAGAGCTGCCCATTGGAAAGCGTACGGTTACGGCCTGATCGATGTCTGTACCACTGATTGTGAGGTGTTTCTGTACAAAGGAGGATTTTCCATCAAGGGCATCAACCATCGCCAGCATATATTCGACATCCACGACAGCAATACCATGATGGCGATAGCTGTCCTGACTTGGAATCCTACGCCCCAGCAGTCGTGAAACAATTTCCCTTTCAATACGGGCAGAATAATGAGGGGGTATATAATCAACTTGCACCAGACTGGCAAATTTCGTTTCAGCCCATGAGCTGAACTGCTCGGGCACCGTAAGCCAAAGACTGGCATCTGGAAGCAGGGTGCGTATACGCTGCAAACCTTCAGCAACCCTGTCTTGCTGTTGTTCGAGTAGCAGCTGGGCGGTATACATGGTTGTTTCCTGCCTGATGCCCATAATTACAACAGACTCAACGGAGGGAAGATCCGGTATGTCACCATCCTCATAATCTCGACCTGAAAAATTCCAGGGGGGATTCACTCCGGCAGCACGCATCCTTTCAATGGCGGCCTCCTTATCATCATCGGCGACACGGCCTTCAAACATCTCATCAGGCTCCATCGGATTGTCACTGGTTTTATCGATAACAACGGCAGGAGAATGGACGCTTTGGGCAGTCCAGACTGTGGTAATGTCTCTGACCGTACCGCTGATGCTTGTCAAAACGCAATTACCAAGTCTTGATTTCCCGATGGTCTGTCCCTTCCGAACAGCGTCTCCCGCCATGACAGTTGGCAGGAAACGAACACGCCCCGGGTAATCCAAGGGTATCACCACGTGATCCGGGTCAGCAACCTGACGAATTACAGGGTCATAGGCCGATACAGTCGGCTGCACCAGCTTGTTTTTAAACAGCTTCAACAATGCTTGCATAGTAATCTCGTTAAAAACTCAAATTGAGGGTGGCGTCGAAAACACTTTAGCGCAAATGACAGCTCCCGCACTGCACGGCTCCATCAGGTTGAGAGAATCTCTGCGGAGACATTTCCAGATGGCACTGTGAGCAATCCAAATGGAATACTTCCGCAATGGATTGTGGAGCGTGGCAGCCAAGACAGCTGTGTTCTTCCATTTCCAAATATTCGTCATGCCTCATCATATCCGTTGAATATCCGTCATCATGGCACTCTATACAGCCGACAGTATTTTTATCACTTTCCTGCATTCCAGGGTGACAGCTCCTGCATGAAATAGCCTGATCGTCCTCACCGGTTTGCTCATGACATGTACTGCACTCGCGGTTGTGTATTTCTTTCAACTCACTATGGTTGAACTCACTCGATTCGACGTCTTCGTCATGGCACTCAGCACAGGTTGTTATTTGCTCAGCCCCATACAGATCGTGGTGGCACTGGGCACACGACTCAGCACCCTGACTATGTTTTTCGTGATCAAAAAGAACGGCACCAGCACTGTTCTTGAGATAGAGTCGGTTCACCTTATCGGAATTCGCATCAACCATATTGCTGATTACAACAGCAGCGACAGCGACTATCATAATGACCGTCAGAGATCGGGTCCAGTTTCTTCGATCCCGAATGTTACCACTCATGACTATTCCTTAAGATGAGCCGCTCATTATCTTCTTCACTCATCGTATACCAGCGGCATGAACGACGAATGCAGACGATAAATTTTAGTTTTATGGAGTTGGAAACCATTACATGAAAAGCCATGAGTTTACAGTCATCAATTTTACAGATCTGATCTGGCTCTATCAGGGAAACGTGACAATGCGGGCATTGTACATCAGCCAGTTCCTCATCATCCTCCACATGTATAGTACTTTCTCTGTCGAGGACATTAAGATAGGGGGATACTTTACTTATCCCGACCAGTCCCTCATTGTTAACTATCTGAAAAACAGCTTTGTCGTCATCGTTCAGTCCGACTCCACAATGAGGGCAATAACAGTTTAAATATGTATCCTGCTTGATTTTTGAACGTTTCATCAAAGGTTGGGAATCCCAAATCTCCTCTTCCCAACGTTCCGGTGAATCTGTGCTCTTGTTCTTCATGAAGAACTCCGTAAATATAGTGCTTTAAAAGAGCGTTTCGCTCACTCTGGTAATTAAAAACGAAGCAGGTAGATGACAACGACGCGCCACAGCCCAATTTTACCATGTTATCCAATAGATAACCTAAAAACCCAATACAACAAAACTGCCGAATCTCCCTTAGGAGGGCCAGATAGTAGTCAAGCAGCAGGACCAATGCAACTTTTTTCCATACCGAACAAGACATACCCCAAAATCTTTTTTCTACACATTTCTTATCAAGAGTTCCAGCACGAACGTAACCGTGACAACCCGTTTTTGATTATCCTATTGTACACAAATTATGTAACATCGACAAAACAGAGAAGATTTAGGGAGGAATTATATCCTACCCCCCTCCAGTTATAGTGCTGGTTATATGACCTGACGCTAAGTAATTTTATAATATATAGATACGTTACGATGTTATTGGTAGCAACATGTATCAGCACATTTGACCGGCACTATAGTACCTGCTGGAAGAGGTCTTTTACTCAACTTTTCCCTTTGTAGTCACCATAAGGCTCGACGCAAAGTCATATACTCGTCGGTTTTCCTTTCTGTCAGCAGCTACAATTATTTGTGTGTACTCGCCAAGTTGATTCAGACAGTCGGCTAGTTCGGCCAGTGTTTTACCTGTCATATCCCTGTCATATCTATCCAGAAGCAATAGTGGATAATGCTGCCAGAGTAGCTGTGTTAACATGGTGACGGTTGCAAGAACCCGAATACGTTCTGCTGCTCGACTTCCATTCTGATATTCAATGCCAGACAAGTAAAAACCGTTTTCATCGACGGTCAATATTCCAGCATATTTTCTAAAAATTGAAACAGACGAAACCCCTGATAGAGCTTGTCGCAGCGGGTCAATACCCTCTTTGCTCGCTGAATCTAAACTAAACCTTTGGCAGAGCAGCCTTAATAATGCCGTAACAGGGTCTATTTCAGGAAGGGGCGACATGAGCTGGTCAAAAGAGTAGTCTTCCTGTAATTTTGCCGTAGGTTGTAGGCGAATCACTGGAGGAAGCGCCTCTTCAACAATTTTTCCCGCCAACCTGAATCGTTCATTGAGCGTGACTTCTTTCAAGCATTCACGACACAGTTCGCCAATGTTTCCCGACCAGAAAGGCTGGTTATAAAGTAACCACTCTCTCAACACTTCAGCTATTTCACCTTTGATTCTATCCGTATTTTTATAATTTTTGAAAAAGTTATCGTCTGGAACGCCGGATTGTATCTCTTTTTCTAATCTGTGTGTTCTCAAGGTCCGCATCGCAGTCGCAATGTCACGCCATCTTGCTGAAGCAGACAGTTCCACAAAAGAAATCCAGCGACTATAGTCAAGCCTCCTACCAAACTCTATTCTATCTGTCTCTAGAAGTGAGTCGTCGAGCAATGCCAGCCCCTTGATCAGCTCAGGTCCAGCCGAAAAAACTGATAACACTGACGTTTTTTTCTCTTTGATGACAGGCCGGTGATATGTACCCTGTTTCCAGGTTTTTGGGTACGAATCAAAGGGATCTACAACAGTAATGTCGTATAAAGGATTGAGCGCCTCAAGACCTCTGAAGATCTGAGTTACAATATTCCTATTATCGCCGAAAACACACGTCACCTTGCGTCCCGGCTTAAACCAGCCCGAATCATTTATACCTTTAAGACATCGTATTTTAGCTTGTAAAAGCTGCATTTTCATATGTCGTTTAACCGTAAATTGTTTCTTTTCAACACACTTACATTAGTCTTAAGCTGGAGTGGTGATAGTTTTTATAAAAATAGCATTTGGCAGTCTCAGCAGCCTGATCACCTTCTATCAGAACAAACATAGGCATTTCAACCTCTCGGGCAGGCAGGGTACCTCCGCTGCACTGTAAACTGCCGCTCTGGTGTTAATAAAGGGGGCTCATTTCTTAAGGCAACAGGCACTGAGCCCGAGCGCACGGTTGTCACTGTTCATATAGGCGCCGAGGCTACCGAACTCCAAGTTCCAGCTGAGAAAGGCATTCACAGTACTAAACCAGTAATCTCTGATGCTGCCTGCGCCGCCGATCGTACCATCGGTGCTCTGGCGGGCCCCTGCCAAAACTAACTTCAACAATACAACCCTTAAAGGCAAAAAATAATATTTTGGTTTGTTTTCATTGATGAAATGATCTGGTCAAGCGAGTTTATTGCCCCTTGTTTGGTGAAGACAATGCCGGCATAAAGATCAACCAGGGGAAATCTCCTCCAACTTTGACTCCATCCGTGGTAAACGTCTTTTCTCCTCCATTTAAATCCCGTGCTGATATTTCACAAGTAATAGTAGTATTTGATTCCGTTGCTGTGAGCATATATGTTGATAAGATAGCCCCGGGAATATTACTGCTGTCTCTCTGCCATTGATAACTCAAAGTCACCACATCTCCCGTGTCAGCATCACTGGTTCCGAGAACTGCAATGCCCATCGTTTCGCCAACTTCCGGCGTCCCTGTGATTGTTGGAGTACCTGCGAATGCCGGGTCATGATTTATCAGAAGCGAAAGGGCCCCTGAATCTGAGGACTGGTTCCCGGCCCCATCCATTGCTGTAGCCGTCATACTATAGGTGGTGTAGGAGAGACTGCTCGTGATTGACCAGTTGCCTGAACCGTCTGTTGATGAGCTACCAACCTGTCCATCAATTGAGCTTGTCAGGATTACCGTTGAGCCAACTTCCGCGATGCCCGTAAAGGTTGGTGTGGTATCTGAAGTACGGTTATCGTTTGTTGAAACGCCGTTGTCGGAAATTGTAGCCAGATCAGGGGTTGAGGGTGCCGCTGGACTCAGGGTGTCCAGAGCTGCGGTATAGGTGACGGTACCAGCTGCGCTTCCCCCAACATCCGTCACAACTACCGATAGCGTCAAGGTCCCGTCTCCCAGCCCTGATAGATTAAGCCCGGTTATTGTATCGGTGGCCGAGGTCAAGGTGCCTGAGCCGGTGACATTGGTGCCACCGCCGGAACTGGAAATGGTATAGCTGTAATCGGCCCCGACTTCACCACCGGTAAAGGTGAAGCTTTGACTCGATCTTTCCGAATTGTTAATGGTACTATCATCAAAGCTGACGCTATGCCCACTTGGCGCCGTGGCATCAAGCAAAGCTGAATCAGTCACAGCGGTCGCAGAGTTCCCAGCAACATCTTCCACAACTGCCGAGAGCGTCAGAGTCCCGTCNNAGCCCGGTTATTGTATCAGTGGTCGAGGCCAAGGTGCCTGAGCCGGTGACATTGGTGCCACCGCCGGAACTGAAAATGGTATAGCTATAATCGGCCCCGACTTCACCACCGGCAAAGGTGAAGCTTTGACTCGATGCTGCTGAATTGTTAATGCCACTGTCATTGAAGCTGACACTATGAGCACTTG
>JAWSVG010000060.1:0-70014 GCA_033852035.1 Desulfocapsaceae bacterium | reverse complement strand
CGAACGAAATGCTACCCGCCGACGGGTCGGGAATAACCGATACCTATCGTTTCGTTAACGGGATTGCGCTCAATAAATCACACTCGGACCTCCTGGTGAACATGCTCGAATATTGGCAGGTTGATTCCGACGGAAAAGAACTGCACTTCACCTGGGTTACAGATTTGCCCCTTGACGAAGACCATGTTGACAAGATCATGCGTGCAGGTCGAGTCCGCTGGAGCATCGAAAACGAAACTTTCAATACCTTGAAAAATCAAGGCTATAATCTTGGTCACAATTACGGATTGGGAGACAAACACCTTTCTGCAGTGTTTGTCCATCTGATGATGCTTGCTTTTCTTGTCGACCAGATCCAGCAGTTATGCTGTCCGTTGTTCAATGCTGCATGGCAAGAATGTGGCTCAAAAAGATATCTGTGGGAGAGTATCAGAGGGACATTTAAAACATGCATCGTTCCTTCTATGGAGGTAATATTACGGGTAATTATGACCAATATGAAAGTTCGTCTCCTCTGACGTTAAAGCGAGAGAGGAGGTTGTGTTGTCAAAGATCTGGTACTTTCCTGGAAACCACCAGGGAAGGCGAACCCTTGAGATGCGTTTTGTTTAACGAATTTTCGAGATGGTTTTGCTGTTTTTCATCAAAATGGATGGATTTTTCTCGTCCAAAATGCGACGAGATACTTTCGAATAAAAGCCTAACGCATATCTTGGTGCAAAAAAGAGAAAACCATTGCCTTACTTGAAAGTTGCTCCATCAAAAGGGGAATTGCTGATATTAATCTAAGTTGGATAGCTCATCTTCAAGATGCTTTATCTTGTTGTTCTCTTCTTCAATTTTTTCTTGGTACTCACGAACTTTATCTTTTTTTCCGTATTCTTTAGCTTCTTTGAGATCAGATTTATACTCTACAATCTCATTATTGGCTTCTTCTATCTCTTCGACCAAATCTTTCTTGAGACCTTTGTCAGTACAATGCTCCTTTGCGTTTTCCAATGATTTTGTTAATCCATTTACTTTACCCTTATTCCCATTTTCCCGAGCAATCTTAAGCTGTCTTTCAATTTCGCAAAATTTCTTTTCACAACCTTTTAAATTGACACAATCAGATGATGCAAAGACTGGATTAGATATTGAAACACATAGTACACTAATTGATGCAACGCTTAAAAATAGTGCTGTTACTTGTTTAGTCATGAGTTACTTCCTTTTCTTTGTTAAGAACAGATAGGCAGGAAGCCTCTCGGCTTCCAACCCTCCTCAGAACCGTACGAGCGAGTTTTCTCCTGCAACCAGAGGTGGCTAATACCGTCAAAGCAAGCTTGTATATCTCCTTCAAGAATTCATCTCGCGGAAAAACTTTTAGCTAATGCACAAAAGCATTGGCCAATGGCATCACGGCAGACTCTGTAGAGTCGGAACCCATACGAGTTACTAATCTGCGGTCATCTCTGCGATAGGTTCCAATGACAGCGGATACAATGCTTGCTGGGCACGGTCTTGGATCACAGGGATTACCGATTAATTATCAATGGTGAGGATTCCTCCCAGTGGTATATGTCTGCTCGAACGTTTGGTTGTGACAGATATTTTTTTAATGATCTCTTTACTTGCTTAGTTTGCGCCAAGTTCTTTTTCTATACGCTTGTTTCTTACAATGTAATGAAGAGGTTTCTTTTTGAGTCGGTTTTCCCAAGAGCATAAAACCTTTTTTCTGTCTCTGAATGTTTTTCTGTTGTCTTATATTACTCAAGGTTTATTAAAAAAAAATCTGCTCGCACTCTGTAGGGCTGACTTTATATATTCAGGATGCACATTTTTCAGGTGAGAATGTTTCTTTTGAGGCACAACAATATTCCAATCAGGGCCATGAAGTAAAGTTGCCACAACAGGGGGGCTTTGAGCAGAACAAAGCTTAGGCCGACAAACGGGTAGAGGAGCACACGAACCGCGAACTTTACACTTTCGTGTTGCCTGATATAATTCGCAACAGGTGGGGAATATTTGTAATATATTTTAATAATTTGCTGTCCTGGGTAATTAGTGAGTAGAAACGTGTCGCGGAATTCTGTCAGGAGCTTAACATGCTTTTCCAGCGAGTTGCCAAACGCTGCCGTGGCAATAAAACAGCCTCCTCCACCGCTACTGCTTTTTGTGACATTGCTGCTGCCCGAACTGACTTCACCTGTCGAAGAGATCATTGGACTAATAACTGAGTACCAGGTATTGGCAATGATCTGATGGCCGGCATCGTTTGGGTGAAGACCATCCACGTTTGTCGAAGACCAGGTTGGCAGGATGGCAGTATACTGATCAGCCAAATGTACGCCATTACTGCTGGCAAGAGATGTAATCATTGGGTTCCAGACTTGTGGGATTAAAACAGGGGCGCCGGCTCGGTCACTCGGGGTAAGAGTTGCAAGTACTGGTGTTACTCCAGCTGCCTTACTTTTATTTATCATTGCCTGTAGATTGTATTTCGTCGTTTCAACAGACAAACCCACCCCAACGTCGTTTGTTCCCTCCATGATCAGGATAAAGTTTGCTTGGAAAGACTTGAGCACTGAGTCAAATCTCGCAAGGCCTTCTGGTGTTTTTTCCATCCCAATCCCTTTGTTTACAACAACTGAAGGTTTATTGTTGTTGTTGAGCAGGGTGCTGAGTTTGGATGGATAGCTTCCAGAACTCCCATTAGCCGTAATTGAATCGCCAAACGCTATGATGTTAGCTCCATTAGCGCCTTGAGGAGTGCCTAGGATTATTATGCAAAACAGGAAGAGACGAGCTCTACACCAAACGTTGTCATTTTTTGTTCTGTTTACCACATTCAAATTTGTTTTCATTTTTTTAGTAACTGAAGGGAAGTAGTTGTTAAAAAAAGCACTCACTTAACATCGAGCATATTGCGAACGGGTAGTGACTGCACTGCATATCCGGGGATATGGATCGAAGCCGAATCTGGGTAAGGGATAAAATCAGGTATCTCAATTTCGAGCTCTTGCTTTTTGGCGATAATTTGACCTGTTTGCTTATTCTGGGTAGCATTATTTACCGAGGTTGTTACAGGTGTTTTTAACAGGAGATTGCGGATGGTCGAATGGTTTTGGGATGTTCCTAGCTTGTTTTCACTATCGACCACAACGGGCTCCGTCCAGTCTATACCGTTCCATGTTGTTTCGTATTCGATATACCCATTCATTGTAAACTGTTGCCACTGAATCCACACTATTTTGGTATCTTCATCTATACCAAGAACAGGTAAAATATCTGGGACATTATTTGCCGTAATAGCTTGTGCAGTATTGAAAGAAGAACCGTTCCAGCGTGTAAAATAGATGTCGTCACTGACGCCGTTAAAGCCGGCCCATGCTAGCCACAGTTTTCCTTCTTCGTCAATTCCGACAGTCGGTGCTGTGTTGGACTTCAGGCCAGAGTAATACTCTTTTTCTTCGGTCCATACACCGTCCTTAAATTCTTTGTAATGGAGCTGGGCCTGCTCTCCGTTAAAAGCCGACCATATGACCATCAGGTCTTGTGTTGATGTCTTTGTTACTGCAGGTACTACGTTGATCTCTTTGTTATTGGAGATCTTTTCCGGCTCACTCCATGCAGCACCATTATGCCGACTGATAAAAACTGCAAATTGATTGTTTGTCACTTCTGACCAAACCCACACAGCACCTTCTGTGGCGAAAAGGGAGGCGTTTTCTGTAGTGGTCTGGCTAGCACTACAGATTTCCAGGAGTACAGTGACGAATATCAGAAGAGATACGTGTATTTGTTTACATCGAAGTTTCTTCATTTTGCCCTCAATTATTTATTCTGAGTTAATACTTTGGAAAGTATACTCTGCTTTATGCAGGTAGGGAAAAAGATCTCTAGAACTTTTCATTCTTTTGCCGTGGTCAATTTTAGAGTGTTGAATACAATATGTATTCGATCAATGTGTATATATAGAAATTATTTGAATGTAAATAGAAAGACTACTCCTTAAAAAACTCGTCCTTTATTGTCTCTCTACCAGGTCAAAACACCGTCGCCGTGAGGGGTGCTACCTTCTTTGCTCCAATGTAACTTCCACTGATCCTGCGATACTCTGGCAACAGTATATCCAAAAGACAGAGAATGAGCAGGCCTTCAAAGAATTGAAAAGAGTTTTCTATCTACCACCTTGGCATTTTATTTTTTTGTAGGAAACCACACAAAAATACTCCGATGCTCTGTGATCGTCGCAGGTCAATCCCAACGCAGTAAAAACCTGACTTTAGGACATTAGACAATAGTAATATAAAAATGCAAAATGGCTCAAGACTTGTAGAACACAATTTAGTACCTTATAAATTATTTACTGCGTTTTTATGGCAGAGATAAGCGTAGACTTCGAAATAATTTTGTGAAGGTACTTATATTCGTGGAGCGAGTACTGAAAAGAGTCCCGACTNNCCCGTTTATCGGGGTTAGGAGGGCATGATTAATGATTTTCTATAGACACGAGCTTATTGAGTTCCTCAGAAACTGCAGCGGACCGGTAAAATTATGACAGATATTTCGATGTTGGATTCTCTCTGGGTGATAGTTGCGGCGACCCTGGTTTTTCTCATGCAACCTGGGTTCATGTGCTTGGAATCAGGGTTAACCAGATCAAAAAATTCAATCAATGTTGCTGCTAAAAACCTCACGGATTTTATCGTTTCTGTTTTAGCTTTCTGGCTTATGGGCTATGGCGTGATGTTTGGTCTTTCTCATATCGGAATTGTCGGAACATCACAATTTCTCATTAGTTTTGAGTCGGGAGAAACTTCCGCTACCTTCTTTTTCTTTCAAGCGATGTTCTGTGGTACTGCTACGACGATTTTCTCAGGTGCGGTTGCTGAGAGGATGAAATTTTCCTCCTATCTGGTGGTTGTTATCCTTCTTTCCACCCTGGTATATCCTGTGTTTGGCCATTGGGCGTGGAATGGTCTGGACTCCGGTGTTTCGTCTGGATGGTTGGGTAAGATGGGTTTTGTAGACTTTGCTGGTTCTACGGTGGTTCATAGTGTTGGTGGATGGGTCGCGCTAGCGACGCTTATAATTATTGGTCCCCGTACCCACAGGTTTAGTGAGGAGAATGTTTTCTTTGGTTTTAATGGTAGCAATCTGCCTCTCTCTGTTCTTGGAACCTGTCTTCTCTGGATTGGCTGGATCGGATTCAACGGAGGCAGCACCCTCGCCATGAACGAGGATGTACCCAGAATCATTGTTTACACTATCCTTGCAGGAGCATCTGGAGCACTCAGTAACCTCGTTGCAGGCTATTTACTCATCAAGACCCCGAGGGTTACTTTTCTCATTAATGGTTCTCTTGGTGGTCTTGTGGCAATTACAGCCTGCTGCCATTGTGTCAATGCTGTCAGTGCAGTGACTATAGGGCTTATCGCTGGTCTAGTCTGCTTGGGTGTGGAATTTACACTGATCTGGTTAAAAATTGATGATGCGGTGGGAGCGGTACCGGTTCATCTTGGCTGTGGTATATGGGGAACCCTTGCAGTTGCTTTTTTTGGAGACCCGGAATTGATTGGTACCGGTCTATCGTTTGGAGAGCAGCTGTCAGTGCAGCTTCTCGGGATAGCCGCTGCTTTTGTCTTAGCATTCCTCCTTCCGTTGTTTCTGATTAGTAGAATTGACAGGATCTCGCCTCTACGTGTATCTCTCGAAGATGAACACAATGGTTTGAATTATTCTGAACATGGTGCCACCACTGAACTTGTGGAGCTATGCCATGCTATGGACGCTCAGGCAAAGGCAAAGGATTTGTCAATCAGGATGCCGGTTGAACCCTTCACCGAGGTGGGGATGATTGCAGCAAGACACAATCAGGTAATGGATTCTCTTGAGGCTGCCCTCTCCCATACAGAGGCAGTCGTGTCCCTGGCAAAGGATGCGATTGTCACTTTTGTCAGTGAAAAACTGGAAATCATTAATATCAATCCAAGCGGGCGAGTTATGTTCGGACTGAGTGAGGGTGCTGCGTTGGTTGATTTTAGTTTGACCGATCTTTTTGAGACGTCAGATTTTGTCAGTATTCAGCAACCTCTATGGAGAGGAAAGACAATTGAAACGATGGGAAAGAAGACATGTGGAACACTCTTTCCCATGCAGGCAGTCATCACTGAGGCTGGTAACGGCACGAACAATTTCTTTATTGGAACGTTCAGAGATATTACCGAACTAAAGGAAAGAGAGAGGTCTCTACGTCAGTCGGAACTCAGGTATAGGGAATTATTTGAAAATATAGGTGTTGCTACGGTGATGATCAATTCCGATACCAGCCTGGTGATGGTTAACAAAGAAGCAGAAGATCTGTTTGGTTATAGCAGAGATAAAATGTTACAGGACATGAGCTTTCTTAAACTATTGCCGGCGAGTGAAAAGGATCGCCTGATTAAATATCACGGATTTCGCAGATCCAACCCAGATCAGGCTCCATCAGCTTACGACAGCAAGGTGGTGGACATGTATGGAAACATCAAACCTGTTTACATAAACGTTAATCGGATTGCGGGATCAGATCGAACAGTTGCCACTATAATAGATCTTTCTGAACTTCGACGTGCTCAGGATGGTTTTGATAAGCAAAAAGCCTATTTTCAGCAGTTGTTTGAAGGTTCATCCCAGGCCATTGTTGCCCTGAATACCAAACAAAAAGTGGTCAGCCTCAATAAGGGGTTTGAGAGACTTTTTGGATACGAGGCTGAGGAAATGAAGGGGTGTTCACTGGCAGATTTTATTATCCCATCTGATTATGAAAATGAATTCATAACCATGGAAAAAGCTGTTCAAAGTGGAGAAATGACAAAAAAAGAGACTGTAAGGAGAACCAGAGATGGAAGACTCGTTCCTGTCGCTATTTTGAGTTTTTCTGTCAAAATCAAAGAAAGTCTGGAGGGTTATTTTTATATATATGAAGATATTACCGAAAGGAAAGAGTTTGAATCACAACTCTATAAACAGGCTTTTTTTGATGGTTTAACTGAAATCCCAAACCGTATACTGTTTTTCGAAAGATCAGAACGGGCCCTGGAGAGAAGAAACCGTAAGTCTGACTATAATTTTGCGGTAATGCTCATAGACCTTGATCGCTTTAAATGGGTGAATGACAGCCTTGGCCATCTTGCCGGTGACGAGTTACTGCAACGGGTATCAAAGCGTTTTCTCTCCTGTGTCCGAACAGGTGACACTGTTGCTCGACTTGGCGGCGATGAGTTTGCAATATTACTGGAAGATTATGGAAAATCTTCGAGAGTTATAGAGATAGCAAACAGGTTGCAGCAGGAGGCTCAGCGCTCATTTCTTATAGGTGAGACTGATGTACATGTGAGTGCCAGTATTGGGATTGTTTTGCACACGGAAAAATATCTCAGCACCGAAACAATTCTCAGGGATGCGGATATTGCCATGTATAGAGCCAAGGAGCTAGGAAAGGCTAGGTTTCAGATATTTAATCGTAAACTGCATGAGCTCGCATCTCAGGCACTACAACTGGAAAATGAATTACGGGAGGGGATTGTCAACAATGAGCTTCTGCTCTGTTACCAACCGATCATTGACACGTCCAGCAAGAAACTTGTTGGACTGGAGGCGCTTGTTCGTTGGGATCATCCAAAGCAGGGGCTTGTGTTCCCTGACACCTTTATACCTCTGGCAGAAGAAACGGGACTGATAGTTGACTTAGGAGCGTGGGTCTTAAAAGAGGCCTGTGACCAAATGCAGCAATGGAAAATGAGCATTCCAAAAGCCATCGAACTTAAAATCAGTGTAAATCTATCTCCCAAACAGTTCCTCCAGAAAAGCCTTGTTAGTTCTATTCAGGCAATTCTTGCAAAAAGTGGTCTTGAGCCAAGATTCCTTAAAGTAGAGATTACTGAAACTGCTATTATGGAGGGAGGGCGACAGACTGTTGAGCTATTGAACAATCTAAGAAAGATTGGAATTAAACTGGCGATTGATGATTTCGGAACCGGTTATTCATCTCTGTCATCTCTTCAACGTTTTCCCATAAACGATTTGAAGATAGACCGCTCCTTCGTGCAGGAGCTTGAGCAGAGGCAGGATGCAAAAGAGATTGTCAGAGCAATTATAACCCTTGCTCATACCCTAAATCTTGGTCTTGTTGCAGAAGGAGTTGAAAATGAAGAACAATTTTTGATTTTAAAAGAACTGCAGTGTGACAGTGTACAGGGTTATCTCTTCTCTAAACCTTTGCCTGCAGAGCAGGTAAAGGGATTGATTGAGAAGTATATTTAGAAAATTCATTAGGTTGGGTTTTAAAAAGGGAACTATAGGAGAAGCGAGGTTTCCTCAATAATCAAAGACTCAGAAAATCAACCTCAATTTTGCAATTGACTAGTCCGCCGGAGATGCAAGGCAGCAAAGCTGAAGACGGGTAACTACTTCAAAGATTCGGTAACAAAGTAGATTCGGTGGAATTGTCAATCCCGAAGGGTAGCAAGTAATCCACCAACCGACCTCGAAAAAGCGCAAAAGAGAACTGGCTGCGGCAACCTGAGAAAAGCCTACCTCACTCCTGGCGAGACACATTTCATCCCCCCTTACATCATGCCCTTGCTGCGACAATGATCTGAGCGACAAGACACGCGGGGGACCAGTTATTCGGCAACTCCTGGGTGAGGTTTTCTTAGGCATCCTGATCGTGGACGGCTGGCACGCCTACACGAAGATTGTCTGTGACCGGCAAACTTGCATGGCTCACATATTCCGCAAAATACGGGCCTTCATTGATGCGTTTCCCCAATACCGTTCCATTATGAAATTCTACCGGAAGCTGCGGCAGATCATCAGAGATGGCGAGAAACTCCAGGCGGCGCGTGGATAAGTTGAGTAAACGGGTTTTTCAGCGGCGGTTAAAGACCCTGGAACTAAGACTGGAAGCCCTGCTCAAATGGAAGAAACCTAATGAAACGCTGAAAGAGGTCATCAAAAAAGTCCGGCGTCAGCAGGAACATATACTGACCTTCATCAAACATGAAGGCGCACCACACCACAATAATTACGGCGAATACATCATAAAGAAAAGTATGGTGAAACGAAAGATGTCTGGTGGCAGCATGTCCGCCGAAGGCGTCAGAGCCTACGCCTGCATACAGTCCATCGCAATGACATGTCAGTTAAGGGGCATTTCCTTTCACCGCTTTCTTAAAGCAAGTTTGGTTGGTTGTATTCGTACAGGAAGACCTATGTTGCTGGCTGAATATGAGTCCGGTTTGAAACCGAGCGCTATCGCTGCTTAAATCCAGTTTGAGCTCACGAAAATATTAAGGAGGACAGGATAATGACTACTGCACGTCTCGACATGAGATTAAACAAAGATATTGAAGATAAAGCCGAAAAGGCTTCAGCTTTATTGGGCTTAAAAAGTCTGACGGAGTATGTTGTTACTCTTGTTAATACTGATGCAACGAAAGTAATTGCTCAGCATACTTCCCAAGTTCATTTTTGTGCTAATGCCAAGTGAGCTCAACAGTGTGTCAATAAATGAGGAAAAACAATGGCAAAAAGTACAGCAACATACTGGAATGTTTTAGCTCCGGAAAACTCGGATAACTGGGAACCCGTTCCAGGCACATCTGACATGCTGGAACAGCTCACTTTAGCAATTGACGAAAAAACCGGTGATTATACAAGATTGACACGATTTAAGGCTGGGGCAGATACAGCTGAATTTGGTGGAAAATCTCATACATATCCGGAGGAAATATATATTATTTCAGGTAAATTATATGATTCCGCATTTGATCAATGGTTAGAAGCTGGTGATTTTGCCAGTAGACCTCCAGGAGAAGTACACGGTCCTTTTCTTTGCAAAGAAGAGTGCTTGGTTATGGAAGTATCATTTCCAAGTCAATCCATTGAAATAACATAATCGGGTAGCCGGCACTCATCTGCTAATCCTCCTACTTATGGCCTCTGTTAATGCATTGCGGACGATAGTCTGGCTTACCAACAATTGAGACCTGACCGCCTTAGCAGTCAGGTCCGGATTTTTACGATCAGTTCTTTATGAATTCAAGATCCACACTGATATCGGCAGTCTCGCCAATTAGTAGATTACCGCTTTCGAGAACCGAGTTATAGATAATTCCGAAATCCTTTCTGTTAATATCGGCTGTCAACTGAGCACCTTTTCGAATATTACCCCAGGGGTCTTTCACCTCCTGCTGCAACCCTTCCAGTGCGATCTTGATGTTCTTGCTTACACCGTGCATGGTGAGTTTACCTTCTACCTCATAGGTACCGTTTCCAGTTGGGGAGACCTTTTCTGAAGTGAAATTGATGGATTGGTATTTTTCCACATCAAAGAAGTCGGCACTTCGCAGGTGGGCATCACGTTTCTCTACACCGGTGTCTATTGATATGGGATCAATGATGATCTCAAGTGTGAACGGATTCAAGCCGGATTCATGAAACTCAAGTTTTCCTGAGACCTTGTCGAAAGTGCCTTTCACTTTACTGATTGCCATGTGTTTAATAGCAAAATGTGCTGCAGAATGGTCCGTATCAATTTTCCAATCGGCCCCGAACGCGGTGGTCGTCATTGCAAATACGATGCTGATTGCTGTTACGATAGTCTTTTTCATTATTAGCTCCTTTATTGATAAGATGTTTGTTGGTTTGAGGGAACTACCCTTCTTGTGCCACAATGTAGTTCGTGATATAGTGCATGTAAATTGACATAAAATGCCAAAGAGGAATGCATAAATGCACAACAGGGTCAACTGGGATGATTATTTTTATTTCCTTTGGGTCGCCCGTCTTGGCTCGCTCAACGCAGCGAGTAAAGCCTTGGGAGTCAACCATTCCACTGTATTGCGAAGAATAAACGGACTGGAGGAAAAGCTTGAGGTCAGACTATTCGAACGTTTGAAGTCCGGATATGTGCTTTCAGGGAGTGGAAAAGAGGTTTTCAGTCAGATAGAAAATATAGAAGACGACTTTCTCTCACTTGAGCGGATGGTGGCGGGAAGGGACATCCGCTATGAAGGGACAGTCAGGATCTCTACTACTGATACCCTTGGGCAGCACTGGCTGCCGCCCTTTGTGAAAAAATTCAAAGAGCAGTATCCAGGAATCCAACTCGATATCGAAATCAGGAACAGTTATACGGACCTGACTAAAAGAGAAGCCGATATCGTCATTTCTGCTTACAACCGACATCCAGACTATATGATAGGCAAGGTGGTTGCTCCCATAGAGGTTGGGCTGTACGCTTCTGTCGATTACATTCAAGAATTTGGAAAACCTGACTCACCTGAAGAACTCGAGGAACATAAACTCCTTATGTTAGGCGGCGAACTCGAAAATCTGGCTGTGAATGAATGGTTGAAGGATCTGGTGCCAAAGTCGGCAATCAGCCTCAGTTGTAATATGTATACAAGCCTCTATAATTATGCTCTACAGGGGGTGGGAATCGCGCCTTTGCCTACTTATGTCGGAGAGAACCACAACAACCTGATTCGGGTTATGGAAGTTCCAGAGAAGTTTTTTGCGAAAATCTGGGTGCTGACTCACCCGGATTTAAGGAAAACTCGAAGAATCAGCGCGTTTATGCAGTTCATGTATAACGAGACCTCCAGGTTTGCAAAAAGCTGACTATAGCTATAGTACTCTGGCGCCAAATTTCACTGAGGATTAGAGGGTTACTGCATAATGTGTACATAAAATGCATAGGTAGAGAATGACTTACGGTGAGCGAGGGTGTCGGTTCGTTTCCGACCAGCGCCGTCGTGCGAATCGCAATGCAAATTCGTATTCGCTTGAAATCGTAAAACATTTGGTGTTGGTTTGAAGCGGCGAAATCGCATCGAATTCTCTGTATTTCGCCGTTCGAAATTATATTTTAGCGTAGTAGTACAGAAGTGCGTAGCAAGGTTTGCTAAAGCTCTAAATAAAAGGTGCTCAGGAACATCTCTGCTTGGCGTTTAGAAGATAGTAAATGTGAAGTAAAATTCATCATCGATTCTCAACCCCCCTGTTTTTCTCTTAGATTGTCTTGAAATATTCTAATCATTTTGTCAACGTCATTTTCAGATACTATCAGGGGTGGCATAAGCCGGATGCTGTTTTGCTGAGGGGAATTGATGAGCAAATTATGGTTCAGGCATTTCTCTACAAACCTCTGTCCTGGAGTAATTGAAAGGTCGAATGCTAATAACAATCCTTTGCCCCTGATATTTTCAATTTCATACTGTTTTATCAGGCCATGTAATCTTTGCTCAATGAGCGAGCCCATCTTCCTAGCATGATCAATGATATTATCGGCAATTAATTTATCTAATACTGCAAAGCCAACTGCCATAGCCAGTGGCTGACCTGTAAATGTCCCACCTTGATCTCCTGGGTCAAAGATATTTAAAGAATCCTTAGTGAGCATGGCAGAAAGTGGAAAACCTCCACCAATCCCCTTGCCCAGAGTTATGATATCAGGCTCAATATTGTATTGCTCATGACAGAATAGTGTGCCTGTTCTGCCGACTCCTGTTTGGATTTCGTCAAAGATTAGCAGGATATTGTTCTGATCGCAAAGTTCACGGACACCGCTGATAAATTCTTGTGTACCCACATTCACCCCGCCTTCGCCTTGAATCGGTTCGAGCATTATTGCACATGTGTTTTTAGTGACAAGAGTTGCCACTGATTCCAAATCATTAAATACTGCTTTTGGGAATCCAGTGGTTTTTGGTTCAAACAGATCGCTCCACTCTTTTTTACCGGTTGCAGCCATGGTGGTGATAGTCCTGCCATGAAATCCTTGCTTGGTGGTAATGATATCTGACGCGCCTTGTTTATTGAGAGCACCGAATTTCCGTGCAAGTTTAATAGCGCCTTCATTTGCTTCAGCGCCTGTTGAGGTGAAAAATGCTCTGTCAAAGACTGAATTTTCAACAAGCAACTGGGCATATTCAAGCATTGGAATATTGTAAAAGGCAGGACTTGCGTTTACTAATGTTTTAGATTGTTTAGTCAATACATCTGTTATTACCTGAGGCGAATGTCCTAGACAATTTACAGCCCAGCCGCCGATAAAGTCGAGATACTCGTTGCCCTCGGTGTCTGATATGTACATACCATGACCATGGCTCATGATTATATCTGGCCGTTTGGTAACTTCAAGCAGGGTATTGTCTGCCATATGTAGGAGGTTATCTGTTTTCATGTTTTGCTATTTGTCAGTTATCTCTTGATTTGGTACATAATGGTATTCCATATAATTCGCGGTATTTAAAGCGACCAAGGCCCCAAATGACTGCTCGACAAGATATAATGACATATCAATGCCGGCGGTAATCCCTGCGGATGTCACGACTTTCCCGTTGTCGACGAAACGTTCATTTTTAATGATCTCAGTGTTCGGTGCATGTTTTTTAAGTTCTGCAAATACCTGATGGTGGGTGGTTGCTTTCAGGTTGTTCAGTAGACCAGACTTGGCCAACAGCAGGGCTCCAGAACATACTGAGAGCACTCTCTCGCATCTGGTTGCTGTCTTTTTAATCCATTCTATAACGTTAGCATCATCAAGAAGTGCGCGGGTTCCAGCGCCGCCTGGGATAATAAGGAAATCTGGTGCAGGATGATTGGATAGGTTAAAATCTGGTATCACCTTAAGGCCATTTTTCGCTGTGATGGTTTGAGTCGTTTTGGCAACCGTAAACACATTAATCAATTCGTTTGCGTTGAGTTCATCGGTTACCGAAAAAACTTCAAACGGACCTGCAAAGTCCATTACTTCCACATCTGTAAAGAGCAGTATCGCCAAATTTTTTCTTGCCATTATAGTCTCCTATTTTCCAAATCTCTTGCGATATACATGTGGTAAGACACCGAGTTGTCTTTTAAATGCTCGGCGCATCTTCTCTTCACTCAAAAAACCACTTCGGGTAGCTATCTGTTGCAAGTTATTGTTGCTTGCCTCTATAAGGTTGGTGGCAATTTCCACTCGCATTTTTTCGATATATTTACCGGGCGTCATGCCAATTTCTTTTTTAAAGACACGGGCGAAATTACGCTCGCTCATCCTGCTTTGTGAGGCAAGAGTCTCCATGGAAAGATCTTTGTCTGGATTCTGAGTAACCCAGTTGAGTGTGTCTTTTATGACGTGATCGATAACATGCTGCCTGGCCAGTGTTGTGCTGAATTGAGACTGGCCACCCTGGCGTTTCATGAAAACCACCAATTGCTTGGCGACCTCGAGTGCCAGTTCCCTGCCGAAATCCTCTTCAACCAATGCCAGGGCTAAATCAATTCCGGCAGTTACTCCGGCGGAAGTGTAAATGTTATGGTCGCGGACATAGATCATATCAGGTTCGACCGCAATGTCGGGGTGATCGTCCGCCAGTTTTTGGCATGAGGCCCAATGGGTTGTGGCTTGCCTGTTTTTAAGTAGTCCTGTTTGAGCAAGTGCAAAAGTTCCTGTGCAGATTGACGTAACACGTCTGGCCTCTTCTGCATGTTTTTTTACGAAAGCAATGAAGTTGGAGTCAAGCTTGATATTCTCAACACCGTTTCCACCAGAGATAATAAGAGTATCAATACGTCTGTTGGAGTCATTAAATGTTTCAAAAGTTTCATCAGCTAACAATCTGATACCTGATGACATGGTCACCGGTTCTTCATTTGGTGAAACGAGTAATAAGTCGTATACTGGAAAAGTGACCTTTCCATGCTGCAGGAGAAATTTGTTAGCTTGAGCGAAAACCTCAAGTGGGCCTGTGATATCGAGGGCCTGCGCCTCCTGAAAAATGACTTGAACAATTAATTTGGTTGTGAAAATCGAATCCATTGGTTCACCCTCTTATGATCCTCATCATCATAAATTTAATAAAAAGAAGCGCAATGACAAAAAAACAGCAAAAACGGACAGAATCAGAAAACGACTATATTTGCAGTCAGTTCAGTTTATGTCGAGACCATTCTTAATGGAGTCAGGAGAAAAGAGCCAAGGTCATGTCTATGGATTAAGTATTGTAGTTCCGAAGTGTTACATTATGTGTTGTCATCGTGTCGGTTCGGAGGTAACAATTAGTAGCCCAGTACTGGTCCACCGGAGCATGAAGAACCGCAGCCGGTTCATCTCCGACCACCTACACAATCCCATCGCTCATTTCGATTCGCAAGCCCCCGAACAGGCGCGCCAATCTCAGAAGAAGATTTCGCTGTTCGAAGTTCAGTTTCAACATAGAAGCACAAATGCGAAGCTGGTCGAAGCCGTGAATGTTCGAAGGTTTTGGTCGAGGCTACTCAGAACAGAAACATCGTAACCGAGTACATTTCTGATTTTCCTTATACTGCCAATGCAAACATCCTTGTGCAAAGAAGATGGCCTAGATTATCTTTTCTATCTACCACCGTGGCATTTTAGTTCCTTTTTGTAGGAAACCACACAAAATTACTCCGGTGCCCTGTGATTGTCGCCGGTCAAGTCCAAAGAAGTAAGGGCCTGATTCTAGGACTTTTTAGGGAAAAGTAATGTAAAAAATGCAAAATGGCTCAAGACTTGTAATACACAATTCAATGATACCTCAATTTTGCAATTGACCAAATATGTCATAGTTATGTTTAAAACAGGAATTTAATAATGGGATTGAACAGGTTACAAATTCAGATTTTCAAAAAACTCAGCAGTGCGCTTAATTTGGAAATTGAAGACTATCTGTTAAGTTTCTCTAAAGAATATATTCTACGAGATATCAAGACGTTGGGTGACCTGACGGAAAAAGAGGGGGATGCCTGGATTACAAAAGCATACTTAGAGTTGCTTGGATGACCTTAGAAAATGCTTCGTGTTGCCAATCCACGCTTTGTACCTACTGAATATTTATTGAGTTCGTTTCTTAAAGGAACACTTCTATGAAACCTGATTTATCCCTCGATCTGAAAGTTGCAGATGTTATCAGATATTATCCTTCGACAAAGGCTGTTTTTATTGCCCATGGTCTTGATATTCTTGTTACCGAAGATGCAATGAGGGCCTTGTCTCCATTTTTGACGTTGGGAACAGCTTTGCGAAGTCGCTTCATCGCCGAGATTAGTTTTATGAGATTACTGGAAGAGGCTGTTGAACAGGAAAACATGTTGGAAGCACCTGGGCTTGAAGATGTGAGGAGGCAGGGCGACTTGACCCTCCTGGCACTCATGCCGTGTGGACTAAAGATGCCATTTAGCAGAGCCATAACCTCGTTTCTCGAAAGTTTAAAGCGCAAGCAGGGTGTTGAGATTACATTTGCCGTTGAAGGAAACCTCAACCAGGAGTTGTCCTACTACTCCTATGTTGAGAGGATCGAGTCTGTAGATGAGTTACCGGACATTATAATTTCAGCCGATTTCAATACGTTCTATGGCAGCAGGTTTTATGAAAAATTTGTTGCTGACGGCCAGGTGTGCGGGTATGGCAATTATAAGCCCAACTCAAATTATATCGATGCTGGCATCGTTGAACCAAATGGAGAGTATTCTGTTCTAGGGGTTAATCCGCTGGTGATGGTGGCCAACCTTGACCAGGTGGGTGATCGATCGCTGCCGCGTTATTGGAAAGATCTTTTAGATCCCATGTGGAAAGAGAGTGTAACCCTGCGTGGCGGAAATGGATTTTTCTGTCATGCGGTGCTGTTGCCGACATATCAACGTTACGGAAAAGAAGGCCTGGAGCAACTGAGTGATAACGTCCTCCAAGGATTGCATCCCTCACAGATGATCAAAAATATTGACGGTGGTGTGCCGGGTGCAATGTATGTGATGCCTGAGTTTTTTGCCCACAGGGCCAGGAAGCAAGAGAGGATTCGTATCATTTGGCCCGAAGACGGTGCCTTGGCCAGCCCTGTAACCCTGCAGGTCAAATCATCCAGAGTAGAAGAGTTGCGTCCGGTTCTTGACTACCTTACAGGCAAGGAACTGGCTCGCGTGCTGGTAGGTGCCAGGTTTCCAGTACCCCATGGAGATATTGAAGGAGAAGTTCAGAATAAACCGCTCTTGTGGCTTGGTTGGGATTACTTGCGTCGCGACGACTTGCTGCAGCTGAATCGTGAGATAGATACAATATTTATGCCGCGGGTAAAACCTGGAATATGAGCGATCTGGAAAAGACATCAGTCAGGCTCATTACTGTAGCAGGACCACCTTCCTGTGGGAAAACATCGGTGATTCTGCGAACTGTTGAGCCAATGATCGCAAGAGGACTGAAGATTGGTGTGGTGAAGTTCGATTGTCTTACCAGCGAAGATCATCACCGTTATAGCGATGCAGGAATTCCGGTTAAAAAGGGCCTAGCGGGCGGATTGTGTCCCGATCATTTTTTTATCGCAAATATTGAACAAGCCCTGGAGTGGGGCAAGAAGAGTGGTTTTGACCTGCTGACTATCGAAAGTGCGGGTTTATGCAACCGTTGCTCTCCACATATCCGTACTGTTCTTGCCGTCTGTGTCGTTGACCAGTTAAGCGGTGTTCATACTCCGAGAAAAATCGGACCAATGCTCAAAAGTGCCGATGTGGTAGTTTTGACCAAAGGTGATATTGTTTCACAAGCCGAGCGTGAGGTTTTTGCATTCCGTGTTCGTCAGGTGAATGCAAGGGCAGCAGTACTGCCTGTTAATGGTCTCACCGGACAGGGCAATTTGTTGCTCCAAAAGCATTTTCAAAATGCGCCGGCAATTTCGAGCCTTAAGGACTTCAAACTCAGATTTACCATGCCGGCTGCACTCTGTTCTTACTGTCTTGGAGAGACACGGATCGGACCGGATTGTCAGATCGGCAACGTCAAGACAATGGATTTCTCATGACTAAAAATAAAAACAATCATGCTTGATCAAAAGGTCTCGACGCTCATAAAAGAACGCCCGTATCTGCTTGATTTTTTCACAGCAATGGCCATTACAGTACCACGTGATCAGACGAGTCTGAAAGAGTTCTTAACATCAATCTCAACTACTCATCTAACCGAATTTTCACTCGATCATCAGTCTCTGACAGAACAATGCCTAGATTTTTTAAAGCAAATGGAGACATTTAGTTTACAACCACAAAGCTCGATTACTGAAGTTACCATAAAAGCTGGCCGTGATAAAAATGGCGATCTGGAGCCGAGTGATGTGGTACTTAAGGTCGGTGAGGTTGTTGCAGTTGTCGGCCCGACAGGATCAGGGAAAAGTAGATTGTTGGCTGACATAGAGTGCCTTGCTCAAAAAGATACCCCTTCCGGTCGGCAAGTACTGCTGGATGGAGAGGTGCCCGATGAAAAAAAACGGTTGTCCGGGGACCAACAGCTGGTAGCACAGTTGTCACAAAACATGAACTTTGTTATGGATCTCAGTGTTGGTGCCTTTGTCCGCATGCATGCTGAGAGCCGACTTGTCTCTGATATCGATTCCCGTATCCACCAGATATTCTGTACGGCGGTCGAACTTGCCGGAGAACCGTTTACCCTTGAGACTCCTGTGACCGCATTATCAGGAGGGCAGTCAAGAGCGCTTATGATAGCGGATGTCGCTTGCCTAAGTGCGTCGCCCATAGTTCTTATTGATGAAATTGAAAACGCAGGTGTCGATAGGCGGCGCGCCCTGGAGCTTCTGATCAAAGAGGAAAAAATGGTGTTGATGGCCACCCATGATCCGTTGCTAGCGCTTTCTGCGGATCGTCGACTGGTTATCGGCAACGGCGGTATTCAAGCAATTCTAGCGACAGACAGGGAGGAGAGACGTATTCTCTCTGAGCTTGTAGAGATTGATAAAAGGCTTGCCGGTATGCGAGACCTGATACGAAAAGGTAACAGATTATCCTCTTAGTACCTGACTCTGTAAAAGATGTCACTCAGTTCAGTACCCCCTTGAGTATTGCAGGGATTGCTATGGGGGATCTTGCGACTGTGTTTGTTGATTAAAGGGTTAAATCCCTTTTCGATTCAAAGGACATTTCGACTTCGCTGATCGGATCTCGGAACTCGATTTTTTTTGAAAGAAGTTGAAGGGGGCGATTGTAGTCGTCGACTGTTTTTTCCAGCAGTGTTGGGTAACACCGGTCATTGACGATAGGCAGGCCAAGGCCACTTAAATGAATGCGAAGTTGATGCTTTTTCCCGGTCATGGGAGAGAGTTGCAGCAGGGCACATGAACCTTTGGTTTTGAGCAGAAGTATTTTGGAGCGGGCATTGACTTTGCCCTGACAGGTTTGCATCCGAAACCATGGTTTTCCCTGTTCAATTCGGTTTTCGATCAACCACTCTGTCTCCCTGATATCACCTGGAAACGCAACCACCGCCTGATAGGTTTTTTGCACCATCCCATTCATAAACAGTTGTTGGTAAAGGCCCCTGGTTTTCTTGTTCGTCGATATCAGCACGAGACCGGCAGTTCCCCGGTCAATTCGATTAATGGGGGACAGGGAAATGTTTCCTGTACACTCTTTTAACCTGTTTATCAGGGTCTCTCCGACATAGGGCCCACCTGGAGTGACTGGCAGAAAATGCGGTTTGCAGGCAACAAGCAGGTGCTCACTGCTATAGAGGATTTGTTCCTGAAAGGGTATTACCGGTTCTTCTGCTACTTCTCTGAAATAAAATAATCGCTGGTTGGGCGTATAGGCCGTAGTCAGAGAGACTGGAGTTCCGTCCTCGGAAAGCACCTTTCCCGATGTAATACGTTCCAGCCAGGTCATTTCGGTGATCTTGGGGAAGCGGCCAACCAGAAAGGCCAGTAGGGTCGGGTATGGTCTTTTCCTGTCTGGCATGGATACTGTCGATGAACCTATTGAAATGCCCAATTATCACGTCCTTTTTCTGTTGTCTTAGTCCAGAAGTACATCTTTGGCAGTATTAATTTTGGCGGTCAGAAATGTGGAACCTCCATGGTCGGGATGAACTGCTTTTATGAGTCGTCGCCAGGCCTGGTGGATTTCTTGTTGCGAGGCACCAGGCTCAACGCCAAGTATCTGGCACGCCTCCTTTCTGCTCATATTTTCAAAACCGGAACCACTGTTCTGCTTGTTGAAAGAATCAGAGCCAGCACTTTCGCGCCAATTGGGGTGGTAACGATCAAGGAAGGCTTCGAGTAAGGCAACACTGTCTGGATCGGAATACATTTCCTGATAAAGCGATAGCAATTCCTCTTCATTCAGCGATGAAAGACGGGCTCCCTGCATACGACCTGTCAGCACCTTGCCGTCAATTTCCCCGGTATCATGGTCAAGTTCCATCTCAAGGTTTGCAGAGCGGACTGTGGATTTTCGGCCGCCAGAGTAGGTGGGTGGTCGCATTGAATGATTGCGCCGCCACCATGAAAGACCTAAAAACATCAGGGGAACTCCAATGACTCCTCGTCTGGCAAAAGTCAGTAATCCTCCCGCCGCCATAAGAATAAGTGGTCCGGTAGTTGCCAGAAAAGCAGCACTTTTATGGGCAGGAAGAGTGAGAATCAGCCAGAAAAGGCAGGTTCCCACCAAAAACAGCAGTATAATATACAATCCCATTTACGTATCCAGACGGAAAAAATCATTCTCTCATTTGCTGAAGAAGCAAATGCGCCTGACTTCTATTGCTGCTTGAGAGGGCTTTTAATCCCCCTTGTGCATACATTGCAACCGCACTAAGAAGCTCGGCAAGTTCTTTCGCTGAATCTGGCCCAAGCCGACAGTAAGCGCCACCCGTAAGTCGGGCCATTTCACGAAAACCATTTTCAGCCATCACATCATGTCCCTCCTGAAAGAAAAAGCAGCGCACTCCTTTTAAACCAAGCTCACCCGCTATCTGACAGAGAGAATCGATACTTTCCTCAATCGCATCACTGATGAAAACCAGTGCCGAGATCTTTTCCTTTGTTGTTTCACGATAGGCGTGATTGAGGATTTTTGCAATCTGTGTATGTCCTCCTCGGCATTCGATACCGAGCATCAGCTCGTGTAGTGCAGCAGTATTAATGACCCACTTTGAGGCACGACATTCGTCTAAGCCCCGAAAATATACCAACTGAACCGATAAACCACCCCCCTTACTCACGGCATTAAACATTGAATATTGAATATTCATAGCCCTGTCCCAGGTCGGTTGCCGACTGTAGGTCGCATCTAATGCAAAAATCAGTCTTCCCCTCTGGGCAAGTCCTGCCTCTCCAACAGCCTTGAGAAAAGAGGCTATCTCTCCGGAAGATGATCTTTCTCGAAGGGCTTTGTCATTTTTTTCTTTCATATCTTCTTCCATTTGATACCTCAATTGTGCAGACGCAAAGTAGAGAAAAAATGATTTAACATTTTAAAACAAGACGTTGTAGCCATCATAATCATTTCAGCAACTCACCTGTTCATGAGTGCCATTTTTTCTGTTACTTACTACCCTTCTGGATTGACAATTCCACCGAATCTGCTTTGTTACCGAAACTTTGAAGTAGTATTCCGTCTTCAGCTTCGCTGCCTCGCATCTCCGGTGGACTAGTCAATTGCAAAGGACGTCAGACGGATGCTTCCGTTTTCCCTAAACAGCGGAAATCATAACCGCTGGGGTTTTGGAAAATTCGTAAATCGAACTCGGGAATTGCGGCCAGCAGGTGATCGAAAATATCCGCCTGGATAGCCTCGTAGTTTGCCCAAGCTTGATCTTTTGAAAAGACGTAGATTTCGAGAGGCAGGCCACGCTCGGTCGGGGCAAGTTGTCGAACAAGAAACGTCATATCTTGATGGATTTGAGAATTTTGTTTCAGATAGGCGATAGTATAGGCACGGAAAACTCCGGCGTTGGTCTGGCAACGGCTATTGATGGTGAGATTTTGGTCATAGTTATGGTGCTGGTTATATTCTCTAATTTTCTGCTGTCTACTCTTTACGTAATCGGCTATCAGGGAAATCTTTGAGAATTTGTCCAGCAGCTGCTCATCACAGAATCGGATCGAATGAATATCTATGTTCAATGCCCGTTTTATTCGCCTGCCACCTGATTCGGACATTCCTCGCCAATTTTTAAAAGAGTTGGAGACAAGGGCATAGGTGGGGATGGTTGAAATGGTTTTGTCCCAGTTCTGGACTCGAATAGAATGGATGGACATATCAATAACATCACCGTCGGCACCATATTGCGGTATCTCTACCCAATCACCGAGACGAATCATGTCCGTGGAATTAATCTGGACTGAAGCGACAAAGCCGAGAATCGAGTCTTTGAAAACCAGCATGGTTACAGCGGTCAGGCCGCCCAGGATGGAGAGAATACCCCAAGGAGATTTTCCTGTGAAAATGGAGATAAGAAAAATTGCCCCGAGGACATAGGTGAATATTTTTCCGGCATCGGTGTAGCCGCGAAGACTGGAACCCTTGTTCTTTCTAATAATTCGATGGATATCATTGGCTGAGGAGAGTAAAGCGGTGAAACTGAGAACGGAGACAATGACAAAGCTGGCGGTTATCAGTCGTTTGGCCGGAAGATAGCTTGTTGTCCCCGGGTCAACAAGCATATCGAGCGCCAGAGAAAAGATGGTAACTGGGGCGAACCAGCTGATTTTATTAAGCAATTTGTTTTTTGCTAGAGGGTCATCCCATCTGTAACTATTCGATTGGATCCAGTTGGTAAGGAACTGTAACAGGGTTTTTCGGACAATCAAGGTTGTTAGAATTGCTGTCAGGATGACAACAAATACTATCAGCATGTAAACCAGTAATTCTACTGTTGTTGATGACAGATCGAGCTTTTGGAAAAAAGAGGTGAGCCAATTATTTTTCATAGGAAAACATCCTTCCTGTCTGGGGCAACGGTTTGGTTCTGCTCTTGGATTTTGTCTAAAGGTCCAAAGATTAACATATTTCTACCTAACTTATTCGTCAAGATCATATAAGTAACACCGGTAAATGGTAAGTAAGTACCTTGTTGTGTGATTACAACCATATGAGATGAATTCGTATTCGTATTGTCTTGTTTTTGGGCAGCTTTTACGGAGTAAGGTACTACCTAACCCCGATAAACGGGAAATAAGTCGGGACTCTTTTCAGTACTCGCTCGACGGGTATAAGGTACTAAATTCTGCAATTGACTAGTCCGCCGGAGATGTGAGGCAGCGAAGCTGAAGACGGATAACTACTTCAAAGGTTCGGTAACAAAACAGATTCGGTGAAATTGTCAATCTACGAAGGGTAGCAAGGTAGGAGAAAAATAATGTTCATAAAAAATATGAGTTTCTACATTGATTAGTCTGGGTGCAACGTATCGTCTTGCAAAGACAACTCTATTTTTCTCTACTTTGCGTATGCAAGATTTAGGTTAAGTTGTGCGAGAAGGAGCTTCATATCCTTGTCGGGTTGTGTATATCTTGGTAAAATCAGGTGCCGTCCATCTGTTGTTGGTAGGTGAACATCTACCATTTGCATGGTAGAAAATTTTTCCAAAATAGATCTTGGGGGTAAGTCCCAGAGCCAGTTTTTTTGTTTTATATTTTACTGTAACCATCAGGCAATACGCCATAAAGGCAACAAAAATGTGGGCTTCAATGCGCTCATCAGTCCGATGATGAATCGGCTTTATTGACAAATCTCCTTTCAATTCTTTGAAGACCTGCTTAATCTTTGTCAGTTGGATATACTGTTGCCAGAGTATCGCAGGATCAGTAGAAGTTACATTGGAGCGAAGAAGGTAGCACCCCTCACGGCGACGGACCGTACGCAGTGTATCTTTTTTCAAGCTGAAAGTAAAAGTGTCTCGGTTTACCGGCTCATCTTGCTTTGGAAGGTTGACTTTGAGAAGGAAGTAGGCCCTGCCGGCTTCTTTTTTGGACGTTCCGATTTTAAGGAACAGGGTGTAGCGAGTAATGTTTTGGCTCTGTAGTTTACGCAGTCTTTGTCACAAGCCTTCTACGCATGGACCGTTCTTTGTTCACCCTGCCATCACTTCTGGCCAGGGTGAACAGCTCTCCACTCTGCTTGAGGAGTTTTACTTTAACTTCAGCACGTACCTGTTTCCAGGATTTACTCAGAAAGGATTCTTCGAGTTTACTCAATTTCCCTTTTGGGGTACCGACAAGATAGGATACCGGCTGCTTGGCCTGTCGCATATCTTCAAGGACTTCTTCAGTTGGAATACCCCGATTCATCACCCAGGTCCTGTTTGCCTTACCATATTGTATTTGAATGGTTTCAAGGAAAGTGGGCAGTGTTGAACTGTCACTGGTATTGCCATTCATGACTTCGTAAGCAAGGGGTGAGGTTGGCACTACAAGCAGTTTTGCCGTTTGGGCAATGTGATTTCAGTAGGTTAGGACACAAATAGGTATAAAAATAGTGGATTTCTTACTCGAATCGCGAAGGTCGGGTTAGATGTCTTTTAAGAAATTCTACGTCTTTTTAACGACACAAATCACGTATGATTGCACCAAGATCTCGTTTAAATTTTCCATAGAAGATTCTCTACCGATATTTTGGTAAGATATACTATATGATATTTGCAATCCCATCTTACGTGGGATAGACTCTCCCATTCATGTATAGGTTCATCCTCCCAATTTACCCTGTGCCGGGGCTATCTTCGGAGGATGAACCTAATTGGAAAACTAACTTAAACAGGTCGCTATAAAATCGCGTCCTAAGCAAATTTTTCCTGGACAGCCTTTCTTAAGGCTCCCCTTAGAAATATACTACCTATCACTTAGACCATTAAACTTGGGAGCCAGGTAACTATCCCTGGAAATATCATAATCAGCACAATGGTGAGCACATCGAGTAAGATAAACGGGACTGCAGCCTTGAACAGCGCACCTAATTTAACTTGACCTGGCATAAGTCCTTTGACGATATACAGGTTAAGCCCCATCGGAGGGGAGATGTTTCCCGCACACATATTCACAGCCATTAAAATTCCAAACCATAGAGTATCAATTTGTAATGCTGTGAGAATGGGCATAATGATGGGAGTTGTCATCATGACTATTGCAGCTGGATCCAAAAACATCCCCATCACCAAAAATCCAAACATTAATAAGATGACAACTACATTGGTTGGCACAGGCAATGACACTACCCAATCCGTCAGCTCTGCAGCGCATCCCGAGTAAATAACAACATAACCAAAGGAGGTGGCTCCGATAATAATCCAGCCAATCATCGCCGTGGTTCGAACTGTGTGCAGGAGTGCCTTTCTTGTAGTTTTAAGATCCAGTGACCTTTTCGAAAGAGCTATTATAAAAACGAGAAGGCAAGCAATGGCACTCGCTTCAGTAGGGGTTGCAATTCCACTGTAGATAGTCGACAAAAGTGCCAAAATAACGAGCAGAAGTGACCATACTTTCCAGAGAGACCTGAACTTTTCTTGCCAGGTGAAACGGACATCATCTCGCGGGGCAACTTCAGGGTTCAGAGAAACTCTGAGGAAAATATATGCAAGTGCCAGGAAAGTCATCAGGATACCTGGAATTATGCCCCCAGCAAAGAGAGCTCCAATAGACTCGTTGGCCAATGTGCCATAAAGGATAAGGATAACACTTGGTGGGATTAAAATTGACAAGGCACCTGAGAATGCCACAATAGCTCCAGACATTCCCGGGTTATACCTGCGTTGTATCATTTCCGGAAGCGATAAGAGGCCTACGGTCGCAGTTCCTGCTGTGCTAGCCCCGCACACGGCACCAAATATGGCGCCAAATACTGTACTTGTCATGCCTAAACCACCAGGTAACCTCCGCAAAAAACGATCCGCCACCTCATAACTGTCTGTTCCCATACGACTGTGCATTACTAACTGAGCCATGAGAATAAACAGCGGCACACACACAAGGGTATAGTTACCCATGTGACCATAGCCTGCGAGTGCTACTCCGTAGAGGCCAGAGGTGCCAGGCCAAAATATCAGCGCAGCAATAATGCTTAAAAACCCCAGAGAAAAGGCTACAGGGACGCCAATAAAAAGAAAAAGCATCAATGAAGTAACTAAAAGAAAAAGAATAATATACCATTCCATAAAAACTGTCTCCTTAACGACCTAACTGGTCTGGTCCGTTGCCAAACAAAGTGTTGCGGAATTCTTGATAATTCGAATGACATATTCCAATAAAAGCATGGCAGCGCCAATAACCAAGAACATCCTGATGGGCCACAACGGCCACGCCAGATACTCAGTGCTTCTTACATTGTGCTCCCAAGCATCGTTGGTAAATACGATAGATTGAATGAGAAAAACAAGCACATAGGTCCCCGCCATCAATGACGTAACTGTATCCAAGAGAATTCTTTTTCTCTCCATGAGGCGCTCCGTAGCAATATCAACACTCACATGCCCTCCGGAAGGAAGTGTCCAACCACCGCCGATGAAGACAACAAAAATGAGCATGTATCGGTTGATTTCAAAACTCCATGTAGTGGGCGCATTGAAAATATAACGCATTGCCACGTCATAACTTATGGTGAGCATCATAACAACGACTACCCACCCAGCTACCTCTGCGAGCTTTTCGTCAAAAGATGAAATAGTATCTATAATGCGGTTCAGCAGTTTGTTTTCACTAACAGCTTTCTGTTCCATATACCTTCCTCAAGTTGCAAAGACAAATGTTATAAATGCGACTGTTTAGATAACTAGCTATCAGTTTATTGCCTTCCATTCTTTTTGCTTATTTTCAATGAGAGTCACTAACCGTTTGCATCCTGCACTTTCGTTGGCATACCAGTCCCAAACTTCTTTCAGCATGTCTTTTGACTTCGCAATATTCTCTTCATCCATCGTTACAAAATTTACGCCTTTTTCAATACACCATTTCTCGTTTTCACTTTCATATTGTGGCCAGTACTCAACACTGGCCCACCGGCCCCATTCGCTTGCAACTCTAATTAGTTTTTCTTGCAAATCCTCCGGAAGTCTTTTAAGAGCATCCTGATTAATCCAGAGATCGTCTGCCCATGTGAAAACTGGTGGTTTAGAAAAGGTTTTCGCTACCTCAAAAAATTTATAATCCTTCAATCCGTAAGCGTAAAAAATAAGCGCATCAACTGTTCCCCTTTGGAGGGCTGGATAAATTTCCCCAGTCGCCATTGTAACAGGGCTGGCTCCCCATGCCTTGGCCACTCTGGTACTGACGCCACCTGCCGCTCTAAGCTTAATGTTCTTTAATGAATCTACAGTGTTGTAGACGTTGTCCCCTCGACCTATTATCCCAGAACTACCTGCAATCACATTTGTTAGCCATACGGCATTAGCCTTTTCTAAATATGCATTATAGATTATGTCGTGAAATTCTCCGGCTTCTCCTCCCTGTTTGTTATTCATGTAATCCCAAAAATTTGCCCTATTATTGAGAGAAACATATGGGAGCCAGTCAACATCTCCTTCTGGAACCATCCCATGATAATAAGCCCCACAACTTGCAAGCATATCAATTGTGCCGCTTTTCAAACCATCCAGAGCCTCATTCCTGCCTATCAATTGACTGGCGGGGAAAACAGTAAATTTCAACTGTCCATCAGTCTCTTCCTCTACTCGTTTAATAAATTCCTGGTATGCTTTGTACTGTGGATGCTGGGAGTGCCAGGCCATCTGAAATTTCAATCTGTATGATTTGCAGTCGCCGGTGCTTGGAATCATGACTAACATCAAAACAAGCATGACTGAAGCCACCATGTTTTTTACAAGAAATCCTTTCATTTTCATTAAAATTCTCCTCGTTGTGTAGATGATCGAAAAGTAGACAGAAATTGCCTACATATATGCTTCATGAGCAAATTCTGTGCCGAGGAGATGTAGGATTAGTTTTGCTTATAAATACAACAGATGGTCTTTATGGTTTGCACCAAGTGAGCGATTACCGCTCGTGGGGGATGTGCGTAAACCGCTCGATATCTTCAGGAGTTACCGGCAGGAAATTCTTATGCTATAGATTNNAGATTGGCTCTAACAGTGTTTTGGGTAGTAGCAATAACAGTAGAGAAGCTATGGATTGACTAAGGAAAAAAGACGACAGGTTATTGTCGAACGATTGTATCGGCCATAACAAGAATGGACGTCGGGATATTGATTCCTACTTTTTGGGCAGTGTTCATGTTGACGGTGATGTTGAAATGATCCAGAGTGGACGTTGGAACTAGAGAAGGTTTTTTCCCTAGGAAAATATGGTGTGCTTTTTCAGAGGCTAAACGTCCTAACAAGTAGTAATCAGGCACCAAGCCTATGAGCCCAGCGTCTTTTACCACCACATCCTCCATCGCTGAGAGTGATGGGATCTTCTGCTCGTTCACCTCACTCATTATGTCTTTCCCGCGTATTTTGACCATCGAGTCCGATGGAAGATACACCGCATCCACGATGGTGTGGATGCCCTCAAGGATTTTGGGAACACTGCTATCCTTTGTTATGTTGAATTCGAATAACTTAAAGTGAAGTTGAGCCTCGAGTCCTTTTGTGATATTTCTTTGGATGAGAGAATTCTGCTCCAGTGGATTGTAAATGATTCCTAAGGTTGAAAAGCTGATAATTTTTTTTAATGTTTCTAGCTGGTGTATGATCGGGACCATGCTGCTCACTCCTGTAGCGTTATTTCCCGATGATTCCCAGTTTGCGATGATTTCAGATTCCACCGGCCTTGTAACAATATTGAAAACAACAGGAGTGTCGGTGATTTCCCTCAAAACATGCTTAGTGGCGGTCGTTCCAAATACATAAATGAGATCAACCTTGTCTTTTTTCAGAGTGGTAATGGCTGTGTCAAGCTGTTTTATCTTTTGGTTTACTGGATATTTAATGCAGTGAATATCATAACCAAAATGTTGAAGACCGTCTAAGAAACCACGTTCTGCGGGAGTATCACCTCTCCAAGTAATCATGGCAACCGTATACAATTTATCTGCAGTTGCCGCCCTTAATGTAGGGCAGGAGATGTAGAAAAAGGTATTTATTACAATCAGCAACAATACTACCGAAACCTTTATTCTCATGAGTCAATCCGTGAAGAGCTTATCAATTCTACGGCTCAGTGAAAACCTACTAATACCTAAAAGCTGAGCCGTTTTAGTTTTATTTCCGCTGGCACTTTTTAGAGTTTTGCGGATTATTCTTTTTTCGATGGCCGCAAGAGTTTGGTCAATATTGCCACTCTCTGAGAGGGTCTCTCCACTTTGTTCACCTTTATTTAGCGAAGTATAGTTTTTCACCATTTCCGGAGCCAATAATTCCTTGCCAATATTTCCTGAATCACAAAAGATGACCATCCGTTCGACAATATTGCGTAACTCCCTGACATTACCGTTCCATTGATAATTCTCTAATATATCAACGACTTCATCCGATAACTTCAGTAGAGATTTACCCATTTCACGACAGAATGAATCAAGGAAATAATTTGCTAGCAACAGAATGTCATCTTTTCTCTGTCTCAACGGCGGCAGATTTAAGGATACGACATTCAGCCGATAGTAGAGATCTTTTCGGAAGTAGTTTTCTTCAATTGCTTCTGTCAGGTTTCTGTTGGTTGCAGCAACAACCCGGACATCAACCTTGATTTCAAGACCACTGCCCAGTCTTTTAAAACTTTTCTTTTCAAGAAATCGCAATAGTTTGGCCTGAATTGAAACAGGCAATTCTCCGATTTCATCTAGGAATATGGTCCCTCCATTTGCCAACTCAAACAGACCTTTTTTTGAAGTTTTTGCATCGGTAAACGCGCCTTTTTCATATCCGAAAAGTTCACTTTCAAGGAGGCTCTCGGGGAGTGAAGCACAATTTATTTCCATAAACGAGGCCTTACTGCGCTTGCTTTTATAATGAATTGCTTCAGCAACCAGCTCTTTGCCAGTCCCACTTTCGCCTAAGATGAGTACCGTAGTATCCTTTGTTTCAGCGAGAATATCAATTTGCCGATAGATCTCCAGCATCTTCTCGCTTTTACCCACGAGATCAAAATATTTTTTAAATTTACGCTCTTTGTACCTCAGGTATGCGACTTCCTGTTTCAAAGTACGACTTTCGAAGGCATTATTAATAATTGCCTTAAGTTCAAATAGCTCAAAAGGTTTGTTGATAAAATCATACGCTCCGCATTTAACCGCCTCAACCGTATTCCGGGTATCGCCGTATGCCGTCATCATAATAATTTTGATTTCTTCATCAAATTCAGTCATCTGTTTTAAGACGGCGATGCCGTCCATGCTCGGTAGCCTGAGATCCAACAAGACTACTTCCGGATGAATATCTGACAATTTTGAGACAGCATCCTCCCCAGTATGGAATACGCTGACAGTGTACCCATCATCCTCTAAGTCTATTTTAAGAGAGTTGCAAAGAACCTCTTCATCATCAACAATACAAATTTTCTGCTGTACCATAAACTATTAATCCTTTTGAACTACAGGGAGATTGATCACGGCTTTTGTTCCCTTGCCTTCCATGCTATCTATCTGAATACAGCCATGATTCTCCTCCAGAAGCTTCTGCACAATGGACAATCCAAGTCCTGTTCCTTTAGGGTCACAGGTAAAGAATGGGTTGAATATTTTAGAAAGATGTTCCTTTTTAATTCCGCTCCCGGTATCCGTGAAAGAGATTTTCAGAAAATCCTGGATTGGAGGTCGGCCATTTTTTACAGTAATATTAAAGGTTCCCCCGTGAGGCATAGCCTTTAATGCATTGAGTATTAGGTTGATACATACCTGCTGAATCTGTTCCTTATCTATCAAGGCCTTGGGAAGAGATTTTTCATAATCAAGTACAAGATCGATATTGAATTTTTTTAAATTTACTCGAAGCATGGTTAAGCTGAGATCAATCAATTTGGGAATATCAAAAGGCTTTAGACATGACGGTTTTGGTCTGGAAAAATTTAACAGATCGGTGACTGTGTTGTTCATCCTGTCAATGCTCTCAATAATTCCGTCTAACAATATTTTGCCAGAATCCGTTTTTAGGCGTTTACTCAACACCTGAGCACTTGTTTTCATTCCAGCCAGAGGATTTCGGATCTCATGTGCCATACCTGCGGATAATTCGCCCAACGAAGCCAATTTTTCAACACGAATCATCTCCCCTTCGATTTTTTTTCTATGGGTAATGTCGCGTATATCTGCTATAGCACCAATTACTTTACCTGAAGCATTCCGTAAAAGTGAGGTGTTCAATTCCATAAATGATAATCTCTCATTTCGTTTGCTGTAAAATTCAAGCTCCATATTGGTGGCAGATGCATTATCCGTCAGGGTGGTGTGCAGAATTGACTTAATCTTTTCAATTTGTGGAGATTGGGTAGAAGATGTATCTTCCTTAGTTAATCTAATTATCCTCCCAGCTACCTTGTTGAAAGAAGTGATTTTATTTACTCTGTCAACGGTAATTATTCCACTCGTAACACTTCTGAGGATATCATCGTTGAATGTTTTTAACTCAATTATTTCATTCATGCTTTGTCTCAGCCTGTAGGACATACTATTGAACTCTTGAGCCAGGCGGAAAAACTCATCATCTGAGTCAATAGTAATCACATGTTCGAGGTTGCCATTTCCAAGGGCTCTTGCACCTTCAGTGAGACTTTTGATAGGGCGAGTAATACTTTTAACAAAGAGAAAAGAGACACAGATAATCAGCATGCCAATAATTGAGATAAAGGTGATCATGCTACGTCGCAGTTTTAAAATATCCCCCATGAGTTTTGATGTTTCGATGGTGATTGCCACACTCCAATCAGGAGTATGGCAAGGTGTGAAAAACATGTTTTTTTCAACCCCTTTCAACGAGTAATTCCCAAATCCTTTCTCCTTTTCACTCATTCTCTCAAGAAGCCCTCGGAAATCATCGTCACCTTTTTCTCCAATCTGCAAATTAAAAAGATACGACCTGTCTGGATGATAAAGGGCATAACCATTGTGGTCCCAAAGGAAGGCGAAACCATCTTCACCAATCTTCAACGGGGAAACAAAGCGAGTAAACGATGAAAGCTTGATGTCGAAGACAAGCAAACCAACTTTTTTTTGACTATCTTCAAAATCGTATACAGGTTTGCTCAGGATAATTTTAGGCATCTGGCCATTATTTGAGGTGACGATTTCCGAAAGATATAATCCTTTGCTGAATGTCCTCTTCATCCACTCTTCGAAATAAGACTTTCCAAAAACCTGATCCGATTCGTTTTCCGAGATGATAGCTTTACCGTTGAGATCAACTAAATATATGCCATTAAAATTATTATTTTTATTACGATAATCGATTAGAACCCTTTGGACAGTATCGAGTCGCTGACCGAACTCAAATTGAAGAAAGGCCAGCTGAATAAATGGGTATTCAGACAACAGCTCAATATCTTTATTTAATTCTAAGAAAAAATCATCAATTTGCTGAGCCGTTTTTTCACCTATATTACCCAACTGCTCTTTGGCTTGGAATAGCAGTGCATCGGATGCGTTTTCATAGGCGAGATAGCCTACAATTAAGAGAGGAAAAACTCCTAAAGAGAGTAGAATGACAATTAATTTTGCTCTAATACTGGCAAACATAAACCCCATATAACGGTTATTTTTGGATCCATTCCCTCACCTGAAATTTTCTCCTGCCAAAACCATCACCCAGGCCTTCAAACCCAAGGTCATATCACAAAAGGATAAAAGCCACCCGTCGATTTTCATTAGTAATGCATTTCTCATGCCATTGCGAAGGTATTATCAAGCAATAGCAATGCATCGGCCACCTAGTGATAAAAGAAGAATATTCATAGTAGTAGAAACCAATTTTACTTGACTGCTTCGATTTTTTCATGTTGCTTTTATGGCACAATGAGCGAAGTCCCTCTTGTCGTTATCTTGTATATCTGTAGAGGGTCCTTCCTCCAAGTTCTATAGCTAACACTTGATTTTCAGAAAGGAATTATCTTTTTAGGAATGCAGAGTTAAAGAAAATAATCCTACCAAATAAATTTTAAAAGCAATTATGCAGATGTGATATGGACAACAATAAAGACTACCACCAGGCAATGTTGCATAGCCTGGGTGAAGAATTCGTTTATGCTTTAATAGATAACCCTTATGAGTGCCCAATAATAATAGGCAAGGATGGCACGATTGTATTTATGAGTCGTTATAGTAAGGAACTCCTGGAGATAGGTGAGGATGCCATCGGTAAACATGTTACTGAGGTTGTAAACGAGACACATCTGCATGAGATAATCAAAGATGGCAAAGCCAGGATTGGCGATACACTCTATATAGCCGGACGTCAACAATTAATCTCCAGAATCCCCATCAAAGACGTGGATGGGAATTTACTTGGTGCTGTCGGAAAAGGAATGCTCAATGAGGTCACGAAGCTATGGGACCTCCAACAAAAAGTGGAACTGCTCGATGGCCAATTGCAGTATTATCAAAATCAACTCAATAAAATCAAAGGAGGGAATAGAATTATTGGAGAATCCGCCCCAATTAGAGACGTTAAAGAAAAGACCCTGTTGGCTGCGAAAACTACGACAACCACTCTGATCACTGGTGAATCAGGAACAGGAAAGGAAGTTATCGCTTATCTCATCCATAAAGCGAGTCAGCGGGTCAATGGACCTTTTATAAAAGTTAATTGTGCCTCTATTCCACCAGACCTTTTCGAAAGCGAGCTTTTCGGCTATGAGGATGGTGCTTTCACCGGAGCCAGAGCAAAAGGAAAACCGGGGAAATTCGAAATGGCTAATGGTGGCACTATCCTGCTTGACGAAATAGGTGAAATGCCTGTATCTATGCAGGCCAAACTATTACGGGTGTTACAGGAGCGAACAGTCGATCGATTAGGTGGGACAAAAACAATACCAGTTGACTTCAGACTTATTGCTGCCACAAATAGAGAACTCAGTGAGCTGATAAAAAAAGATACATTTAGAATAGACCTTTATTTTCGAATAAATGTCTTTAACATTCAGGCCCCAAGCCTCAGACTGATTAAAGAGGACATTCCGCTGATTGCCACCCATCTCCTGTCGCAACTAAAATCCGAGATTTCCTGGGGGCCTTCAGTAATATCCAAAGATGCGATGGGGTTGTTACAACGCTACTCATGGCCTGGCAACGTAAGGGAGCTGAGGAATGTTATGGAAAAGGCCTGCATAATTGCCAAGGGAGAGACCATAATCCCAGAAGATCTGCCAGAACAAATCATACATTGTATTGATGCAGACTGGGTACCAGTCGAACATCAAATGAACGGCAATCTGAGGAAAATCCTCGAAGAGACAGAAAGAAAAGTAATAGGCAATGTTCTGCGATCTGTCCAAGGTAATAAGACCAAAGCTTCTGAAATATTAGGGATACATCGAACTTCATTGTATGACAAGCTTAATAAAATTAACAATAGTATCAGCAATGACGATAGATTGGATGGAGCAGAGGATTATGAGTTCAATTTTAAAAGATAGTGGGAAGTACTATCTCACCAACATTTCACTGTGATAAGGTAAGCATCAAAATATTCAAATTTCGATCATTTTGTATTCCTTTGAAAACACCCTAAGCATTAAAAATATACGATTATCTTTCGATACTCATTGTTTTTCCCCGCAATTCATCCTCCACGTGTTCAGAATATTCCTATAGACTGAAGCACAGAGAAAGCTTCCAGACCGTAGGGCTCTGCCTACAATGTCGACAAATCCCTACAGTTGAAATAAAGAACGTAAATGAAGACACTTACCTCCTAAACCCCCCTTACGCGCCTGAAAAAATGTCGGGCCACCCCTACATCCGAGAAAACCAACAAAGATCATCAAATGACAATATCGTCACGATTACAATAAGATACATGTTTCTCTTATGCATGGCATTTATTTTGCATATTTTATGTTTAATTCAAATAACTGAATCTTATTTAAGGAGCTAATCAAATGAACCTGAATCGAGACAAAATCACGACACTGAAGGAGGCGATCGAAACGTATGTCGAGGATGGCAGTCACATGTCAATTGGCGGATTCACTGTGAATCGAAATCCTATGGCTGCTGTCAATGAGATAATAAGGCAGGGAAGGAAAAATCTCCATTGCTATGCACATTCCAATGGTACAGGTGTTGATGAACTTATTGGCGCTAACTGTATATCCAGACTGGAGATTGCTTATGGAGGCAATGGCAAAGCCGCTCCAACATGCATCCGTTTCAAATTGGCCATCCAGAGGGGACAAATTCTGTTTGAAGATTACTCAAATTATCACATGTCTCTCCGCTTTCATGCTGGTGCTATGGGTGTCCCGTTTATCGCAACGCGATCTGGATTGGGCACAGACATCCTGAAAAAATGGGGTTTTTCCAAAGAAATCAGGGTCAAAGACTCACGATTACCAGATAAAAAAATCGAAGTTGTTGCGAATCCTTTCAAAGATTGGGGTGGCGCCTCAAACGTTGTATTAGTGCCAGCAATAAATCCTGATGTTACCATTATCCATGTTCAAAAAGCCGACAAATACGGCACATGTCGAATTGAAGGTCTGAATTTCGCTGATATAGATCAGGTGAAAGCATCTAAGCAGGTCATTGTAACTTGCGAAGAAATAGTCGACACGGATGAGTTGAGGGAAAAACCAGAATACAATCAAATTCCATTCATCAACGTGAGTGCCGTCGTTCATGTTCCGCATGGTGCATATCCTTCAGCCTGCCACAATTACTACGACTACGACCCGAAGTACTTAAATCAACTAAGTAAATTTGCAAAAGACGACACTCTCTACCAAGAGTATCAGAAGAAATTTATCTATGGTGTGAAAGATCATCAGGAACTTCTGGATCTGGTTGGAAAGGAGCAGTTGGAGATAATTTCTGCAGACAAAAAGACAGGATACGCTACCGGTCTGGATAGAAGATAAGTTGATCTCAGGAGAAAAGAAGTGATTGATTACACAATGAAAGAACTGATGACTATCATGGCCGCACGAGAGATCCAAGACGGTGATATCGTTTTTTGCGGCACAGGAATATCCATGGTTGCGGCGATGGCGGCCAAATACATTAACGCACCAAACAGCATTATCTTTTTTGAAACAGGAGCTATTGATTCAAAATTGGAGGAAATCCCCCTGGCTGTTGCAGATCCTCGCGTCATGTATGGAGCAGCGTCTAACAGTGGTCTCCTGGATGCTTTTGCGACCATGCAAAACCGAAACACCGGAGATCATGTTGTCGGCATCTTAGGTGCAGCTCAAGTTGATAAATTCGGTAACCTGAATTCAACGTGCATTGGCGATTATTTCCAACCCAAAACACGTTTTTCTGGCAGTGGTGGTGCCTGCGATGTTGCCTCTTTTGTTTCCCGGTGCCTCATCTTCATGCAACATGAGAAGCGAAAATTCCCTGCTAAAATAGACTACCTGACAAGTCCGGGCTACCTGGATGGTCCAGGCGCCAGGGAACGAGCCGGATTGGGGCCAGGAGGTCCAACCGCTGTCATTACTAATCTTGGAGTAATGAATTTTGACAGTGAAAGTAAAGAGATGTACCTGGCTTTCTATTACCCGGGAATCTCTCCACAGACAATCTTGAATAATATGGACTTCCAGGTGGACATCTCGCGAGCAAGAGAAGCTGAACCGCCAACACAACGAGAATTGACAATTTTAAGGGAAAGAGTGGATCCCCACAAGTTAGTGCTTCAATAGAGCAACCACAGTATCTAACGAAAAAACTTAACATACCAATTTTGTTCCACAAGGAGAACGATATGCAATTTAAGCTGACCGACGAACAGAAAATGATGCAGGATATGGCCAAAAATTTTGCCGAAAATGAAATTTTACCGACGCTCAAGGAAGACGAGGAGCACCACCGGTTTCGCCCGGAAATAGTAAAAAAGATGGCTGATCTTGGATTTTTCGGTTGCGCAATTCCAGAGGAATACGGTGGCAATGGCTGTGGATTTCTGGAATCGGTTCTCTTGGCGGAACAACTTGCAACAGTGAGTGGTTCGTGGCGCCTGCCACTCAATATGCAGAATATAGGCCCTGCTGTGACCGTGAATAAATTTGGCACCACTGAGCAAAAAGAGCGTTTTATCCCGGCATGGGTAAAAGCTGAATCCTTCGGTTTTTTTGCCATCACTGAGCCTAACTCCGGTTCGGATGTGGCCAGTATGGGAACAACTGCAACAGATTGCGGTGATCACTGGGAATTAAATGGTCAAAAAATGTGGATCTCCAATGCCCATATTGGTGATTGGGGGCTAGTGTATGCCTTTACAGACAAAGACAAGAAATACAAAGGCATGACCTGTTTTATCGTCAACCTGAAGGATAATGAAGGCATTACCACCGCCGCGATTGAGACCAAACTCGGTCTGCACTGCTCCCCTACTGGCGAGATTGCTTTTACCCAGGCAAAGATTCCAAAAGACTCAGTACTAGGCGAGGTTGGTCAGGGTTTTAAGATCTGCATGTGGCAGCTCAATAACACGAGGATAAGCTGTGCTTCGGGAGCGCTGGGCATTGGTGGTGGCGCGATTGCAGCTGCTATTGATTACGCCAATGAACGAACCCAGTTCGGTAAAAAAATCGGTTCCTACCAGATGATTCAAGCTCAAATCGCGGATATAGTTGCCGAACACGAAGCGGCCAAACTACTTGTCTATCAAGCAGCCTGGCTGAAAGATCAGAGAATGCCCAACCAGTACCAGACCTCCATGGCCAAGCTGTTTGCCTCAGAGGCAGCCGTTCACGCCGCCAGTGAAACGATGAAGATTTTTGGCAGTTATGGCTTTTCCACCGAATTTCCTGCTGAACGTTTTCTTCGCGATGCCCAGTCACTGCGCGTAGTAGAAGGGACCAGCAATATTCAGAAAACTATCATATCCGGGATAGCTCTCGGTGATGTCCAAAATCGATAACCCTCTAGTAAGAAAGGAGACCGCTATGTCACGCAAACAGACACCATTGCGGCCATATTTTGAGACCATGTCCCCCATTGGTTCTGCTCTCAGTGATACTAATGTCCAACGCTCGCAGGAAAATACAGAGTTGATCAGAGAGCAGGAACGACTTCTTGCTATTGAGGTGGAGCGAGTCAAAAATGCAGGTATTCCTGCAAAGAAAATCCATGACCGAGGTGGCATGACCATCTATGACCGCCTGGATTATCTGCTTGACGAGGGGACATGGTCCCCCCTCCATACTCTCTATAACCCTCAGGACAATGAGGAAGGATGTACAGGTGTTGTCAACGGAATAGGAAAAATATCCGGTAAGTGGGCGGTTATAATCGGATTTGACAACAAGGTCATGGCCGGGGCATGGATATCCGGTCAATCCGAGAACATACTTATGGTCACGGATATGGCGAAAAGGCTCAACGTCCCTCTTGTCTGGTTGACAAACTGCAGTGGCGTCAAGTTGATGGAGCAGGAGACCGTTTATGCCGGCAGACGTTCAAGCGGGACGCCGTTTTTCCGGCATGCAGATCTTAATCATCTTGGGATCCCTATTTTAAACGCCATCTACGGGACAAACCCGGCTGGTGGTGGCTACCAGGGAATAAGCCCAACTATTCTACTCGCCCATGAAAATGCAAATATAGCGGTGGGAGGTGCCGGCATAGTTGGTGGCATGAATCCCAAGGGACATTTCGATATTGAAGCGGCCCAATCATTAATAGAAGCCACGAAAAACTTCAAGAGCAAAAGTCCGGGCCGGGTAGAAACCCATTTTGATGAAACTGCCTATTTTCGTGAGGTGCATGAATCCGAACGGGGGGTGTTAGACGGCATCAAAGACTACATGCAGATGATGCCGGCCTATGACCCTGCAATGTTCCAGGTAGCTACGCCCACTGCCCCGAAGTTTCCGGCTGAGGATCTAAATAAAATCCTTCCAGTGAATCAAAAGCGACAATATGATGCTGTTCAAATTCTGGCGCGCCTCACCGACAACAGTGAGTTTATGGAATATCGATCCGACTTTGGCCCTGAGGTCTTTACCGGACTTGCCAAGGTAGACGGTTTTCCAGTGGCCTTTATAGGCAACAATCAGGGCTTTTTTCCAGGATATCCCAAATACGCAAACGATACATATTTTGGGGTAGGTGGAAAGCACTACCGCGAGGGACTGATCAAACAAGCCGAATTCGTCACCTTGTGTGGACGAGACAATCTGCCTATCATCTGGCTACAGGACACCACAGGGATAGATGTGGGGGATTTGGCTGAAGAGGCTGAACTGTTATCTCTTGGCCAATCGCTTGTCTACTCAATTGAGCAGACAGAATTGTCGATGATGTGTGTTGTTTTGCGCAAAGGCTCCGCTGCCGCCCACTACATCATGTGTGGTCCTCAAGCCAACAACAATAATGCCTTCACACTCGGTACGCCGATGACAGAGATTTATGTTATGCACGGCGAGACCGCTGCTGCCGCATCCTATGCCAGACGACTAGTCAAGGAAGACGCAGCCGGTAATGATCTTAACCCTGTATTAGATAAGATGAACCAGATGATCAAAGACTATCAGGACAAGTCTCGGCCCGCCTACTGTGCAAAGAGCGGATTTGTCGATGAGATTGTAGCATTGCCGGACTTGCGTAAGTACATCCAGGCCTTTATCGGAGCAAATTATCAGAACCCACAATCAATTACACCTGTCCACCAAATGCTCCTGCCCCGTATCATCAAGGGATAAGACACTCTATATGATTGTTTCATAGTCATTTATCCACAAACCTCCAAATCTTTGAAGCTCAATATCAATGATACGCGGAGCATTTTTCAAACCTTATACCAATACAAGGGGAAGGCGTGACCTATTCTTCAATTCAAATAGTTACTAAGGGCGGTATCGCGACTGTTGCGATCAACCGCCCAGAGGCCCTCAATGCATTAAATTCTTCGACACTGGAAGAACTGTCAGATGTCTTCGATATGATTTCAGAAGATGAGGATATCCGCGCCCTTGTTCTGACCGGGAGTGGCCCCAATGCCTTCATTGCCGGGGCAGATATCAAGGAGATGTCGACCTTTACCCCTCTTCAGGCACGAGCCTTCTCCATAAAAGGACAGAAGGTTATCGCCAAACTTCAGTGCCTTGCTATTCCGGTGATAGCTGCGGTAAACGGTTATGCCCTTGGCGGGGGTTGCGAAATGGCCCTATCCTGTGATTTCATCTATGCCTCGAAACAGGCGACCTTTGGCCTCCCCGAGATCGGACTTGGACTAATCCCCGGTTTTGGTGGAACACAGCGTCTGCCTCGACTGATTGGGCCAAATGCAGCAAAAGAAATGATTCTTACAGGTAAAATCATCTCTGCCCAGGAGGCACACCAGATCGGGCTTGTATCAAAGATATACCCACCGTTGGACCTCATCACCAAGACTCTTGACACAGCTGATATCATGGCATCCAAAGGGAAGATGGCTCTTCGAGCTGCCAAACAGGCTATAGGGCAAGGTATGAATACTGATCTGGCTACCGGACTTGGCATTGAATCCGATGCCTTTGCGCTTTGCATGACAAGCCCTGATGCCAGAGAAGGAACCAGCGCCTTTTTAGAAAAACGACAAGCCAATTTTTCCGGCAAACTCAACGAGTAAGAAGTCTTCTCTAAGGGTACCTTTAAGCAAGCTTTGATCCTAGAAGACATACAACACATCAGGACAGTTAATACAAATACAAGGAGTTCTATACATGAATAAAGCTGTAATCGTAAGTGGCTGCAGAACTGCAGTGGGAGCCTTTGGCGGTGCGCTAAGAGATGTATCTGCTGTGCATCTTGGTGCCACCGTACTACGTGAGTCTTTGCAAAAAGTTGGTCTTCGTCCGATTACTGACGAGACAACACTCAGCTTTGCACCGGATAAATTGCAGAATCAGGGGCCTATTCCACTTGAGCTTGAACACAATCGATGGGACAAAACCACCACGCCAGTAAGCATCGACGAAGTTATCATGGGTAATGTCCTGCAGGCAGGTCAGGGACAAAATACCGCACGACAGGCAATGATCACCGCAGGAATACCCAAAGAGACTCCAGCCATTACCGTCAACAAAATATGCGGATCCGGTCTCAAGGCAATAGCACTTGGGGCACAGGCAATTATGGCGGGTCAGTCTGAAGTCGTGTTAGCAGGGGGACAGGAAAATATGAGCAGAGCCCCCATGGCCCTGCCAAAAGGGCGCTGGGGCTACCGTATGGAGTTGTCAGGTGTCGGCGAAGTCACTGATCTGATGGTCTTTGATGCCCTTTATGAAATCTTCTATGGGTATCACATGGGGGTAACGGCCGAAAATATTGCCAAACTCTATGCGATCAGTCGAGAAGACCAGGACAAACTCAGCGTACTAAGCCACTCCCGCGCTTTAGGTGGAATCTCGCGTGGACTGTTTGAATCGGAAATCACGCCGGTGAAAATCAAATCCAGAAGAAAAGATATTATCTTCAAGACCGATGAACGACCGATGGAAACCACCATGGAAAAGATGGCACGTTTAAGGCCAGTTTTCGATTCCGCAGGGTCGGTTACCGCCGGCAATGCCTCTGGTATAAATGACGGTGCAGCAGCTGTTGTCCTTATGAGTGAGGCAAAGGCCAAGCAACTGGGGTTAGAACCCATAGTTACCATAGAAGGATTTACTGCAGGTGGACTTGATCCCGCCTATATGGGACTGGGCCCCGTCCCTGCGATTCGTAAAGTGTTAAACCAGACCAAAATGGCCATTGCTGATATAGATATGATTGAGCTAAATGAAGCCTTCGCTGCCCAGGCAATCGGCTGCATGCTGGAGCTTGGCATCGATATAGAAAAACCCAATGAACTCGGCAGTGCCATATCCATGGGACATCCCGTCGGCTGCACTGGGGCAAGACAGATGGTGACCGGCATGCACCAGATGCAGAGACAAGGTTATGGGACAGGCCTTATCAGTATGTGTATAGGTGGTGGCATGGGTATGGCAATGATCGTTAGCAGGTAGATTAGGGAAGCTCAAAACTCAAGCTGTTACAATTCTTTTTCAACTCCAACAGAGGTTGTTATCTTATGGAAATACAGACATTTGGTATAGTCGGAGCAGGGCAAATGGGCGGAGGAATCGCTCAGGTTGCCGCAACCAAGGGTATATCTGTTATTTTAAACGATATAGATACTGAATTTGTCAAGAAAGGCAAACAGCAAATAGCAGATAATCTACAACGAATGGTTGCGAAAAGCAGGATCACAGATGATGCGAAAACCGATATCCTTAATCGCATCACCACCAGTACCCGCCTAGACGACATGGCCACCGCCGACTTTGTGGTTGAAGCTGCTTCAGAGAACGAACAGATCAAATTCAAGCTCTTTGAGACACTCGATGATGTCTGCGCCGGCCATGTAATTCTGGCCTCCAATACTTCATCTATCCCAATCGGGAGGATTGCGGCTCAAACAGGACGGCCCGACAAAGTCATTGGCATGCATTTCATGAACCCTGTACCTGTTATGGAGCTGGTTGAAATCATCCGGGGTTTAACCACCTCTGATGAGACCTATGATACCACCCGCCTTTTTACAGAGAAACTCGGCAAAACACCAGCACAGGCAAATGACTTCCCAGGTTTTATTGCCAATCGTATCCTGCTGCCAATGATAAATGAGGCTATTTTTTGTCTCTACCAGGGTGTTGGAGACTGTGAGTCAATTGATGCAGTAATGAAACTCGGCATGAACCATCCTCTCGGCCCCCTGGCTCTGGCTGACCTGATCGGCCTTGATACCTGCCTGGCAATCATGAATACACTGCAGCAAGGACTGGGGGATCCGAAATACCGCCCCTGCCCGCTACTCCGTCAGTACGTCGAGGCCGGGTGGCTGGGCCGCAAAACGGGGCGAGGATTTTACATCTATAACAGATAAAAAATATATAAAAAGTTTATCAGAGGGTAAAGAAATGACAGCAAAGGCTATCCAGGACTACTATCCAGACGAATACGCCCACTGTTACGGTTGTGGAAGGCACAATGAGCACGGTCTGCAGCTCAAGAGTTTTTGGGATGGCGATGAGAGCGTCTGCTATTTTACTCCAAAGCCTCAGTATTCTGGCGGGCTTCCGGGCTCTCTCTACGGCGGAATGATAGCTTCTCTGATGGATTGTCACGGGGCGGCAACTGCCTGGGAAGCCAAGAACCGCGCCAGTGAAAAACCAACAGGACGTTTTGTAACTGCTTCGTTAAAGATTGATTTTCGCGCACCTACACCAACGACCACGGAGATTGAAATCAGAGGAAAAGCTGTTGAAATCAAGGGAAGAAAAGTTGTCGTAAACCTGACACTTTCGGCCCACGGCAAGTTGTGTGCCGAAGGATCTGCAGTGATGGTTCAGATCTCTGAAAACTAACAAGGAAGAACGAGATGGAAGCAAGCCGGGAAATTTATTGGAATATAGGACACGGGTGGACAACGCTTGTACCTATGTATGTATTGAGCTTAGCGGCAATTACCGTACTCATCTGGGGATTCTTAACACGGTTGAAAGTGTACAGACAAGGAAAACCGATACAACGAACCGATCATCTTACAGAAAGACTTAAGTATACTTTCCTCAGCGCCCTCGGGCAGACGAAGGTGACTCGAGTGGTTTGGCCTGGCCTTGCCCATGGACTGTTTTTCTGGGCTTTTTTTCTCTTATTTATTGGCACCACACTCATCGTCCTCCAGGCGGATTTCACGGATCTTTTTTTCGGCATTAAGTTTTTACAGGGGACTTTTTATAAAGTGTTCTCTTTGACACTCGACCTGGCGGGTCTTGTCGCAATTATAATGATGGGAGCGATGTTTATAAGACGTTATTTCTTTTGCCCAAAAGGGCTTGAGACCAGTCGGGACGACGCCATCATGCACGGGTTAATCTTCGCCATCCTGGTCACTGGTTTTGTGATCGAAGGGTCTCGAATGGCAGTAACGGAACTGACCACTCCGCTCTCATCATGGTCACCGATTGGACTCGTCTTTGCAAGAGCCATAAGTACGCTTGGCGAAGATGGAATACGCATGCTACACGCCTCTACCTGGTGGTTGCATCTCTTGCTGGCCCTGTTCTTTATCATCGCCATACCCTTTACAAAATTTCGCCACATTGTCACCACCACCGTCAATGTGTTTCTGACTGATCTCGGCCCCACCGGCAAACTGACCACAATAGACCTGGAGGATGAAGAGGTTGAGAGCTTCGGGGCGGTTGAGATTACAGATCTGAGCTGGAAAGATATCTTTGACGCTGACGCCTGCACAAAGTGCAACCGTTGCCAGGATAGATGCCCGGCACACCTCACCGACAAACCATTATCGCCAATGAGAGTGATCAGTCAGATTAGTGAGGTTGCCTTTTCCACGCCAGGTGCCAACCTGATCGAGAAAGTTGACAAAGACGCCATCTGGTCATGCACCACCTGCCGGGCCTGTCAGGATATCTGTCCGGCGGAGATAGAACATGTAAACAAGATTGTCGAAATGCGCAGGAACCTGGTGCTGATGGAAGGGGAATTCCCTGGGGAAGAGGTGCTGACAGCCATGGAACAGACGGAGGTAAACGGCAATCCGTTAGGAATCGGTTATGCCTCACGCGGCGACTGGGCTGAGAACCTGGGGGTGAAGACTTTAGCGGAAGACCCGGACGTGGACATTCTTTACTTTGTCGGCTGTTATGCCTCTTTTGACAAACGTAATATTGTTGTGGCCACCAGCTTTATCAAGTTATGCCAGGCTGCAGGGATCAAAGTGGGTATCCTGGGTAAGGAAGAGAAATGTTGCGGAGAACCGATGCGGAAGATGGGCAACGAATACCTCTACCAAATGCTTGCCTCTGAGAATATCGCTCTCATCCAGAGTTATCAGGTTAAAAAAATCATTACAACCTGTCCACACTGTTACAACACTCTTGCCAAAGATTATACTGATCTGGGACTTGAAGTTGAAGTAGAACCCTATGTAGTCTTCCTGGAAACCTTACTTACAACAGGAAAACTGCAGCTCAATAACAAAGAACTCTCCTGCACCTACCACGACTCCTGTTATCTAGGTCGCCATAACGGACTCTACAGAGCACCTCGTAGCCTAATTACTGCGGCAGGCGGCCAAATATCAGAGATGGAAAAGAACTCTGACCAATCTTTTTGCTGTAGTGCTGGTGGTGGCAGGATCATGGCCGAAGAAAAACTGGGCAACAGAATAAATATTAAACGCGTACTGATGGCAGCTGAGACCGAGGCCGATGTACTGATATCCAACTGTCCTTTCTGTCTAACTATGTTCGAGGATGCGATAAAAGGGGCTGAACTGGAAGACCAACTCCGTCCCCGTGATATCGCCGAGATCCTGGCGGCAAGAATTGTACATTAAAACAATGCAACCAAAGAGGAGATAACCAATGAATATACTGGTTTGTGTCAAGCAGGTTCCTGATATGGAATCAAAGTTTAAGGTAAATGGAACAGGTAACTGGTATGACAGCGCTGATGTAGCGTGGCGCATGAACGAATATGATGAATATGCAGTAGAACAGGCTGTGCAGTTGAAAGAACAAGTTGGAGCAGACCTGACCGTGCTCTGCATTGGTCCTGAAAGGGTAAAGGAAACTATGAAAAAAGCGCTGGCCATGGGGTGCGACCGTGGTGTTCATGTGAGTGACGATGATTTTTTCATGAAAGACCCTTTTTCCATCGCATCTGTCATCACTGAATTTGCACGTACCAGATCCTTTGACATGATCTTTACAGGAATGCAGTCACAGGATCGCGGCAGCGCACAGGTGGGTGTACTTACAGCTGAAATGCTTGGATTACCCTGTATCACCACCATCGTCAGTTTTGCCTTTGATAACGATACAATCACGGTAAGACGCGAGTTGGAAGGCGGCACGAAGGCGGTGGTAAAAGCACCAGTTCCAGCGCTTGTAACCTGTCAGCTTGGCCTCAATACAGTGCGTTACCCGACCCTGCCCAATATTATGAAAGCTAAAAAGAAAGAGCTTCTCTCCCACCCCGTTGCAGAGCTTCTCAAGGTTCTGGTGCACCAAGAGACGACATTACTCTACTTTCCAGAAAAAAGGGGTGGTGGAGTCGTTCTCGAAGGTGATGTGGCCGATCAGGCCGATAAATTAATCAATATTCTGAAAGAAAAAACCGCCGTACTGGCTTAAGGAGCACCCTATGAAGATATTACTTGTTGCCGAATATAGAGAAGGTAAGCTGCAAAGCAACGTGAATGACCTCATGGCTTTTGCCGAAAAAATGGACGCCGACAGCGCCATGTTCCTTATAGGTACTGAACATGACCTGCCTCAATTCCAGGGGACACTGTACCTCGGCGATGTGCAAACCTACGGTGAATATAACCCGGATGTCCACAAGCAACTGCTGCTTGAAACGATTCCCAAGGTCAAACCGGATATGGTTGTGTTCAGTCATTCATCCTACGGCTGGGATTTGGCACCACGGCTCGCCGTTGCCTTGAATGCTGCACAGATATCGGAGGTCATTGATATCATAGATGGTGTACCAGTTGCTCCTGTATGTAACGCAAAACTACACAGACAGGTCGCCTCCAGGACTGATATGACAATTGTTACTCTTCAAGCAGGGGCCTTCAACCTGGCAGAAGAGCCCAGCGCCACGCCAACTATTGAACAAATCAGTACAGAGACAACTGGCAGGACAGAGTTTAGCGGTTACGAGCAGACTGAACCTGGTGGGGTTGACCTGACCAAAGCCCAGGTGATTGTAAGCGCCGGACGAGGCATAGGAAAGCCGGAGCATATCACAATAATTGCAAATCTCGCCAAAACACTGAACGGGGAATACGGGGCCAGCCGTCCTGTGGTTGACGCAGAATGGGCTGAACATAATCGTCAGATAGGGACTACCGGTCAAACAGTTTCGCCAAAGCTCTATGTGGCTTGTGGTATCTCTGGTGCGGTACAGCACCTGGCAGGAATGAAAAAATCCGAATTCGTCGTTGCTATCAATACTGATAAAGATGCACCCATCGGTGATATAGCTGATGTCCTTGTGGTCACAGACCTACAACAATTTATCCCAGTCTTGACGGAAAAAATCCAGGCTTTGTAATAGCAGAATGCAAGGTGGCAAGGAGAGAGTAGAAGGACTCTTTAAAGGAGCGGTTCCAGAAGCAGTGTCCCGAAACATTCTATCGCCACATTCAACTGTGCAGAGACGGGGCAGAATTGTTATTTTTAGGTGTGAATCAGATGCTTGAGTGAGGGCTTTGTGGCTGAAAATAGATTTAAAAATATTGAATATCAAGGTTTTGAACAAGGGCCCATTCGACCGCCGAGCGAAGCGGGGAGTCTGCTCATTCGTATTACCCGAAATTGTCCCTGGAATCGTTGCACTTTTTGTTCTGTTTATACTGGTTCGGATTTTTCTCTGCGCCCTGTAGAGCATGTGCTCCACGATATAAATTCTGTGTATCGTTATGTTTATGAAATCAGAAAAAAATCAATCTTAGGGCAGTTTTCTCCTGCCGAAATTTCACAGATGGTTGAACTGGAACCAGGCCATGATCCCTTAGCGTTAAACGCCACCCTTCAGTGGGCAGCGAATGGGATGAAGTCAATTTTCCTCCAGGATGCAAATAGCCTTATTGTCCAACCTGAACGACTCATTACTATTCTCACCCATATCCAAAACTGTTTTCCATGGGTTCAAAGAGTCACCTCATATGCCAGATCTCAAACAATTGCACGAATCAGTGATGAAAATTTGGACTTGTTTGCGCGAGCCGGGCTCAATCGTATACATGTCGGGATGGAATCGGGGAGTGATAAGGTATTGTTCGCTGTCAAAAAAGGTGTCGACAAAAAAACGCATATCAAAGCAGGACTGAAGGTGAAAAAGGCCGGCATGGAGCTCTCTGAATATGTCATGCCTGGTCTTGGCGGGGCATCCCTCTCCAGAGAGCATGCGGTAGAAACTGCTGATGCCCTGAACGAAATCAACCCGAATTTTATTCGTCTTAGAACTCTGGCTATTCCCAAATATGCAGAAATGTTTAGTAAGTATAAGACTGGAGAATTTAGAAAGTTGAATGGTGTTGAAACAGCATATGAACTTCTCACCTTTCTGGAACATTTGGACGGAATCACAAGCAGTTTGAAAAGTGATCATGTTTTGAACCTGTTTGAAGATCTTGAAGGGCACTTCCCAAAAGACAAAGAAAAAATGATGGGAACTGTATCAGACTTTCTCAATATGTCACTCATAGATCAAATAACGTATCAGGTTGGCCGCAAGATGGGTATGTTCAGAGGGCTTAAGGATCTACGAGAAAGCAGGATTAGCAAGCAGGTTGAGCAGATTTGCAAACACAAAACCATTACTTCTGAGAACGCCGATGCAGTGATCAAAATGATCATCAAAATAATTTCTTAATTCAATTATCTTCCATCAAGAAACAAGGATTTATAAAAAACGCACACGACCAATTTCACCTAAGGTTTAGAATAAATTGTAGATGGAGTGCCAAACACCAGGATACTAAAATGCCACACTTGTTGCTTTGGCAGTATTAGTATCGGTGGTACTATAGCAGCAGATCTTTTACTGTTCTAACTCTTATTCCTCATGAGTATGGAAGAAAAAGACCGTCAACATTGAATGTTAATCTTACTTCCGAGAAAATAGAACACGCAACAAAAACAGCCTATGAAAACAGATTGCACTTAGCCAAACTTTCGCAGTTCGTGATCGCACTTAACTGCTTGATATTCCGTTGTTGGGGGTTTTTAGGTCGGCACTACACAGCCTCCTTTGTGTTCATTTCACCAGAACTAATACGTGGCGGCGGTTGCGCAGGAAGGGTGAGGTTAAGTTGTACGAGAAGGAGCTTCATATCCTTGTCGGGTTGTGTATATCTTGGTAAAATCAGGTGCCGTCTATCTGTTGTTGGTAGGTGAACGTCTACCATTTGCATGGTAGAAAATTTTTCCAAAATAGATCTTGGGGTAAGTCCCAGAGCCAGTTTTTTTGTTTTATATTTTACTGTAACCATCAGGCAATACGCCATAAAGGCAACAAAAATGTGGGTTTCAATGCGCTCATCAGTCTGATGATGAATCGGCTTTATTGACAAATCTCCTTTCAATTCTTTGAGGGCCTGCTTAATCTTTGTCAGTTGGATATACTGTTGCCAGAGTATCGCAGGATCAGTAGAAGTTACATTGGAGCGAAGAAGGTAGCACCTCTCACGGCGACGGACCGTACGCAGTATATCTTTTTTCAAGCTGAAAGTAAAAGTGTCTCGGTTTACCGGCTCATCTTGCTTTGGAAGGTTGACTTTGAGAAGGAAGTAGGCCCTGCCGGCTTCTTTTTTGGACGTTCCGATTTTAAGGAACAGGGTGTAGCGAGTAATGTTTTGGCTCTGTAGTTTACGCAGTCTTTGTCACAAGCCTTCTACGCATGGACCGTTCTTTGTTCACCCTGCCATCACTTCTGGCCAGGGTGAACAGCTCTCCACTCTGCTTGAGGAGTTTTACTTTAACTTCAGCACGTACCTGTTTCCAGGATTTACTCAGAAAGGATTCTTCGAGTTTACTCAATTTCCCTTTTGGGGTACCCACAAGATAGAATACCGGCTGCTTGGCCTGTCGCATATCTTCAAGGACTTCTTCAGTTGGAATACCCCGATTCATCACCCAGATCCTGTTTGCCTTACCATATTGTATTTGAATGGTTTCAAAGAAAGCGGGCAGTGTTGAACTGTCACTGGTATTGCCATTTGTGACTTCGTAAGCAAGGGGGAAGCCATCAGGTGTCACAATAAGGGCAATAACCACCTGCACACAATCTGATCGTTTATCGCGGCTGTAACCAAACTGCCGCTTACCTGCCCCAGGAGGATCGCATTCAAAATAGGTGCTGGTAAGATCGTAAAGCAATACATCAAACTTGACGTTGAATAATGTGTGCCAGCAATTAGTGAGGAAACTGAACAGATCACTTTTGTGCTCTACAAGTTTATCAAGGTACCTGTAAAGTTTATCTTCTCGCAACAGATCTGCCATGGCGCTGTTATAAAACCATTCCCAATACAACAGCCATTCGCTGCTAGGGGAGATGAGGCGGTAGGATTCCAGAGTCTTGAGTACATTGAGCCACTTGGTTCCTTTTCGGCTTGCAGGCAGACGTTTTGCCCAGAAGGCGTCAAGTTGCAACTGATCCCAGAGTTGGATGGCCAGCCAGCAACTCCCCCACTGCCTCGGGCTGTGCCCGAGCGACGCTAAAAGGTTTTACCGTTTCGGCGAGATTCATTATGGTGTTAGCTTCTCCTCCAAGGAAAGTCCTGAAGGAGCAGGAGGTACAACCTATGAAGGAATGTGATGTGGGACTGTAAATATCATTTGGTATTTATACAAAATGTCGCCAAAGATCGGTTTACGGTAAGTTAAGGCAAAAAATAGGTGGCATCATAAGGGATTTATTGCATGAAGGCCACGCAATGCCCGATCATGTCCATTTGCTCTTAAGCATACTGCCTAAGTTTAGTGTAGCGAACATAGTAGGATTTATAAAGGGTAAAAGTGCGATTCGGATTCATCGAGAATTATTAGGTATAAAAAGAATGACAGGACTCAGTTTCTGGGCGACAGGCTATTGTGCGAGCACTGTTGGTCTTGATGAGGAAATGATCAAGAAATATATCCAGCAGCAAGATAAATCAGATAGAAATCAATAACTAGGACGAAAGTTAGCTCCTTTAGGGGCTTTTTTTGTAACAATGACCCCTTCGAGGGGTCTTCCCCAAACCACCCCTTTGGGCGCGGTGAGTGATTTCACCAAGGTAGAGAACCTGTCTTTGGCTGACTTTACCGCTGGGTAACCTTCGGCTTTCAACAATGGACCAGTAGCGGTGTTCCTTACCATCCTTGAATCGTTTTTTCGCTCGTAAAAATATATCCTACTCTTGCCTAATTTCTTAGCTAAAGCAAGGGAGTAGGTCGGCACTACAAGCAGTTTTGGTGTTTGGGCAACGTGATTTCAGTAGGTTGGGACATAAATAGGGGCAAAAATAGTGGATTTCTTACTCGAATCGCGAAGGTCGGGTTAGCCTGATGCAAACATGACAATCCGAAGTGTAGTGCTTCCCATTGCTCTATTTGGAGTAAAATTGACTTAGGTCAAGCATCACATCTATTTATGTGATACAGTAGGCTTAGCTCCACAATGTGGTAGCTCGGTCTCGTTAATCTTTAGGGAGGAATAATGCCTATTTTTAGCTATCTCGCTATGCCGAAAGAAAATGCTGTGGATGCACTCTGTGCAGAACTCTCAGCCCTCAAATACTGCCAGGTGATCCCGGCAGAGAATCAAGATGTCATTGTTTTAGTGACGGATACCCCAGATGAAACCATAGAAAAGAACCTCCAAAAAACATTAAAAAACCTGCAGTCTCTACAGTCCTTGAGCCTAACATTTGGCTATGACGAAAAAGAATGATAACGGAGAAATAACAGATCATGAAACTCGACAGAAGACATTTTATCAAGCAGGCGGCGATCACCAGTGCACTAGCTAGTGCGGGAGCTGTTTTTCCAGGTGTTAGCTTTGGTGACTGGAGTAAGCTGGCGAACAATTCCGGTATTATTTCATGGCAGAAATCTCCATGCCGTTTTTGCGGGACCGGCTGCGGGGTCCTTGTCGGTGTCAGTGACGGTCGTGCTGTCGCTGTCAAAGGAGATCCGAGCTGTAGCGTTAACAAGGGGCTCTGCTGCATGAAAGGTTACCATTCCGTGCAGGCACTCTATGGTGAAGACAGGTTGATTAAAGCGCAGGTTCGTAAAAACGGAACTCTTGTCGACGTGCCCATTCAGGAGGCACTTGATATCATTGCGGCAAAACTACAAGAAACGAAAGAAAAGCATGGTAAGGACTCTGTTGCTATTTACGGATCAGGTCAATGGACGATTCCCGATGGATATGTTGCTTCAAAATTATTTAAAGGCTGCCTGGGAACCAACAATGTTGAAGCAAACGCCAGGCTCTGTATGGCCAGCGCGGTAACAGGTTTTATGACATCTTTTGGTGTTGATGAACCCATGGGCTGCTATGAAGATATTGATCATGCCAATGTCTTTATCACTTGGGGAAACAATATGGCCGAGATGCATCCGGTGCTCTTTTCACGGATGCTAGCTAATCGAAAGCGCAGGTCAAATGTCACGCTCATTGATTTTGCAACACGCTATACCAGAACGAGTCAGGCATCTGACAAATCAATAATTTTCAAACCTCAAACTGATCTGGCCGTTGCGAATGCCATCTGTTATGAAATCATTAAAAATGACTGGGTGAACTGGAATTTTGTCAATGATCATGTCTCGTTCCATAAAGGTAAAACCAATATTGGTTACGGCACTGAAGACCATTTCGCCTTTAAAGATAAAGCAGAAGGGATCAGCTTTGAAGATTTCAAACTGTTTCTCGATGCGTATACGCCTGAGAAAGTAGAAAAAATATCAGGGGTTTCTGCAAAAGATATTAAATATCTTGCTGCACTCTACGGCGACCCAACACAGAAAGTCACAAGTTTCTGGTGTATGGGAATGAACCAGCACACCAGGGGGACGTGGATTAATAATCTCGTGTACAACATCCACCTGCTCGTCGGGAAGATTTCCACTCCAGGAAACAGCCCGTTTTCACTGACAGGCCAGCCGAGTGCTTGCGGGACTGTTCGAGAGGTGGGAACTCTCACTCACAAACTCCCTCATGGGGTCGTCATGAAAGAACATGACCGGGAGATGGCAGCAGAAATATGGGATGTCCCTGTCAGCAATATAGACCCGAAACCTACCTATCACACTGTTGAGATGTTTCGCGCACTTGACCGGGGAGATATAAAATTCATCTGGATCCAGGTGACGAACCCCATGGTAACAATGCCGAACCTGAAACGATATCGGGACGGAGCTCTTAAAGAGGATCGCTTTGTCGTTGTCTCTGATGTCTACCCGACCCCTACAACAGATATTGCAGATGTTATATTGCCCGCAGCCATGTGGATTGAGCAGGAAGGGATGTTCGGTAACTCTGAACGCCGAACCCAGCATTTTAACCAGATTGTTGATCCTCCCGGCGAGGCAATGTCCGACACCTGGCAAATAATAGAAGTTGCGAGGCGTCTTGGTTTTGAAAAACAGTTCCCTTGGGGACAGGACGACTATATAGAAAAAATATGGGAAGAGTACCGTAAATTCCATTCTGGGCCGAAACACGAAATGGCTTCCTATAAAGTATTGAGTGAGCGATCAGGTGTGCAATGGCCGTTCGTTAATGGCAAGGAAACCCGGTGGCGTTTTAATCCACAACACGACCCTGCATGTTCCAATGGTAAAGATTTTCATTTTTATGGCAAGAAAGACAATCGTGCCTGGATATGGGCCAGACCTTATGAGCCCGCCGCAGAGTCCCCTGACAGTGAGTATGATTTCTGGCTGAACACCGGTCGTGTCATTGAGCACTGGCATACAGGTTCAATGACCCGGAGGGTACCGGTGCTGCATAACGCGGTTCCTTCGTCCTATGTGGAGATTCACCCGGAAGATGCAGCGGATTTGGGTGTGGTTGATGGGGAGCTGGTTAAAATCATATCACGCCGCGGGGAGATAACCATGCCTGCACAGATCAATGGCAGAGGTGTGCCTGTTCGCGGGATGGTGTTTGTACCGTTCTTTGATGAAAGCTACCTCATCAACGAGGTTACTCTCGATGCATTTTGTCCCATTTCTAAGCAGCCAGACTATAAAAAATGTGCCGTAAGGCTGGAGAAAGCATAATGAAACCTGTATGGAGGAAAGGCAAAATAGTTACCTGCGTTGCCATCCTTGGCTGCGTCGGTCTCTCAATGTTTTCTACAGTAACCGCAGGAGCTGATTCGCAGGTACCCACCAATTTTGACAATCAGGGCAAAAAGATTTTTACCGCCCAGAAACAAACGCCTGAGCAGAACCTGACTGCCGACTCAGGTGGAAGAAACCTTGTAGATTTTTATAGCCTGAGACAATATCCCGGCTCACCACCACGAATACCACATGAGGTTGATCTCAGCTTTAGTGGTAATGAAACAGATTGTCTCTCATGCCACGCCAAAGGAGGGTTCAGCCCTGAATTCGGTAAGTTTGTTCCGGTAACCCCACACCCTGAAAACACCCTCTGCTATCAGTGTCATGCCCAAGTAACCACGGATGAGTTGTTTGTCGATACCAGGTGGGAATCAATACAACCACCCCGATTAGGGCAGTCATTTTTAAGTAATTCACCACCACCTGTGCCGCATAGCCTGCAACTGCGAGAAAATTGTATTGCTTGTCATACCGGTCCAGCAGCTGTGGCAGAGATACGGATAACACATGCTGCCAGAGGAGATTGTCGACAATGCCACGCAACTGTGGTGCAGACTGCACCATTCAGAGTGTTTACAAGAGCCGAATGATTACATGGTTAAAACTCTACTCGTCGGTCATGTCATGACAAGAATATGTAAATTTATTTCAATGATTGCATTGTTTTTTGCGTTCTTTGTTGCTCACGCTGATGCTAGCCAAAAGTCATTTCTGGATGAAATAAAAGGAGCAGACGCAACATTCGATAACCGATCTGTCCCCGTGACTAAGCAGGTAACAGAGGAGTCAGTTCTGGCAAAAGAACCGTATCAAGGCGGCTCCTTCAGGGTACTGGCCAGAAAAAAGATGATTGGGCGTTATAAGTGCAGCAGCTGTCATACCGAAAAGCCCACCACTGTCAATCGGGGTCTTGAGTTAACCCACGGCGATGTCTACTTGACGCATGGTAGAGGCGAACAGGCACTAAGTTGTATAGATTGTCACCGTGATGAAGAGAGAGACTATCTGGAAGATAAAAAGGGGAGGAAAATTGACTTTGACCACAGTTATCAGCTTTGCGGTCAGTGTCATTTTCGCCAGAAACGTGACTGGCTCGGCGGAGCCCACGGGAAAAGGGCTGAGAACTGGGCGGGTGATCGTGTGATCTTCAACTGTACCACTTGTCACAACCCCCATTCTCCACGATTTGAAAAACGATTCCCAGCAACCTATTCGGTACCTTTGGACTGATAGGGAGACTATATGAGCGAGAAAAAAAATCATCCGAAAAACGATAATCCGTTAGATTTTCTCAGCGGGGAGAGCAATCGGAGGTCCTTTATCAAAGGGCTCTCATTTGCTGCAGCTGCCGGGAGTGCTGCGCTGACAGCTGGTTGCATACCCTCTGCCGATGCTGCCACTACCGAAGAGATGAAACTGCGCTGGCAAGAGTTCTTTAAGGAACACTACCGCCTGATGACACAGGAAGAGAAGGACGGGACGGTGGCAAGACTGGAACGTTTGGCAAAGCTGCAGAAAGGTCTTGATGTCCAGATGAGCAGCCAGTCTCCTCTTGAGGGGGTACTGTACGGTTATGCTTTTAACATCACTCGTTGTGAAGGTTTTATGGAGTGTGTCACTGCATGTGTGGAAGAAAACAACCTGGATCGTAAGACCAATACCCAATACATCAGAATCTTTGAAATGGAACCCGGACAACTGGACCCTGGTACTGGAGATGGCCAGTATTACCATGAGGTTCCAGTGGATAATAAATTTTACATGGGGACTCAATGTTTCCATTGCGAAAAAGCCCCTTGCATAAAAGCATGCCCCACCAAAGCTACCTGGAGGGAACCAGACGGGATCGTGGTTGTTGACTATGACTGGTGCATTGGCTGCCGTTATTGTCAAGCTGCCTGTCCTTACTACGGTCGACGTTTTAACTGGGGACAAGCCGAGATACCAAAGGATGAAATTACCACAAGGCAGCATTACCTCGGGAACCGTCTGCGGCCCAAGGGCAAGATGGAAAAATGCACCTTCTGTATTCAGAGAACTCGTAAAGGCAGGCTGCCTGCCTGTGTAGAGGCTTGTCCCACCGGTGCACGTGTCTTTGGCAACTTACTCGATCCCGACAGTGAAATACGCTATGTCCTGAAACACAAGAAAGTGTTCAGGATGAAAGAAGAACTCGGGACTGATCCAAAATTTTGGTATTTCATTGATTGATAGGTGTCATAATGCGAGCACTTCATGAAAAAAATTTGAGAACCTTCTTTGTAGATGTAATTCGCTGGAACTTGCGCGGCGGTATAGGTTTGCAATTATTCAGGTTAGTACTTCTAGGCTTCATGGGATTGGGAGTGTATGCATATTCTCATCAGGCACGATATGGGCTTTCCGTAACCGGGATGAACGATATTGTAAGCTGGGGATTTTATATCTCTAATTTCACCTTTTTGGTCGGGGTAGCTGCCGCTGCTGTTATGCTGATTTTACCGGCTTATGTCTTTCATGATCCCGATTTCCACCGTGTTGTCATCATCGGTGAAGGTGTCGCTGTCGGGGCACTGGTCATGTGTCTGACATTTATAATGGCAGACCTTGGTGGACCGCTTCAGGCGTGGCATCTTATTCCTGGGATAGGTCTTTTCAATTTTCCATCATCCATCCTCGCCTGGGATGTGCTGGTACTGAACGGCTACCTTTTGCTCAATGGTCTTGTGCCTGCATATATACTCTACAGCCATTATAAAGGGCGTCATGCTGATGAAAAAAAATACAGACCGTTTGTGTTCCTCTCAATTTTCTGGGCTTTTACCATTCATATGGTTACTGCATTTCTGTATCAGGGGTTGCCTGCCAGACCATTTTGGAATAACCCTTTGATGGGGCCACGATTCCTGGCGTCAGCTTTTGCCGCTGGCCCGGCCTTGATCACCTTGATTCTTGCGGTTATTCACAGCTCAACTACTTACAAAATAGACCGTAGTGTGTTCAACAAACTACGGTTGATTATCGTCATATCAGCAATCATAAACCTTATTATGCTGTTTTCCGAAATTTTTAAGGAATTTTATTTTCCGACCCATCACTCCAGTAGTGCTGTGTATCTTTTCTTTGGCATGGATGGCCATAATTCACTGGTTCCCTGGATCTGGACTTCAGTTTGTGTCAATCTCCTTGCAACCCTGGTCCTTGCTTTTAATCCTGGAAAGAATAATCCTAAAGTCCTACTCCCTGCCTGTTTCTTTCTATTTGTGGCAATCTGGATGGAAAAGGGAATCGGATTAATCGTACCAGGTCTCATACCAAGTCCGCTTGGAGAAGTTGTCGATTATTTACCCACCTGGGTTGAACTTGGTGTTACTCTAGGCATACTTGCTCTGGGCATCACGGTGGTTACCTGGTTGATTAGGGCTGCTTTGATTATAGAGCAGGACTACAGTGGCTTATGAGATTGATTTACTCCCAAGACCGCGTTTTTGTCGGTAATCACAAACTGATTGCTAAATGATGTGTTGTCCTGTCCGGCTAAGCCAGCGAATCAGCATAACACTTGGAATGATTCAAACCATATAATGCAACATCACAAGAAGAAGGAGAACAATCATGCCAATGTTTTGTCATCAATGCCAGGAAACAGCAAAGAACACAGGATGTACAATTCAAGGGGTTTGTGGAAAAAAAGAAGAGGTTGCCAATCTTCAAGATTTATTTATATGGACCCTCAAAGGGATATCTGTCTGGGGTGTGAAAGGAAAAGAATTTGATATTTACGATGAAAAGATTGCATTTTTTATCGCCAAAGGAATGTTTGCCACCATTACCAATGCGAATTTCAGTAAAAGCGATTTTGTCAAGTTCATAAAGCAGAGTGTTATTTTTCGAGACAGTTTAAAAGAACAAGTTTTGGACGCCTATAAAAAATGCAACGGCAAAGACTTTGTGGATACTGTACCCGAATGCGCCACATGGTTATTTAAGAACGAAGCCGAGATTCTTTCCAAGGCCTCGACTGGTACAGGTGGATGGTTGGAAATAGTTGATGAAGATGAGCGTTCGTTGAAGGCGACAATTCAGTACGGATTAAAAGGGCTCTGTGCTTATGCTGAGCATGCTTATCAGTTGAAAAAACATGACCGTGAAATTTTCGAATTTCTGATGGAAGGACTCGCAACCCTCGTTGACCCTGTGGTGACTAATGACGACCTACTGGCCTTGGTTTTGAGGACTGGCGAGATGGGAGTAAAAACCATGGCCCTCTTAGATAAAGCCAATAATGAAGGATACGGTACCTGTGAAATATCAACCGTTAACCTTGGTGTTGGATCCAACCCGGGAATTCTCATAACAGGGCATGATCTTGTAGATCTTCAGGAGCTTCTGGAACAAACTAAAGATAGAGGTATAGATATATATACACACAGCGAAATGCTTCCTGCTCACTACTATCCAAAGTTGAAGGAATACAAGCATTTAGTTGGGAACTATGGAAATGCTTGGTGGGTGCAGAAGAAAGAACTTGACTCCTTTAACGGTCCAATTCTGTTTACATCAAACTGTATCGTACCACCAAAACAAGAACATATGGACAGAATTTTCACTACTGGAGCAGTTGGTTTTGAAGGCTGCACCCACATATTGGATCGAGAGGAAGGTCAGCAAAAGGATTTTTCACAGATTATCGAAAAAGCGTTAACGTGTGAGCCTCCTGAGCAAATTGAATCAGGTACGGTTGTCGGTGGTTTCGGTCATAGTCAGACGTTGGCCCTCAAAGACAAGATCATTGACGCCGTAAAATCTGGAGCGATCAAACGCTTTGTGGTTATGGCGGGCTGCGATGGTAGACACAAGAGCCGAGAGTATTACAGCCAAGTGGCACAACAACTTCCGCAGGACGCCGTGATTTTGACAGCAGGCTGTGCGAAATACAAATATCTCAAACTCGATTTGGGTGATATTGGTGGTATTCCGAGAGTACTTGATGCCGGCCAGTGCAATGACTCTTACTCTCTTGCTGTAATCGCACTTGAACTTCAGAAGGCTTTTAAGCTAGATGATGTTAACGAACTGCCGCTCTCATTTGATATCGCCTGGTATGAGCAGAAAGCGGTACTTGTACTTCTAGCGTTGCTTTCGCTCGGAGTGAAAGGTATCCGTCTTGGACCAACTCTCCCAGGATTTTTGTCTCCCAACGTAGCAAAAATATTAGTAGAAAAATTTGATATCAAAGGCATTACTACACCTGAAAAAGACGTGGCGGCAATGATGGCCGGTCACTAATTCTACTCATTTTCACAGTAATCCAACCAACAAGGGGGGTGAAAGCTCTCCTTGTAACTCTCTAATGGCTAATTCATCCTGGGCATCGGTCATTAGCTCAGGTAAGAAAAATTGTGCCCCTCCATCCCCGGTAAGACAGAAATCAACAGATTCAGCTATGAACTCCTTTTGTTATTGGCCGCGGTGTATATGGTGATTGCCGGGTGCGTTACTCTGTTTTTTTAACTGGACTCGAAAATCGAGTGCCACAATGGAGGTGAAAAATCAATTTTTCTTTTCTTCTAAACCTGTTAATAGATGCTCCTATGCATGGTTCTTTGAGTGACAGGTAGTTGGAGGATTTGAACGAACAGAAAAATTTATAAAATGGAGGGGTTATGAAAATATTAAGAGTTAATCTCACTAGGCAAACTGTGAGGTGGGAAGAGTGTCCCACTGAATATACCGGCGTTGGGGGCAGGGCACTGAGCTCCCTCGTGGTGAATGACGAAGTCCCACCTACAACAGATCCGCTCGGTCGAGAAAATAAACTGGTTTTTGCCCCAGGTTATTTTGCTGGAACTGTACTTGTAAATACAAGTCGACTTTCCGTAGGGGCAAAAAGTCCATTAACTGGTGGTATAAAAGAGAGCAATGTCGGTGGAACTGTTGCTTTTTCACTAGCTCGTCTTGGGGTTAAGGCTGTTATCATCGAAGGGCAGGCAACCGATGGAAATTCTTTTCTGTTAAATATAGAAAGCGAAAACAAAGCGGCTCTAGTCGAAGCAGACGATCTGAAAGGAATGAGGACGTATGCTCTGGTAGAGGAACTTCATGAAAGATATGGGAGCAATAAAAGCATAACCTGTATCGGTCCAGCTGGTGACTTTCAGCTTCTGTCATCTTCAATCCAATCTACTGATCTTGACGGTCGTCCGTGTCGCGCAGCTGGCCGTGGCGGGCTGGGCGCGGTCATGGGTTCCAAAGGGCTCAAAGCGTTGATCGTTGATACTAAAGGCAAAATACCGGCAGAAATTGTTGATCAGGATAGCTTTAGAAAATCTGCCAAGGCGTTTGCCAAAAGTGTTATCGCAGACGAATTTAGCGGTGAGATACTTCCGGCACTGGGGTCTGCCGCACTTGTTGAGCCAATTAATGCTGCTGGTGCTTTCCCTACCAACAACGCGAGATTTGGTCAGTTCGAGGGTGTTGAAAAAATAAGCGGTGAAACCATGGCGAAGCTTATAAAAGAACGGGGCGGTAAGACGACCCACAAAGGCTGCTCCAGTTGCGTTATCAACTGTTCCAACGAGTTTGTTAGCCAAAAGGGTGACTACGTAACTTCTTCACTCGAATATGAGACGATCTGGGCCATGGGCGGCATGATCGGCAATGACGATTTAGATGCAATAGCAAAGCTAGATTTTCTCTGTGACGATATTGGCCTTGATACGATTAATACCGGGAATGCACTGGCAGTTGCATTTGACGCCGGGTATGCCGAATTTGGTGACAGTAAAACGGCCATACGCCTTGTTGAAGAAGTTGCGTCCGGTTCAGAAATGGGGCGGTTGATCGGAAATGGTCCGGATGCTGTCGGTGCCCATTTCAAACATCCTCGGGTCCCTACGGTAAAAGGTCAAGGGATGGCCGCCTATGACCCTCGTGCTATACAGGGCATGGCTGTCACATATGCCACAACACCAATGGGGGCAGACCATACAGCTGGCTGGGTAGTTGACCAGAACCTTGAGGCTTTTGGTGGGACTGTTGATGCCCATGGCGCTGAAGGGCAGGTCGAAATATCACGGGATGCCCAGATACACATGGCTGCAATTGATACCGCAGGTATTTGTGATTTTGCCCAGACGGGTCTTGCAACTGATGAGGGAATCAGCAATGTCTATACTATGATGAGCGCAAAACTTGGCCAGCCGTTCGCCGAGGAAGATTGGGCTGCACTTGGAACAAAGGTTATTAAAACAGAGCTTCAGTTTAACAAAAAAGCAGGGTTGACTAATAGAGACGATCGGTTACCACCAATGTTTTATAACGAGCCTCTGCCGCCCTATAATGTTGTCGTTAAGATCTCTGAGGAGCAGATGGATTCAACATTTGAGTTCTTAAAAGAATAATACATGAAGGTGCATGTAAAACTTCATGGTACCCTGCCAGATCATTATCAAGGTATGTACCCGGATTCAGGTCTTGAGCTGGAATTGGAAGGTGCTGTCTCTGTGGCTGGTCTTGTCGATTACTTAGGGCTTCCAAGAAAAAGAGTCTCCCTTGTGTCGGTCAATGGGCTACTGGCCAAGGCTGATGATCTGATACCGGAAGGGGCAGCAGTCAAGCTTCTGCAGCAGTTGAGCGGCGGTTAGGCGAAATGATTATGATGAATGCAACGTTTTGTTTTGAAATGATAATTCATTTTTTCTCTACTTTGCGTCTGCAAGATTTAGTACCTTATTCCGTAAAAGCTGTGACTCTTTTCAGTACTCCCTCGGAGTCTATCGCTTACCTGAGGGTGTAAAAAAATAAGAAAATAGGGATTCTAATTTATATCATACGGTTATAAGCACCCACAAGGTACCTACTTACTGTTTACCGGTTTACCGGTGTTAGGTGCTAATACAATTACGGAGGATAGGTCATGGCTGTTTATCTATGTGCGGTATGCGATACGGAATACGATGAAGATAGTCAAACGGTGCGGTGGAATGACTTGCCCTCTGACTGGCTTTGCCCAGTGTGTGATTCTGGTAAAGCATTTTGGCGAAGAACTGGTGCTGAGCCTGATACGTTTAAGGATGCACTAGAAACAACAAAAGCAAATGTTACTTCCTTTGGATCTCAAAAAACAGAAGATTCACACGAATCCTATTTGGCCGATATCAATGTCATGGCTGAAACTGGGCGGTCAATTATTGAACCCATGCAGACAAAAGCTTCGGTTATCCGCTGGGACGATATTCTTATTCAGGGAGCCCAGTTATCTCGCTCACCACTCAATCATGACGATAAGGTTGATACGACCACAACGATAGGGCCTATGGCTAAAAAGCCAATGACCCTGTCAACACCAATTTACATTAGTCATATGTCGTTTGGTGCATTGTCGAAGGAAGCAAAGATCGCAATTGCTCGAGGCAGCAAGGCCATGAAGACGGCTATCGGCTCAGGTGAAGGTGGTATCCTGCCAGAATCCATTGGCAACGCACACAAATATATTTTTGAATATGTGCCCAATCGTTACAGTGTAACTGAAGAAAACCTGCGAGCTGTTGATGCCATTGAAATAAAGTTCGGCCAGTCTGCTAAACCAGGAATGGGAGGGCACTTACCTGGTGATAAAGTGACTAAAGAGATTGCTGGAATCAGAGGCTTCTCTGAAGGAGCCGATATTATTAGCCCGGCCCACTTTGAGGATATAACTACACGAGGTGAATTAAAGGCTAAGGTTGACTGGTTGCGTGAAGTTTCAGAAGGAAAGCCTATTGGTATTAAAATAGCGGCCGGTCATATCGAATTAGATCTCGATTATGCGCTGAGTGCAGAGCCTGACTTTATTACCATTGACGGCAGAGCTGGTGGAACCGGAGCATCACCTAAATATGTCAAAAGTTCCGTGGGAATTCCTACTCCTTTTGCAATTTATCGAGCAAGAAGATACCTTGATGACAGAAAAATGCATCATGTATCGCTCGTTTGTACCGGAGGGTTGCGAGTTTCATCTGATTTTGCCAAGGCTTTGGCTCTTGGTGCAGATGCCGTAGCAATAAGTACAAGTGCTCTTATAGCCATTGGTTGTAAACAATATCGGATATGTAACACCGGCAAATGTCCAATGGGTATTGCAACCCAAGATCCCTCACTGAGAGAGAATTTAGATATAGACCATGCAGCACGCAGGCTTCATAATTTTTTAAAAGTATCTACTGCTGAGCTGGAAGATTTTACCAGGTTGACCGGAAATAAAAGTGTGCATGATCTATCTATCAGAGATTTGCGGACGACTAACTCCGAAATTTCAGATCATACAGCGGTGAAGCATGTATAAGCCAACGAGTTTCTGCAAATGACGATAGACGAGGTGATTTACAGATATCTACTGGTGCCACTCTCTTTTTCTGGAGTCTATTCTTCCCAGAGGCTTTCAACCGTATAAGGAGATCCGGGGCCCGCAAAGAAAGACCCGTCAATAAATCGATAACCCATCTCCAGGTCTGCAATTGATTGCAGTTCATCGGCACTCAACACCAGTTCGGTTGCTCTCAGATTTTCAGACATACGTCCAGGGTTGACTGATTTTGGTATAACCACCGTGTCTCTTGAGAGGCCCCAGCTCAGTAGTACCTGCCCTGCGCTGCATTCATGTTTTGCGGCTATTTCGGTAATCAAGGGATGGCTCAAGAGGGAGGGCTCATTCTCTTTTTTCATGGAATCCGGGCGATCTCCGGATCCCAGAGGTGAGTACGCAGTGAGCAGGACATCGTTTTTCCTGCAATAATCCACCATTGTAGTTTGCTGTAGGTAGGGGTGTAGCTCGATCTGGTTCATTACCGGCTGGATGGCTGCTTGTTGTTTGAGGTCGGTCAGCCTTTTTACATTAAAGTTGCACACACCGATCTGACGGATCAACCCCTTTTTTAGCAGCTTTTCCATGGCCTGCCAGGTTTCCATCACCGGAATGGCACCGGGGGCAACAAATTCTTCTGGTTTTTTGGGGAACATAACATTGGCCTGAAAATGTACAGGCCAGTGAATCAGGTATAAATCGAGGTAATCGAGCTGCAAATCCTTTAGGGTCCTTTCTAAGGCAGGCCTGACGTGTTTTGGGGCATGGGCGTTATTCCAGAGTTTGGAAGTTATCCATAGATCCTCTCTTTTTACCTGACCGGAACCGAGGGAGGCGTTGAAGGATTCACCTATTTCTCGTTCATTAGTATAAATTGGGGCGCAATCGATGTGACGATAGCCCAGCTCTATGGCTGTGGATACGGCACGACCAACGTCACCTTTATAAGATTTCCAGGTGCCAAGGCCTATGGCTGGCAGGGTGTCTGACTCTGTGATATTATAATGTTTCATTATAATCCCATTTGGTTGAGGTGTCTGTGGATTGCCTTATTGGTTCCACTTTGAGTAGGGGTTGGTAACCAGATTGGCGTTATAATATCTTGCATCATCTGTGACCTCCTTCCCAATCCAGGAAGGTTTGGTGAACTCCTGCCCATACGTCTCAAGTTCAATCTCAGCAAAGAGTAGCCCTGCGTTTTCTCCTTTAAATTCATCTACCTCCCAGATAAATCCTGCGTAGTCAATTTTGTACCTGGTCTTTTCAATCAAAGGCTTGTGGCAAAGTCGCTCGAGCATTTCCTGAGCATCTTTTATGGGGATATCATACTCATACTCGAGTCTGACTCCATTTACATTAGGCCCTTTTATGGTAAGAATCCCCCTGTCTTTTATTGTTCTGACTCGAACGGTTCGCCCTTTTTCAGAGTTAAGATAGCCCTGGCAGTAGGGGACTCCTTCAGCCAGTTTTCTCCATTCGTCATTTACAATCAGGAACTTCTTTTCAATTTCTTTCCCCATGTGTTTCTCCTCGTGGTTAGGATGCAGGTGTCTTTTTAGTACCTTAGAAATTCAGTCGAAGTCTTCGCTTATCTGTTGTTTTTATGAATGAATTTTGTGAAGGTACTTACTTACCGTTTTCTGGTGTTAGCAAGCTCAATCGCAGTAAAATTTAAAGTGGTATGAACCGTGAGTATTGGAAAGAGAATGGCAATTGCAAAAATATTGAGTATTGGCACCATGCTCACCAGAGCAGGAAGTACACCAATACGAAAGGAAGGGCTGCTGTGGGTCTTCAGCCAGTCAATTTTTCGTTTGAACGACCACCTTCGTCTGGAAGCGGGGTAGTCCATGAACATTAATGCAGAGTAATATGTGTAAAGGAAAAAGACAGCAGCCTGGCCCACGACAGGAATAAAATTGACAAAAAGCGCGATGAAAGTCACCAATATACCGAAAAAAGCTATTTTTATTCCTTCAAAAATATCAACAAAAAAACTAATGATTGTGAGGTTGGCATCCGCATCAAAATATTCACCTGCATGGAGTTTTTCTGCGGCTGCACTGAGGAAAACATACCCCGGGGTTGATATACTGTAAGCCAACAGGAAGGCCAGATAGAAGGCGACTATTTTTGAGACAATGACAACCAGCCAGCTGCCGACAACCCAACCGATATATTTGATCCAGCCCCAGATGCTCTCTGTTGCAGGGGCTGTGGAAACGAATTTTTCGGTCAGATCTTCAACGAAATCCACCGTTATCATATAGCCGATCCAGGTAAGGGCCATGGTCAGGAGGATGAGGAGAAAGCTCCATCCCAGGAGTTGTTTCTTACGGAAGATAAAACCAAGGGAGTAAGAGAGCGGAATCCACTGGGCGACAGGAGGGTGGTTCACATTGGGTTGCTTTTGCATGGTATTAGCTGTTATAACAGTAGTATTATGAAATGAACTGTGATCTCGATTCAATACTAATTTTTTGGATAGAAATGAAGGAGCAATGGTTTCCTTGTGTTGAAGGGAAAGTTGTCATAAAGTATAGGAACTTTTGCCAAAGTGTAAAGACTGATGGCTTTGTAAAAAGCTCGATCTCTCTCATTGTGGTCAATTAACTGCGTTGCAGTTCAATGAGCCCACCTGGATATATGAAATTATCAAAAAAAAAACAGCCTCGCTCCGTCTATATTTGCAACGAATGCAGTTATCAAAGCCTGAAATGGCTTGGTCGCTGCCCTGAGTGCGGAGGCTGGGAGAGTCTGGTTGAAGAGGATGTTCAACCTGTCCAGAAAGGTAGGGGGAAGGTTTCGACTCCTGTTCCACTGCATTTGGCACCGGACGGCGAAGAAGAACGCACCCGCACGGGTATTGATGAGCTGGACCGGGTGCTGGGTGGCGGCGTTGTGCCCGGGTCAGTCGTACTTATCGGCGGCGAGCCGGGAATTGGAAAGTCTACGCTTCTCTTGCATTTGCTGGCAGCTGTAGCTGAGGGCGGTAATAAGGTCCTCTATGTTTCCGGGGAGGAGTCGGCGCGACAGATAAAAATGCGGGCGAGACGTCTGGGTGCTATCCACCCAGACGAATTCCTTGCTACGGAAAACGGAGTTGAAGAAATAGAGGCAATGACTTCTCAGATGAAGCCGAGCCTTCTGGCGGTGGATTCAATCCAGACTCTGACTTGTGCAGAAATTGCCTCATCTCCCGGTTCTGTAACGCAGGTGAGGGAATCGGCCTATAAACTGGTCAGAATGGCTAAAAGAGAGAACATTCCGGTAGTGCTTGTGGGGCATGTGACGAAGGATGGTGCCATTGCAGGGCCGAAGGTTCTGGAGCACATGGTTGATACTGTTTTGTATTTTGAAGGAGATCGGAGTCACGCTTTTCGTATACTTCGGACTGTAAAAAATCGCTTTGGTTCAACAAATGAAATAGGTGTCTTTGAAATGAAGGAAGAAGGCTTGGTCCCAGTGAGCAATCCTTCTGAGATTTTTCTGGCGGAGCGGCCGTTGAATGAACCTGGTTCAGTGGTTTTGCCAAGTGTGGAAGGAACCCGACCGATCCTTGTGGAAGTGCAGGCTCTTGTCAGCCCGACGAACCTCGGTACAGCACGGCGTACCGCAATTGGTGCAGACCAGCAACGTCTTTCTCTACTTTGTGCTGTACTTGAAAAAAAGGGTGGCCTTGATATGTACGGTAATGATATTTTTCTAAATATCGCCGGTGGCATACGAATTGATGAGCCCGCCCTGGATCTGGGGGTGATTTGTGCACTGGTCTCAAGCCTGCTCGAAAAATCCATTCCGTCTACAACGGTTGTATGTGGCGAGGTTGGACTGGCTGGCGAAGTCCGGGCCGTAGGGCACGTTGACGTCCGGGTCCGTGAGGCACAGCGACTGGGGTTTACACGGTTTTTACTCCCAGCCAGTAATAAGGAACGAATGACTTGGACTCCGGAAATACAACTTGTCGGGGTAGCAAGTCTGAGTGAGCTTATGGACGTAGTTTTTGGATAGTTGTCAAAGGATAGAAACTCATTTCTACATAGTTTCCATCTGAAAGCATAGATTTTTGTGTATTATCACGGTGTCTTAAATTGTTATCTACAGGCCTGTCTGGTTTATGGAGAAACAATTTGAGCACAGTGTCGATAGCGAACAAAAGGACAGTTTTAGAACTGAAACGTACTATTTTTTTCAAGGAGGATAACCATGTCAGATGCCCATCATGATCACCCTGAAGACAATGCTGTAAATGTAAAAGTAGCTATATTTTTTGTTGCAGTGATAGTTGTTATTGCCCTTATAGGTGTGATGAACTAGAGCTCCGGGGGTTGGGTTGCGTAAGATGGAAGAAAATGTAGACGAGTCAGGAAATCTGATGAGAAGCGGGGTTGACAGAGAAGTCGTCATTCTGATGACTGACATGGCTCAGTATTCTCAAAAATCCCTGGGAATGCAACCTGAGGACATCCGTGATTTTCTGATCGATTATCATAGTAAGATACATCATATCCTTTTCCAGCCTGATGGCTTTCCAATGGATATTGAGCCCTCTGCCGGAGACGGAAGTCTCGTCGTATTTGATAAGCGGCTGGGAGAAAGCAGAGCGGGGATCTGTACCAGGGCTCTTCAGGGTGCTATTAGATTGGCTGAGGCTATTGAAAACGGCTATCTGGCGTCAACCCGAATGGGGATATTGCTTGGGCGCATAACCGAAGCCAAGCTTGGTACCAGGGTTGCAAAATTTGGAGCAAGTTTCGCTGTCGCTAATCGTCTTGAAGAGCTTTGTGGTCATTTTGGCACCATTTTACTGATGGACCGGGAAGTGGCCAAATACCAGAAAGGGTTTGAGAACCATATTGTGAACATTGCCAAAGTAAGTTTGACCAGTGTTCTGCATCCCATGAACATCTTTACCATATACAAACCAGGACTACATAATTGTCCTTCAGATCTTGATGAAAAGGGGCTCCTTACTTTCATCAAGATGAAGAATCAGGCCATGGAGTTCTTCACCGGAAATTTATTGCTTGATGTCCTTCCCGATTTTCCCAGGGTGAGAGATGAACTGCTCACGGCCCAGAGTTTTTTTAAGGATTTGACCGGAAGAGAAGATGTGGGGATAGAGCGAATTCTCGAATATATCCGTGAGACTCCTATGCCTGCGAGTAACTTTGATAAACGCGGTATGGAGCTGATGGAGAAAAAACGTGACTCTCTGGGAGAACGTTTATTCCACTTGTCCCAACAACTGCTTTGGGCAATGGATCCTGATTTTTATCACGCTCTGGTTGTGGATACAGATTGGGAACGATATTTCAAGCTGGAGTGGTGTAAAAAAGGGGATACAATCATTGAGATAGGAAGCGTGCCTGACGGTATCTACTATCTTGACAGCGGAACCGCAGAAACCTACGGTCAAGACGGCACATTACTGTCTACCATGGAATCAGGTACAATCTTTGGTGAGATGGCCTATTTCGGCCGTGAAAAAAGACGTACTGCAACTGTTCTGGCCAAGTCGCATGTCGTTTTAAGAAAGATATCCACCGAAGATTTCCGTAACCTGCCGGTTATTATGAGAATATTCGAGCGCATTGCTGTGTCCCGCCAGGGGCAGTTTACAGCAGCGGGACGTGATGGTGGCACAAAGGAAAAAGCATCCTCTCCGAATCGATGATACCGGGGAGGATGCTCCCGCTTTAACGGGCTGTTAAAACAACATAGGTACTGTAATTTCCAGAGCGGATTCTCAGCAGTATCTTGTCAGCATCTTGCGCGTCGCGCACCACATTCTTGAGGTCTTTCAGATTCTTGATCCGCTTCTTGTTGACCGCTTCCACTAGTTGTCCTGGTTCCAGTCCTGCTTTTTCCGCAGCACTGCCACGTTGTACGTCGCTTATAACCAGACCACTTGTAGTGTCATAACCTAACTGCTCGGCTGTTTCATCGGTGAGCTGCTGCAGGGTGAGGCCGAATTTATCGAGGGATTCAGCTCCCCTTTTCCCGTGACTGTTCTTGCTAAAACTTGATGGTTGTTCTCCAATGGTTACCTGTATCTTTTTCTTCCTTCCATCACGTATAACCTGAAGCACTGTGGTGGAGCCGGGTTCGATTAAAGCAACTTTGTTTCGAAGTTCAGTCACGTTTTTTAAAGCGACATTGTTGAGGTGTGTTATCACGTCCCCCTGCTTGAGGCCGGCAGCACTTGCCGGAGAGTCATTCTGTACTTCGCTGACCAATATACCATCGGTTTTTTTGAGGCCAAATGATTCAGCCAGGTCCTTGTTGAGGTTTTGAATAACCACACCAAGCCAACCCCTGGTTACTTTACCTTTTTTCTGTAACTGGTCTTCAATGGATTTAGCCATATTTATGGGAATCGCAAAGCCTATGCCCATATAGCCTCCGGTTTTGGAGAACAGGGCTGTATTGATACCCACAACTTCGCCGCGCCCATTAATAAGCGGGCCTCCACTGTTGCCTGGATTAATGGCAGCATCTGTTTGGATGAAATTTTCATATTCATTTATGCCGACGCTGTTACGGCCGGTCGCACTCACCACTCCAACGGTTACAGTCTGGCTGAGGCCAAAGGGGTTGCCGATGGCAATTACCCACTCTCCAGCCTCAAGAAGGCTTGAGTCACCGAGGGGTATAACAGGCAGATTTTTTGGGTCCTCTATTTTTAGGAGGGCAACATCGGTTTGAGGATCCGTACCTACAATTCTGGCATCAAATTCACGGTCATCGGAGAGGCTGACCTTGATAATGTCTGCATTTTCTACCACATGATTATTGGTGAGGATAAAACCGTCTTTACTGATAATAAAACCGGAACCCTGTCCCTTCTGGGTATACTCCTGTTGTCTAGGCTGTTGTCTA
>JAWSVG010000059.1:14935-22561 GCA_033852035.1 Desulfocapsaceae bacterium | reverse complement strand
AAGGCCACTTCTAGGAGCCTGTCCGAGAATGGTCTTTCACCCAAACTCCTAGGTTGTGATTATATGTGTTGTATGTTTGGGAGTTCGTTGTTTTTAGGGTTTTTTTTTGTTGTAAGAGATTGTCAGTAAAAGGACAGAGAAGATGATTCGCATAGATAGAAGGTTGTTTGAACACTTTGATATGGTATTACTTTTATTGATTCTTCTGGTGTGCACTATGGCCTTCTTTAATCTCTATAGTGCATCGTTTCCGCCAAAAACTTACGGGACACCGCCATATATCAGGCAAGGCTATTTCTTTCTCATGGCTATTACGGCGTTTGTTTTTATAATCAGTTTTGATTACCAGGAGTTACACTCTTGGAATTATCCAGTGTACGCTCTGACAATGATACTGCTGGTGGTCGCCCTGGTTGCAGGTGCCAAAGCTGGCGGAGCGCAGCGCTGGATCAACTTGGGGTTCTTCAAACTCCAGCCTTCCGAGCCGGCCAAACTTGTTCTGGTGATAACACTTGCCTCTTATTACTCTAGAAAAGAGGTTCTTGACGGCTATTCAATACGACAGCTTTTTATTCCAATACTTATTACTGCTGTTCCATTTGTACTTGTTCTTATGCAGCCTGATCTGGGAACGGCATTGATGTTTGGTATCATATTTGTTTCCATGACAGTGTTTGTTAAATTGAAAACTTCCTGTTATGCAATTATGGGGAGTCTTGGACTGGGAGCAGGGTTCTTTGCTTGGGAACAACTTCTGAAACCCTATCAAAAACAGCGGATACAGACTTTTCTTAACCCTGAGTTGGATCCTAGTGGACACGGTTACCAGATAGCCCAGTCAAAAATTGCTGTTGGCAGCGGAGGGAAGTTTGGCAAGGGATATATGGAGGGCACACAGGGACACTTGCACTTTTTACCAGAAAGGCATACGGATTTTGCTTTTGCCGTATGGGGTGAGGAGTGGGGATTTGCAGGGAGTTTCTTTTTTTTGGCGACGTATTTTCTCCTTCTGATATGGGGTTTGTATGTGGCCATGCATGCAAAGGATCGTTTCGGGGTGCTGCTCGCCTTCGGTGTCGTCGTTCTTATTTTCTGGCAGGCGGTGATAAATTTATTTATGATAATGGGATTTCTTCCTGTGGTAGGGATACCCCTACCCCTTGTCTCCTATGGTGGCTCCTCTCTTCTAACGGTGATGTTGGCTCTTGGGGTTCTGATGAATGTTCGGATGCGAAGGTTCCAAAGTACTATGCCTAAGGGATAGGAGCAGCAAAACTGTCTCTGGTGGATCTTGTGGGGAGAGGAAAAGAGGAGGTTTATCGAATCTCCAGGATCAATTCTCTTAACCCCTCGATTAAAAGAGGATTGGTGTTAAGGGATTCACTGGTTTCAAGACGCATGCCCAGCCGCGCAGCTTGTTCCTTGTACAATATACAGATCTCATAAAGTGTTTCTATATGGTCTGAAACAAAACTGATGGGGACCATGAGTATGTTTTTACATCCATCTTGCGCCAGGTCTCTGAGCATCTCAGGTGTGGATGGTGCTAGCCATTCGACAGGACCACTTCTGCTCTGATAACATAATCTACCTTTTATTCCCGTAAGCTTCTCGATTTCTTGCATTGTTACTGTTATGTGGTCGACATATGGGTCTCCACCTTCAATAAAGGATACTGGGAGGCTGTGGGCGCTGTACACAATTTCTGTCGGCGCCCCGTCAAAGGCGGCAAGCCCGATCTGTATATTTTCTGCGAGAGCCTGGATATAAGAAGATTGATCCGGCCATGAAGGGACGCTCTGAAACGGCATATGAGGCGCAAGTTCGTCCACCGCCTCTTTCAGGTGAGCAAGTGATGAGCCGCTTGTTGCTTTTGAAAAATGCGGGTAAAGGGATACGGCTATGGTCGAAGTGACACCCTGCTCGAGAAATAGTTTGACTGCCTCATCTCCGTAAGGTGGCCAGTAGCGCATGGCATATGTGACTGTATATTTTCCATCACCCGTCAATGCATCTTCAAGCGCTTTTGCCTGCTGCGCTGTGATTTTTTTAAGAGGAGATCCTCCACCTATCTTGCTGTATATAGCGCGACTTTTTGGGGCTCGTTTTTTGGCAATCAGCCAGGCAAGGGGTTTTTGAAGAAGCTTGGGGCCCAGTTGTATAATTCCCCTGTCGGAAAATAAATTATAGAGAAATGGGTGCACATCTTCCAGGTTCTCCGGTCCCCCCATGTTCAGTAAAATAACGCCATAGTGCTCTTGATTCATCAGTGTTTTCCTGTTGGAGTCGACAGAGGCCGCCCTTTGAGTGTCTGAAGGCCAGTCATATAGCGAGTGCAGCAGTGCAAAGGGTTCACGGAGCGTTCGAACAAAATTACTCTAATAAGGATGGATCGAAATAGCTAGATTTCTTGTAGATCAAAAAGATTAACGCCTGAAGCCCCTTAGCCTTACCAAGGAAAATGAGTGGTCCGCCTTGATTCTGTCTGTGAGTGGAATATAATAGAGATAAGAGCAGATTGTTTCCAGCCGAGATAATGTGGGTTTTATCAATTTCCCTTCATTTTTTTCGCTGGTTATAGTTTGTTAGGGGGTGCATCTGAAGATGCACGAGACGAACAGCGTTAGTATGAGCTGTTTGAGCCTGATACGGAGGAACTATATGGAACTGAAGATCGAAGCCCGGAATGTCGAATTACGTAAAGGTTGGCAGACGAAGATTGAGGAGGAGCAGGCAAAGTTAATTCGCCACTACCCCAATTTTGTTTTGCACCTACGTGTGAGTATTGAAGCTACTGCTCATCATAAGGAGGGAGGGTTTGAGATCAAGATGGTGGCGTCTGTACCCAATGACACAGTTGTAGTCAGCAGAAGAGGAGAGGCTGTTCGAGCCGTGCTTACAGAGTCATTCGATGTACTGACTCTACAGTTAAAAGAAATTCAGAGAAAGAAGAGGAAGAGTAAAAAGAATCCTCAGCATGTGATGCCGACTGATAGTTCTGGTATTATTAGAAAGGTATCTCCGAATGAATCATATGGTTTTATAACCTCGTCTGATGAGCGAGATATCTATTTTCACGAAAATTCTCTGAAAGACCTCAGCATGGATGACCTGTCTGAGGGGGATAGTGTTATCTTCGGTGAAAGTCAGGGTGATAAAGGTCCTCAAGCTTCATGGGTGAGACCAGCCAAGTAAATTGTTTTCAGTCGCATTTATTTCAAAGAGCCTTGGGGATGTATTGCCCGAGGCTCTTTTTTTGTTTTCTGCCAGAAAAACACAAAAAATAATTTCTAAGGTACTAAAAAGAGGAAAACTCGCTATAATCGTGTCGGCTAGATGGAACCAATGTCGTAGAGTGTTCAACATTGGCGCTGTACTGGCAAGCAAGCTGCGCCTAATAAAAAGAAGGAACTGTTTTTCTACTGTGCAGCAAATAACAAACAACCTTGGTGTTAGTGGAGTTGATATTGTGAAAGAAGAAATTTATCTCCTTGATGGTAGTGCCTATATCTATCGAGCTTATCATGCTGTGGCGCCTCTTTCCAACAGCACCGGCATGGCGACCCATGCCGTCCTGGGTTTTATAAACATGATAAATCGGCTTATTCGAGAAAAAGCACCGAAGTATCTGGTTATTGCCTTTGATAGCCGTGGGCCTGTTTTTCGACATGAGATATTTGATCAGTACAAGGCGAATCGACCGCCTATGCCCGATGACTTGCGCGTGCAGATCCCCTTTATCAAACGGTTTGTTGAAGCTGCTAATATTCCTGTTCTTGAAACCAAAGGGGTCGAGGCGGATGATATTATTGCCTCTGCTGTCAAGACCTTCAAACAACTTGGCCATAAAGTTGTCATTGTTTCAGGTGATAAGGACCTGCTACAGCTGGTCGATGACGAGGTTGTTATGTGGGATCCTATGAGGGATAAGGTAATGACACCGGACGAGGTTGAAAAAAAATATGGTGTTGGGGTAGAAAAGCTTCTCGACTTCTTTTCCCTCATTGGTGATAGCGCCGATAATATCCCCGGTATTCCCGGTGTCGGGCCTAAGACTGCAGAAAAATTGATTAACAGTTATGGCTCGCTTGATGGACTGTATAGTAATATTGATGATCTGAAAAAGTCCAAGATGAAGGAAAAAATTATTGCTAACCGTGACACGGCCTACCTCTCAAAAGAATTGATTACTCTAAAGAGCGATGTTGAGGTGCCAAAAGATCTTTCCAGTTATTTTTTACATTCCCCTGATGACGATAAACTCGCAGCATTATATACAGAGCTGGAGTTTTCCAGTCTGCTAAAAGGCATTGACACCGCCAAACCGGTACCAACGGATGGTTTTATTATAATTCAGACAGCTGAACAGCTGGAAGAACTGGTTTATAATCTGCAAAAAGCCGAGTTGCTTGTTATTGACACGGAGACCACATCTCTGAATTCGAGAAAGGCCAAGCTGGTTGGTCTGTCGCTTTGTATGGATCTTGAAAAATCCTGGTATATACCGCTTGGTCACCTTGATAGTGGTGGACAGCTAGCGGATGGCCAGTTGTCACAAGATATGGTGGCTGAGGTTATAGTACCTTTCCTGCAATCTCCAGTCATCACGAAAGTCGGGCATAACCTCAAATACGATATGACCGTTCTGCGTCAACAATGGGGTGTGGATATGGCTGGGCCCCTTGCTGACACACTGATTGCTGCCTATCTCACAGAAAGCGGAGGCCGATCACTTAAGCTTGATGACCTCTGCCATGACAGGGGACTGCAGATGACATCCTTTAAAGACGTTGTCGGTGGTGATAAACGAGAAGACTGTTTCGCTTATGTGGACATAGATAGTTCAGGCATATACAGTTGTGAAGATGTATACGGAACACTCGTACTTTGGCAAGAGTTTGAGCCCTTGTTAAACGAAAAAGAACTAGCCGAATTGTTTTGGGATGTGGAAATGCCGATAATTTCGATTTTGGCTGAAATGGAACTGAGAGGCATTGGTCTTGATTCCAAGGTTCTTAAAAAACTATCGGTCAAATTTACGGCGAAGCTTGTAGAGCTTGAAAAGACGATTTTTGAGTTAGCCGGACACGAGTTCAATATAAATTCGACTAAACAGTTAGGGCAGGTTCTCTTTGATGAACAGGGACTTCCCCATGGCAGAAAAACCAAAACCGGCTACTCTACCGATGTTAAAGTTCTGGAAAAACTTGCTCCCAGACACGAGCTCCCTTCGCAGGTTCTGCAGTACAGAACCCTTGCTAAATTATTGTCAACGTATGTGGACAAACTCAGCCAGTTAAAAGACACGGAAACCGGAAGAATACATAGTTCATTTAATCAGGCAGTGACCGCAACGGGACGCTTGTCAAGCAGTGACCCAAACCTGCAGAATATCCCTATCAGGACGGAAGAAGGCAGCCGGATACGGGGCGCTTTTGTGCCGACAGAAGGCATGGTTTTCCTTTCAGCGGATTACTCACAGATTGATCTTCGTGTTCTTGCGCATTATTCTCAGGATCAAGCCTTGCTGCATGCATTCAGGTCTGGTGAAGATGTTCATAACCGGACCGCGGCTGAAATATTCGCCATTTCCCCCCTGCTGGTGACCTCCGATATGCGTCGGGTGGCAAAGAGTATCAATTTTGGTATTGTCTATGGAATGAGTGCATTCGGTCTGTCTAATCAGCTGCAGTTGAGCAGAAAGGAAGCCCAGCGCTTCATCGATAAGTATTTTGCTCTTTATACTGGAGTACAGAAATTTATGGAGGACGTGGTCAGCAGTACTCGAGAGTGTGGATATGTCACTACCCTGCTGAAGCGTAGACGCACTATTCCTGAGATTCATGCTAAAAATAAGGCACAGCGTGAGTTTGCAGAGCGGACAGCCATCAATACTCCCATTCAGGGGACTGCTGCTGACATCATTAAGCTGGCAATGATCAACAGTCAAAAGGCGCTGGATGCAAATGGGCTTTCGGCGAGGATGCTGCTTCAGATACACGATGAACTGGTCTTTGAACTGCCGGATTCTGAACTCGAACAATCCAAGCCAGTCCTCAAGGAAGCTATGGAAAGTGCTCTTAGACTTGATGTGCCACTGGTGGTGAATTTTGAAGTGGGTAAGAGCCTGGCGAAGTGATTACGTGAGCTGGAACTGAAGATGTATGACATGCAGCATGTCGGTGCAGTCATACATCTTCAGAAACGATGGGGCAATTAGCGATCGTTCAAGGGCACAAAGCTTCTTCGAGTGTGACCCGAGTATATCTGTCGAGGACGTCCGATTCTGAGATTTTCTCTGTCCTCTTTCATCTCAGTCCACTGAGCGATCCAGCCCGGCAATCTGCCGAGGGCAAACATGACCGTAAACATGTTTGTCGGGATTCCCATAGCTCGGTAGATAATCCCGCTGTAAAAATCGACATTCGGATAGAGGTGACGGTCAACAAAATAGCTGTCCTTGCTGACCCGCTCCTCAAGTTCCAGGGCGATATCAAGAAGTGGGTCGCTGATTTCAAGTGCCTCGAAAATTTCATAGCATGCCTTCTTGATGATCTTTGCACGCGGGTCGAAAGTTTTGTAAACACGATGGCCAAAACCGGTCAGACGGAAGGGGTCATTTTTATCCTTGGCTTTTTCCAGATACTTTTTGTAATTATTGCCGTCGCAGTGGATACCTTCAAGCATTCCAATGACTGCCTGGTTAGCGCCTCCGTGCAGTGGGCCCCAGAGTGCACTGATGCCTGCAGATATTGAGGCGTACAGATTTGCGCCTGCACTGCCAACGAGTCTTACCGTAGAAGTGGAACAGTTCTGTTCGTGATCTGCATGGAGAATCAGGAGCTTGGTTAAAGCTGAGACAAATTCTGGCCTGATCTGGTAAGGAAGATTAGGGCGATCGAACATCATGTTGAGGAAATTTTCACAATAGTTCAATCTGGGACTTGGGTAGACCAATGGGTGGCCGATACTCTTTTTGTAAGAGAAGGCTGCAATAGTTCTTGTTTTAGCCAGTAAGCGTGCAGTGGTGACAGAGTAACCACCGTACGGATCTTCCTCGTTGTCCATTTCCGGATAATAGTTATGTAGGGAATTGACTGTGGTAGAAAGAATCGACATCGGAGATGCATTCGGCGGAAAATGGTCAAAGAAATGGATCATGTCCTCGTGTAGCAGTGCAAAGCGGCGCATTTCATGTTTAAACGACTGCAGGGACTCGAAGGTTGGTAGTTCTCCATGGAGTATCAGGTAGGCGACTTCGGTGAATGTGCAGTTTTCTGCGAGCTCTTCGATCGCATATCCACGATAATCAAGAATGCCTTTGGCACCATCAAGGTACGTTATTGATGAGGTGCAGGCTCCGGTGTTCATGTAGCCGCTGTCGAGGGTTATAAAGCCTGTTTCTTTAAGAAAACTGCGAATATCTATTGCCTGGTCGCCTCTGGTGCCACGAATAATGGGTAGTCGGTACGATTTGTCTCCTATGGTGAGGGTTGCGAAATTTTCTGACATAGTTATATACCTCTTTGTTGACGAAACGGTGTACTTTGCAGGAACACGCACTTCTAGGTTAATGACTTACCGGTAACCTGAGGATTGAGATCTTTAGTGCCTTATAAATCAGTT
>JAWSVG010000059.1:13908-14914 GCA_033852035.1 Desulfocapsaceae bacterium | reverse complement strand
GTTTATCGGGGTTACGTTGAGCAAAAGTAATGAGTGTTTAACTTCACAAAGACACAAAATCGGTAAAGAATGGAAACCGGAAGGGGTTTTTTTACAGCACAATCAGTCAGGATGGTAAAGCTTAATCTGATGCAGTTATTGAGATGACTTACAAGATTCTACTGTAATAGAATTTCGCCTTTTAGGCAAATAGTCTTTATACAAAACCAGTTGTAGTATATTCGCGGCATGCCGTAAGAGATAAAAAGGATATGATCAATGATTGAAGAAATACAGATATTAATACGATATGCCGTCCCACAGGATGAGCTCGATGCGGCACTGGAGCTTGTAGAAAAATATAAAGAAGATAATCTGATCCTTCGCACATTTCATGAATATTATTCAACATTGCCGGAAGGACGTGAAGAGGCTGTAACCCGCATTGCAACGCTTGCTGTTAAACAGGGTGTTTTTCTGTTTGTAGTCGTGTCGACAAACAATGAGTATCTCTACGTTGTGTCTGCAGAGACAGTGGTACTTCTTGGTGCGTATGGTGATGAGATTGCGCCTGAAGTTGTAACTTTTTTTGAGTTTTCCAGCCAGGATGAATTTCTTAAAGAATGCATTCCTGCTCATGAGTTGGAAGTGTACAAAGAAAAAGGCAAGATCGAAGAAATTTGTCCGGTTTGTGGTGTGCTTGAAGGGGAAGAACACCTGCTTGGCTGTGTTGTTGAGGTGTGCCCGTGGTGTGAAGGACAGTTAAACAGCTGTAATTGTCGATTTGAACAGCTCGAAGTTGATGAGATTGTGGACGAAGAACAGTTGGAGGTGTTTGAAGATATGTTGAGTGCGAAAGGAAGAATCCCATTTGCAAAGGATCATAAACCAGCCTATCCCGGTACAAGTGAGGGTTTAGATGGTGAACCTAATAACTGATTTTACTGCTGCTGCATAACCCAAAAAGCGAGGCCAGAATCTAATGATTCTGGCCTCACTTTTTTTAGTACCTTCGAAATAATTTTGT
>JAWSVG010000059.1:0-13882 GCA_033852035.1 Desulfocapsaceae bacterium | reverse complement strand
GAATCTGAAGAAAGAACAAGGGATGTATTGCTACCGATCATATCCTCATAACTTTCAAGTGTCTTCTGGAAAGCATAAAAATCAGCATCTAGTGAGTATGCTTCTCCGTAAATTCTTGCCGCTTCTGCATCCGCCTTACCTTTGATCTCAATGGCCTCGCGATTAGCGGTTGACGTCACTTCTTTTAGTTTACGCTCAACGGTACCAAGAATTTCGGCTTTTTGACCTTCACCTAAAGAGCGTTTTTCTGCAGCAATACGCTTTCTTTCAGAGATCATCCTGTTGTAAACTGTCACCCGCACTGAGTCGATATAGTTGACTCTTTTAATCATTACATCTATTAATTCGATGCCGTACTGAGGGGTGACCTTGGACGCAACAGAGAGAATCTGTCTTGAAATGCCGTCTCGACCATTCTTAGGCTGTGTACCGATAGTTGCTCTCGATGAAGTTGGGGACATGGTGTCAACAGACCAGTCAGAGCTGCGGATAATCTCTATAAGGTCATTCTTGTTCACCATATCACGGACCGTACCATCAATAATGTCACTGAGCAAGGACTGGGCTCTGGTCTCAGTCTTTACAGCTTGCAGGAACTGCAGGGCGTCCACAATGCGCCATCGTGCAGTAACGTCAAGGTAGACATAGGTTTTATCATTGGTCGGAATTTGATTTGGTTCTCCATCCCAGATAAGGATCTTCTTTTCGAATACCTCCGTCTGCTGAATAAATGGCATTTTGAAATGGATGCCGGCCTTAATAACGGGATCGCCCACAGGCGCACCGAATTGAGTTACGACGACCTGTTGACCTTCTTCCAGAATAAAAAAGCCATCATAGACAATTACCACTGCCAGCAGAACAAGACCGACAAGAAAGAATTGAGCTATCTGTTTCATATGTATTTCCTCTTATTATATCAGTCTATTTCGATTGAGTAGCTGGCAGGGCGCTGCCACCTGAAAGATTAAGCAAAGGTAAGGGGGCTTGCTGGTCTTTGTCGATGACGTAAATGGATTGTACATTAGGTAGAATATCTTTCATTGTCTCTAGATACATACGCTTTCGGGTGACTTCCGGGGCATTTTTGTATTCTTTCAATATATCTAGGAATCGCTGAGTCTCACCCTCTGCGTTGTTGATTCGTTCTGCCTGATAACCATAGGCTTCCTCAACGATCTTTTTGGCGGTACCCTCAGCTTTAGGGATGACGCGGTTGTAGGTTTCTTGAGCCTCATTTACAAGACGTTTCATATCCTGATCTGCCTCATTCACTTCATTGAAAGCAGGCTTGACAGTGTCTGGCGGGTTAATATCCTGGAATTGCACCGTTCCGATGGAGACTCCAGTTAGTCCTTTTGGAAAAAGACCATCTAGCTGGGTTTGCAGTTCATTTTTTACTGAAGCTGCGAGTAAATCACGGTTACTCAGTACGTAATCAAAATCCATATTACCAACAATACGTCTGGTAACACTTTCCGAAATATCTCGAATAGCCTGTTGTACATTTGAGACTTTAAACAGGTAAGCATACGGATCTGCTACACGGTACTGAACAATCCAGGCAACGTTAATAACGTTTTTATCTGCAGTAAGCATCAGTGATTCCACATCATAGCCACGTCTGTCTATGGAATTTTGTTGTCCTGGAAAGCGACTTCTGAAACCGAACTCTTCTTTACGGATGTTTGCCACATCAACTTTATACAGGTGGTCGATGTAGGGGATCTTGAAATGGAGTCCGGGGGGAGTTGTCCTGGAATACTCCCCAAAACGCAGAATAACACCAACTTCACTTGGTGCGATCTTGAAGAAAGATGAGTAAACACCTTGCAGTACCAGAACAAGGAGTACAATGAAGAGAATCTTGCCAATCCCTGCAAACGGTGAGGATGGCTTTTCTGGCGCTTCCTGACCTGAGCCGGATGAGGGCGGCTTTTTACTCTCTGAGAAAAAATCCTGAAGCTTGTTAATCAGCTGTGCGACAACCTCTTCCGGGGACTGCGGCTTGTTCTTTTTGCCCCACGGAGGCTGCTGGTCCTGATTGGACATAAAAATCTCCTGATAAAAGTTGACTATTAATAGATGTTTCATCCTTACGCGGCAACCTTAAAAAGTTTGTAAGGACTACTGGTCTAAATTCATTAAAGCTACAAGGATAATTATTGATGATGGGGAATGCAATCTGAATCGTCAATAAACTGGTAACTTCTGCAATAAATTGGTTGGTATTTGATGGGGAAGTACCAGAAAAGGGTATGGAAATGGTGTGTTCTTGTGTCAGAAGGCAATATACCAGGCACCCAGGACAAAACCGCCAGAAAGCGTTGTCAGTAAAGTTTGTGCGAGGGTGGACTTTCGTATGAGATGGTAATTTGGGAGCCTGACGATATTTCCGCTGAGAAGGCCGCACAGAAGGCCAAATAAATGTGCGCCAAGATCTGTTCTTTCACCGCTGGACCCAAGCATTGCCAAAAGCGCAAAACCCGCCATGACTGATATAAAAACATGGAACAAGGGTCGTGATGTCTTGGTCACGAAGTTAATTGTGCACAACATGCCGATAACTGAAAATACTGCAGTGGAAAAACCTACAAATATGTGGCCTGGCCCATGGATTAAAACATTCACAAAATTGGCGGCGGTAGCAGTCATGAGCATAACTGAAAGTCCAATGCCGTTTCCTGTAAGATGGAATAGAAAGTGGAGCAGGATACCTCCAAGAAAACAGTTACCCATAAGGTGTACAACATCTGCATGGAGGGTTAGTGGCGTTACAAGTCGGTAGAACTCAAATCTCTCTAAGATGGCCTGAGAATCTCCAGCGCCTTGTATAAACCAGAGAGAGGTTGGACTCCAGTCACCTGACAAAGAATAGATATATACTAACAACCCGGATACGACAATGCTCATAGCTCTAAAAGTTGGAGAAAATGTGTCGGTGGGCTCACTTCGTGGAGGCCAGTTGTGGTTCTCGTCTATAAACTCAGAAATTTGATAGAGTGCTTTTTCAAGATGATGTGGAAAAACATATATTTCCATTTCTCGAGAAGAGTTGCAGATAATATGATGCGGTATGTTTACTGCTGATAGCAGCAACGAGTAGTTTGAGAGTTGTTGTGGGTCGGAGATGGTGGTAAGTAGAATTTCGGTTTGAGGTTCAGACTGCTCATCCATAAGAACGTTCTGGTATGGCATTGGTAAGATAGGCTTGAGGGCAGGGTACACTGTAGCGAAGTGTGAGAATAACACTGAAAGGCAAAATCAAGAAATAAAAGAACACTGCTCACTTATAAAGCAAGCAGTGTTCGGTGTACACTACCCAAGCTGATCGGTGTTGATGATAGAACCGTTTTGTTCTTTTAAAGCCAGAAGTTCAGACTTCTGCTTTTCATACACCTTAAAAAGTGTTTTTGGGATACCCGCCTCTTTACTATAGGCTTCTTTTTGCAAGTCGATTCGGTCTACGATTTTGTCTACATAGAGTGAGAACTGCATGTCATAAAGTGATTTGGGGTACTCTTTTTCAATTGTCTTGAAAAGTGAAACCAGGTCATTGTATTGAGGGAGGTAGCCTATGGGCGTAGAGATTGCCTCGACATCACCGTGAGCGAATAGCTCAAGCCAGCCAAGCCATACTTTAACATCCTTTTTTTCACCTAATAGCTGACCGCCTGTGAGGCCCCTGTTTTCTTGGGTTAAAAAGTAGTTGAGGCCGGCCATAACCGGTCGGTTTTCTGTGAACTTACTTGAATTAAAGAATACAAATTGCGCATTCATATAGTCAGCAAGAGCGCCGGGGATAAAAGGAGCATTTGCCCATGGCTGCCTGTTGACACCTACAGCACCAACCTCCGTGGCAGTCGCTTTTGAAACGATTGAGGCGCCGATGACGACACCTTCGTCTGCATTTTTTGCCACCCAGACGGGAGGCATGGTATCAGCATCTCTACCAGAATAGGTGATAACTTTAATAGGCACACCGTCTGGATCTTCGGACAACTCTGTAGCATGGTTGGCTATCGCACTGGCCCTGAGAGTGCAGCGTGAATTTTTATGAGACATTGGAACAGGTTTTCCGTCAGCATCGGTCATCCCTGCAGTCCATTCACCCTGAAAATTGACTCCGTTGTCCGGCGTATCTTCACCATTGCCGACCCAGTGAGGGACACCGTCTTTAATAAGAACGTTGGACCAGATAACTTCTGTTCCGTTCCCTCTCAGGCAATCCATCAAATACGGGTCTCCCTCTCTGTTAACGTCTTCAACTATACCGAAAATACCTTTTTCGGGGTTGATGCCTCGCATGATCCCGTCTTTATCGATCCAGAATTGGGCGAGGTCGTCTCCAACAAAATCGCTACCGACCATGGCTGTAGTAGTTTTGCCGCAACCTGAAGGGGCCGCTCCTGCGAAGAAGGTTTTCCTGCCTCCGGGCCCTGTGAGTCCGGTGATGAACATATGTTCGGAGAGTTGTTCCTCAAGTTTGTAATAGGTTGCGTAGTCAACACTGAAACGGTGATTACCTTTCTTCAAAAGAAGTGTGTTTCCCGCGTAGGTGCAAAAGGTAGAAAATGTGGTAAACCAACTTCTATCCATGAAAACACGAGCGTTGGGGACGTCCTCAGGGGTGTTGGCTCCTTCGGCGTGTACATTGGTGAAGAAGAGGCCAAGCCTTTCTGCTTCGGCATCAAAGTCTTTAAAACAATTTCTGTACAAGAGCTCTGCTGAGTGCAGGACGTAACCGGAGGAGGATATCTCGATTGCGGGAATAGATGCCTCAGCGCCTACGGGGCCGCGACTGTAAAAGCCAACCATCAGGGTTTTACCGGCCATAATACCAGGCATGAACTCTTTGACATAACCCGTCGCTTCGCTGCGAAGCACAGATTTTGCCAGCGAACTCATTTTTTCACCTTCGTTAATAATGTAGTAGGTTTGTTTTACCAGGCGAGCTTGGTCTTGTGGGAGATCAAAATGGATTGTATGCCCGTCTTTAGCAAGCTTTTTCTCCTCACCTTGGCGAAGTGAGTATTCTTTTATAAATTGAACATCATCTTCGGAACCAGTATTTATAAAAACACTGTCCGGCTGGCACATTTTGATCGAATTGGCAATTTTAATCAGCGCTTCATCGTTTTTTATTGCTGCAAGTTTTTGTTGATTGACTTCGTCAAGCTTGTCGGAAAAGACGTCCCGGGCTTCAGCTATGCTACTGATGCCGCCAACAACAGCGAGGATGTCATCACCTTTCTTCAATTCGAGCATTCTTTACTCCTTCGCAGGTTTAACTTACAATTAAATTGGTTACACCATTTATATAAAGCTTAATGAAATTTGATATATGCTGAAAGTATATATGTTCTTTTGACAAAAGCGTCAAGTTTAGGATGGAATGTTGTTAGAAAAAATGTCTTCAACATCTCATAATAGCACAAAATATCCATGTTTATTGGACGTATTTTCCCGAGATTATGACGTTATTGGCATAATGCTATTTGCACTTATGTATAAGTAATTGTGATGAATAGTTTTGGTTTCCTAACAAGAGGCATTGGTGTAATGTAATGGTCTGGTTTGCATTTATTGCTGAAATAAAAAAACATGTTTCAATCGGCGTATCGCTCGTGAGTAGCAGTGTTCTATACTTTGATGTTACGATACGAGATGGTGAATGATGAACTGATAAATGATGTTTTCTAAGGAAATGGAACAGACAACTCCCCAAGAGAAAAATGATCGGTCTCCTGATTCAGGTGATATCGGTTTCAAATGGCTTGGTGCTGTTTTGGACTGCCTTGAAGAGGCGACCGCTATCTGTGATTTCAAAGGAATACTGCTACATGTAAATCAACCATTTCTACATACCTTTTGCCCTGTTGATACAGACACTGAAATCTTTCTCAAGGAAGAGACTCTTGAGGCCCTTCTCACTGCCTCGGATGGTTATGTATACCAGGAAGGTTGGTGGAATGAGCTGCAAAGTAATGGCCGGAGTGAGTTTGAGAGTTGTATAGATAAAGAGAACGAGGGAGAAAAACAGATTGTAGTCGTGGATATTCGCATGGTATCTGTGGAGAATTACACACTTTTGTTAGTCACTCTCCGGGATCTAACCCGCTTGAAAAGACTGGAGTTTGAGCTGGAAACAGCAAAAAAAAGTATTGAGGAACTGGCAAATGAGGTGCAGTCTGAGTCTCTCGCTAATATGTCACATGAATTGCGCACACCAATGCACAGTATATTAAGTTGTGCCAGATTAGGGTTCCGGAAAGTGGACAGTGCATCTCGTGAGAAGTTGAAATCTTATCTTGAGATGATAATAACAAGCGGGGATCAGCTCTTGATTCTGCTCAATGATTTACTGACATTAACGACCCCTGAGTCTTCCCGTGCTGCATACACCTTGAGGGAACGCAATTTGGTTGAAGATCTAAGCAGGGTTGTGTTGGAATTTCAAGGAATGATGGAAGAGTCTGATATATCACTTGTTTACGATCCCCCTTTATCCATCGCGCTGGCATGTTATGATGTAACGAAGTTGTATCAGGTAATGCGAAATCTTTTGGCCAATGCAGTGAAGTTTACTGCGCCGGCTACAACGATTAGAGTGACAATTCAACAGGGAGTAATACATCGTGGTGAACTGCAAAGGGCTGCCTATAAAGTTTCGGTGATTGATCAGGGGGTGGGGCTCGACAGGGAAGACCTTCTGCATGTCTTCAACAAGTTCACCCAGGGGCGAAAAGCAAAGACCGGTGCAGGAGGAGTTGGACTTGGGTTGTCGATATGTAAACGTATTATAGAAGGTCACGAGGGGGTCATTTGGGCGGAACAAAACGAAGAGAAAGGCACGACGTTTAGCTTTTTGCTGCCGGCTCTGGAGTAAAGGGAGATTGCCAGTCTGCGAGGGAGCGGGAGGAGTCAGCCAGCCCTATTCTCACTCAACATCGGACCAAAATTTTTCCACAATGTACTGGTAAATCTTTAGGTCTACTTCTACAAAAGGATGGAGAGCATTTTTTGTTGATGGGAGTGAATGGTCGAACAGTTTGTAAGAATCAGATTTATTTGACCGCTCTGCTTGAACCTGTGGCGGAAGCTGTAAGTCATGACAGAGTCGTTTCAAGTACCTATCGTAGTGCTCCGTCAAACCAACTAATTTAAATTGATCGATAGTAGACTTCGCATGTTCAAAATCCGCCATCGTTACTTTTTCTGGACGATAATCAAGGAAGTATCTTGTCTGCATATTATCAAAAAAGTCTAGTTGGTAATCTCGACAGTTATGTATCAATTTCTCGATTTCACTATCATTACTAAATTTGACTTTGTTAAGTTGTATAGAAAGCTCTCTAATTATCTTGTTATGCCTGTATGCGAACTTGTCCTCATGCTCAGCATCGCTCTGCACACACCTGACATAGTTAAAGTGTGAGTGTAATTGCTCATATGGATCTCTAATGATGGCATATAATTGATAATTGGAATCTACCAACAGATCCCTCAATTGATACCATGGTAAGTGACCGGAAATACATTTCTTGTAACTGACCAAGTTTATGCGCTCTTGATAATCAAGTCTCTCTATATGGAAATTACATTGGCTTGAGGGATAACAACATCTCAAAAACGCGTTAAGAGTTGAACCAGCTGTTTTGGGAATATGCATAAAGAAAAAATTCTCAGAACTCTCTGGCCTCAGTGTCTCCAGATCAAGGCAGGATAGAGTGGCCAGCGGAAGTGGGTATTTTCCAGCATAGAAGTGAAGATTTTGGAAATTTTGCAAATTAAAACCATCGGGTAAGTTGAAATCAAACCCACAATAACCGGTTGGGTGGAGTTGTTTGATTTTAATATCTTTCCGGTAGGAAGTACAATTGACGTTTCCAAGAAGATGGTCATCCGCCTCTATCCGGAGTATAACTGGATGCTTTTTCAAGAATCGGTGAAAACACCATCCTTTTACAAATCGTCCGTTGGCCTGATCTATAGAGTATCTAAACAATTTACTGACAAGCATCTTGAGCTCTGATGGGTGATAAAAAATATTTTTTTGTACGCTTGTATTGGAAAGATAAGTACAAAAGCCTTCCTTTTGCTGCAAGGATTTTCACAAGTGATTATTCTCACGAACATCATTTATGTAATTTACAGGTATTTCTCTACTATTCCAACTTTATTGTGAACCACAACGGAGGTCGGGACACCTGGCGAGCTTGAGAATTCCAGTGGAGGAAGTGTAAATTCTAACACACTTCTTCACATCTCTCCCATAAGATATTTTTCCATACGGAAGAAGCTCAGAAAAATGGAATAATGTCCCTTTCGCTCATTTACGCCCACGAGGGGATTGGCGGAAATGAGAAGGCTTGTAAATGTGTGCCGGGTGAAACGAAATTTCCTGTGTTCGTAGCCAGCCTTGTTTGAATTTATTTGCTGCTCAGAAACCGGACAGTCCTAAAAACGCTGAATCAGCTCAAACCCCTCCAGCGGCACCCCATCAAAAACTGATAATTTGTAACTGTGCTGTGTAAGGCCTCCATTTACACACACCGCAACGCAATGTGTATCATCGGGATAAAACAGACAACTAAACCAATTCTCGCTGGAATTTCCCTGGCTTTCTTGCTCAACTTTCAATTTTATCTGAAAGTTAGATCTTATTACGTCAGACTTGCCTATACTAAAACTAAACGTATTCAGCGGGATGCTTAATCCTTGTCCGGTAGCTTTCACATACGCTTCTTTTAAGGTCCAATATTCATAAAAACGTACTTGCTGCTGAGTTGTTGGCAAAGCCAAAAGAGTCGTCACTTCACTGGCTGAAAAGTAGCGCCTGGCGATGCTCTTTAAATCGGTTATACGCGAACGGTTTTCAATATCACAGCCAATGTCCTTCTGTAATATCACAGCACAGACAATCATCTCTTCGGTATGGCTGAGGTTAAATCGCAGAGATAGAGGACTGTTGCTTATTTCGGGCTTGCCGTATCGGCCTTTCTCAAAGATCCATTCAGCTGGTTGCAAGTCCGCATACTGTGACAGCACGTACCGGACAAAAGCACGGGTAACCAGCCCATTATGGCGATCTTTCGCGAAACGATAACGTTGCTGTTTTTTCCTCTCATCTGGACTCAATAACAGCTGATAAGAAGCCAGCAGGGTGGGATCTGCAATCTCTTTCGGACGAGTCAGCCAAAGATGGATATCCTTGTCCTGTAGAATGATTTTCGCACCGGATGAAGGAAAAAGCAAAATAATCACCATCTATGGTAGACACGTTAAAAATAAATAATATCGGGAGTGTACCAGCAACATGTGGAGCAGGTAAAGGTATATCTTTTCGCCTATATGTAACTTTTATAAAAAATTAGTATCGGGTGATTGTATAGGGGATGATACTCGTGTATAGTGCTGCTTTCCTAAATTTCACAAATATATTGAGAATGACGATAAAATAACACGTTAATGGCTAAACAACACGCAAACGCGACAACAACCCCTGAAGTTCGCGCCTTTATTTCCCAATCAGACCTGCCCACCGCATTTTTGGCTCGCCTGTTGAAAATATCTGAATCAACCGTTCGTAAATGGCGTAAACGGGACTCTGTCAATGACGCATCACATAGGCCCAAACACCTCAATACGACGCTCACCGTAGCGCAAGAGCATGTGGTTCTGGAGCTTCGTACCTGTCTTATGTTGCCACTTGATGATCTCTTGGGCGTCTGTAGAGAGTTTGTAAATCCCAAGCTGTCGAGAGCAGGATTGCAGCGTTTATTACAACGTAACGGCATTTCGCGTTTAACGACGATGCCTGTTTTTGATGAAAAACAAGATCAATCACCGTTGGTACAGGTCGAAATTGAAGAGAACCAGTCGCAAGAAGTCATTTCATTTGAAATATCTCCAGATGCGATGCTTTCTGTTTTGAATCGAAACGATGATGTTACGAGAAAAAAAGCAAGCACATTAGAAGATGAAAATATCAAAGATGACCTGAATGAAAGAGAAATCGTTCAAGTTAAAGTAACCACCTTGCCCGATGAAAAACATCGATTGTTGCTGGCAAACGACCCCGATAGTAGTTGGGTCTATATTGACCTGTACGACGATGATGATATTGCCGCAGCAACCCGTTATATGAAGCACGTGTTGACTAAAGCCCCCTTTCACGTACGCCGCCTTCTAGCGGCCAATTATAATGAATTTTTAAGTCGTTTTCGTCTATTGAATACAGCTACTGAACAACAGAGCGATGACGAAAATGCACCAGAATCAAAACCGGAGTAATAACAATGACCAGGAAGAGCCCAACATCATCAACAATGGTTGATGATAAGCAAATAAATTCACGTTTACAAGAATGCCCGATAGCAATTATAGGCATGGCATCTGTCTTTGCAGACACAAAAAACTTAGGCCAATTCTGGGATACAATTGTTCAATCTGTGAACGCCATCAAAGATGTACCGGAAGATCGGTGGGCAATTGATGATTATTACTCAGCTGATAAAAAAGAGGCAGATAAGACCTACTGTAAACGTGGTGGTTTTCTGCCTGAGGTTGATTTTGATCCGATGGAATTTGGTTTGCCGCCAAATATTCTTGAACTAACCGATATTGCCCAGCTGATGGCTCTAGTTGTGGCCCGTGATGTACTAAATGATGCGGGTATTGGTGAAGGCTCAAACTATGATCGCGATAAAGTTGGTATCACCCTGGGGGTTGGTGGTGGACAAAAACAGATCACCGCGCTGACATCCCGCCTGCAGTCTCCGATTCTTGATAAAGTACTCAAAGCTTCTGGTATTGATGATGACGATCGCCAAATCATCATCGGCAAATTCAAGAAAGCTTATATTGGCTGGGAAGAGAACTCCTTTCCCGGCATGCTGGGTAATGTTATTACCGGACGTATCGCCAACCGTTTCGATTTTGGCGGCATGAACTGTGTTGTTGATGCTGCTTGTGCAGGCTCATTAGCGGCTATGAAATTGGCGGTTTCCGATCTTCTTGAACATCGCTCGGAGGTGATGATTACGGGTGGTGTCTGCTGTGACAACTCACCGTTTATGTACCTGTCATTTGCAAAGACACCGGCGTTTACTGACAGTGATGATATTCGTCCTTTTGACCAGAACTCCCGTGGCATGATGATCGGCGAAGGTGTTGGCATGGTGGCGTTCAAACGTTTAGAAGACGCAGAACGTGATGGTGACAGAATTTACGCTGTATTGAAAGGAATCGGTATCTCTTCCGACGGTCGTTTTAAATCAATCTATGCACCACGTCCCGATGGTCAGGTAAAAGCACTGAAACGGGCTTATGCAGATGCAGGTTTTGATTCCCATACATGTGGACTGATAGAAGCACATGGTACTGGAACCATAGCCGGAGATGCCGCAGAGTTTAGTGGCTTAAGCAAATATTTCGGTGAAGACAATAAACAAAAACAACATATCGCACTAGGCTCGGTAAAATCGCAAATTGGTCATACTAAATCGGCGGCCGGAACTGCGGGTTTGATTAAGGCGGCACTTGCCTTGCACCATAAAGTATTACCGGCGACCATTAATGTTGATAAGCCAAACACCAATCTTGAAATTGAAAATACACCTCTGTATATCAACAACGAGACACGTCCGTGGATGCCGCGCGAGGATGGCATCAAGCGACGTGCCGGTGTGAGTTCATTTGGCTTCGGCGGTACAAATTTCCATTTCGTACTGGAAGAATACAGCGCAGGCCAAACAACACCGTACCGGCTGAATGAGGTTGCGCAAACTATCTTAATCAGTGCGGGCGATGAAGCATCGCTGGCTCAACGGCTCACCGGCTGGTTAGATAAATTTGATGTAGATATTGAAAAGCAACCATATGTCTTTAATGCACTGATTACTGAGTGTACACTGAAAACACCGGAAGCCCACCTGGTGCGTTGTGGTTTTGTCGCAAAAAACGCTGGTGATGCAATAGCGATGATCGGGCAAGCCCTGAGACAGCTCACAGCTCAAGCAGGGGAGAGCGAATGGTCAACACCGACAGGTATTTTTTACCGTGTTTCAGGTCTTAATAGTAGAGGGAAAGTGGTTGCCTTGTTTCCCGGTCAAGGTTCACAGTATGTCAATATGGGGCGTGACTTAGCCTGTAATTTTCCGTCAATATTAGCAACAACCGCGCAAATGGACATTGAATTTACCACTGCCGGTTTGCCACAACTCTCCGGCACCACCTATCCGATCCCTGTTTTTTCCGCCGAAGATCGCGCTCGGCAGGAGGGTGATTTACGACTGACCCAACACGCACAGCCCGCGATCGGGACGTTCAGTGTGGCATTATTCAAGGCATTTAAACAAGCGGGTTTTGCGGCTGATTTTACTGCAGGGCACAGTTTCGGTGAATTGACTGCACTATGGGCAGCGGGCGTTCTTAGCGACAGCGATTTCATGATGTTGGCCCGTCGCCGTGGTCAGGCGATGGCGGCACCGGATGATAATAATTTTGATGCGGGGACCATGATTGCCGTCCTCGGTGAATCCGCTAAAGTGGCTGAAGATATTAAACACATTAGAGATATTTCAATTGCCAACTACAATTCAAACAATCAGGTGGTTGTTGCCGGGGTGACCAGCCAAATTGACATCGCCTTAACGGAACTCAAAGGCAAAGGGTATAAAGTCATCCCTTTACCTGTATCTGCAGCCTTCCACACCCCACTCGTGGGTCATGCACAAAAGCCTTTTTCCAAGGCGATTAACAGTGCAAAATTCAATGCACCTAAAATTCCGGTTTTTGCAAACGGTACGGGCAAAGCCCACTCAAACAACGGCGCGGACATCAAAAAGTGTCTCAAAAGCCATACATTAGAGTCTGTATATTTTGCCGAAGAGATCAACAATCTCTACCTTGAAGGTGGCCGCATTTTTGTTGAGTTCGGACCGAAAAACGTTCTCACCCTTCTGGTTGATAACATCTTAAAAGATAAAACCGACGTCACGACAATTGCAGTTAATGGCAATCCTAAAAAATCTGCCGATGAGCAGATGCGTAGGGCGGCAGTGCAAATGTCGGTATTAGGTCTGGAACTCGATAACCTTGACCCGTACTCAGCTGTTAAGCGGCCATTAGAAGCTCACAAGTCCTCTCCACTGGCGATGAAATTATCCGGTGCTTCTTACGTTAGTCCCAAGACCAAAAAACTCTTTGAAGATGCATTGACCGATGGCTGGCAGATCAAACAGGCAAACACACAGGTACAGACACCTGAAATTATAGAAAAAATAGTTGAAAAAGAAGTGATTGTCGAAAAAATAGTAGAGAAGATTGTTTACCTTCAAGCAGACGGATCCCCTGCTGCAAGCCAGATGGCACAAGCGAATACCGGTTCAAATGCGGACTTAGCCAATTCTGTTGAGCGCTCTGTAGGGCAATTTGTCAACCATCAGGCCCAGCTGCTTGCGGTGCATGAAGAATATATGAAAGGTCCTCAGGAGTACGCTAAAACATTCCAAAACGTTTTGGCGTCACAAGGCAATGCAAGTGAACTGCCTGAACGTCTGGATAAAACGTTGGGTATGTACCACGGCTTTCAGACCGAAACATTACGGGTGCATGAAGCGTATTTAAACCAGCAGACCGGCAATATGCAAAACATGTTGGGTGCTGTGGTACAACAAACACCAGATGTACAAGCCCCTGTTGTTGCCGCCCAGATAGACCTTCCTCAGGATGCAACTTCCCAGGTTGCCGCTCCATTAGCTGCAAAGATTGAGGAGGTTGTTGTTCCGGTAGTTACAGCCAGTCTACAAACTGAGCAACTGGCTCCGGTGCCAACTATCCCCGAAACTGAAATGGCTATAAACCAAGATCCTCTGAC
>JAWSVG010000058.1:0-68496 GCA_033852035.1 Desulfocapsaceae bacterium | reverse complement strand
AGTTTTGAAAACTTCAACACAACGCTCTTTCTTGTGGGCTCTGAGACGACTCTGCCCATCAATCTGTACCTACAGGTCAGGGATGGCTCAAGCCCGGTGATTAACGCAGTCTCCCTATTGCTTATAGTCTCAACATCGTTGCTTGCTATGATCAACCTGGCTGTAAACAAGGGCGTAAAAGATGGAGAGTAGACTCTTTTCATCGTGTTCAATCACACCATCCTGAGTTGGTCCAATGAGACCAGAGTGTACTAACTACTACCTACAAATTCAATGATCCAGCGAGCAAAAAGCCGATTGTCCGTGGGAGTACGAAGAGAGTCCAGGCCGGATGTAGCCCGTTCAGGCGGAATAATCGCCCGCCGCTCATTTATCAGCGCGCGCGAGTAACCAGGAACCCATTCAGGATGCCCCTGAATACTGAGAAAATGATCATTCCACTGGACGACAAAGTAGGGACAAAAATCACTTTGTGCGATAACAGTTGCTTGTGAAGGCAGGGAAAGAACCTGGTCCTGGTGACTGACAAGGATATGCAGTTCACTCACCTTGAGAGACATCCAGTCGGGAGTGGTGATAACACGATTTGTGGCAACACCTACCCCCCAGCCCCTGTCCGATTTAGCTACTACTTCCCGACAGGCAGCTGCAATAAGCTGATGTCCGAAACAGATCCCTATCAATTTTCCCCCGGCAGTATCCAGCTGCTGTATAAAAGCTATCAGCTGCTTAATCCAGGGATCATCATCATACACACTGGATTTGCTGCCGGTGGTAATATAAAAATCGTAGAAATCCAATGTATCAGGGAACTGTCCTTCCCTGCAGTCAAAACAATCAAAGTACCACTCTGATGACTCAGGTATTTCCGAGAACATCCTTCGAATCATATTGTGGTACTGACCAAACTCAGGCTGAAGTTTGACCAGCACCTCATCGCACTGGAGTATCGCAATATTCATATTGTCTGCTACAACTTTCCACTCACAGCGTTTCTGAAAATCTGCTGATACTCAGCTGCCGTAAACGTTATAGGGTTTCCACCGGCGGACGGATCTTCGGTAGCCATCTTACCTACTTTTTCGGCCTGAGAGTCGTCAATGTCTATACCCGCAAGGATATGGGGAATAGCCAGCTCTTTTCTCAGCTCCACGACCCATCCAAGAAAACCATCGAAACTCGTATCATCAAGACCAATGTAGCTGGCCAAACGGCTCATACGCTTTTTAATCTCACGGCGATTAGCCTCAAGTACATATGGCATCAGGATGGCATTGAGCATTCCATGATGGGCATCATACAAAGCGCCTAAGGGATGAGCGAGGGCGTGCATTGCACCAAGCCCTTTTTGAAAGGCAGTCGCTCCCATGCTTGAACAGACCAGCATCTGCGTTCTGGCTTCTATATCAGCACCGTCAGCAACTGCTCGTGGTAGAAATTCCTTAACCAGACGCACTCCTTCAACGGCAATTCCCACAGCCATGGGATGATAAAAGGGCGAGCAGAGGGCTTCCAGATTATGGGACAATGCGTCCATACCGGTAGCTGCTGTCATTGCTTTCGGCAGGCCTACTGTCAGTTCCGGGTCAAGGATTACCTGATTCGGCACCATATTCGGATGAAAGATTATCTTTTTCAGATGCTGAGCCTGATCGGTGATAACAGAAGCCCGACCAACCTCTGATCCTGTTCCCGCGGTAGTTGGAACAGCAACCACAGGTGCCATACCTTCTGTTTTCACCCGGGTCCAGTTATCCCCAACATCTTCAAAATCCCAGAGAGGGAGAACCTGTGCCACCATAAGTGCAACAGCCTTCGCCGCATCAAGGGCAGATCCGCCGCCGAAGGCGATAATACCATCGTGTCCATTTTCTTTATAACAGGCAACACCATCATCGACATTTTCCCCGGTCGGGTTCGCCTTAATACCTGAAAAAACCTCACACTGTAGACCACTGTTCTTTACATTTTCTACAACTTTTAGCAGAAACGGTAATGTTGAGATGGTTGGATCAGTTATTAAGAGAGGTGCTCGCATCCCCATGGATTTACAAATATCAGCCAGCTCAGAGATTCGTCCCGGACCAACCTTAACGTTTGTTGGATAATTCCAATTTGCTAAATATGACACTGAAGTATCCTCTTATAATTTTGTTTTAATGTGGAAAGATTTCGGCCGGGTCAGTGACTCATAACCTATAACTGACAGGGTGCAGCCCCGGCCGGAGTTTTTGATTCCAGTCCAGGCGAGATCGGGATCGAGATAGTCACACCTGTTCAGAAAAAAGGTCCCGGTCTCGACCTGTTGACCCAGCTCGATACCTTTTTCAATATCTGCAGTAAAAATTGCTGCCGTGAGCCCGAATTCACTGTCGTTCATCAGCGTGATGGCTTCTTCATCGGAGCTGACCTTCTGGATTCCGATCACCGGTCCAAAGCTCTCTTCTGTCATGATGCGCATAGTATGGTTGACGTTGGTGAGCAGTTGAGGGGCCAGGTAACAACTCCCCGGTGAATCCAAAGGGAAGCTATCAGCAGAGATGTGCGGTACCGCACCCTGCTCAATTGCCTCGCGGGTCTGTTCACGGACAAAATCGGCAGCACTCGCTTTTACCAGAGGCCCGAGGGTTGTCTCGGGATCGTCGGGCCGGCCAAGTTTCAACGTATTCACCCATGCTGTCGATTGTTTAATAAACTCGTCGTAGACATCTTCGTGCACGTAAATGCGTTCAATCCCACAGCAAGATTGCCCAGAATTAAAAAATGCGCCATCCATAGCAGTATCAACAGCATGTACAAGATCAGCATCTTTACAGACATATGCCGGATCCTTTCCTCCAAGCTCAAGCCCCAGACCGATAAACCTGCCGGAAGCGGCTTTTTCAACCATTCCCCCCCCAGGTACGGACCCAGTAAAAGCCACATACTTAATACGCCTATCCTTAATAACCTGTTCAGTGTCAGCGTGTGTCAGGTGAAGATATTGAAAGACACCAACAGGCAGGCCAGCCTCGGCAAACGCTTCAAAAAGACGCTCAGCACAGAGAGGTGTTTGTGCTGAATGCTTCAAAATGACACTGTTGCCTGCAAGGATTGCCGGCATAATGGCATTTATTGCAGTGAGATAGGGGTAGTTCCAAGGGGCAATAACAAAAACCACACCAACAGGTTCACGCTGAATCCATCGCTCAAATCCGTCTTTTTTATCAAGCCGCAGAGGTGACAACCCCAGATCTGCGTGCCCGATCATAGCCATAGCACGCTCCTTCAGACCAGCGACCTCACCGGCTGCAAATCGAATTGGGCGTCCCATCTGCCAACAGATTTCTGCAGCTATTTCATCTGTTTTTGCGACAAAAGCATCCACTGCTCTGGTGCACAGGTTCTTACGTTCAGAAAGAGGGATACTTTTCCAGCTCTTCTGGGCGGTTTCACCACTCGCTATGCAGGATTCAATTTCTTCCTGGTTTGCATAGGACCGTTCTACATAACTGGAGCCGTCAACCGGGCTCACAGTTGTTAAGGTGTTTTTCATTTTTTTCAATAATATAGAAGTTAACGTTACAAAAGCAATTTAAGGTAAAAAACCTATAGAACCCTTTCTGCCACAGGTCTAGATCCGTATAACTATTTTCAAGTTGAGACTACTTATATAATCTCGAAATATCGTTCAAGCTCCCAGTTGGTAATATGTTTTCTGAACTCACGTTCTTCCCATTCTCTTGAGGCTCCAAAATGATCGACAAAAGAGTCTCCGAAAAGCGAGCGGGCTGCCTTAGACCCCTTAAAGGCCTGAGCAGATTCCCACAAGGTCTTTGGCAGAGCCAGGTGTTCTGGGTGCGTGTGCTCGTACGCATTTCCAACAATAGGCTTTTCAGGTTCCAGTTTATTTTCAACGCCGTACAGGCCAGCTCCAAGGGCAGCCGCAAGAGCCAGATATGGATTGGCATCGGCTGCACCTAATCGATGTTCAACCCGCTGAGCCTTTTCACTGCCTGGGATTACCCGTAGTGCAGTGGTACGGTTTTCAACCCCCCACGTTGCATCGGTTGGCGCCCAAAAACCGGGAATAAGGCGACTATAACTATTTACCGTGGGCGCTATCATACACAAAAGCTCCGGCATAAGTTGCTGCTGTCCGGCAACAAAATGACGCTGAATGTCGCTCATGCAATATTCTTTCTCCCCATCGTAAAAAGCAGAAGTGCCCTCTTTACGGTTCTTCAGGGAGAGATGGATATGACCGCTCTGCCCAGGATAGTCATTTGACCATTTGGCCATAAATGTCGCCAGCAAACCGTGGCGTTGGGCCATAACCTTGATAAAGGTTTTAAAGAGGGCTCCCTTGTCGGCTGCATGTAATGCACCATCAACCGTAATTGCAGCCTCTATGACCCCCGGACCCGTTTCGGTATGAAGACCTTCCAGGGGAAAATCCATCGTTTCAGATAGTTCTATCATCGCGTGATAGAGTTCAGAATGGGTGGAATTCCTGATCATGGAATAACCAAACCAACCAGGAGTGAACGGTTTGAGATTTGTATAGTTTTTGTCGCGAATACTCTCCGGTGTCTCATCAAAGAGAAAAAATTCGTACTCGAGAGCGGCGTAGGAATCAAATCCCATGTCGACTGCTTTGGCCAGCACCCGACGAAGCGTTCCCCTGGGGCAAACGGCCTCAGCCTGATCTGCAAATTCTGCAATAAAGAGAAGCATGTCTTCTTCAAAAACCAGATCTCGACAAGAGTCAGGTATGATCCGCACGGGAGCGTCGGGATACCCTGTATGCCAGCCGGTATAGGTCACGTTGTCATAGAGTTGATCCTTGACGTCCCAGCCGAGTACGACGTCACAAAAGGCAAACCCCTTATCGAGAGAGGAAAAAAACTTTTCTCTACTCATATATTTGCCCCGCATGACCCCGTCGTTATCAAACAGACCAACCTTTATGTGGCTCAGCCCCCGCTCATCCACAATTTTCCTGGCATCCTCTACTGTTTTAACGTCTCTTGCTTTCATAGGTTCCATTATATTGTTTTGTCTTCATCGAGTTGATGATTTTTAGTAACGCCCCTCTGAGGCTTTTGGAAAATATACTCTACAGCCTTTTTTGTCTCGCATTACTGTCAAAGGCAATTATTTCCCAAAATATGTTGCGGGCAACCAGAGAGCAATTTGCGGAAACACCATAACCAGTCCCAGACCAATTGTCATAATAATTACAAAAGGTACGATGGAGCTGTAGATATCCACCAGGGTAATTTCTTTGGGGGCCATCGCCTTCATGAGAAAAAGGTTATAACCAAATGGCGGAGTCATGTAGGCGATCTGACACGTCACGGTATACAAAACTCCATACCAGACAGGGTCGAACCCAAGAGAAATGACTAAGGGTATATAGAGCGGCGCCACAATAACCAGCATAGCCGTGTCATCTAGGAACATGCCCATCAGAAGATAGGATACCTGCATCATAATCAGCACGCCCCAGGGACTGAGTCCCCATTTATCTAGAAAAAGAGACTCAATGGCGTGCACCGCTCCAAGACCGTCAAACACGGCCCCAAAACAGAGAGCTGCAAGGATAATCCACATGAACATGCAGCTGACGCTCAGGGTTTTGTGCAGAGTGTCATCCAGCACCTTTCGATTGAGCCTCCCCTTTACCAGTGCTGCAATCGTTGCAGTAACAGCCCCAACGGCAGAACTTTCAACAAGACTCGTGACACCCATCATAAATAAACCGGTTACAGAGACAATGATGAGAAGCGGTAATATGCCAGCGCCGAGGAGTCGCAGCTTTTCAGTCCACTCCATCTTCCGCTCTTCTACCGGAAGAGACGGCCCCATATCCGGATTGAGCATACATTTTACTGCAATGTAAATAATGAACATAGCAGCAAGAAGCAAACCGGGGAACACACCTGCAAGCCACAATTTACTCACTGGTTGTCTGGCAATCATCCCATACAGAACCAGGACAATAGATGGTGGCACCATTATCCCAAGAGAACTCCCCGCCTGTATGACACCGGTCACCATTCGCTTATCGTAACCCCTTTTCAGCATCTCTGGCAGTGCTATACTTGTTCCTATTGCCATCCCGGCGACACTGAGCCCATTCATGGCTGAGATGGCGACCATCAAAACGATGGTGCCTATAGCCAGGCCACCATTTAACGGCCCCATCCAGACATGAAACATCCGGTATAAATCGCTGGCAATACCCGATTCAGACAACATATACCCCATGAAAATAAAAAGAGGCAGGGTCAACAAAGGGTACCAATTCAAAAGAACTATACTGGCATTGAAGGGCATTTCGTACCCTCCTTTTCCCCACAAAAGAATCGAAGCTGCTGCAGCCACAAATCCCACAGCGCCAAAAACACGCTGGCCAGTGATCAGCATGAGCATCAGGGTAGAAAACATCAATAACGCAATCATCTCATAACTCATTTTATCGACACCCCTTTAGCTTTGGCCAGATCTTTGAAAAACGTCGCTATAGATTGCAGGATCATCATGAAAATACCTATGACCATGATGATTTTAATGGGAGCTACCGGAGGTCCCCAGGAAGAGTAGTTACGTTGATTATATTCGAGTGAGTAGCTTGTACTGGACAAACCTCCTATTAATAAAACGACGAGATAGAAGATCAGGCAGAACACTGTAATAGCATCGGTGACAGCTCGTTTTTTTGGTGACCATCGGCCATACAGCACATCCATCCTGACATGGGATCCGAGCATCATGGAAAATCCTCCGCCAAGGAGATAGTACGCTGCCATTGTGAATTGAGCCATTTCTATTGCCCAGATATGCGGAACGTTAAAAAATGTTCTCGATATTGACGAAAACAAAAGAATACCCATCATCACAAAGACCAGATACATTGCAAATTTTCCTAACTTGCGATTGATGGCTTCGACATATCGCACGTAGGTCTTTATTGCATTAGGCAATGGTGAACCTCTTTTCAGGATGAATTTTCAGGAAAGGAAGCAAGGAGCCTTATTAAAAATATGTGAGGAAAGGCTCCTTGTTCAGGTAATTTCGGTGTATTTATGAGTTGCGATATGGGCGTCCTGCTTTTTCCATTGTTACTGCATAGGCTTTTAGAATGTCGACAACTTTTTTGTTGCGAGGGCTTTTGGCAGCTATTTCATCCCAGTATTTCAATGCTTCCAGCTCAACCGTTTTCCATTCTTCATCTGGGATTGAGGTGAGCTCAAGTTTTCCGCCAGTCGTTCTGTAATGTGCTTCCCCCCACCAGTACCAATGCTGGCGGTAATAGTGTGAGCTATCAATTGATAAACGAAAGAGGGTTTTGAGGTGCTCAGGCAGAGCATCCCACTTATCCTGGTTGGCGAAATAGGAGCCGGCCCAGGCTCCGGAGATATTGTTGGTGAGATAATAATTTGTGACATCTGCCCAGCCAACTGTGTAATCTTCTGTAATGCCGGACCAGGCTATACCATCGAGCTCACCGGTTTGCATCGCCACTTCAATGTCCTCCCAGGGCAGGGTCACCGGAACAACTCCAAACCGCTTAAGAAATCGTCCACCTGTCGGAAAGGTAAATATTCTTTTCCCTTTAAGATCAGCAATCTTGCGAATAGGATCAACGGTTGCAAAGTTACATGGATCCCAGGCTCCAGCACTCAGCCAGGTCACGCCTTCCACTTCACTGTACGCTTCTTCCCATATTTCTTTAAGGCCATAGTGATTAAACAGAACAGGAACATCAAGTGAATACCGTGAAGCGAATGGGAAATATGCTCCAAACACAGAGACATCTACCGGTGCCGCAATGGAATCATCATCGCTTTGCACTGCGTCTATGGTTCCTCGCTGCATTGCCCGGAACAGTTCACCAGTCGGGACCAGCTGATCTGCATGATACAGCTCAATTATCATTTCACCATTGGCTGCTTTATTGAAGGCATCTATCTGTGGTTTAATGACATGCTGGGCAAGGGATGCTCCTGCATACGTTTGAAGGCGCCATTTGATTGGGGTCTTCTTGGCAGCATGGACAAAGGGTGCTTTGATTGTAGTTGCCGCTACAGCTGCCGCGGCTCCAAGACCTGCTTTTTTGAGAAACTCCCGCCTTTCCATTTACTCTCTCCTCTATTCTCAGTGGTTTAAACAACGTGAGCAACGATCGTATTATCGCTCCCCCCCTTTTGTTCGGATATTAGTACCTTACTCCGTAAAAACTGNNGGTTATAAACACTCACAAGGTACTTACTTACCGTTTACCGGTGTTAGTGTGAGTAACCAGAGACCTAGACTCCTCTCTCTGATTCAAGTCTCCCTACCTCAAAAAGGTAAAAGGGGTTCACTTCGTCTTCACACGTATCAAAACAACTACGGCTTACTGAGCAAAGGCTATGCCATTCAGACAAGGGCGTCGATTTATCAGTGTTTAAGTGAAAAACCCCAAACGCCACGACTCCAAATATTTCATTTACGTCATTATCGCCGTCGTCAGCTCACGTTTTTGTAGCATTCATTCAGCGCAACTGGCTATAACAAATGGACTCCCCAAAAAAGATAATTATTAATTCCAGCTTACGGTTCTCTTTTTACTCAGGACTATTTTTTGCTATCAATTATTAAGCTCCTGGTGGTGAATTAGTTTTGTGGATTGATCCCGACTTATTTCCCGTTTATCGGGGTTAGGGAAGCAACCACTGCCAACCAAGAATCACAGATGTTATCACCGTATAGGCAATGAGTGCGTAATACCAGCGACCGGCAAATTTGGGTGTCTTTATGGGTGCGACGTTTAACACTGCAACGAAAACAAGCAATATATAAATAACAATAGAAAATGCAGCCCGACTGAACAAGTCATGAAAAAGAAAAACAAAGACCAGGATTATAACGTTATTGTCCAAGGGGAAACCCATATAGGTCGATTTGTCCACCAGGCCGAAAACATTAAAATAACTTAAACGAATTACACCTGTAGCAACTATTATGAAAGCACCGGGAATAAACCAGGGGCTGTAATTGCCGTAACTCAAGAGAACGATGGCTGGACAGATTCCAAAACTTACAATATCAATAAGGGAGTCAAGTTGAGCTCCATATAGACCTTGTACTTCTGTTCGACCTTTCATACGCCTTGCTAATATACCGTCGCTCCAGTCAAAAAAGACTGCCCAGATTATACCAATCATTGCAGCCTGGAACTGACCGACAATAGCAAAATATATGGCCAACACTGAGCAAAGAAGACCAATTAGAGAACAGATATTTGGTAAGTCCCCGGCAAATGATAGCATAGTCTTTTGCGAAGAGACCACCGGCACAGCCATATCATTGGTCGAAGTTGGCGACAATGTTTTCATGAAAAATTACTCCGATATTAAAATGTTGCGTAATGCTTCAACTAAACGCAGATTCTCGGGTTGAGTACGACTGGCTATTCGGACATAACGGTCAGAATCCGGCATTGTCTTGCCCTCGCAATGCTTTATATAGACATTGTGATCGACAAATAATCTTTTCGTTACTTCTGGTGCAGGCAAACTGTGATCAGGCAACCTGCAGAAAATATAATTGGCATCTGGCCTATAGACGATCATTCCCGGAATTGTTAGTAGTTCCTGATAAAATTGATCACGATCTGCCATTACCTTATTGCAGCTTTGCTTGAATTTCTGTTTGAACTGAGGTGCCAGGCGTAGAAATTCTTCTGCAAAACCATTTATGTTCCAGATATGCACCCCCTGGCGAACTTGGTCCAACAGCTCAATGTTTGCCGTGAGCATATATCCGATACGAATACCGCAGATACCATATGCCTTACTCATACTCTTGAAAATTGCCAGGTTCGGATACTCTTCAATGTCATCTTCAAGGGTTTCCTGGTCGCCGTTGGTGGCAAAATCAATAAACGACTCATCAACAATGAGCATACAGTCGTGATCAGCCAGCTTTTTAGTCAGGGAGATCAGTTGATCTCTCGGGACCAATAGTGACGTTGGGTTGTTTGGTGTGACCACTATAGCGAGTCTCGCCTGCTGGCGGATAGCCTCTTCGGCGAACTTGTCCACATCCAGTTGAAAGGATGGTGGATCGATATTAAACTGGGTTACATTGCATGCGGGTGCAGCATTGACATACTCATTGAATGACGGAACCGGCACAATCAATTTACGATCAAGCCCGGCGATAATTTTAATAAGCTCTGCTGCTCCATTACCAACAACTATTCGCTCAGCTGGCTTGTTAATCAACTTGCCCACAAGACCTGCCAGATCCTTCTGGGCAATTGGATAATTTAATACCAGTTGATGGATATGTTCGGTGATGTGGCTAAAAAATTTTTCAGGTGGAAAATAGAGGTTATAAAGGTAGTTATGGTCTGTGAAGCCATGACGCCAGTATCCGCCGTGTTGGTTAGATACATAATCGTAACGATCCTGAGGCGTAGGGTGTAGTTGAGTCATATATATTTATTGGAGTAATTTTGAAGTCGGCGCCATTGCCATTGATACCGTAGTCTTTTGAGAATAACTCTTAGCTCTGGTAGATTTTAAGAACGGTACAATTGCAAAGGAAGGTGCCTTATCATGGGCCTGGCACACCAGTTCCGCTGCCCGCAGATCAGTAATCGTATCAATTTCATACCAGCTGTTGGTGTCAAAGAAGACAGGTGTGAAAGACAGGCAACTCTCTTTAACCATGTCGGCAAAAACAGTCTCGTAATAGCCGTTTACCATTTTGTTTGAGATATGCTCATCCAGCCGTTCTTTGACTAATTGCCATGTTGGGGCAGATAGGCTGTAAATATTGACTGTTTTGTAATGCTGCCCATCAGTTGTCTCTTGCCCGCAATGAAACGCATCCACCTCCATCAGATTATTCATCGTTACGGTGGTGCCATTCATCCAGGGCTCAATTTTCGCAACTGCGACCCGGTCAGGGTAGAGCATATCCGTGAGCATATCTGTATCGAAAACAAGATCACTTTCAATCAACAGAAACGGTTCATCAATTACATCTCTTGCTAGCCATAAAGAATAAATATTGTTTGTTGTTTTGTACAAAGGGCTTGTTATGTACGTAATATCCATGCCTGCTTTTCTCGTTCCGAGATAATCACGAATACATTCGGCCTGATGCCCGAGAACTACTACAAGCCGGTTGAAATCATGGTCCTGCAGAGAGCTAAGCAGTCTCTCTAAAATCGATATTTCATTAACCGGAACCAGGCATTTTGGTGTCATGTCAGTTAAAGGGGCAAGCCGACTCCCGGTACCAGCAGCCAACAGCAGAGCTGTCCTGACTGGTTCGCTAGCGAGGTCGGTATACATAGTCCTCTTCTTCATATTTTGAGTCCTCCTGAATTGTAACTGAACCACAGACCTGTAGGCATGAACACACAACATTGTATGCTGCCGTATTGGGTGACCCAGTTTGAGAGAGTATTGCTTTGATTTCTGCCGATTGGCTCAGGTGAGATAGCTGAAGGGCACAAAAAACTGAAAAGGTGCTACAAACACAAAAGGTGAGTGATAAAAGGCATTCAATTATCAGAGAATTGAATGGCCATTTCACGAATCGGAAAGGGAACAATAACACGAAAAGGCGACTAAGTAAATGTATTTCCGTTATATTTTAAATTTGAGCGTGCACGCGAAGAGTTAAGTCACTGGATAATGGTTGTAAAATCCATTATGAGTTCAACCTGTCAATGCAACACTTTTCCAGATCCTCTCATGAGAAAAGAACAGGCCCGACGAATGTTGGGCCGCTTGATTGTATACCTTACGCAAAACCTCTCTAAAAGCTTGTCCGTCAATGGTCTTTCACCCAAAAACTTCACAACACATGGAGCTGAAGTTGTCAGGCAGTCAGCCTGTTCGACTGAAATGATTTTGTGAAGGTACTTATACCCGATTTCCCGTTTATCGAGGTTAGGTGTTATGGAATTGGACTGCTGGTCATTGATTCGAAATCTTCCCAAATTTTCTTAATAAAACCTGTGCGTGAAAGTTCATTCAAGGCTTCGACCAGTTTAGAGATGATTTCTTAATGTTTGTGGTGCAACACGAGGTACCCTGAGATGGCAAAAGGTATTGGCCCACTCATATGGATACAATTATCAAGAAGACCATCTTTCTTTAGCCGATTCATAGAAGCTGAAGCGTTTGGCCTGAATAACCTGAGCCCAAAATCAGATCAAACCCAGGTCAAGAATAGGGTGAACTTGCAGTTTTGCTAAAATTGTTGAGATTGCCAATACTAGCCTCTATGTATGTAACAATAGCTGTCCACCCTTTCTGCGTATTAAACCACTTGACGGTCTGTTTTTCCACAGGCTTTGTCTACAATTCCACCTTCCATGGCAATGAGCCGATATACCTAAGTGAATTATTTTTGGAAAATTGGAATACTATTCACAAAAACAAGACTTTCAACTGGTTTGGAAAATGCGAACTATTACCATTATCGAACAACATTGTTACTGACACTAAGTCTAAAATCTGAAATCAATTAAACAGTTGTGGGTATGTTATTTGCTAGTAGCTATGCCTAAATCAATGCATTCTAACTCTAATTGGGAGATTCTTATGAAGAACATATTGGTATTTTGTCTTGGTTTTGCTCTGCAAACATTGCTCCTCATTATTTTTTTCTAAATAATGATGCTGTGTCGGGGAATAGTGCGTCCTTCTGTGACATCCTCGACAGTCCTACCTGTCTCAAATTGAGGTTTTTCGGAAAAATAAGCACAGCCATATAGGTAATATCGAAGTCTACGCTATCGGTGAGCATTATTTTTATGGAAATAACGAAGAGTTGGGGGGAAATGCACTCTCGGACAACCTCCTAGAGGATCATCTAGCCAGGGCTTGTATGGCCGCCAGTCGACGGTTTCTAGTTCTGGTACCATTTAAAGTCCACAATCAACTCCGGGGTGAGTTGCTCAAGTTGCAAAGAGTTGATGGGGGTATTGAGCACATCTTTGGCAAAAGGCAACAATAGAGAAAACGCATCACCATAGGCCTTGATCGTATCAAATTAAAAATGCTAAATGCCACAGTATTGTTAGATGGCCTAAAGATCCCACCAGGAAACCGCTTAGAGGCTTTAAAGGGTGATAGAAAAGGACAATATAGTATTCGAATTGACTCTCAATGGCATATTTGTTTCAAATGGGAAGATGGAAACACATATGAAGTTGAGATTGTTGATTATCACTGAGGTAAAAATTATGGCAAAGCAACTTACCCCCAATAACACCAGGCGAAATTAGCACGATACATCAAAGTACCTCCCAATCGAATGTTTCAGTTTTGATTCTTCAGCCTACCCCTCAATTACCCTCCTCTGCATACCTCAATTCGGCCGTGTTCAAAGTATCAATGTCAGCATAGCTGCCTCATTAATCATGTACGAGTATATCAGACAGTATAGCACTACTGTGTAATCATACCTAACCCCGATAAACGAGAAATAAGTCGGAACTCTTTTCAGTACTCGCTCGACGGGTATAAGTACTTTATAAATGAATATATTCAGCCCCGAGAACATCTACAGATGCCGCCTCCGGGCTGAACCATTTTGAATGAGATTCTATTGGTTCTAGAGGTAGCGGAGACCTAAAATTTGCCGGCCGAAATTCTGCCACACCACTTCAGCCCTAATCTCCACGGGGGACTCAGGGTCTGATACACCTTCTTGCTCTTCTGGGATTACATATATGAGAAGTTTGTCACCAGCGCTGTGATTCTCTGTATACTCTGACTGAACACACAAACCTCCACCACCAACATCGCTTATTTCTCCAGTTGATATACCAGCGGTAGCGATTTCCTGTTCCAATCTACAAAAAATTACAGGCAGTTTCATTTCCCGTCGAATATGACAACGTTGTTCAGTTGCAAACATATTTTTGGCCCCATTGAGTTTTCAAAACTTTATTTTTTTGTTAGGATTATAGTAATAACTTTTCTTAGAAAAACAAGAAAAATAACTTCTACTTAATGTCAGGAGACAACCGTTTCAGTGCCTCGGATCATCATTGTGTTTTGTAGCATGATGTGGCATTACTTTCATAACGAGTGTCTATCCATAGATGAGATTTTTTGTGCCTAAATAGAGGTTCACGATGGAAAAAAATTACGACATTAAGGAAACCAGGGCAGTCATCTCAAGAATCATGCTTCCAGAAGATGCAAACCCAGCTGGTATCATTCATGGTGGCGTAATTATGAAAGAGATTGATAACGCTGCCGCAGTTGTGGCTGTAAGACATACCAGGAAAATCTGTGTTACAGCTTCCATCGATCGTATCGAATTTCATAAACCGTCTTTTATCGGCAACCTTATTACAGTAAAAGCGGCAATCAACATGACAGGAACCACATCAATGGAAATAGGTGCTCGCATCGAGGCTGAAGACCTGCTGACAGGAGAAGTCACCCACCTTGCGTCCGCCTACCTTACATTTGTCGCTCTTGATAAAAACAAAAAGCCAACAAAGGTTCCTTCTTTAACCATTTACACAGAGGAGGGCTTCAGAAGAAACCAAGAGGCGCTTGCCAGAAAATCTTTACGCTTTTCAGAGAAGAAAAAAGAGAGCAGGTGGCAAAAAGGCCCTCATATACGCTAGCCGATCAAAAAGGTGGTTAAAGGCTGATACAGCTACTCAACAGACCACGTTTTCCAACATTTTTTTACACAGCCTCAAGAATGCCTTAACGTGACAATGAATAAATCCCAAACCTGTACTCAGGTTTTAATTGACAGCTTCCAGGAAGCTGGTTTAAATGTAGGCTTCCAACAAAAAGAGTTTGAACTATCTTTTTCACCTGGCTTCATCATTGTCCCTACCCTATGAAAACCAGGCATATTTTGTGCCGTTAACCTGTTGTACCTGAAGATTCTTACCAAAACAAAAAGGAGATCCGATGAAAATCAAAATGTTTATCAGTTTCATCCTTGCAGCGGGACTCGTGCTGACTTCAAGCCTTGCAATGGCAGAAAGCCTGACCTTAGGCCTCAAAGGAGAACCAACCTCCCTGGATCCACATTTCCATAATGTGACAAACAACAACCAGATGGCGCTCTATATTTTTGACAAGCTTATTGGCCAGGACGCCAGGCAAAAACTTGAGCCTGGACTCGCAGTGTCTTGGAAACCAGTCGAAGACACCGTTTGGGAGTTCAAACTACGTGAGGGTGTAAAATTTCATGATGGTTCACCATTCACCTCAGAAGATGTGAAGTTTACCATCGAGCGTATTCCAAACGTACCCAACAGCCCATCTTCATTCGTCTTTTCCGTCAGCTCCATAAAGGAGGTTGAAATTGTGGATTCGCTAACACTTCGTATCCACACTAAAAACCCCTCACCACTACTCCCCCGAATGTTTGCTTCATTCGTCATCGTTTCAAAAAAGAACAGCAAAGGTAAGGAAACTACCGATTTCAATTCAGGTGCCGCCGCTATTGGAACAGGCCCGTATAAGCTTGTCGAGTGGGCCCGTGGAGACAAAATAATCTATGAACGTAACAAAGACTATTGGGGGGAGCCACTCCCTTGGGATACAATCACAGTTCGACCTATTACAAATGACGGTACCCGTGTAGCAGCGCTCAAAGCCGGCGATGTTGACCTGATTAACTTTGTCCCACCCGCGGACGTGAAACACCTGGACGCTGAGACAGGCATAACCCTGTCCAAATCGCCTTCTACCCGTCTCATCTACCTACACCTTGACTCTGACCGCGACGACACCCCGATGGTCACAGACAATGCGGGCAACAAGATCGAGAATCCGATGAAAGACATTCGGGTCCGAAAAGCAATTTCCAAGGCGATCAACCGTCCGGCCATTGTTGAACGTATCATGGAAGGTTTAGCAATTCCAGCCAGCCAGATGGTACCAGATGGCTACGAAGGAACCAGCACTAAATTGAAGCCTGAAGTATATGACCCCAAAGGTGCCAAAGCGCTACTTGCCGAAGCTGGTTACCCAGATGGTTTCAAACTCACCATCCATGGACCAAATGACCGCTATGTTAACGACGGGGACATCGCCCAAGCCATTGCCCAGATGTTAACAAGAGTAGGCATTACTACCCAGGTTAGTACTCTGCCCAAAGCTGTATACTTCGGCAAAGCGTCTGCTCTCGAATTCAGTCTGATGCTCGTCGGCTGGGCGACAGATACCGGTGAACAATCTAATTGTGTTGCCTCGTTGCTACATACATACGATAAGGAAAAGGGTTTCGGTGCTTCAAACCGCGGCCGCTACTCCAACCCTGAAGTTGACCAAAAGCTCGAAGAAGCTTTGATTACTGTCGACGTTGACAAGCATAACCAGCTGATTATTGAAGCCACCGAAGCCGGCATCGAAGGTGTTGGTATCGTTCCTATCCACTATCAAGTGAATGTCTGGGGCTCAAAAAAAGGTATCGGGTATAATGGACGTACCGACAGTTACACCTTGCCCCACGAGATAAAAATAAAGTAAAGTGGCGCCCCCAAGCAACATCTTATTAGTGGAAGATGTACAAGCCTGACCTCAATACTATCCCAGGCGGTTTTTTCTCCCGCCTGGGTTCAGCTCTGCGCAAGGCAACGCATGGTCGCATTTCTTATTCGCCGCATAACACAGAGTGTTGTGGTGCTCCTGGTTATGTCCATACTGGTATTCGTCGGTGTTTTTTATATCGGCAATCCCATAGATATCCTCATCGCTCCCGACGCATCCCCCGCTGAATATGCTCGTGCAGTCAAAGAGCTCGGCCTCGACAAGCCACTTTTCGAACAGTATTTTATCTTCCTCAAAGGTGCTCTACAGGGTAATTTCGGCAACTCCTTTGTCTACAATGAACCGGCTCTGAAGATTATCCTCAACCGACTCCCCGCGACTCTGGAACTCGCCTTTACCGCTATGTTTATGGCTGTACTGATTGGTATCCCCCTGGGGATGGTGGCTGGTATCCGACATGATCACTGGATCGGTCGCAACATCATGCGCTTTTCGATTCTCGGTTTTTCCCTGCCAACCTTCTGGGTTGGTTTAATGCTGATCATCATTTTTTCGGTGCAGCTCAACTGGCTGCCGTCCGGAGGTCGTGGAGAAACCGTTGAGCTACTAGGTATTCCGGTTAGTTTTCTCACCTGGGATGGACTATCCCACCTGATTCTTCCTGCCACAAACCTGGCCCTTTTCAAAACCTCCCTTGCCATCCGCTTGAGCCGAGCCGGAGTTCAGGAGAACTTGCAGATGGACTATGTCAAGTTCGCTAAGGCTAAAGGGCTCTCAAATAGTCGTATCATCGGCCTGCACATCATGAAAAACATCATGATCCCGGTGATAACAGTACTGGGCATGGAGTTTGGTGGCCTTATTGCCTTTGCGGTTGTTACTGAGACGATATTCTCCTGGCCAGGCATGGGAAAGCTCGTCATTGACTCAATCGGTGTCCTCGACCGCCCCATTATCGTTGCCTACCTGCTCATCACGGTAACCATGTTCATCTTTATCAACCTGATTGTCGATATTCTTTATTCGATTCTTGACCCCAGGGTTCGCCTGGGTGATGAACGATAGGACGCCACTATGACACATTCAAAAAAAGAATCACTGTTTATACAGGCAGTAAAGGAATATTGTGAAAGCCGGGTAGCGGTGATCGGTCTGCTCTGTTTACTGGTGATTATAATATTGGCTCTTCTAGCTCCATATATCTCCCCGCAGAACCCCTACGACCTGATGAGCATTGATATAATGGACTCCAAGCTCAGTCCAGGTAGTACATCCTACGATGAGTCGGTTACCTATTACCTTGGAACAGACAGCCAGGGCCGGGATATGTTCAGCGCCATACTCTATGGCTTGCGCATCAGCCTCGGCGTAGGTGTGCTCAGTACCGTCATCGCCCTGTTAATCGGTTCTGTTATCGGACTCTGGGCGGCCTACCGGGGTGGACGGACAGATGCCTTCATCATGCGGGCTGTCGACCTGCAACTGAGTTTTCCTGCCATCCTCGTCGCATTGATCCTGCTTGCCATCCTTGGCAAGGGAATTGATAAAATTATCCTCGCACTGGTCATGGTGCAATGGGCCTATTATGCCAGGGCTATCCGCAGCAACGTACTGGTTGAAAGAGACAAAGAATACGTAGAAGCAGTCAAGTGCCTGGCCCTGCCTCAACGACGAATCATGTTTGGTCATGTCCTGCCAAACTGTACCCCGGAGCTGATTGTTATCTCCACGGTCAAAGTGGCAGGTGCCATTGCTCTGGAGGCGACACTCTCTTTTCTTGGCCTCGGTATGCCCATCACTAAACCCTCTCTGGGACTTTTAATCTCAAATGGTTTTAAATACCTGCAAAGCGGCTACTATTGGATCAGTGTCTACCCAGGGGTGGCTCTGCTGATTCTCATCATCTGCATAAACCTTGCGGGTGACAGATTGCGCGATGTGCTGAATCCGAGGTTGAAACGATGAACAGTCCCCTCCTTGATATCCAAGACCTGCAAACGTACTTTTTCACACGTGAGGGAGTCGTCAAAGCAGTTAACAACATATCTCTTGCCGTTAACAAGGGCGAAGTCCTTGGTCTTGTTGGTGAATCAGGCAGCGGTAAATCTGTTACCGGTTTTTCAATTATGGGGCTTGTGGATCCTCCCGGCCGAATAGCTGGAGGATCGATAAAATTCAAAGGTCAGGAGCTGACCACCCAGACCGAAGAACAATGGCGAGCTTTCCGTGGGTCCAGCGCTGCCATGATTTTCCAGGACCCAATGATGACCCTCAATCCGGTTCTTCGTATTGATACTCAAATGACGGAAGCAATACATGCTCATGAAAATGTGAGTAGGAAAGAGGCTCGTGCTCGCTGCATCGAAGCTTTGGCTATGGTGGGTATCCCTTCTCCTGAGGAACGGATCAAGTCTTACCCTCACCAGTTTTCAGGAGGAATGCGTCAGCGTGTAGCCATCGCAACAGGCCTGTTGAACAGTCCTGATCTGATAATCGCCGACGAGCCAACCACAGCTCTGGACGTGACCATCCAGAGCCAGATCCTCTCTGAAATGCAGAAACTCTGCCGCAAAACGAATATGGCTTTGATATGGATTACCCACGACCTCACCGTTATTGCTGGTCTGGCAAACCGCGTGGCCGTTATGTACGCTGGTTCCATTGTTGAAGAAGGTTCAGTCCATGATGTGCTTGACCGCCCACTGCATCCATATACTGAAGGTTTGATAGGTTCGGTCCCCAGTCGCAACAAAAGAGGCGAGAGACTCTATCAGATACCAGGCATGACTCCATCGCTTATCAACCTCCCCGAAGGTTGCCCCTTCAGGATGCGCTGTTCGAGAAACTCAGAACTCTGCCTGAAGGTACCACCGGTAACCATTCGGGAAGATGGCCGTAAGGTCTGCTGCTTTCACCCTGGTACGTAAGTTTCCCAATTGTAATCAATCAAAGGCCTTGAGCATGGACGATACCACACCACCTTTTTTTCGTTGCGAAAACATCACTCGAATCTTCGAAAAAAGGTTGGATTTTGCCAGTAAAATAGCACGCAGCATGGGTGCAGACATCCGGGATGACCGTGTCCAGGCTGTGGATTCAGTCAATCTGCAGGTTATGCCCGGAGAAGTGGTAGGCCTGGTGGGCGAGTCCGGTTGCGGGAAATCAACATTAGGCCGCATCATTTGCGGTATCCTCCCACAGTCGTCAGGCAAGATTTTCTACAAGGGAAAGGACGTTGCCGTCATGACCGCTGCCGAAAAGCTGGATTATGAAATGAACATCCAGATGATCTTCCAGAACCCCTTTGCTTCCCTCAATCCACGAAAAAGAGTCAATTCAATCATTGGGGAGGCTGCCCTTTATCACGGCTTGACGACCACCAAGGAACTGGACAACTACCTGGAGGCTGTCATGGATCAATGCGGCCTCGACCCAAGTTACAAAAACCGCTACCCTCACCAGTTCTCAGGTGGCCAACGCCAGCGTATCGGTATAGCCCGTGCCATGGCTGTAAACCCGGAGTGTCTGGTTTGTGATGAATCAGTCGCAGCGCTTGACGTTTCCATCCAGGCCCAGGTTTTGAACCTGTTCATGGATTTGAGAGACCAGCATGACCTGACCTGTCTTTTCATCTCCCATGACCTGGGGGTGGTAGAACACATATCGGATAGAATCGCCGTTATGTACCTTGGCCGTATAGTGGAATACGCTACAGTCGAAGAACTCTTCCAGACTCCTTTTCACCCCTATACCCAGGCCTTGCTCCATGAAGTCCCCAGGCTGGAAAAAAGAAATGTGGCTTTTGCTGCACTCAAAGGCGAGATCCCCTCCCCCCTTGATCCACCCAGCGGGTGCCATTTCCATCCGCGTTGTCCCTATGTAATGGACATCTGTAAAGAGGCACCTCCTGCTCTACGTGAAATTGCTCCTGGCCGCTGGGCATGCTGCTATCTGGATGAAAAATAAAAAAGGAGAAATTGATATAGTCGTATCAACTCTCCTTGGTACAGCAATCGTTTTCCTGCCAGTGCTCTCTACTTCTTCAGCTCAACCCTACGGTTTTTTTGCCGTCCTTCTCCCGTTTCATTGGCGGCAACAGGATGACTTTCCCCAACGCCTTTTGCAGACAAACGACTGACGTCAACCCCCTTTTGGACCATGTAGTCCACTACGGCCTGGGCCCGGTTTTCAGAAAGTTTCTGGTTATAGGCAGCAGTTCCGATATTATCGGTGTGACCGTAAATCAAGGCAGTTTCACCAGTGTTACTCTGAAAGTATTCCACCCAGCCATCAAGTTCCGGTACAAATTCGGATTTAATTTCGGATTTATCAAACTCGAAAAGTACGTCTGCAACATCAAGCGTCATTTTTCCTGCCTGTTGACTTCCACTTGAAACTGTCAGCTGAGACTCTGTTGCGCGCATTTTTATAGTCTCTGAGTGAGGTACGGACCTGTTCCCAGGTCTGCTCGTGTAATAAGCTGTTGCTTCTTCATGAAAACCAACTCGGTATTTCACGCTCTTGGCATCTTGGGCAACTGAATACTTCCTGGTAGAGTCATCGTAACGTGTGTCCGGAACTCTAGCGCACCCACCGAGAATGAAAAAGCCAATAAGACTCATCGATCCAAGGCTGTAAAATAGAGCAGTACAACTAATTTTGTTCATACCAACCCTCGTTTATTAATTTTGATCTAGCAACAGTCAGGGCACAATCCCCCGTCAGTGTCCCCCCTGCATACATTCTTATTGACACACACTCTTTTGTATCCTAGCTCCTTTTTATAGCTTTTTCTACTTTTTTAAAAACAGGCAGCTCTGTAGAGCCCAGAGATTGTTCACATAACGCATCACTGCCAGACAACTCTCTTTACGACGTAATTTTACATAATTCAAGAAGAAAGAACCTGTTTTTGACTGCAGCTATGGCAAAATCAAACCGATTAATGTAGAGACAGAGGTCAAGTAGATATAAAACCCTAGCCTCCAAGGTACAGGCGTTGTACTTCAGGATTGCTCAGAAGGCTCTTGCCACTTCCCGTAAGACGATTCTGCCCAGACTCAAGCACATAGCCACGATGGGCGGCAGAAAGCCCCTTTCTGGCGTTTTGTTCAACCAGTAAAAAGGAAATCCCCTGTTCGTTTAGAGAGGCTATTGTTGCAAATACTTCGTCCACGATAAGGGGAGAAAGCCCTAGAGAGGGCTCGTCGAGCAGCACCAGGCTGGGGCTTAAAAGAAGAATTCTCGACAGAGCGAGCATTTGCCTCAGTCCGCCAGACAAGGCACCTGCCTGGCTATTGAGTTTTTCCTTTATCCATGGGAACATTGCAAAAACTGTCTGCAACCGGGTCTGGAAAAGATCTTCTGGAATAAATATTCTACTCAGGTTCAGGTTTTCCTGCAGGGTAAGACTTGGAAATACATTTCGACCCTGGGGAACAAAAATGATGCCGATTTCCGTCTTTTCTGCACAACCAAGCACGGAAACATCCTGGCCATTATAAACAACCCGGCCCTTTGTAGGCTGAAGTTGTCCGGCCACAACCCTTAAAACAGTTGACTTACCGGCACCATTGGGTCCTATGAGACAAACTGTTTCCCCCTTTTCAATCGACACACTCAGCTCGGTCAGTACGGTGAGCTCTCCGTACCCTGCTGTAATTGATTCAAGATACAGCATGAACATCACTCCCAAGGTAAGCACGAACAACCTTTTCGTCGCTCCGTGCGTCGGCCGCTGTTCCATCAAATATGAGTTCACCGGCATCAAGCACCAATACGCGATCACAGAGCTGACTTACCAAAGGCATATTGTGTTCAACCAAAAAAAACCGAATGCCTTTATCCACCAGGGTTTCAAGGACATTGACCAGAGATTGAATCAGTGTCGGGTTAATCCCCGCGGTAGGCTCATCAAGTAACACCAGCTGGGGATCTGTCATCATAACCCTCCCTATTTCCAGCAGTTTCCGCTGCCCGTAGCTTAAGCTCCCGGCCGGTTGCCGGGCCTGATCTGAGAGGCTGAGCAGTTTGAGTATATCGCTCGCCTTATCTCTTATCTCCTGTTCTTGACGCCTCACCATGCGTGGAAACAAAAATGTTCTGACCAGAGACTCTCCATATTGCGGTGTCGGTATGGCTGTAAGGTTGTCTTCTACTGTCATAAACGAGAGCATTCGACTGTCTTGAAATGTCAAAGAGAGCCCTGCATGACAGCGTTTTTCAGGTGGTAAAGAATCAAGTCGTCTGCCGCTGAACTCCACACGACCACTGTCCTGAGAACAGAAACCCATTATTATTTGGAACAGGGTGGACTTGCCAGAACCATTTGGACCTATGAGTCCGGTAATAGGCGTCGCCCTGTCAAGCTTGATGCTCACATCAGTCAACACCTGATTGCCGCCGAATTTTTTGGAGATGGAAGTTACATTCAACATCAGGTTTCCTGAAGTAGATGTGATTCAGCAATTATCCCCTGTGGCCTGCGAAGCATGAGCAGTACCAGCACGAGACCAAACAGCATGCTTTGAATATGGGCCACACTTGCTGTCATTGATGCAGGTAGTGGTAAAAAGCGCAATCCTTCTCCAACGGCAATAACAATAATTGAACCGACAACCGGACCCAGTAGAGTGCCTCTGCCGCCTAAAACGACACACAACAACACGAGAACCGTCAACTGAAGAGTGAAGTCGTTTGGACTGATATAACCGATGTAGTGCGCCCAAAAGGCACCGGCCAGTCCCGCAAAAGCAGAACCAATGGCAATCGTACGAATCTTAAACGAAACAACATTCTTGCCGAAGGCACGTGCCACATGTTCATCTTCTCTGATGAGTTTCAGTGTCCGGCCAAAGGGTGAAGACAGAATCTTTTTCAGGATAAAAAGTGAAACAGTGGTCAAAAGCAGGGCAACGACGAGGTTTGTATAATTATCGATCCTGCCCATAACTTCGATCTGCGGGATACCCGGTATGCCCATGGGTCCACGGGTCAACCAACGTTCATTGAGCAGAAGAAGGCGAACCATCTCCGCAAAAGCGAGAGATGCCACACCAAAATAATCACCCGTGAGCCTCAATACCGGCCAGGAAAAAAGGGCCCCAACCGCCCCGGCGATAAGCATGCTTGAAAGAAAACCACACCAGACCGGATAGTCGGACAGGGTTATCAGTGTCGAGCTATAGGCCCCGATGGCAAAAAAGCCTACATGCCCAAAGTTATAGAGACCGGCACAGCCCAACTCCAGGTTGAGGGATGACGAAAAAAGAATATATATCAAACAGATGATCGAAATGTGAAGAAAGTATTCCATCACCGAATTCCTTGTTTCGCAACAGCAATGACCCCTTGGGGCCGAAATAAAAGAACCACGACTATCAGGGCAAAGGCACTAAAGTCTTTATAACCGGGGGAAACAAAAGCAGTACTGATGTTCTCTATTATCCCGATACAGAGTCCACCAAGAAGCGCCCCCCATACATTCCCCACCCCGCCCAGCAGAATAGCAGCAAAGGCTTTAATCATAAAACTGAGTCCCATCATCGGGTCCAGGCTGGTATCCAAAGCTAAGAGAAAGCCACCGGAAGCCGCAAAAACTGAAGAGATAGTCCAGACAAAGATACTGACATTCCTGGTAGAAATCCCATAAATTCCTGCGAGTTCTATACTGTCAGAAACAGCACGCATCGATTTACCAATCAATGTTTTAGTAAGGAGAAAATGCAATGCTACAAAAAATATTATAGACAGGCAGAGCATTGCCATTTGAACATGAGTAACGAAGATCCCACCTATATCAATACTTTCATAAAGAGAGGTCTCGTAGGAACGAAGGTCAGAACCGAAGTAAAGCTGCAGAAGTCCGCGCAGTAAAAATGACAAGCCAATTGAAGCAATCAGTAAGGTGACAGGCTGACTGTTTTTCAACGGACTGAATACAAACCGATTCTGAAGCTGAGCCAGAGTGACAACAAGAAGCATCGCAGGAAAAACAGCAAGCCACAAAGGGAGATTGAAGGGGGCGGATGCAAATAACAGAACACTGTATGCTCCCCAGGCAATCAATTCGCCATGGGAAAAATTGATAAACCGAAAGATGGAGTACACCATCGTCAGCCCCACAGCGAAAAGAGCGTAAACAGATCCCGCGACAATGCCGTTTATGAGTAATTGTAAGTAGTACAAAAGGTTAACCGATGGCGTAATACAAATTCTCCAGCACCTCTGTTGCTGCACATTTTACTCTCATCACAGCGCACTTCAGTACGCCGATATAATAGTAAAATGTGCAGGCCTCGCAGTTGAAGCTTTCCAAAGACTGAAGTGTCTTGCGCAATCATCTCCAATTTAAGGTTGATAACAGGTGATCAATACTCGACGATCTTTCCTTCCTTGACCGTCCAGCGTCCGTACGTCGCTCCCACATCGCCACTTTCATCAAAGGTCTTATCACCGGTTACCCCGACAAATCCCTGTGATGAAGTCATCAAAGACTCACGAATCGAGTCTGCATCGATGGATTTCGCGTTATTGAGTGCTTTGGCAAGAAGATGGATCATATCATAGTTGTATTCACCGAAAATGGGCAATGTATTTTCCGGGTACTTGGCAGCAAAAGCTTCCTTGTAGTGGCTGTAACTATCACCGCTCTTTGCAAAGGTAGGATAGGTACCGATAATGCCTTCACTACTCTTGCCGGCAAGTTCAACCAGCTTCGGTGATTTTGCCGCAGAGCCCATAAGCCATTGAGGGGTGAACTTCATCTCAAAGGCCTGTTTCAGTAAGGTACCACCTTCTTTTATATAGGTAAGATTAATGACAGCAACCGGGTTCTTGCGCTTAAGGCGCATAATCTCGGAACGGTAATCAGCCTTTCCTTCATCGTGTGCAAATTCTTCAATTATCTTACCTTTAAATTTATCCTTAAACACCTCGGCGAGGCCAACCCCCCAATCATTATTAATATAGGTGAGGGCAACTTCCTTGTAGCCCAGCTCTTCCGCAAGTTCAGCAACGCCAATGCCCTGAAGCATATCCGAAGGAAAGACCCGAAAGACGAAAGAACCGCACTGGCTAATATCTGAGGCAGCCGATTCGGCACCAATAAATACAGTGCTTTCACGTTGAGCTATCGGACAGGACGCAAGGAAGTTAGAGCTCGAAGCAGGACCAATAACAACAGGCAGTTTTTCTATAGAGATAAGTTTTTGCAGAGCAGAGACAGACCCCTGTGAAGTAGAGAGGTTGTCTTCATACACAATCTCCAGATCTTTGCCCTGGATACCTCCGGCATCATTCACTTCTTTCACCGCCAGATTTATCGCTCGCTGAAAACCTTCGCCATATACTGAAATCTTGCCGGAAAGCGGCTGTACTGCGCCAATTTTTACCGTCTCTGCTGACACAGTTGTTGCCAGGAAGCAGAACGCCAGACTACAAAGAATACGCTTCATCTTTTTCTCCAGTTTTAAAAAATTTCAGGTTGTATAAATATACTTCAAAGCTTCGGTAACAAAGCAGATTCGGTGAACTAGTCAATTGCAAAATTTAGGCACAGCATAAACGATTGAGAATCTCAAGATACATATCTACTCCTCTATATATATCTTCCAATTCTACAAATTCGTCCACCTTGTGAGCCATGCCGGACTCACCCGGCCCGAGTATAACCGTGGGTGCATTGTCAAGCCCGGGGCTCAGGACGCCACCATCTGTATAAAAAGTCACTATCCGGGGGTGGTGCTCCCGTCCACGAACAGCATCACAGCAACCTACGACTTTCTTCGCAATTGCTGTTTCCGGATTGGTCCATAGTGGTGGTAAATCGCAAAGGACTTTAAACTCGGGTTTCAAAGGAGCAAGCAGCTCTTCCAGGGAGTGAAGAATTTCTCTGTTCGACCAGTTGACAGTGGAACGGATGTCTATTCCGACTTCGGCAAGATCAGGAACGGAATTATAGTTGTCGCCACTCAAGAAACGGCTGGTTACCAGAGTACAGTCTCCCATGACAGGATGAGACTTGCCGGCGACAATATTGCCGTTGAGTGCAACAACAGCCTGCGCTGCTTTTAAAAGTGCATTATCTCCCAGGTCGGGAAATGCAGCATGGGCAGTTGTGCCATGAAACAACGCCTTTAACCAGAAAACGCCCTTATGACCAAGGCATGGAATATTCCCTGTCGGCTCCGCAACAAGAATGCAGCGAGCCGGGGGAACGACCTTCTCATTGATGAGTTTTTGCACGCCTCCACAGCCCACTTCTTCATCAGCAGACAGAATTACTGTAATCGGTTCATCTTCAATCTGAGAGGCAAGGTGAAGACTAGCCGCACAGATGACAGCGACTCCTCCTTTCATGTCGGCGGATCCCCTTCCATAGAGTTTCTGATCTATAACAGAACCATTCAGGGGTGGGGTGGTCCAGGGCTGAGCTCCAAACGGAACTGTATCGAGGTGCCCCGATAACATAAGCGAAGGCCTGTCTGTTCTCCCCTTGTGGGCAATGAGAGAGCTCCGGTTAGGCCCGCATGTATACTCTTTGACAACAAAGCCCTTCTCTTCAAATAAGGGTGCCAGAATACGTACAGCATCCGACTCATTTCCAGGTGGATTCACTGTGTCTATCTGGACCAATTGCTGAGCCAGAGACAGGGCTAAAGCGTGCGCCTTTGTGTTCATTTTTTTCTCTCTCATACATGTGGCTAGCTAAGAAATTTTTCCTCGGCTCTTTTTTTGTCATTTTTCCCAATGCTGGTTTTATCAATTACGTCAACGAAACGAACACTCAACAGAAGAGCAAGTTTACTCATCATGCCTTTATCAATAAATGAACGTACATGGCCGGTAATTTCTTTTGCCGTTGGTTCTTCACTATCTGCCTTTACCACAATAAGGGCCAGAGGTTTCTCGCCCCATTTGTCATCGGCCATGCCTATCACTGCCACTTCTGAGACCCCAGAGTGTAAATTAATTATACCTTCAAGTTCAAGCGATGACAGCCATTCCCCACCAACCTTAATCACATCTTTCATTCTGTCAGTGATGTTGACGTATTTACAATCGTTAAGGTGTGCGACATCGCCTGTGTGAAGATAGCCCCCCCTTCCAAAGATTTTCCGAATTACGGCTATCCTTCCAATACCTTGCGTTAACCACGGCGCCCGAACCACGATTTCTCCCACACTTTCTCCATCGGAAGGGACATCCTGCATCTGCTCATCAACAACCCGTAGCTGCACTAACGGCAGTGGCCGGCCAGTTTTACACCTGATTTCAGTATCTTCTTCATCACTCAATTCTTCATTTCCCACATGGGAAAGCGTTAAAACCGGGCACGTCTCCGACATGCCGTAGCCGGAAAAAATATCAATGCCCTTTGCTTTTGCCGCCTGGCAAAGTTTTTTTGGCATTGCGGCTCCACCAATCACAACTTTCCACCTGGAAAGGTCCAATTTTTCAAACTCAGAGCTTGGCATCAGCATATGTAAAATGGTCGGAACGCAGTGAGAAAACGTCACGCATTCAGAATCGAGAAAATGTAACAGGTTGTTTGGTATATATTTTCCAGGATAAACCTGTTTGACACCCCCTGCTGTTGCAATATATGGAAAGCCCCAGGCGTGGACATGGAACATCGGGGTGATCGGCATGTACACATCCTGCTGGTTAAAGCTCCCTTGTTCTGTTGCTGTTGACAGAGCAGCAAGGGTTGCGAGAGTATGAAGAACAAGCTGACGATGACTGAAGTAGACACCTTTAGGCATTCCAGTGGTGCCGGTAGTATAAAATGTTGTAGCACGGGTATTCTCGTCAAAGTCCTGAAAATCAAATTCATCATCTGACCCTGCGAGCAACTCTTCGTATTCCCCAGCAAGTGGTATCGAGCTGCCATCGGGAAGCTCGTCGTCTACCAGAACGACGTATCCTTTCACGGTGTCAATTCTTCCCTTTATTTGATCGAGGATTGGTAAGAACTCACTGTTCACGAGGATAAAGTCATCCTCAGCATGATCAATGGTGTAGAGGACCTGTTCAGCAGAAAGTCTGACATTCACCGTATGCATAACCGCACCGAGCATTGGAATTGCCTAGAAACACTCAAGATATCTGTGACTATCCCAATCCATGACAGCTACGGTATCCCCCGGTTTCACTCCAAGACTTGTCAGAGCATTGGCAAGTCTATGCACTCGTCGCCTAAACTCAGCGTAGGTAAAACGCATGGAATCTCGGTAGACAAACTCCTGATCCGGGTTATCAACCACAGGGGCGAGAAAGAGGTTCTTTATGAGCAGAGGATATGAATATGTGGACGGGGTACGGGCAATAAGGTTATCTGACATGTTTTTCTCCTTCTGTTCTGGCTGGGTCTTGTTAGAGCATACAGGAAGACAGGGTCTCGTAGCGCTTGTAGAGTTACCCGATTTAGCATCAGTTTCCTGCAAAAAACTACTACCAAGGAAATAATTCTTCCAAGACTACCCATGGGAAAACAAACTCCAGCTCCTGAGGAGAAAGTGAGGTGACTTTCGCTTACAGGTCAAACCTGTTTCATCAAGGCAGCAACCTGTTCATAGAGGATGCCTGCTTCAAAAGAACTACGAACCGTAGGGCTACTGGCAACACCTTTAAAACCGAGCGCCAAGGCTTCTCTTTTGAGAAGATCAAATTCCTCAGGCGTGACAAAACGCTCCACAGGCAGATGGGCAGTGGACGGTTGTAAATACTGACCGAGGGTGAGTATGTCACAGCCATTTCCCAATAAATCGCTCATTGTTGCTCGTAATTCGTCCATGGTCTCGCCAAGTCCCACCATGACCCCGCTCTTGGTGGGAATCTCGGGGGAGTGTGTTTTCACCAGGCGTAGCAACTCAAGAGAACGTCCATAGATTGCCTCAGGACGAACACGCAAGTAGAGGCGTGGAACAGTTTCCAGATTATGGTTGAGAACATCCGGGCCAGCCTCGAGAATACCATTTAGCGCCTGCCAGTTTCCCTGAAGATCCGGGACAAGCAACTCTATGCGTGTGCCAGGCGACTGTTTGCGGACCTCGGCAATGGTCTGAATAAAGTGTGAGGCTCCGCCATCAGAAAGATCGTCCCGGGTCACCGAGGTAATAACCGCATATTGCAGGCCGAGGGAAGCAACCGCCTGGCCAACCCTTTCGGGTTCTGCAGGATCGGGCGCCCCCAGAGGTGTATTGGATACCGCACAAAAACCACAGTTTCTGGTACACCTTTCTCCAAGAATCATAAATGTTGCCGTTCCCTTGGAGAAACACTCAAACTGATTAGGGCACTGGGCCTCCTGACAAACAGTAGTGAGACAATTACCATGAATCAGTTTTTTCATTCGCTCATATTCAGGTCCGCTTGGAAGCTTTCGTCTCAACCATTTGGGTTTGCGTACCTGAATAGGGTTTGTCTCCACTGTTTTCATACACCACCACCTGAAACAAATGATTTCGATACCCGAGTGAATTCACGGCCAAACAATGTACCGAGCTGTTGAATCATTATTTCCTTGACCGCTAAAAAATCCACTGGATGTCCCAATTCATCAGCAACAGAGGTAACACCTACACCCGACAAACCGCAGGGCTGAATCCAGTTGAAGTGCTCAAAGTCAATAGAGACATTCAATGCCAGACCATGAAAGACCACGCCATGCCGCACCCGTATGCCGATGGAGCCAATTTTATTGTCCCCCACCCAGAGCCCTCTGTTTCTCTCGTCACGGTTTGCTGCGACACCGACCTCGGCTGCAGTAGCAATCATCACCTCTTCCAACATCTCTACATAGGAGGCAACAGATAATTTTGCTTGGCGCAGGTGTACTATTGGGTAGAGAACAAGCTGCCCCGGCCCGTGGTACGTGATATCACCTCCCCTTTCGGTTTGGACAATATCAACGCCTTTACTCTTTACAAAGGATTCGGCTACGGTAAGATTTTCCCGCCCACCTCTCTTACCAAGGGTAAACACAGGAAAGTGCTCGGTTACCAAAAAAAGGTCAGTCCTGTTTTTCTCTTTAAGGCGCCACTCCAGACAATCTGTCTGAAACTGATGTGCCTCCTGATACGCCATGGTCCCGAGGTCGATGAGGTAGGCCCTGTTCATTGCTGCTGCTCTTGTGCATTGTTCATAAAAAATAGAGTACTGAAATCAACCAATCACCAGTCAACCTCAAAGACCATGCCCCCCCTTTCTCTTAAAACGACTTTAGCCACAGAGACAGGGGTTTCTCGCCGCCTGGGTTTCATCAAGGCGCTTTACCTTAAAGCGGTTTGGCGAGCTACGCAGCAACTCAGGGTCGGACTTAGCCTCGTTAACGATATTCTTGACGACATCAATGAAGGCATCAATTTCCTCCAGACTCTCCGTCTCCGTTGGTTCTATCATGATTGCACCAGGCACAACCAGCGGGAAGTAGATGGTTGGAGGATGATAACCGCAATCCATGAGACGCTTGGCAATATCCAGAGTGTTCACATTGTCTTTATGCTGATTTTTATCTGAGAAAACGGCCTCATGCATACAAGGTCTGTCGTAGGCCAGGTGCAGATAATCCTTGAGCTTTACCTTGATATAACTGGCATTCAGCACCGCATACTGGCTGACCTTTTTCAGGTTCTCGGCTCCCATGCTGAGAATATAACTCAAAGCTCTGACCAGAACTCCATAGTTACCGTGAAAGCCGTGCATACGCCCGATGGAGTCGGGGCTCTCTTCTTGTCGGTAGTTTGCACCGTCAAACTCCACCCTGGGGGAGGGAAGATATTTCTTCAATTTTCCAACCACACAGACAGGGCCGGCACCAGGCCCCCCACCGCCATGAGGAGTAGAGAAGGTTTTGTGCAGGTTCAGGTGCAAAACATCCACTCCACATTTTTTCAGATCTACAATACCCATGACGGCATTCATATTCGCACCGTCACCGTAAACCAAGCCCCCTTTCTCATGTACAATTTCAGCAATTTCACCTATATTTTCTTCGAAAAGCCCGAGGGTATTCGGGTTGGTAATCATGATACCGGCGGTCTCCTCATCCATAAGTTCTCGAATCTGTTCAACATCCAGGATCCCCTTGGGCCCTGATTGTATCGGCACAGGTTTGTAGCCACAGAGGGCTGCACTGGCTGGATTGGTACCATGGGCGGTATCCGGCATAAGGATTTTCGTTCGTTTCTGCCCCTTGCTCCGATGATAGGCATCAAAGATCAGCATACCAGCCAGCTCTCCATGAGCACCTGCCGCAGGTTGCACAGAAACTGCATCAAGGCCTGTAATCTCTGCCAGAAAGTTTTGCAGCTCATATATTATTCTCAAGGTTCCCTGGCAATACTCATCGTCAAGCAGTGGATGGGCACCACTTATTTCCTCCGCCGCCGCCTGTTTTTCATTAATCTTCGGATTATATTTCATGGTACAGGATCCCAGGGGATACATACCCGTATCAACACCAAAATTCCACTGAGACAACCTTGTGTAGTGCCGCACTACCTCCACTTCACTCAGATCGGGAAAGTCAGGCCCTGCCCCGCAAATCTCATCGGCTATCTTTGCGGCCGGGACGTCGCTTTCGGGTATACTCATTCCGTTTCTGCCCTTTTTTCCTTTTTCCCAAAGGAGGGGCTCATCCATAATCAGTCCACTTCTTCCTGGTCCATTTTTCATTTTTGCACCTCACTGATTACTCTATCCAAAACACTCTTTGACGCAGTCTCGGTAACACAGAAGAGATACCGATTTTCAAAACCCGGATAATATTTACCCAGATGCAGGCCCGCTACAATGTTCTGCTCTATTAGTCTTTTTTGCACAGGTGTAAAATCATCCCTGAACTCAACCACAAATTCATTAAAAGTCGGGGATGAAAATAAAATGATCGCGCCGGCGTCCTGTAAACCCTCTTTCAGGTATTCCGATTTATCATAGTTCAGCCGGGCAAGCTTTCTCAACCCCGTGCCCCCAAGGGAGGCCATATACATGGCTGCCGTGAGCGTACATATTCCCTGATTCGAGCAGATATTGGACGTCGCCTTTTCCCGCCGAATATGCTGCTCACGAGTAGCTAGAGTCAGCACATATCCGCGGTTTCCTTCAAGGTCAGTGGTTTCTCCTACCAGACGGCCAGGCAGGTTTCGAACATATTTTTGTTTGCTGCCAAACATTCCCAGCCCCGGCCCACCAAAGGACTTCGGCATCCCAAAGCTCTGCCCTTCACCGCAAACGATGTCCGCTCCGGCGCTCCCCGGATTTTTCAATAATCCAAAAGCCAGGGGTTCGGTGAAACCGGTCACAAACAATGCACCAATCTGATGAATGGCTTCCGCCGCCATCTCAAGCTCTTCGACCACACCGAAAAAATTTGGTGATTGTATTGCCACAGCAGCGACATCTTCCAGATCCGCAAGTCCAGAAAGATCCGTCCGGCCATTTTCCAGGAACGGCAGCTCGATAATCTCAAATGCAGTAGGTTTAAAGTAGGTACGTACCACTTCACGATAATGCGGATGAATAGCAGACGACATTGCAACCCGGGTCTTTTTTTTCGCAACGCGAAGCCCCATCAGCAGGCCTTCAGCCAGGGCAGAAGCACCATCGTACATAGAGGCATTGGCTACATCGACACCCAGGAGTCTGGCAGTCAGGGTCTGGTATTCAAAAAGTCCCTGCAGCGTCCCCTGCGCCATTTCGGGCTGATAAGGCGTGTAGGCAGTAAGAAACTCAGATCTCCCCATTATACTGGGGATTGTGCTTGGGATATGGTGGTGGTAACGACCAGCCCCAATGAGAACAGAGTGAGCCGGTGTAACCCTCATCATCGAGCGGATTTCCGCCATATATGTATTGAGGTCCCATTCCGTTTTAGCCACGGGCAGAATCATTTCCTTATCATATCGACACGAATCGGGGACGGTCGTGAAGAGTTCATCAAACCCTTTCACTCCGATCGCATCAAACATATTCCGAATATCTTCATCGGTATGTGGCAGGTAGCGCATAGTCTGTCCTCCTTACTCAGTGGAACGGAAACATACTGGTAGTGCCAGCGCCCTCAGATCATTCCCCTTTGAGAAGCTCGAGGTAGGCATCACGATCTAAGAGTTGTTCTAGCTGACTGCTGTCGGCAGGTTTGAGCTCAGCGATCCATCCTCCATAAGGATCTTCATTCAAAAGCTCCGGCGAATCTTCCAGTGCCTCATTGACGGCAACGACCTCACCATCCATTGGGCAATAGAGCTCAGACACCGCCTTAACCGATTCCAGTGTACCAAACTCACCACCCTGGTCAAAGTTGTCTCCTACTGCAGGTAGTTCAACAAAGACAATATCTCCTAATTGGTCCTGAGCATAGTCGCTTATGCCGATTTTGACTGTGTCACCTGTAACCTTGGCCCATTCATGATCTTTGGTGTAGCGTAAGTCTTCCGGCAAATTCAGTTCACTAATCTCTTTCATATACTTCCTCCTTTTCTACAACATTTCTCTCATAGCCCGTCTCGCTGTCCGGTCCGGCCTGATATCCTGACGAATCTCTACTTTAATTTTTCGTTTGCCGTCAGTCAGCAGCACCACATCCCCCGTCGTAAGCTTCCGGTCGACCTTGATAAATCCACAGGAAAGTCCTTTGGCTGCAAATCCTTCAGGTCTTCCAGCCGTAACAGGTGTAGCAATACTGACGATATTTTCTTTTACTCTGTCAATGGCCATATCTGTGGCGCAGGTCAGGATTATTCCGATCCTGCGTCCAGCCTCGTCCATGACAAAGGAACTTTTTGAAACCGGCATTTTCCTCGGATCATAGCCAGCAAACGGCAGAGTGTATTCTTTTGTCTCGCTTGACAAGAGGGCATCAGCTCCCAGAAATTGTTTCGTAAACCCTCCACTCTCAGCTTTCTCTGCCAGGGCAAAAGGCCATGGCGTCTCTGAAAACGGCCAGTCTCCAATGTCCTGATGAGACAGAGGCAGCACCGCTCCAGCCCGCAAAGAATCGCGGGCGGCAAGGCCGCATGGCTCAAGTGAATATTCCTCACCTGCTACCAGTAATTCCTGCCAAAGCGTAACCAGTTTTTCAGGTCTCACGAAGATTTCAAAACCAAACTCACCTGTATACCCTGTCCTGGAGAGAAGAACAGGCGTACTATCGTTGAGAGTAACGGTCTCTGCTACACCTGCACCATCTTCGAACCACCCTTTGAAGGAAAAGTAGGGAAAGTCTTCAAAGACTCCTTTTGGATCTCTGATCAATTTTTTCAGTATCTTTGCTGAGTTGGGTCCCTGAATATCTATCTTCCCCAGACGATCGGTCAGGTCAGTAATCTCTACTTGCATTCCCTCATCGTGCCGTCCCAGGTGCTCCGTGAGCATGGTTCCCATACCTGCATTAACAACCACCAGATAGAGACTGTCGCTTACTTGGGAGACAATGCTGTCATCAAGAACATGGCTCTGCTGATTCAAAAAGAGACCATAGACAGACCGACCTTCAACTAAAGGTGTTTTTTTCAGACCCAAACATCGTTCCAGATCTTTTGAAAAACAATGTTGCAACAGATTCCTCGCCTCGGCACCCTGAACTGTCATGGCTGCCATATGGCTGGTATCAAAAAGGCCCGCCGAACGGATAACAGCCAGGTGTTCACCTTTGACGCCCAGGGGGTACCAGAGGGGCATATCATACTCCCCAAAAGCGGCCATATTGGCACCATTCTTCAAATGCCAGTCGTGCAGCAGGGTGTTTTTAATCTCTGTGCTCATTGCGGAGTCTCCATGGGAATTTTCCGGTTATCAAACAGCCAGAGGAACTTTGAGGTTGAAACTCTTATAGACCACAAAAGTCTCAACAGAGCGGACATTGGAAATTTGAGCGACCTCTTCTGTGTAAAACTCGACCATGCCAAACTCCCTCTTCAGCATGACCATAAGCATCAGATCGAACCGCCCGGTAACGACGCAAACAGAGGTGACGCCCCGAAGCCTGCTGAATTCTTCTCCCTTAGCAACAAGATCCATATCTTTGAGTTTCACGCCGACCATAACCAGATACTTATCTGGAATAGCTTCTGGATCCACAAGACCCGCAATCTCGAGAACACCTTCCTCCTGAAGTTTTTTAACCCGTGCTCGAATAGTGCCCTCGGCAACATGCAGGTCATCTGCAATTTTTTTAAACGGAACCCTTCCATCCTTTAAATGGTTAATGATGGAAATGTTAATCTCATCCAGTTTCATCGTACACCTCGCCTCTCTCAGTTGTCTCAACAACTAATTATACGATCAACTATTCATATTGTCAATATAGGTACATTTTTTCTACGCTTTCCGCATTTTTCAAAACAACTACAGACGAAATTGCCAATAACACTGAGACAAAAGGCCTTTCACCTAAATTTTGCATACACAATTGCAAATTTAGGTTTCATTTATTTTTTTTAGTATACCCAATTGCGTCAAGGCACCAAAAATAGTGAATTGAGAGAATGTGTGTAAGGCAGCGAACCTACCTTGCGCGACTATTTTCAAGGACGACTACAGGTAAAAATATCCGGGAAGTTTCGATGGAGTTACTAGCGGCGGCTATAGAAGAACTCCTCCTTTGAGCCTATGAGACCAGCCTTTCCAGAGAAAATTCATTATTCGGCGGACGATGGGGGATCATAGAGGCTCCATCGTCTGACCCAATAAACGGGAAATAAGTTGGGATAAGTACCGGGAAGGAGGAAGGATTTTCATCTGAGCGCAGAGTGCCTCAAAGGCAGAATCCGCGCCCCCGTCTTTGCTGTTATGGGCGCAGTTCAAACGTTCCAGCAGCAACTTCATCGTCAATATCTTTCATGGCCCGGCGCATCTGTTTAAGCGCCTGGTTTACCCTGTTCTCATTTTCCACCAGGGCGAGTCTCAGGTATTCATCACCTTCGATACCGAAGCCTGCCCCCGGCGTCAACGCTACATTAGCCCGGTTCATCATTTCGATGGAAAATTTAATGGACCCCATCTGAACATACGGTTCAGGTATCTTTACCCAGAGGAACATGCCGGCCTTGGGGAGTTCCACGTCCCAGCCCATCCTTATCAGACCGTCACAAAGCACGTCCCTGCGTTTCTGATACACCCCAACCTGCTCGGCAATATTTGTATCACAATCTCTCATGGCAACAATACCTGCCACCTGAATAGCTGAAAAAATACCATAATCGTAGTAGCCTTTGATCTTCGACAATCCCCCGATCATCTCTTTATTACCCACACAATACCCAAGACGCCACCCTGCCATGTTATAGGACTTGGAGAAAGAACCAAACTCCACGCCGACATCCATAGCTTCGGGAACCTCAAGCATACTTGGCGCCACATAGCCATCAAAGGTTATCTTGGAATAGGCAAAATCATTGATAACCATAAAGTTGTGTTTTTTGGCAAGCTTCACAACCTCAGCAAAGAACTCCTTAGAGGCAAGAATACCCGTTGGGTTGTGGGGATAATTCAACATCAGCAGCTTCGGTCCCGGATAGAGAGATTTGCACATTCCTCCTATCTGAGCCAGAAAAGTATCTTCTGAGCTGATGGGAATACGTAAAACATTGGCTCCCGCAATAACAGCTGCATAAACGTGAATAGGAAACGCTGGGGCCGGAGTCAGTACGGTATCACCTGGACCCAGGAGTGCGAGACACAAATGAGAGATACCCTCTTTAGAGCCGATGGTGCAGATCACATCGTCTTCACCACCAAGATCAACATCGTAATTTCGTTTGTAGTAGAGGGCGATTTCTCTCTTCAGGTTTTTCATCCCCCCCGCCACCGGATAACGATGGATTTTTGGATCGTTAGCCACTTCACAAAGCTTATCTGTGACAGGCCCCGGGGTCGGATCTATAGGGTTGCCCATCGCCAGATCGATTACATCGTCACCCTTCCATCGCTTCTCCATCTTCATCTTGTTAATCATCCCGAAAAGATAGGGAGGCAGCTGATTCATGCGATCAGCAAATTGTATTTCAAACTGTTTTTCCATCTGTTTTCCTTGGGCTGTATTTGATATGGATAGAATCCTGCCAAAAGGCTGTACCATTTACTCGGTCCACGCCCCAAACGGGTATTTCATTATGAAGGTGCATTTCTTTATATGCTCTGAAGTACCTATGGTACCATTTCAATCGAGCATTGCCAATCACCTCGCAGAGGTGACCCTTATTTTTTATCGTGATTGTTTCGTAATCTGCAGCGGATATGTCACAAAAGCACACACAAGTAGTTAGGCAGGTTATCTTGGTTTAGACTCAGTATTCAAACATGATCAGCCCATTGAAAAAACAAACCATCTTGTTATAGGATAGTGTAGAGTTACTCTGGTTTTCTGAAACCTAACTCCGATAAACGGGAAATAAGTCGGGACTCTTTTCAGTACTCNNAATAATTTCTAAGGTACTAAATTTTGCAATTGACTAGGAGCCTGTTTGAAATATCACAACAGGTAATTCAGACAAAAGCACCCCGGGCTACAGCCAGGGGCGATTTTCAAAAAGACAACAGTGCCAACAACCGCATCAGCCCTTCGGGCACTTGCTGCATCTCTTGCTCTCTTTCTTATTGCCCTTACCGCAACATTTTTTTTTCTTTTTCTTTTTACCCATATTTTTCACCATCATTACGTCAAAATTTGACAACACTCCCCACTCTGTTCTGCTACAGAAGCCAGAGTACCTAACAATATCAACCAGACCTAATTTAGTAAATAATCATAGATAAAGGATAATGCCAGCCCAGATTGGTATTAACCCGCTTTTCTCATATGCTTTTTGTTTACACCTCAATCTTGACCACCTACGAAAAACTTTATTGATGAGCCCGTTGATGAGGAATGTGGATTTAAAACCAGAATTACTCAGCCTGCTGGCCTTGACTCACTCCCTGAGCCAGCATCTTATTGTGCAGGATAGCACTCAATTGACCCGCCAGAATATTCCAACGAGGTCCAACAAGTAAATCTGGGTGAGAAGTCGACCACAGTCTATGAATAGTTACCTCTTCGGGTACCAGCACTATCGCTTTCATGAGAAAATCAATGTACGTATCAAGGGTAAACAGCCCAACCTTTCCCTGCAGATACATCTTGTGCAGTGACGTTTCGCGAATAACCTGGAGATGGTGTAGTTTCAAAGCATTAATGTTAAGAGAACATACCGTCCTCACAGACTCAAGCATCTCTTCTTCAGATTCCCCTGGTATGCCAAAAATAAGATGGGCTCCAAGTTCAAAACACCCTGGCGCCTGAATCAAGTGGGCGGCGTGAACAAAATCCAGATAACTGTGATTCCTATTAAGGAGTTGCAAACTACGTTCATGTACCGACTGCACACCAAGCTCGAAAAGACACTCTTTACCCGAGGCTTCAATTATTTCGGTAAGAAGATCAATAAAAGACGCTTCAATATAATCAGGCCTGGTTGAGAGGATAAGCCCTACACAGTCCTCATCTTCCAGAACCAGAGACAGGACTGGCAGCAAAAATTCTTCGTCAACCGCCGTACAACTCTCCTGCTGAAAATAGGCGAAATATTGAGAAAACCTCCCGCGTAAAAAATGCTTCTTTCCGAGCCTTAGCTGTTCGCTGATTTCATCTTCTTTTTTCAGGTAGCCCGGGGTATAGCTTGCGGCCCTGCAGAAGATACACCCACCCTGGCTGCGATTTGGGCAAACCTGCCCCATATCCACGGAAACCTTCCCCACTGCAAACCCAAATTTCTGGCGACAATGATGACTGAAAGTTCGAATGAGGGGTGCCGTCTCCAGGCGCCTCATCTCCAACAGACAATGAAATTCCCCTGCATATCTTTAGCGAAGAGAGCAGTTTACAAGACAATCTTTAAGCGTTCTTTTAGGGACATGGTGTACATTCTGCTCATCCCGCCAGTATTGAATATCCTCTTCATTTTTACTCTCTTGGATTTTTACGGTTTCCCGGGGCTTACCGAGGGCAATCACCAGGGAAATCTCCTGATGGTCAGGCAATTCGAAAAGAGAACGAATCTGGGGGTTAAATGCACCAATCCTGCACCCTCCTATCCTTTTTTCCATTGCACCAAGCAGCAGGTTCTGGCTGGCAATACCCAGATCAAACTGTGCCTCGCGGTCAGAACCTTTCAGCCAGTTCCGGTTTAATAAACAAAGGATATAGGCACTGGGACGTTCGCCTTCTTGGGGTCCTTTCCAGTCCTTCAAGTAACCGGCCCAGCCAAGAAAAGGAAAAATTTTTGAACACTCATCCGGTGTATTGACAATCATATATTGCCATGGTTGACAATTGCGAGCCGACCCTCCAAGACGAGCCAGATCTATCAAATCGTGCAGAACAGTCATACTAATGGGTTCCTTCTGTACAAAACGCCTGAAAGTCCGTGTTCTTGCTATTATCTCTTGCATAAGACACCGTTAGTAAAGATATTTTAGTAAAAGCTGAAAGTTGCAGTTCACATCAAAAAGAAGACCCACAGATGATATCCTCATCTGTGGGTCTTTCGCTACTAAAATTTCGCTATTCTATCCATGCATTGCACCAAAGCGAGGATAATACCACCTCAATTTTGCAATTGACTATTACGTCTGCAGTATTGAGGTGCCACATTCTTTTTCCTATAAAGAGGCCTTTCCATCTGTGGTGATTCCATATTTACATCGAACCGGGCTGTCAACCAGACCTTTTTTCTTTAAGGCAGTTATTTCTTTACTTACAATCTTCTTATCAAGCCCAGTAGCTTCTGCTATATCCTTAGAACCGCACGGCTTGTCGCACTTTGCCAGTGCTTCCAGGACCTGTTTTGCTTCGCTGCCTGTCTCTGCAGTTTTAGCTGCACACCCACACCCACATCCACTCATTTCAAGCCCTCCTTCTTTGATTCTTTTTTTTGACATTCCAGGCAGACCCCAATTGCCTCCAGCCTATATCCGGTAACGGTATAGCCCTTAGCGGCGGCCAGCCCTTTGGCGTCAATTTCATTTCTTTCAATATTCAGATTGTCGACTCTATGACAAACCACGCAATAAATATGGTCATGCACTTCCACTTCATAATCAAAGCGTTTCTGCCTGCCACTTATTTCAAGCTTGCCAATCAAACCCGCTTCTGAAAGGATTTCCAAATTTCGATAGACAGTCGCCAGACTGATACGCGGCATATCCTTTTTCACCATATCGTAAAGTTCATCTGCGGTAAGGTGCTTTTTGCACCTCCTCAATTCACGCAGAATAATCTCTCGCTGATTTGTCATTCGAAGCTGCATCGGACTCCCAATTATTAGTAATTAATCCTAAATGTAATTGATTATCGTTAGCTAGTCAAGCAGTTATTTAGCCTGCTCGTCGGCAAAATTCTTCCTAGCCCCCGTCAGCCATCAGAATAATTCTGCTCATACCTCTCCTTTCCCTCATAAAGAGTGAGTCTATGCTACTATGATTATTAGTGCCTTAAAAATAAGTTTCTTGTTTTTTTACAAAGAAACTGATTTGGTTAAGGCACTTACTTGCAGCTAGCCAGCGTTAGCTATTACCACTACCTTTTTTATTACTTATTGGTCTATTAGTTGCATGGCTTTATGTGTACGTCATATTATCCCCCCTCAACCTTCAACTCAGGAGAATTAGATGAAAATTACCACCTCCATGAAAAATTTTGCTCTGGCAATGGTGGCTGTCGGTGTGCTGTCAGTTGGAAACAGCCAGGCTGTTGAAAGCCAGAACTTCCTAATGGCGACCGCCAGTACCGGTGGAACCTATTATCCTGTGGGTGTTGCCATTTCGACCCTCACAAAAGTGAAATTGCAGCCGAAACAGAAGATCGGCATGTCCGCAATCAACTCTGCTGGATCAGGCGAAAACATTAAACTCTTGAGAGAAAATGAGGTGCAATTTGCAATCCTCCAGGGGCTTTATGGATATTATGCCTGGAATGGCAAAGGCCCTCTCGCCAAGGATGGTCCACAAAAAGATCTCCGCTCAGTTTCAATGCTCTGGCAGAATGTAGAGCACTTCACTGTTCTCAGCGACAAAGTAAAAACAGGGACAATTGCTGACATGGCCGGCTTGAAAGGCCAGCGTCTGTCACTTGGCAAGAAGAATTCCGGAACCATTGGCTCAAACACCGTCCTCCTCAGCAATCTCGGGATCGATGTTGAAAAAGATTACGAGTTAATCCACGTGGGTTATGGCCCGAGTGCTGATGCCCTTCAAAACGGCCAAATTGCTGGAATGGGAACCCCCGCAGGAGTCCCTGCAAGTGCAGTTACACGAGCCCTCGCTTCTATGGGCGACAAGGTGACCCTACTGAGTTTTACGGAAGAGCAGGCAAAAACCGCCGATGGTGGGCTTGGTCTCTGGACACCCTACCTTATTCCTGCAGATGCGTATCCCGGGCTAAAAAAAGAAATTATGACAATTGCTCAACCAAATTTCCTGGCTGTACGTTCTGACACGAGTGAGGAAGCTGTCTACCAAATCACTAAAACCATTTATGAAAACCTCCCATTCCTGAACGCAATCCACAAGGCGACCAAGGCCATGAGCACGGATAAAGCTCTGGCTGGCCTCCCTATACCACTCCACCCTGGTGCTGCGCGTTTTTACGAGGAAATTGGTTTGACTATTCCTGACAATCTTATTGCAAAATAGTCTCAGTGCTCTCCTAAGGTCTGGCTTTTGAGGATTCCTCGTCCTCTCTGCCACGAGGCGAATTTCTATCATCGACTACTATTATGATGCGCTGATGATAGAAATTCCCTGCACCTGTAGCATCGTTTCCTCCAGCTGAATCAAAGGCAGGGAACACGTTTATGCCTGCAATGTTTTTGTTTTGCACTCCAACGAGTTCGTATCTTCAGTCAGCAGTTACATCATTTCCGCCATAGCGTCCAGGGAGATTCATTTTGGAAAAAGAGAAAATATTTATAACGGAGAGACCCGACCTCCTATCGAAAACAGTCTTTATACTGGCTGTGGCGGTTTCTTTACTGCACATTTATTTCAATATCATCACCGTACTGCCAAGCCTTTGGCAGAATGCCCTTCACTATGCGGGATTTGCCCTCCTCTGTTGTTTGACTTACCCCCTCGGGGGGCATCGCCGGAAACAAAAATGGCTGCTGGCCGTTGATATAGCCCTTGGTCTTGCTGCAGCCTCATCGGCGATCTATATGATTTCCATGGAGGATGCCATTTATGCCAGGGGAGTACGACTCTCAAATGCCGAATGGTTTGCTGGTTGCATACTTATCTTTACAGCACTTGAGTTTACCAGAAGAACCACTGGCTGGATTATTCCGGTGCTCATAGTCCTGGCTCTTACCTATGTCGGCTGGTGGGGGGAAATGTTGAGTGGCGTTTTCAAGTTCACAGGGCTCACGACTGAAACCATCCTGTTCAGATCCGTCTACGGAGATGACGGCCTCTTTGGTAATATTGCCAGAATATCATCCACTTTCGTTTTTATGTTTATCCTTTTCGGAGCCTTCTTGCTTCGCTCTGGCGCCGGAGAATTTGTTATTAACCTGGCAAGGGTTGTTGCAGGAAAAACCGTCGGAGGCCCGGGCCTGGTGGCGGTATTTGCCTCCGGTCTCACAGGCACAATTTCAGGATCAGCCGTTGCCAACACTGCCTCCACAGGGGTCATCACAATACCTCTTATGAAAAAGGCTGGCTTCGATGGGAAATTTGCGGCTGGAGTTGAGTCGGCGGCGTCTACAGGTGGACAACTCATGCCCCCCATTATGGGAGCAGGCGCCTTTGTCATGGCCAGCTACACACAAATTCCCTATACCACCATTGTCACCGTCTCCATATTGCCGGCCATACTCTACTTTGCCAGTGTGGCCTTTTATGTACGGATTGAGGCCAAGCGGTGCAACCTTGCTGTGGTCGACGATGAAGAGCTTAAACTACTCGACGTTCTAAAAGAAGGCGGCCTGCCATTTTTACTGCCCATCTGCGCATTGATCGGTATGCTGATCTACGGATTCACTCCGACCTATGCCGCGGGTTTCTCTATAGTGGCTGTTGTTGTTGCGTCCTGGCTGACTCCGAACAAGATGGGATTCAATGCCATACTTGAAGCCCTCGCCCTCGGTGCCAGAAACATGATTATGACAGGGATTCTTCTCTGCAGTGTCGGCCTGATCGTCAATGTTATTGCCACAACAGGTATAGGCAATACCTTTTCCCTGATGATCACAGAATGGGCCAACGGCAGCCTTATAATTGCTATAATCCTCATAGCCCTGGCCTCGCTGGTTCTTGGCATGGGGCTCCCGGTAACTGCAGCATATATTGTACTCGGGACCCTCTCCGCGCCAGCTCTCTACAACCTGATTATCGACGCCCAGGTAGCTGAAATAATTTCAAAAGGCCTTCTCAGTGAAGAAGCCAAGGCAATCTTCATGCTTGCCCTGCCGGAGAAGGTGGCATTGCTGAGCCAGGCCATGCCGCTGGCGGAGGCCAGGGCTTTACTGGATGCTGTACCTGTCGACCTGGCTGGCACCTTTCGTGAGATGGCTGTCTCACCTCACTCGGCGACCTTTGCTCTGCTCTCAGCACATCTCATTATTTTCTGGTTAAGCCAGGACAGCAACGTCACCCCCCCTGTTTGTCTTGCCGCCTTTACGGCTGCGGCTATCGCCAAAACACCGCCGATGCTCACCGGATTTTACTCATGGAAGCTGGCAAAAGGGCTGTACATAGTCCCCCTACTCTTCGCCTACACACCTATGCTAGGTGGAAGCTGGAGGGATGACCTGACCATTTTCACGTTTGCTCTTTTGGGTCTCTATGCCTTCGCAGGTGCATTTCAGGGGCACCTCGAAAACCGCCTGAACCCCTATCTGCGCCTTGTCTCCCTGGCTCTTGCATTTTTCCTGATAGCACCTTTTTCCACACTGGTTCATTCCGTCGCAGCGATTATGTTAATTTGTCTCTTTCTTTATAATGTAAAAAAGGGCTCAAACGGGTAGCCTGGAATAATGAAAATCTCTTACGGTAAAGAACACCTTGAACTGGCCCTGCCAGTTCACACGAAACAGCTGAACCTCCAGGAACCCTCCACGAAAATATCGCCAGACCTCTTTAGCAGGCGTCTGGATCAGTTTTTACAGAAAAAGGTTCTTGATCTCAGCAATCCTGTTCTGGTTGTAGCTGACAAGACACGACTGTGCGGATACCCCGAGTACCTGCCGCTCCTGATAGAATTGCTTGAGGAACACGGTATGGACAGTACTAATCTTCGCATCATGATAGCCTACGGAACCCACCCAAGGCAGAGCGACGAAGAGTGCCTGCAGGCCTATGGAGAAGCCTACAATATTTATTGCTTCCTCCACCACAACTGCCAGGAAAAATCACAATTCACAGAGTTGGGTCACACTTCCAGGGGCACCCCTATCCGGCTTAGGCGTGATCTCACAGAAGCCAGTGCCATCATAACCATGGGTCCGGTCTGTCACCACTATTTCGCTGGTTATGGTGGAGGGCGCAAACTCATTTTCCCCGGATGCGGTGAAAAAGAGGCTATATATGCCAATCACGGCCTCTATCTTGATAGACAAAATGGAACCATGGCCACAGGATGCCAACCGGGACGCCTCGAAGATAACCCCCTGGCCCAGGATCTCTTTGAGATAGAAGAAAAAATGGTGGCCGACCTTGCCATCCACGGTATCCTCGACTCCCACGGCAGACTCTGTGACCTGCTTTTGGGCCAGGGCCGACAAACCTTCCTGCAGGCCTGTCACCAGCATGGGAAAAACTGCGAAGTCTCCTCACCCCTGTTCGCGACCGTGATCGCTTCCTGTGGCGGCTACCCAAAAGATATTAATTTTATTCAGAGCCATAAAGCTGTTCACAACGCGGCGATGTTTGTTGAAGATGGTGGTCTGCTGCTTATCTACTGTGAATGCCGGGACGAAATCGGCTCCAAAACCTTCCTACCCTGGTTCGAACTTGACTCTTTTGAAGATGCCTTTGATACATTGTCTACGAGTTACGAAGGAAACGGAGGTACTGCCCTTGCGACAATGGCCAAATTACAACGGATACGTATTGGTCTTATAAGCAGCCTCGACGAGCAGACATGCCGACTCATCGGGATAGAATCCTGGAGTCACGCTCAGGTAATGACACATTGCGGCGGTGTAACAGAGAGGGAGTCCATTTGTTACATTCCCAATGCCAGCCTGCTAGTAAAGGGGGGCAGCAGATAAGCCCATGTCAGGCAGATTTCAGCCACTAGCCAAAACCATACTGAAAAATCAGTGGGTAATACTCTTTTCTGTCCTCGCTTTTGCGGCTGCAGCCATCTGGCAGACTGCCCTGTTTACCAAAAATCAGCAGCTCGAACAAATACGAGAAACAGGCGAGTCCCGAACCACTCTCTATACCAACTCCCTTAAAGGCACCCTGGAAAAATACCGGCATATTCCATATCTGCTGTCAAGAGACACCCGCATCCACAGTCTCCTTAAAGCTCATTTGCCCCCCATAAAAGTAAACCCGCACCTGGAGGATTTTGGAATCAAGACAGATGCCCTGATCTTTGTTACCGACAGTCAGGGAAATACTGTGGCCTCCTCCAACTGGCGTTCCGACAGAAGCCTTGTAGGAAAAAACTTCTCGTTCCGGCCCTACTTTCTGGAAGCACTTCAAGGTAAATCTGGTGGCTACTATGCAGTGGGCCTTCAGACAAGAAAACCTGGCTTCTTTATTTCCTACCCTGTTTTTGAAACAGGGCAGCTTCTGGGGGTTGTTGTCATCAAAGTGGACCTGGAAAAACTGCAGGAAATCTGGCAGGAGAGCGGCGAAACAATCGTTGTCAGTGATTCCCACGGCGTACTCTTTCTCAGCAGCCGTCCTGAGTGGAAGTACAGGTCGTTGCGCCCTCTGCCGGCAAAGACTATCGAACTGCTTCGTAAGGTCCAGTACCTTCAGCAGCCGCTGACAGCTCTGGAAGTAAGAAGACAAACCACGGATCAGGGCAATATCCTGATCCTCGATGATGTCACCTTTCTCGAACAATCATCCCAGCTGACAGAATACGGCTGGCGAATTCATTACCTGACAAACCTCGACCCTGTGAGCAAAGTCGCCAGACAGGCGATGGCCATTGCCACTGTCATCTGTACAACCATGCTCCTTGGTCTGCTCTATATAAGAGAGAGGCGTCAGAAAATCATGAGCAGGCGGGAGGCTCGGGAAGCAAAGGCAATCAAACAGTTGAATCAGCTGCTTAAACTCGAAATAGAGGAACACCAGGAAACTGAACGTACCCTGAGACACACCCAAAAAGAGCTTGTTCAAGCCGGCAAACTTGCAGCCCTTGGCCATATGTCCGCGGCAATCTCCCACGAATTGAATCAACCGGTTACTGCTATTCGTACTTTTGTTGCCAGCTGCAAAATATTCCTTGAACGGGAACAGTCTGGAAAAGTAGTGGAAAACCTTGATTTCATAGCCCAATTAACGGAAAGAATGGCCACAATAACAGGTCAGTTAAAAACCTTTGCCAGGAAAAGCAAGGGACGAAGGGAGTCCGTTGACTTAGGCAGGGTTATGAGTCGCGTACTCACCTTCACGAAGCTGCAGTTCAGTGACAATCAGGTCACTTTGAGCACAGATCTTCCTGGGGACAAAGAGGTCATCATCAAGGGCGACAGCCTGCAACTCGAACAGGTATTGAACAATCTCATACATAATAGCCTGGACGCCATGACAAAGAGTAGTAATAAAATATTTCACATAGAGCTGAAAAGTGATGCGGGGTACGCTATACTCTCTTGCCATGACAGTGGCCCGGGAATTTCAGAGAAGGCGCTGGGGTTCCTCTTCGACCCATTCTATACTACCAAGGACATCGGAGAAGGACTTGGACTTGGCTTGTCAATATCCTATGGTATAGTCCACGAAATGAATGGCACTATACAGGCCGACAACCACCCTGATGGCGGTGCCGTTTTCACTCTGCGCCTACCTCTTGCAGAAACCAGCCAACAGGAAAACAGAGAACGGTTACAATGACAAAAGGTGCAATCCTCCTGGTAGACGATGAAGAGAGCATGCGGATATCCGTGTCCCAGTGGCTCTCATTGTCCGACTATGAAGTGGAATGTTTTGCAGACGGCCACTCAGCTCTTAAAAATATTGATGCCGGTTTTGAAGGTGTCGTTGTCAGCGACATTCGAATGCCTGGTATGGACGGATTGGAGCTGATGCGGGCCATCCTTCAAATGGACGCCGAAATTCCGGTCGTACTCATTACTGCTCACGGCGATGTTCGAATGGCAGTCTCTGCAATGCGCGAAGGGGCATATGACTATATTGAGAAGCCCTTTGACCCTGAAATCTTACTGGAAACGATAAGAAGAGCCGGGGAGAAAAGACGGCTTGTACTCGAAAACCGACGATTAAAAGAGCAGCTGCAGAAAAGTCCGGATATTGAAAACACGCTCCTTGGCAATAGCGATGTCACCCAAATGCTGCACCGGGAGATTTACGATCTCGGCCCCACAGATGCCAGTGTATTTCTGGTGGGTGAAACAGGATGTGGAAAAGAAGTAGTGGCCCGTTGTCTACACGAAATCAGCGAACGACACAACGGTCCCTTTGTCGCCATCAACTGCGGTGCGATCCCTGAAAGCCTTTTTGAGAGTGAATTGTTCGGTCACGAGGCCGGTACCTTCACCGGCGCTCAGACTCAGCGCATTGGTAAATTCGAACATGGTGCCGGCGGAACTGTTTTTCTGGATGAGGTTACCTCCATGCCGACGAACCTTCAGGTAAAAGTACTCCGTGTCATTCAGGAAAGGGAGATCGAAAGATTAGGCACCAACACCCCGGTGCCCATCGACATTAGAATCATCAGTGCTACAAATAGTGACCCACGTGAAGAGTGTCAGAAAGGACGGTTCAGAGAGGATCTCTATTATCGCCTCAATCTTGCGGAAATCCACATCCCACCGCTACGCAAACGCGGTAACGATATCCTGCTGCTTTTTGAATACTTCAGCCTCCGTGCAGCTGAACATTACAAAAGAGAAGTAGTTCCGTTAACCAACGAGGCCATCACCACCCTGATGACCTATCGCTGGCCGGGAAATGTCAGGGAGTTAAAGAATACGGCTGAACGTTATGTTCTCTCCTCACTGCCAGCTGCAAATCGTATACCCTATATACTACAGCATGCCGAACCCCACATTACGGTATCCAGCCAAAACTCGCTGGCCAGTCAGGCAGGTCTTTTTGAGCGCTGTGTAATAGAGCAGTCTCTGCGTCGCCATAATGGAAACATAATGGCGGTCATGGAGGAGCTTGACATACCGAGGCGCACCCTCAACCTCAAGATGCAAAACCAAGGTCTGGCCCGTAAAGATTTCCTGAAAAGGAGTGACTGACATGCACAGCCGTTATGAAGGTCTACCCGCCACTGCAGGCTTGAGCAGAGAGTCCGCAAAAATACTCTGCTGGTTTCTGCTCTCTTCGCTCCTCACCATCTCAACCGCACAGGCGACAGAGTCCAACCATTACACCTTTGCGACCGCCACAACCGGTGGAACATTCTACCCCGTTGGCGTTGCTCTGGCCACCCTCACAAAAATCAAACTCGAACCGAGCCATCACATTGCTCTCTCAGCTGTCAGTTCCGCAGGCTCAGGTGAGAATGTCACAATGTTACGGGAGGGAAGCGCACAATTTGCCATATTACAAGGTCTATACGGGGCCTGGGCCTGGAACGGAAGCGGCAAGCTGAAGCAGCAAGGCTCGCAGCGCCACCTCCGGTCGATAACCATGCTCTGGCAGAATGTGGAACACTTTGCCATGAGGTCCGACTTCATCCAGAGCGGAAACATGACTGATCTCGCTGCACTAAGAGACAGATGGTTTTCCCTGGGGCAGCGCCACTCCGGAACAGAAGGTTCTGGGAACTATATCTTGGAACGGCTGGGCTACTCTCCATATGACGACTTCCAGATTGCCGCCATCGACTACGGCTCTAATTCCTATGCTATTCAAAACGGGTCTATTGACGGTATGAACATGCCGGGCGGGGTCCCTGTCAGGGCAGTTACCCAAACATTTGAGGCCCTGGGCAAGGATATCAGCCTGCTGCAGTTCACCGATGATCAGCTGGAGGCCGTAAATAAGGACTATCCACTCTGGAATCGCTTTGTCATCCCGGCAGGCTCCTACCCCGGACAGGATCTGGAGATAGCCACGATCGCTCAGCCCAATTTTATGGTAGTCCGGGACGATGTTGACGATGAAGTCGTCTATCTCATCGTCAAAACTATTTATCGAAACCTGCCTTTTTTACATATCATCCACTCTGCGACCAGGACCATGGCGCTCTCCAAAGCCATTGAGGGCCTGCCCATTCCACTGCACCCCGGCGCTGCTCGCTTTTACAGAGAGCAGGGGATCGACATCCCTGACCACCTCATTACTCGCTAACTTCAGCAACAACAAAGAGTTAGGGGGAAGTGATCATTTTGAGACGGACACTAACTGGCCGGAGCCGGCGCTGAAGTATCTGCATCCCGCTCAGCTTTGCTGACCCAGCCGCCACCAAGCGCTTTGTAAAGATTGACAAAGGCGTTAAAATATTTCTGCTGTAATTCAGATTTTTGCAGGTCTGTGGAGAACAAGGTACGCTCTGTATCCAATACTTCAAGATAGCTGCTGACACCTTTATCGTACCGCTCTTTGGATAAATTATTGGCGTTTTTCGCTGCTTTTTGCTGGCGAATTCTAGCTGCAAGCTCTTGGCGATACGTAGCTATCTCAATCAGCGCATCCTCAACTTCACGAAAGGCGTTAAGAACAGTATTTTCATATTGGAACAAGCTCTGTTCTGCCTTCTGCTCTTCTATTTCCACTCGTCTTTTATTTTTACCGAAATCAATAATCGGCCCCAATAACCTGCCGCCAACCGACCAGACACCGCCATCAACAGTGACTGAACCGAGTTCTGTGCTCGCAACTCCAAATGATCCTGTGAGGGAGATTGCCGGCCACCGCAAGGCTTCAGCAACGCCTATATTTTCGGTTTGGGCTTTCAGGAAATATTTCGCCTGGACGATATCAGGGCGACGCTCCAGGATATCCGACGGGACTCCGGCCGGAATGTCAGGAGGCTCCAGCGAATCATCGATATCTTGCTGCACCGAGATATCCCCCGGCAGGTCACCCAGTAATATACTGAGCCTGTTTTCCACCCTTGATATTTCACGTTCATAGAGGGGGATAGAAGCTGCAGCGATTTCTTTCTGTATCTCAGCCTGGTTCACATCAAGCTCTGGAATAATACCCTTATCAAATCTATGTTGAATTATCACAAGACTCTCAACTCGGGAATCCAGAGTGTTTTCTGAGATAACCAGACGCCTGTGAAAATCAAGCAATTGATAGTAGCTTGACACCACATCAGCAATAAGTGTCAGTTGAATCGTTTTCAAACCATATTCAGAGGCCATCAATTCCGCCCGCGCTGCCTCAGTAGAACGGCTGAATTTCCCCCAAAAATCAATTTCCCAGTTGACTGGCGCTGCCAGATATACAGTTGAGTTTGTGTCAGACGACCGGGAGCCACCGCTGAAGTTGCCCTTCACAGCCCCAGCCTCAACGTCCATTGTGGGGAATTGATCGGCCCTAACAAATCCAACTGTTGCCCGTGCCTGCTCGATGCGGCTGACAGCAATCCAGAGGTCCCGGTTATTTTCAAGAGCCTTTGTAACGAGGGAGTAGAGCCGCGGGTCATCAAAGAGCTCCCACCATTGCAGGTCGGTGATTGGTTCTACCGGCATCACCTGAGTTCGATATTCCTCGGGTGAAGCAACGCTCGGATCCTCAAAATCCGGGCCCAACGCACAACCAGAAAGAAGCAGCATAACCAGAATCGAGGGCGTGAATGCCTTGCATAGTAGTTTGGGCTTATTCATTTGCGACCAGTACCTGTTGTTGAAGTTTTCGTTTTTTCTCATATCCGGCGATCTTCCCGATTAAGATGAATAACATGGGATAGAAAAACACCCCAAATAAGGTCGCCAGACTCATGCCGCCCAGTAGAGCTACTCCCATAACCACTCGGGCCTCGGCGCCAGCACCGGAAGCCAACACTAAAGGAAGCACACCCAGAATGAACGAAAAAGCAGTCATCAAGATCGGACGAAAGCGCAGTGTTGCAGCTTTGATCGCCGCATCATATAGAGATAAACCCTTATTAAACTCAATGTTGGCAAACTCAACAATCAGGATAGCATTTTTGGCAGCCATACCAATCAGCATAACCAGAGCAATCTGGCCGAAAACATTCAACTCATAACTGGTGCTGGTCATGCGAGCAAGATACAGCGCCAGGAAGGCTCCGAAAATGGCAAAGGGTGTACCCAGCAAAATACTAAACGGCAACGACCAGCTTTCATACTGAGCCGCAAGAATGAGAAAAACAAACAAGAGAGAAAAAACCAAAACGACACTTGCTGTTCCAGAAGACTGCTTTTCCTGAAAGGACATATTCGACCAGGCAAACCCCATATCGGACGGCAAAGAGGCTCTTGCCACCTCTTCCAGTGCATCCAGCGCCTGGACAGAGGTATACCCGGGGGCGGGCCCACCGGTCAGTTCAATGGCACGGTAGAGATTGAAACGGGTGGTGAAATCCGGCCCGGCAATATCTTTGATTGTGACAAAGGCACTGAGGGGAACTTGCTTCCCCTCACTGTTTTTCACAAAGAAAAGGTTTATTTTCTCTTCACTTATCCGGTATTCCGGCTCAGCCTGGATATAGGCTTTATAAAGTCTCCCAAATCGGTTGAAATCATTGACGTAAGATCCACCTAGAAAGGCGCCAACTGTGGTGTAAATATCGTTGAGCGACACTCCGGCCTTAAGTACTTTGTCCCGGTTTATTTCCATATAGCGCTGTGGAACACTGGCCCTGAACGTGGTAAACATAGAACCAATTTCAGGCCGTTCCAGTGCGGTTTGGATGAAACTGGCCGTCTGGTTAGCCAGATATTCAGGACTGTTTCCAGCCCGGTCCTGAATCATCATGGTAAAACCCGAACCGCTCCCAAGCCCTGGAATAGGAGGTGGACCAAAGGCAAAAACCTGGGCCTCGTTCACCTCACTTGCAAAATCCTGGTTCAAGAGCGCCACCACATCATTGGCAGTATTTGCCCTGAAGCTCCAGTCTTTCAGGGAGACGAACACAAAGCCCGCATTTGAAGACATGCTCCCTGAGATCAGACTGAATCCGGTGGCGGCTGTAACAAACTCAACCTCTTCGTGCTTACCAATGATCTCTTCAACTTTTTTGACCACCGCATCGGAGCGCTGCAGAGAGGCCGCATCGGGCAGCTGCACATTCACCATCAGATAGCCCATGTCTTCGTTTGGCATAAAGCCATCCGGTAACACTTTACCGAGATACACAACGCCACCCGTCAGCACCAGCATAAAAATTACGCCTATGGCAATCCTGCTGGCAACAATCCGAGTGAGGCCAGTGTAGGCTTTCGTTACTTTATCGAAGACTACATTGAATAATCTGAAAAATGCTCCGAGGGGACCACGCATGGGCTGTTGTTTGCGGAGCAGCAATCCACAGAGTGCCGGACTCAGGCTCAGGGCATTTATGGAAGAGAATACCACCGATACCGCCACAGTGATTGCAAACTGCTGATAAAGCCGCCCGGTGATGCCGCCCATTACAGCTACCGGAATAAAGATCGCTACCATAACCAGAGTGGTAGCTATGATCGGTGCGGTTACTTCCTTCATCGCCGCCTTCGTGGCCTCCTTGGGCGTCATCCCCTTTTCAATATTAACCTGCACGGCTTCCACCACAACAATGGCGTCATCAACTACGATACCAATGGCCAGAACCAGCCCCAGGAGTGAGAGGACGTTGATGGTGAAACCGATAATGGGGAAAACGATAAAGGCGCCAAGCAGGGAAACGGGAATGGCGATGGTAGGAATAAGCGCCGCCCGCCAGTCCTGTATGAAGACGAAGACCACGAGAATAACAAGACCCAGAGCGATAAGCAGCGTTTCTATAATTTCGTCTATACCCGCAGTAATTGCAGTGGTGGTATCCAGGGAAATGTCATAGCGCATACTTTTAGGAAAGGAGCTGGACAAATCAGCCATAGTAGTCTTGACCGTTTCGGCCAAAGCTACAGCATTGGATCCCGGTGCCTGGTACAGAGCTATCATCGCACAGGGTTTGCCGTTTAGACGAGTAAATGCATTGTAGGTTTCAACTCCCAGTTCGACTCTGGCGACATGCTTTATTTTTACCTGGGAACCTTCCTGCGTAGTCCTGATAACAATTTCACCAAATTGTTTTTCGTTTTGCAAGCGATCCGGCAGCCGAACAGTGTAGGTGAATTCATTACCGGGAGGTGCTGGTTCCGCACCGAACTTACCTCCTGGAACAACCACACTCTGAGCACGAATGGCATCCATAATCTCCGGTACAGAAATGCCTAGATGTGCCAGTCGATCAGGCTTGATCCAGATTCGCATGGAGTAGTCGCTGGCGCCAATTACATTCACCCTGCCGATACCTTTTATACGCGACAGAATGTCCTTGATATTGATAAGAGAATAGTTGCCCAGGAACTGTTGATCAAAATTGGGGTCATCAGCGGTAAGAGAGATCAGCATCAGGATGTTGGGTAATGATTTTTCAGTAGTCACCCCAAGGCGCTTGACCTCTTCCGGCAATTTGGCGGTAGCTGCAGCCACCCTATTTTGCGTAAAAACGGTGTTCATATCCGGGTCGGTGCCAACATCAAAGGAAACCTGGATAGTCATACTGCCGTCATTGGCATTGGTGGACTTCATATAAATCATGTTGTCAACACCGTTGATCTGCTGTTCCAGCGGAGTGGCAACCGACTGTTCAACACTGACCGCATTGGCCCCGGTATAATTAGCCCTGACTTCGACTATAGGAGGAGTAATATCAGGGTACTGCTCCATAGGCAAACCGCTCAGAAACACCACGCCGATAATGACCATAAAAATGGCTATTACCATGGCCACAATGGGCCTTCTTATAAAAAAATCACCCATGTCTGATCACTTTTCATCCTGGTTTATTGGTTTGATTTCGGCAATGACCGGATTGACAGTTATGCCGTCTTTGACCTTTTGAAGCCCCTCATAAACAACTTTTTCTCCGGCCTTGAGGCCCTCATTTACCAACCAGGAAGATCCAATTTTGGGGCCAGTCTTAATTTCCCGTATTGTAACTTTGTTGCTGTCATCAACAACAAACACATTGAACAACCCCTGAGTCTCCATCACACATCGCTGTGGTATCAGAATGCCATCTTCAATGACCTGCCCTTTTATTCTCACTTTAGCAAACAGCCCGGGACGAAGTAATTTTTCCGGGTTTGGAAAAGACGCCTGTACCAGTATTGCGCCGGTGGTGGTATCTATTTCCCGGTCTACAAAATCAGGTTTACCTGTGTGCTCGTATAAAGAGCCATCTATCAGAATCAACTGAAAATTCCCTTCTCGTTCGCTGCTTTCTTGCCACTCCTCATCGGTTGCACGGGCAAGCTGTAAATATTGGGTTTCTGTGAGAAAAAAGGTTACCAGTATCGTGTCGACCTGGGAAACAGTATTTAAAATCACAGGATTAGGATCTTTCCCCACAAAGTCACCGACCTTTGCCTGAGTCCTGCCAATAATCCCGCTAATCGGTGAATGTATTTTTGTATAACTCAGTTCAATTTCAGAGGCTCTCAAGGTAGCATTGGCAGCGTCCAGAGAAGAGAGCGTCGCCTCATAAGCGGCGACAGCCTCATCCAGGTCACTTTGACTTACAGCATTTATTTTAGCCAGAGGCTTGATACGTCCCAGATCGCCTTGAGCTTTGGCCAGCATGGTCTTCACTTCGGCGACACCACTCTTCCGGGCTGCGACCTTCTCTTCAAAAGGCTGGCTCTCAAGAGTATACAGCAGGTCACCTTTGGTAATTTCAGAGCCTTCTTTAAAGTGCATGCCTTCAAGAAAACCTTCTACACGGGCACGTATGGCAATGTCTTTCAAACCAAAAGTCTGACCCACAAACTCCAGATAAAGAGGTACTTCCTGAGCTTTCGTCTCCACAACAGATACGTCAGGTGGCGGAGGAGGCGGAAGTGCCTCTTTATCTTCGCTGCATGCGCCTAAATACAAAGACAAACAAATAGTTAGAACAATGGTTTTAAATCTCATAATACCTTCTCAGAAAGAGTAATGTTTTATCGAGCTGTAATTGTCAGAGAAAAAGCGAAAACCATTCTCCTATGACATAGTGTATTTTTTCATTGCGACCTACCCCCGATAAACGGGAAATATGTCAGGATAAGTACCTTATAAATCTTTGCAGACGCAAAGTAGAGAAAGCCAGAGTGCACCACAGCAGCCACTCTATCAACATCAACTTTCCAGGTACTGGCTGATGTCCACTTCGTCAACCTGATCGGGCAGGAGATACTCCCGCGCATATTCAAGATAGGCACCACTGGACAGGAACAGTTTAAACAAATTTGAGTCGATATGATTATCTTTTTCCATAAAGCCCATAATTTTAATGGCATCACTGAGCTTTTTCGCTTTCTTATATGGGCGATCGGATGCAGTGAGCGCCTCAAAAATATCAGCTATCACCATCATTTTCGCAGGAAGCGACATGTGCTCGCCAACGAGCCGCCTGGGGTACCCAGTGCCATCAATCTTTTCATGGTGTCCACCGGCAATATCAGGTACTCCAACCAGATGACTGGGAAACGGCAGCTGTTTAAGCATGATGATAGTCTGTACGATATGATCATTGATCTGATAGCGTTCTTCATCGGTCAGCGTACCTCGAGCTACGCTGAGGTTATACAATTCTCCTCTGTTATAAAGGTACTCAGGGACATCGAGGACAAAACCATAGTCATTTTCTTTTTGAAGCTGATATTTACCACTCCTGATGAAAAGATGGTCATTCCGGTCGGCAAGTAGTTGTTCCGAAACGGGTAACTCCTGGATAGGCAGTCGCTCTTTACGTTGTACTTCCTCCCAGGAAATTCCAAGGCGATCGTCAATAGTTCGCTGCCAGCTCCGACTGGCGATCTCCTGTAATCGCTCGACCTTGGCCTCGGCCATGAACTCACCACCGAGGTTGCATTCAGCCACAAAAGCGAACTCTTCGTCAAGCAGCGCCCACTCAGCCTCAAGCTGTGTCCACAGTTGCTCTCTATCACCACCTCGTGCGACTCGTTTCCAGTAGGAAATATGAGCATCCCGTTTCAATACCTCAAAGCGCATTCTCACTTCATGAATCCGGTCATATATGGTTTCCAGTTTCGTTGCCTTGTCTACCACGTACTCAGGTGTAGTGACTTTACCACAATCGTGGAGCCAGCTTGCAATGTGTATTTCTTCCCACTGTTCGTCGCTCAAACCAAAGCCTGCAAAAGGTTCTTCCGCCGAGTCACAGGCTTTTTGGGCCAGAAGCTTTGTGAGAACCGGAACCCTCTGACAATGCCCGCCTGTATAGGGGGATTTGGAATCAATTGCTCCAGCCAGCAGCTTAATAAACGATTCAAGCAGCTCTTTCTGCATCCTTAGCATCTTCCGGCTTTCCAAAGTTACCGCTGCGAATCCTGAGAGAGCCTCGACAAATGCCAGTCGCCCCCTTTGCTCCTCTGAGGCAATTTTACTCTCTTCATCATAAAACAGACAAAGCAGGCCTATCGCCTCCTGCTGCCTATTTTTTAATGGCAAGGCGACAACAGTCATGGAGTGCAGCCCAAGAGTTTGTGTAATCTGGTCAAACGCTGACCCTTCTTTCTGTAAAGTGATAAACCGTTTGCCCTCGTTCAGAATTCTGATAATTTCAGCATCCCCTTCTAACTCATATTCCGGTAGAGCCTGAGGATCGAGATCTCCTTTTCCCCGTAGCTGGACAGAGCCAGGCTTCAATATTCCTCTTTTATCATTAACGAGATAGGCACAAGCCGCATTGGCATGACTGACACTCATTGTCTCTTCAGTAATTGAATGCAGTAATTTGTCAAAATCCTGTTCACTGGCCAGTGAGCTTATAAGAGAAATAAATTGTCCAATAGTTGATTCCATCATGGACATAGCCAAACCAAGCTCGTCCACCTCCTTGATGGAAGAACTCCTGTCCTTTGTGTCGGCAAAGTCGAAATGGCTAATTCGCTGAGCATCTTTTGCAAGCATCTGCATCGGCCTGGAGATTTTCTTCGCAAGATACCAGGTGAACGGGATCGTCAACAGGATCATGATGAGAGTAAACTTCAGGGCCTGTGCCTGCAATTTTCTCGCTTCTGTTAGTAGCTCATCTTCTGGTGAAAGCATGACGAGGTACAAACTATTGCTGCTTGGAAGGGTCAGATTTTTTGTAGAGCCGAGCCAGCGTTCTCCAACATATTCCAAGGTAAAAAATGGTTCCAGAAGGTTTGGCTGCGTTGCGGCGAACTCTAGAATGGGACTGCCCAACTCCCCGGCATGTGATCTGCGATATATATTCCCGTCCTTGGCAATCATACTCTTCGGATCTTTATAGGCAGTGACCCAGAAATTTTCCTCCATTTTTTCAAGTAATATGACTTCTGAACGAGGAGTTTGCTGATATTTTGCCAGGGTCTCAGAGAGATGTACTAAGGTCACATCTCCTGCAATCACAGCTCCTGCGCTTGGCGACATATAACCGATAGTGATCCCCATCTGCTGGACAAAGTGAAATACGTAAGGCCTGGTACTGACTTCCTTCTCTGATGCAAGTGCCATTTGGAACCATGGCCGAACCCGGGGGTCATAATCGTTGATTTCAGGAACCGACCGGCCCAGTTCTGTAAGGGATTCGGAATACCAGAGTCGCTGAAGGTATCGTTTTCCGTCATTTTCGGTAGTAATGTTATCAATGACAAGAGCGGCCTCCATCGGTGCAGAGAACTGCCTGCGCGTGGTTTCATCGTCAATTGGACGAACGATAAAATAGTCACCTGTATCGTACCCCACCTGAAGTCCGGATAACTGCTGTTCCTGCTCAAGAGCGGCCTGAAATAAAGGAACAAACTGTAGTCGTTTCTCGAGAGTTTTCGCAGTTGTAACCCCTGTTTTCGCAAGCAAATGCACTGTCTGGGCGACAACAGACTGTGTCTTTATAAAATCAAGAGTCAAGGTATTTTCAATCTCTGAAAACTGCCGCTTTGATTCTTCCAGCAGCATCTTTGAAGTCTGCCAATAAATAAACTGTCTGAAGAACAGGCCAAAAACAACAATAAGTACAGTAAACAGCACGCTTATGGTAACAAGTAATTTGTGTTTTCTCAGACTGTTGTTTTTCATACATATCCCTTCGTGGACGACACTGAAAAAATGAGCACAGTATTGATCCTGGTCAGAAAATGCCGAGTAAATGCAATACTTCAAGTGTTGGAGGCTAGCACACCCTCAATGGGTTAGCAACTCTTTTTGGAGTCACGAAGCGATACTATTCTGCATTAAAACCGTTAGAAATATTCATTTTTTTCTGCATCTTTTCTTTGACCATTCCTTGTTTGGAGGCTACGATGATTGGAATGATGTTATACTCGCTGGAGTTCTATCGGCCATTACAGCTGGAGGCGGCAAGAAAAACACTTTGAACATCTCCCAAAAATCAATCTAACATCTTAAGATCCAGAAGAAACACCAGGTACAGACCCGATGAAAGAATTCAATGACCTGTCCCCTGCAGAGCAGTCTTCCAGCGTAAACGGAATTGAGAAAGAGGTCGTCATCCTGCTCAGTGACATGGTTGGTTATTCCCGCAAGGCAACAGATATGCGACCAGCTGAAATTAAAGATTTCATGTTGGATTATCACACAAACCTGAAAGACATAGTCCATTCTGTCTGTGGAAGAGAGCAGCGTATAGAGTCTTCAGCTGGAGACGGAGCCGTAGCCGTTTTTGAAAGAAAATCCGGTGAAGGCAAGAATGAAATGTGCGGTTTAGCTCTCAAAGTTGCCATTGAAATGATCGCAGCCATGGAAAATGGCACCATTCCCAGAACCCGTATAGGACTGTTTTCTGGACATATTATCGAGGCTGTCCTTGATGGAAAAACCATGCGTTTTGGGGCCAGCTTTTCTGTTGCCAGCAGACTGGAAGAGCTCTGCAGTTATTTCGGTACCTTGGTCCTTATGGACAGAGAAGTGGCTTTCTGGCAAACAGATTACGCTAAGTACCTCACTAGTATAGGTAAAGTAACTCCAAAAAATCTCAACCACCCGGTGCATGTCTTTTCGGTCTACAAACCGGGGATTCACAACATTCCCGCGAAGGTGAACCCGGACACACTTATGCGTTTTATCGAACTGAAAAACAGGGCTATTGAACTGTTCTGCGGTAATATCCTGCAGGGGGTCTACCCAGACTTCCCCCACGCCAGGCAAAAGTTACTGCAGGCACAGGATCTCTTTGTTGAAATGACAGAAAAGAAGGATCTGCCCATTGAACGTATCCTTGATTACATAAGCAACAACCCGCGTCCTGACAAAAACTTCACCCAGGTTGGCATGCAAGCAGCTGAAACAACGTCTAATACAAAGGGAAGACAACTGATCAATCTTTCTGCTGAGCTTCTCAGGGCAATGGATGAAGAATTTTACAACACACTGATCGTTAACACAGAGTGGGAGAGACAGTTCAAGCTTATATGGAAAAAGAAAGACGAACCAATTATTCAGGTGGAAGACAGCCCGGACGGCATTTATTACATTGATGACGGCAGTGTCAATATCTTTGATAAAAAGGACCGGTTAATAACCTCTCTCAGTGCCGGAAATGTCTTTGGAGAGATGGCCTATTTCTCCAAAGAAAAAGTCAGAAGCGCCACAGTCGTTGCGAACAGTGATCTGGTCCTGCGAAGAATTTCCGGTGATAATTTCCGAAATTTTCCCGTCTTAATCAAAATATTCAGAAAAATTGCCGAAAAAAGAGTTCAGAAGAAACAAAATTATTCAAAGTAACCTTACGTTTTAGGAGCCCGTATATACAACACCAAACCAAGCAGTGTCAGTGCGATACCTGCCCAGCCCATGGTTCCCGGCAAAAGACCTCCTAGGAGGAGCGATTCACCAGCAAGGGAAAAAACAACTTCCATAGATTGAGTGCAATCTGCCGCGGCCAGTTCGGAAGGAGTCTTCGCCATATGCCGGGCAGTCAGGAAAAGGCTTGTCGCCATCACCCCCGAAAGCAAAGCCACCAGCATAGTCTTAACGAGCTGCCCGGAGGAAACCATCGGCGGATCAGTAATCACAATCAATAGCAACCACAAGGGTAATGAGCCCAGAGTGAGCAAGAGAACACGACATATAGCATCACCCATAACCGGATGCTCTATGGTTGGAATAAAACGCTGAAAAAATGTACCATCGTGATCAAAAGCCCCTCTTGCCTCCCACACCATCTGATTGCCAAGAGGATAGGCAAAAGCAGCGACAACAACAGGGAGGGCTCCCAGTAATACACTCCGCAGGGGCATTTCCGTAGCCTGTTCTATATTTACTAGCACCACACCTGCAAAGACGATAAGTGTAAAAAATAAAGCGCGCAGCGGAACCTTACGACCAAATAGCAACAGCACAACTGGTGTAGCCAGAATAGTCGTCTGCCACGTAGCCGCCACGACCCAGCCAGGAGCGTATGAGGCACTAAAACTGAGTAGCGCATAGAACACACCAAAGCCCACACTCCCAGCCACTGTCCAGAACAGCCAGTGTTCCCGGTATAGTCGAAGCACCGGCTTGATGAGATGCGCCCGTCCTGAGGTTGTCAGCCAGGCCAGCAGCAAAAGCAACATCCAGCCATATCGCAGAGAGGCAGTCCAGACCCAGTGACCACCGTCAAGACTCATGGCACGGTTGAGTACAAAGGTAGAACTAAAAAAAAGGGCAGCCAAAATCCCTGTCAAAATTATTCGCAACATCAATATCCTCTCTTGTCAACACACACCTCAAGGGCAGCATTTCCCCTGGCTCCAGGTTGTTTTCAGGCCACTACGAGGCTGTCCAAGATGAGGTTATTGGCTATCATCATAGAAGATAGCAAACGGTCATGCCTCAATTTCAAACACCTACACATAAAAAACAGATAATGAAGACCTCATAAAACTAGCTTATGGCGGATAGCTTTTGGTGCATGTGCACCCAGGGAGGCGATTACAAAAGCGACAAGTACAGTTGGTGTCGCCGGCAGGAAATCATGATAGGCTGCTCCCAGCAAAAGCAATTTTACCAAGGTGATTGCCCCGGATAATTCCCGGTGAATCTGACGATGTCTCATTGCCTCTGTCACAACCAAAGCGACTCCACTGATAGCAACGAGAAAAAGATAGACTACGGGGGGAGCGGTTATTTCCTCAACCAGAAATGACGCCAGAAAAACGGCGGCCCCCACCTGATGAAGAGCCCGGATACTAATTGACAAATTTAATACCCAATAGGGACGAGCGCCGATCCGTCCCATATTTCCATCCGCACCCTTTGGCACGTTTTCTGTCTCAGCCATTGATCTATTTTTCTCTACTTATCCCGACTTATTTCCCGTTTATCGGGGTTAGGCCACAATCTTTTATCTCTTGAACAGATAACACAGAGGAAAGTTGGTTCGAAAAGGAAGGGAGGTGTTCTTTATCACTCAAGCTGAAAGAACGTATATCTGTTGCTAACAGTAATCTTAGGCTAAGAAATCAACAGGTCTATAGGCAGAAGAGTCCACCTCCTGCGGATGTTGGACACTTGTCTCTGCCCCTTGCAGTTCAGCATTGCCCGAAGGTGCAGTCACCTCCCTGGAAAGAGCCAAAGCCTCTGCAGAAAAGCTGGTCACGTCTGAAAACTCCTGAGGCTGCTGTTCAACTTCTGACTCTTTGTTTTGCTGCAGTCTGTCCGTTTGAACGGAACTTTCACGATTTACTCGATCACTGTTAATTTGTACCGTTACGGCACCTGTTTCACCAATCATCTTTAACTCCATATCGATTGTTCACAAACAAGCCACTAAAAGCCACACAATAAGAAGATGAAATCAATTTTCAAGTTCTCTAAACACAATAGGTTTCATTTTTACAAGCTTCACCCATCAATCATACATAGACAAAAGCCTTATAGATATTGTAGCACCTGAAAAGAAAATGTATAGAATTTTAAAAGAAAATATGACCGTTTAAAGCATAAGGAACCATGTAAATGGCTGATACGTCACGCTTTCTCTATAAAACCAAGGCATTTAAGAACGGCTCTACTGACTTATTCTATGGAATAGGGTTTTCAAGTAATGAAAAAAAACACCTATTTCCACCGTACGGCGAACCTCTTCACTGGTAGAACAAGCACTCACAATAATAGCTTTTTTTGAGAGCGTAAAAGCAATAGTTTGTTATACTTTGGCTACTATAGCCACAACATCGTGTCACTTCACTGGAAAATTAGCTCTAGAGGCAAAATTATGCGGATTATTGTTTATCTGACCATTGCATTTTCACTCTTTCTTGCAGGCTGTGCAACACCACCTCCACAGACTCCTGCCTACCATTTCACCCCTCCAACTAAGAAGCTCGACTACCTGGAAGATGTACAACCTATCCTGGTTAAACGATGTGTTGTCTGTCACTCGTGCTATAACTCTCCCTGCCAGCTGAAACTCAGCTCCTGGGAAGGCCTTGACCGTGGCGCGAGCAAAGAGAGCATCTACAATGCCTCCCGCCTTAGAACAATGGAGCCAAGCCGCCTTTTTATCGATGGGCAATCAACACAAGATTGGCGTGAAAAAGGATTTTTCAGCGTTACCGAAAACGGTGAGCAAAGTTACGATGAATCTGTGATGTATATGCTGGTTGATCACAAACGTCTTTCCCCAAAAGTTGAAGGGAAATACTACTCTGAAGCGAGTAATCTGACCTGCAGCAAAGACGGAGATGAGGCGAAGAAGTATCTAAAAAAACACCCAAACAATGGTATGCCTTTCGGCTTCCCGCCTCTAAAAAATGAAGATTTCAACACCGTCGTCGGCTGGTTGACTCAAGGCTCACAAGGGCCAACTCCCGAGCAACAGGTTGCTCTCAAAGCAGTTCCGAAAAAAGACCAGACCATGGTGAATAAATGGGAGAATTTTCTCAACAATTCTGACCCAAAATACAGGATGACTGCCCGCTACCTGTATGATCACCTCTTTCTGGCTCATATTGATTTTGAAACCGGCAGCAATGAGTTTTACGAACTTGTCAGATCGACTACAGGGCCTGGAGAAAAAATCGACATTATTCCGACAGTACGACCATATGATCCCCCCGGAGCGGAGGCTTTTTACTATAGATTCCAAAAAATACACGCAACTATTGTTCATAAGACCCACATGGTCTTTTCAATGAACAACCATCAATATAACCGTTTCCATGAGCTGTTTATCAAACCTAAGTGGCAGAGTACACCCCATGTAGTGAGCTATGATCCTATTTTGAGCGCCAACCCGTTTAAGGCGTACGAGCAGATTCCTGCAAAGAGTCGATATCAATGGCTGCTTGACAATGTGCATTACGTAATCATGACATTTATCAGGGGGCCGGTTTGCAAAGGGCAGGTGGCACTGAACGTGATCAATGATCACTTCTGGCTCATGTTTATTGACCCGGAATCTGATCTCTCAGTCAAATACCCCGGCTTTCTCAAATTGCAGGCAGACAACCTGATCCTGCCCAGCGAGGTCGGCAGTGACTATAAAATATACAAGATCCTTTTTGAAAACAGAGAGTATAAACGTGCCATTGACTTCTATAAGGCGAGACAGCAATTTTATGCTGCGTTGTACCCTAAAGGAATGACCAAAGATGTTATCTGGAAAGGAGATAAATCCAGCGACAGCCCTCTTCTTACTGTCCTGCGACACTTTGACAGCGCATCGGTGCATAGAGGCGTTCTCGGTAATCTGCCGAAAACAGCATGGGTTGTCGACTACCCGCTGCTTGAACGTATCTACTACTCACTCGTTGCCGGCTTCGATGTCTACGGTACCGCCGGACACCAACTCGCGACGAGACTCTATATGGATGCACTGCGCATTGAAGGAGAGACGTATTTCCTTGATTTTATGCCGCAGGATCAGCGTGAACCAATCATGCAGTCCTGGTACATAGGAAACACTCTCAAGCAGCTCAACTATTCTCCCGCCCCTATTCCTGCGGGAACGCAGTTCTCAACCGATGGCCCTCAGAGAGAATTTATTGAGGCTGTTGTTACAACACAGATCAAGGCTGATGGTATTGATTTTGACAACAACTACCTGCCGGCCGGTGCGCCATACCCTGTACTTCCCAAGAAATACGAAACAGAGTCCGACTTTTTCACGGGACTCATTGCCACCTCTGCTCCGGGAGTGTCTTTTTTTCGCCATGTTGCCAGTCACAATGCAAATCTTGCCTGGATTCGTATAAAAGATATCCCGAGTGAGGGTGATCTAGTCTTTTCGGCTGTAGTCGACAGATGGCACGATAACGTCAGGTTTCTTTTTAGAGAGGCCAAATACCTTGACCCGGCCAAAGATAAGGTAGATTTTATAGAAGGGTTTGTCGGTTCCTACCCGAACTATTTTTTTGAAGTGGATTTCAAGGATGTGCCAGATTTTTACGAGCTGCTTGATACCTATACGGCTAGCCCTGAAGATATTAAAAGGCTTAATAAGTACGGCGTAAACCGTGCTCAAGATGACTTTTGGGATATTTATGACTGGTTTCAGAATGCTTTTAATGAGTCGGACAAAACCTCTTCAGGATTAATAGACCTTAACAGGTATTATTTCTACGCTCTGGATTTATGAGTCTGTTGATTTATAAAGTTGAAGATCAGGCCGGACTGACCGACCTGATCATTGACTCCGTACACTGATCACCAGTAGTCCGTGGGATACCCCTCTCACATCATCTCAAAAAGTAGAGCTAATGGAAAATAGTGAAGAAAAAACCGTTGTGGTCGATCGTAACTACCACGGCATCATTTTAACATCAGAGGGTTTTTCAGCCTCTCTTAGAAACCGTCTGGCAAATTGCATCAAGTGTTACCAGGCCTTTGAAAACACAGGCAGCTCAGCAATGCTGTATATTGCAGCCTGGAAGGGTAACGAGAAACATATCTGGTACGAATATGCTGCGCAGGATTTTGTCACACTGCTTAATTGTGAACAACATGAAATAGCAGAGGTCTTTCGCCGGTGTGTTAAAGACCGGCGTATTTACAAGGAACTTGGGGTCGAAACCGGGCTGGAAAGGCAGATTAAATCCAAGATTGAACTCAGTGTTGCCTGGGAAACCCTGCGAGAGGAAGGAAAAAACGCAGGGACAACCGAAGCAGTATACAAGCTCAGCATTGATCAAAATAAACCGATATGGCTCAAAGACCAGGCTACCATAGAGATTTATGAGCAGGACAATATCTGTTTGTCTTTAGGATTGCTCACTATCGTCTCTAAAGAAATGCAGGCGGAAGATACATTAAAAAAACACCACGACCTGCTGGAGACTCTCGTTCAGGAAAGAACGTCTGAGTTGACAAAACTCAATAGCCAGCTACAGCAGGAAGTTGAGGAAAGGAAACGAACACAGTTGAAACTCTGCAAAAGCAACCTCCAGCTGCAAAATAGCCTCGATGAACTTATCAATGCGATGTCACTCACTTTGGAGGAGCGAGACCCATATACAGCTGGGCATCAAAGGCGTACCACCGATCTTTGCCTGGCAATCGCCAAAGAGATGAATCTTTCTGAGAGTGAAACCAAGGGACTGCAGATGGCGGGTCTTATCCACGATATGGGGAAAGTATCGGTCCCGGGAGAGATATTGAGTAAACCTGGGCGACTCAACGAGGCAGAGCTCCAGTTAATCAGAAGGCATCCTCAAGTGGCCTATGATATTCTCCATCAAATTGATTTTCCCTGGCCGGTAGACCAGATAGTATTACAGCACCACGAAAAAATTAACGGTTCGGGCTACCCTCAGGGGCTCAGGGGTGACCAGATACTTCTGGAAGCAAAAATTTTGTGTGTTGCCGACGTTGTAGAGACTATGGAAACCCATAGACCATACCGGCCAAGTCTTGGACGACAAGCAGCACTTGAGGAAATCAGTAAAAACAGAAATATTCTCTACGACTCTGAGGTTGTGGACAACTGTCTCAGACTCTTTAGAAATGAGGATTTTCAATACTCAACAGATTCGTCTACCACTGCCCATGAAAAGGCGTATAGCCATACTTCTTCAAGCGATCATCACGCTCCATCTCAATCTGCCTCTTGAGGTTTTGAAAAGCAGCATTGCTGTCAATGTCACGATTTGCAAACTGCCTTCTGAGAACGACCAGGTCCTTCCAGTATCGTTCGTATATTTCTTCTTTTGTCATGAGAGCTACGAAACCAAGCTGATCTTGCCTGCATTGACGATTCAGAGGTGAACTGCTATAAAAGATGGAAACAGCTGCTACGCAAGCAACCTGTTGTTCAACAGATTATTGTATTTCTCAATACCAGGTGCTAACCTTTGACTATCAGCCTGCCAGCAGCATCCAAAAGCCTTGTAGTAAAGCACCTTAGCAAAGATGTGCTCAAAACCCTCGAACAGAAATCAACAACCAGTGGATTTACCCTGGAAAAAGCCATCCAGTCCTGCATGGCAAACCCCGATAGTGCGATAGGCATCTATGCAGGAGACGCCGAATCGTACCAGACCTTTGCCCCTCTCTTTGACCCCATCATACAGGAATATCATAATAGCCCGAAAGGGAAAAAGCAGTATCATGACCTTCAGACAGTAGATCTTAGCGACCCGGACCCGGGGAAAAGATTCATACTCTCGACAAGGATACGAGTGGCTAGAAACCTTCAAGGGTTCAACTTTACCAACCATATTGACCTTGCCAGCAGAAAACATCTTGAAGAACGAGTTGTTGAGGCGCTTGTCCGGCTACCAGGAGAGTTGAAGGGAGAATATCATTCTTTTACATCTCTCAATGAAGAGCAAAGACAGAAGCTCTGTGAGCAGAAATTATTTTTTGGGAAAGGGGATAGGTTTCAGGACGCTGCCGGTTTCAATACTGACTTTCCCCAGTGCAGGGGGATTTTCTACTCCCATAATAAACGGTTTCGGGTCTGGGTAAACGAAGAGGACCATTTGCGCATCATTTCCCAGGAAACATCATCCAATCTGTCAGCTGTCTTTGCCCGTCTCTGCAGAGCTCTTACGTCTGTGGAATCACACCTTCACTTCGAAAAAAACGCGCAATACGGCTACCTTACATCTTGCCCCACTAATATCGGGACAACCATGAGGGCCGGTGTGCACATCCAGCTTGAAAAGCTGAATAAAAACAGGGAAATTCTCACCGCAATCACAGACAAGCATGATCTGCAGATACGAGGAACCCTGGGCGAAAAGACAGAGATTGATGACGGGATTTTCGACATCAGCAACCGACAGCGGCTGGGTATTTCTGAGAGTGAGATCGTCAAAAAGCTGCACCGCGGTCTGCTGGACATTATCAATGCGGAGAAAAACCTCTAATTTCCCTCCTGTGGCGGCAGAATTGCAGTACTCCGTTGGCAGCACCACAACCTGCCCCTTTCTGATTGTAGGCAGCCTACAATTTTGTATCTCTCGTACCGAATTTTCACCTTCCTGTACGGCACAATGCTCTCTTCATTAGCACATTCCACCCCTCTCCTCTAACCATTTCACTTAAAATAAACATCCACAACACTACCATTAACTTTTGAGTTCAATCACTTACAAAGTGAAAACATGTACAGTTTGTACCACAACAGAGATTATGGCACACCGATTGATATAACGTTTGTGACCTCACCCAGATAAACGGGAAATAAGTCGGG